>NZ_JAZARE010000002.1:0-658198 GCF_036231905.1 Ideonella sp. BN130291 | reverse complement strand
GAACCGGAGGTGCCTCTGGCGTCGGACCAGGCGCGCTACTACACGCGGCGAGGGTTGCCAGGATCAGTACCGGGCAGGCGGCAACGGTGGTGCGCATGGTGCCTAACGTTCGACATGAGCGGCAGCCGAAGGCTGTCCGCTCGATGGAGGGGTTAGACGCAGCGGTTGAGCACCATGGAGCGATGGTGGCTTACCACGCCAACCGTCGATGAACTCGGGACCAAAACCGTTGCGCCTCATGGCCGACGAGTTTGCCGCCTCAGCGGACTGCGAGACAAGCCAGCATTCGAGGGAGCAGCGACTTCTTGCCAGACAACGCCAGGTTGCTGCGCGCTCGGGACGCTGCGCGAGGACGAATGCAGTGCACAAGTGGTGAGCCGGCCGCCAGCGGACGGATGGCCCGTGCGGGCCTGGCCTCGAACTCTTGCTCGACCGACCGGGGATGAGCAAGCGCAACAGACCTTGCGTGAAGTGCTATTTGCTCGGGCATGGACCGAAAGCTCGCAACGCCAACATGAACAACCTCGACATGGCCCGGTGCTCGAAGGCGGAGGCGTCTAACGTTCGACATGAGCGGCAGTTGGCGGCTTGCCGACAACTGTCCGCTCGATGGAGGGGTTAGGTGCCGGCTTCATTGCGCCACCTCGGTACCCCAACCGTCATACTCCCCACCTTCCGTTTCGCATAGCGCGGATAGCTGTGCACGCAACTGCAGTAGTTCATCCACCCTTGGAACCATAGCTCGCTTTGCAAGGGTGAGCCAATCGCTATTGCCGCTTGCGGAAGGCTTGACCTCCACCATGAAGCCTTGAGCTTCGAGCTTTGCAGCAACGCGCCGCGCAGCCGCCTCACCTGGCAAGTACAGGAAGAACTCGATGTTGTGTGGTTTGTCCAGATTCGACCCAGCTTGCCGGAGCTGAGACAAAACAGCTCCATCCGGAGCCGGCGCACTACGCGCATTGCGGAGAAGGAGGAAAGCTCCTACTGCAAGGACCAAGACGGCCACGAACACTGCGAGCACTTTGGACGACACGAGGCACCTAACGTTCGACATGAGCGGCATGACCCGGCTTGCCGGGGCATGTCCGCTCGATGGAGTGGTTAGGCGTCTCACTCACGGTGAGCCTTACCCTTATGCAAGTGCGCTTCGCAGCGCACTTTGAAGCTCGGGCGATACGCCAACCCATTCGGTTTGATCTGAGAAGTACAGCTCTTCGTCGCAACTGCTTTGGAGTGTGGCCGCCATGTGTTGCAACAACTCCTCGGGCTTCCACCGAGACGGCTCATAGGCCGACAGCGCACGTTTCACCCGATCCCAGCGTAGACCGTTTGCCTCGCGATAGATGTATTCGTAGCCGACTGGCTCGTCGCACCGTGGACAGACAAGCAGCGCTCCGGACGGCTCGAGGATGACTTTCGCGATGGCACGCTGCCGCATGAGACGCCTAACGTTCGACATGAGCGGCATGACCCGGCTTGCCGGGGCATGTCCGCTCGATGGAGGGGTTAGGTTCTGCTATTCGCACGACAGGCCGTACTGACGCATGAAGGCGGCGGCTTGTTCAAGCGGCTCCTTAGAGAGTAGTGCGCAGGCAGTGAAGTTTCCGACAGTCCTTTTGTTCACCGTGTCGATGTACGTCCAATCGACGACCTGTGCACGACGGAAGATGATGCGCTCACCCAGTTTGTACTTCTTCACCAGACGCGGCTCATTGTTCAGAGTTCCTGTAAACACTTCGCCCTCGCCACTAAAGGCGTTGACCCAGAAGTACTCCGTATTCCGACCGTCGGATATAGCGACTTTCAACGCGTAGCTCGATGTGCCTTCTTTCGGCTTCGCCGCGAGCTCAAGGAATGTGGGCAGCGTCTCCGCGGCTCGCGCAAACGCCTTCCGCATGGCCGGTTCTTCTTGACTCATGTCGATCACTTCATCCTTCGTTGCCTTGTCAGAGATGCTCTGCGCAAGAGCACCGGACGCAATCACGGCGAGCGCGACGGCAAGGAAAGCTTTGTGATGTGACACGGCGACGTATTTCTGCGGGACTGTGAACGGGAGGAACCTAACGTTCGACATGAGCGGCGGCTTCCGGCTTGCCGGAAGACGTCCGCTCGATGGAAGGGTTAGGCCGCACCTGAACTGCGCCTGAATGAACACCTACAAGGATGTGGTGAAGACCAGCTTCAGACTTAGGCAGATAGGTGGTCGACGCGGCGTCGTCGTTGAACATAAGAACCTTGTATGTTGACTCAGGCCCGTGCGCTCTTAGCTTTCTAAGTGCAGATCGCTTCTTAACTTGGAAGAAGGACGGTGCGACATTGAATGCCTCCCCTACGAGCGTCGTATTCCTAGAGGTGGCTCGAATGTCGAAGCCGTTCTTGTTCTCGTTTCCAAACTCCACGGTGTACGAAGAAAAGGGGAAGTGCTCTTCCTTAAGAAGGCCAGCAACGCCTCGAAGAATTACGAGGTCGGACATGATGCGGTTCGCTGCTTCAAAGAGAGAAACCCCGGGATATGGGCCGCCTACCAGCTTGTCCCTCTTTAAGGCCGTGAATAGAGCTACGCCTCTCATGCCATGGATCGATTCGCCTATTGCAGCGAGGCTCTCGATGAATTCATTAGCAATCTCATCGACATTCGCTTGGGTGAGCACTCTTTCGATTTGCTTCATCTTGCGCGCACGTGCGGCCTAACGTTCGACATGAGCGGCAGCCGAAGGCTGTCCGCTCGATGGAGTGGTTGGGCGCCGAAGCGACCCGGCCGCCGACAACCAACGACGCGCCAGTGTGCAGCAATGCGGCAAAGCCAGACAACCCTGAACCGATGGGTGGCCGCCCGCTGCCCCGAGGACACGGAAACGACCCGTGCCGAAGCGAGGACGACAACTGCCCCGCGCTACGCGGCGGAAACCGCTGCTGCTTTTTACGCAACGGACCGACGAGCACCAAGGAACAACCTCACTGACAAACCCGTCGCCCGCTGGCCGCCGCAGGACGGACAGCCCATCTTGGCGTTGCCTTCTTCGCGCACACCCACCCTCACCCACGAGGTGCCCAACGTTCGACATGAGCGGCAGGCGCCGGCTTGCCGGCGACTGTCCGCTCGATGGAGGTGTTAGGCGCCACGGTGTGACGCCCTTAGCTGAGCTGCGACTGCCGCTGCGCCGCTCTGCTCTATGAGTGCCGCGTCAACTGCGCTGGATACTGTGCAACCGGGCGACAAAGCGAGCGTGAACCAAACTTGCTTGTCGCTCCATGGGCTGATTAAGTATCCGTCGCGCACTAGGGCGAGACTAAATTCCATGGTTCTTCGCGCCTCGGAGTGCTGCTCAGTGGAAAGTGCCTTCTTAAGTGCGGGAAGCGCTGGAGTTAAACCAAGACGAAGTACCCAGTCGGCTGCTTTGATTCGGACCTTTGAGCTTCGATCTCCGAGACTCTTGGTTATGACATCAAGTGAAGTTGCTTGGGGCGTTTTCTCTGACAGGCAGAGGATCGCGTTGAATCGCTCCGTGGCCTTTTGACTATTGGAGAGATCAACAAGCAGGTCTATCGCTTGTGGGTCAAACGCCAAGGCATCGGCGAGGACGTAGCTGGCTGTCTCATATAGCAGCGTGCGACTGCTGGACAGCGCCGCTCTAAGGGACGCCAACGCAGAGGAAGAGAGGGGGCAACCCACTGCATTGCTTGACACGGCATCGAGCATGGGGGCTACAAGATCCGGCCACTGCGCCGACAACGCATGAACGCCGCGACGCTGAATGTGCTCAGGGAGTGTCATGGCGCCTAACGTTCGACATGAGCGGCATGACCCGGCTTGCCGGGGCATGTCCGCTCGATGGAGAGGTTAGGTGCCGGCCTCACGCGAGCGCTCCCTGCACGACTGCCGGACCGAAGACAAACGACGCGCTCTGGATAAGCCCTTGCTCGACCAAGTAGATGCAGACGAGCTCAATGTTGCCTGGGCCTTCTGGGAACGTCCGCGTTACGTCCTCGTGGTCGATGACCACACTGCCCATGACCGCACGCTTGATGAGCTTGGCATGCAAATTCAGCTCGGTGAAGCGAGGGGCGGTGCGAGCCCGGATCTCAGCGCGACCGGAGGCGAGCAACTTCCCGGGATGCTCGTATTGCTTTGCGTCCGGCGCGTAGGTTGCGAGCCAGGCGTCAAGGTCTTTGGCGTTGTAGGCGTCGAGCTGACGTTGAACGACGACCTCAGGGGAAGACCAGCTTGGCATCGGAATGCTCGGAGTAACGAGGCTCGGATCGTAGCGCCGACCTGAGGCACCTAACGTTCGACATGAGCGGCAGCCGAAGGCAGTCCGCTCGATGGAGGGGTTAGGAGACCCGTTGGACGGACGCTCCATACGAATTACCTCAATGTTCACAGCGGGATCGCCGCGCACAAGCGCCACGCGCTCAACCGGGCGGAACCCGTACCGCCGATAGAGCGGAGCGGAGTTTCGTGTGGCAACGACCAAAAGTTGACCAACGAACCCCTGGCTTGCTTTGGAAAGGCCTCGCTCGAACAACGCGCGACCGAAGCCGCGCCCGGAGTGCACGGGATCAACGAAGAGCAAGGTGACCTCACCAGGGATTGCGCCAACAAAGCCGACTACTTGCCCGGCGATGCAGGCTACCTCAATCTCGCCGCTGGAAAGGCCGGATTGATAGATGTCTGGCGAGCGCCCGAAGAACCAAGCACTGAGCTCAATTTCCGAATACGCGTGGCGACATAACTGGAACACAGAAGCCTTGTGTAACGCATACATCGCCTCGGCATCGGCTCCAACAGCCTGGCGGAACTTGATGCTCTCGGGTGGCACTGGTCTCCTAACGTGTTGTAGACGCCGCTGTCCATAGACAGCGACATCCCAGACTAGTGTCCATTCCTGTGTCCCCTTTCCCCGCCGGAGTTCGCTAAGTCATTGTCAGCGAATATCAGACGCCGGCGAACTCCCCCGTTAGTGGGACAGCGAAAGTGGACAGTGGGGTGTTTGCAAAGTGGACGGTGTCCAGGAAGTTGTGGCCCTGGCGGTTGGATCGCGGCCTCCGTGGCGTGGCTTGCGCGGCCAACCTGCTCCACTGCTGCGGGCCGCGCAGATGCCAAAAAAAGGGCCTGACGCGAGTCAGGCCCTTGTTCATTGGTGCCGGTGAAGAGAGTCGAACTCCCGACCTTCGCATTACGAATGCGCTGCTCTACCAACTGAGCTACACCGGCATTGCCACGCTGGCGTGGCAAAACCGGCATTCTAGCAGCGGATTTGCGCGCCCTGAGCGCCTGCCCGGTGGCGCCGCCCGGCGCCCGCGTGGGCACCCGCTTGCGGATAAGCTCGCCGGTCCGCCTTGTCTGCAACCTGCATCGTCCGCATGAAATTCGCCTTCCTTGCCTCCGCCCTTGCCGCGCTCGCCGGCTGCGCCACGCCAGCGCCGGTGTCCGTTCCCGACGAGGCCCTGAACCCGGATGTCACCCCACAGACCCTGGAGCGGACGATCTGCGTTCCGGCCTATGCCAACCAGGCGCAGGCATCGGCGACGTGGCGAGAAGCGCTGAAGCTGCAGATGATGCAGCGCAGCGGCATCGAGGCCACCATGTCGCCCTATTACGAACTGGACCAGGTGGTGCCGGTGGAGCTGGGCGGCCACCCTACGCACACGGTGAACCTGAAGCTTCAGGAGATGGAGGGTGAGTACGGCGCCAAGCGCAAGAACGTGCTCGAACGGCGGCTGCGCCTGATGGTGTGCGACGGCAAGATCGGCCTGCGGGAGGCGCAGGCGGAGATCTACAAGGACTGGCAGGGCGCGTACCGCCGCTACGTCAACCCGTAACGGCGGCAGACCTGCCGTTCAGGCGGCCTGGGCCGGCTGGGAGGCGGCTTCCGCCCCGGTGTCGCGGTGGTAGTCGGTGACCCGCTGCACCTCGTTCTTGGAGCCCAGGATCACGCTCACGCGTTCGTGCAGCTTGCCCGGCTGCAGATCCATGATGCGGTCGTGCCCGTTGGTGGCCATGCCCCCGGCCTGTTCCACCAAAAAGGCCATCGGGTTGGCCTCGTACATCAGGCGCAGCTTGCCGGCCTTTTCAGGCTCGCGCTTGTCCCACGGGTACATGAAGATGCCGCCGCGGCAGAGGATGCGGTGCACGTCGGCCACCATGCTGGCGATCCAGCGCATGTTGAAGTCCTTGCCGCGCGGGCCGTCCTTGCCCGCCAGGCATTCCTCGATGTAGCGCTTCACCGGCGGCGCCCAGTGGCGCAGGTTGCTCATGTTGACCGCAAATTCCTTGGTGTCCGCCGGAATCTGCACGTTCTCTTCGGTCAGCACGAAGCTGCCGGTCTCGCGGTCCAGCGTGAACATCGCCACGCCATCGCCCACCGTGAGCACCAGCGTGGTCTGCGGGCCGTAGATGCAGTAGCCGGCGGCGGCCTGGAAGCGGCCCGGCTGCAGGAAATCCTGCTCGCTCACGCCGTGGTGGTGGCCCACCTTGCGCAGCACGCTGAAGATCGTGCCGATGCTCACGTTGACGTCGATGTTGCTGGAGCCGTCGAGCGGGTCGAACAGCAGCAGGTATTCGCCCTGCGGATAGCGGTTGGGCACCAGGTGGATGGTGTCCATCTCCTCGCTGGCCATGGCGGCGAGGTGGCCGCCCCATTCGTTGGCCTCGATCAGCACCTCGTTGCTGATGACGTCCAGCTTCTTCTGCACCTCGCCCTGCACGTTCTCGGTGTCGGCGCTGCCCATCACGTCGCCCAGCGCGCCCTTGTTCACCGAGATGGCGATGCGCTTGCAGGCGCGTGCCACCACCTCGATCAGCAGGCGCAGCTGGCTGGGGATGCGGCCGTGCTCGCGCTGCTGCTCGACCAGGTACTGGGTGAGGGAAATGCGTTTCACGGGCGGCATGTCAGTCCTCCAGTGCGCGTGAGACGATCTCGCGCACGTCGTTGCTCAGGTCGGGCTTGGCGGCGACGCGGCTGATGGCCTCGCGCGCCGCGCTGCGATACGGCTCCGCCAGCTTCTTCCAGCGGTCCATCACACGCGCCAGCCGTGAGGCCACCTGCGGGTTGATGGCATCCAGCTCCAGCACACGGTCGGCCCAGAACACGTAGCCGGCCGCATCGGCGCGGTGGAAGCCGGCCGGGTTGTACATCGTGAAGCTGAAGATCAGGCTGCGCGCGCGGTTCGGGTTCTTCATCGAGAAGTCGGGGTGCTGCATCAGCGCCTTCACCCGCTGCAGGCTGCGCCCTGCGCCCTGTCGGCCCACCGGCTCCGGTGTGCGGGCCTGCAGCGCGAACCACTTGTCGATCACCAGGTCCTCGCCCTTGAAGATGGCGTGGAAGCGTTCCAGCGCCGGCTGGGTCAGTTCATGTCCGGCGTCCAGCAGTGCGCTGAGCGCGCCCATGCGGTCGGTCATGTTGCCGGCGTCCTTGAAGCGCTGGTAGGCCTTGCCCGGCCACACCGAGTCGCCGCGCGCCTGGGCGTCCAGGCACAGCATGGCGAGCGCCAGGTTGGCCAGCGCGCGCCGGCCGGACGACACCGGGTCGGGCGAATAACCGCCAATCGTCTGGTGCTCGTCCCAGGCCCACACCCAGTCGTCGCGCAGGGCTTGCGCCAGCTGCAGCTTCATCGACTCGCGCGCCGCGTGGATGCGCTGCGGGTCCACTTCCTCCAGCTGCTCGGCGATGTAGGTTTCGCTGGGCAGGGTGAGCACCAGCTCCTTGAAGGCCGGGTCCAGCGTGGGGTGGCGCAGCGCGCCACGCATCGCGTCGATGAAGGCCGGGTCGGCGTCCGGCGTGGAGTCGGTGCGCACCGCGGCCAGCAGGCGGTTCAGCGCGAGGCGCTGGCCGGCCTCCCAGCGGTTGAACGGGTCGGCATCGTGCTTCAGCAGCACCAGCAGTTCAGCATCGCCCAGCCCGTCCACCAGGTTCACCGGCGCGGAGAAGCCGCGCAGCAGCGAGGGCACGGGCTCCGCGTCCACGTTGACGAAGGTGTAGTAGGCGTGTTTTTCGTCCAGCACCAGCACGCGCTCGTTGCCCACGGGCGCGGCTTCGCCTTCCAACTGCAGGGCGATCGCCCGCCCGTCGTGGCCCACCAGGCCCATGGCCACCGGGATGACGAACGGCTGCTTCACCGGCTGGCCGGGCGACGGGTCGCTCTGCTGTTCCAGCCCCAAGGTGTAGGTGCGGCTGGGGGCGTCGTAGCGGCCACGCGCCACCAGGCGCGGGGTGCCGGCCTGGGCATACCAGCGCTTGAACGCGTCCAGCTTCTCGGCCAGCGCGCTGCCCGGGTTGGCATCCGCCACCGCCTGCGCGAAGTCGTCACAGGTGACGGCCTGGCCGTCGTGGCGCTCGAAGTACAGCGTCATGCCGCGTTCGAAGCCGGCGCGGCCCACCAGCGTCTGCATCATGCGCACGACTTCGGCGCCTTTTTCGTAGACGGTGGCGGTGTAGAAGTTGTTGATCTCCACGTAGCTGTCCGGGCGCACCGGGTGCGCCATCGGGCCCGCATCCTCCGGGAACTGCATCTGGCGCAGGCCGCGCACATCCTCGATGCGCTTGACCGCCCGGGCCGACGCGCTGCCGGCCATGTCCATGCTGAATTCCTGGTCGCGGAAGACGGTGAGGCCTTCCTTCAGGCTCAGCTGGAACCAGTCGCGGCAGGTGATTCGGTTGCCGGTCCAGTTGTGGAAGTACTCGTGGCCCACCACGCTCTCGATGCCCGAGTAGTCGGCGTCGGTGGCGGTGGCCGGGTTCGCCAGAACGTACTTCGTGTTGAAGATGTTCAGGCCCTTGTTCTCCATGGCGCCCATGTTGAAGTCGCCCACCGCGACGATCATGAAGCGCTCCAGGTCCAGCGGCAGCTTGAAGCGGGCCTCGTCCCACACCACCGAGGCGATCAGCGAGTTCATCGCGTGTTCGGTCTTGTCCAGGTCGCCGCGGCGCACGTACACCTCCAGCAGGTGCTCCTTGCCGGCACGGGTGCGGATCTTCTGCTGCCGCGCCACCAGGTCGGCTCCCACCAAGGCGAACAGGTAGCTGGGCTTGGGGAAGGGGTCGTGCCACTTGGCGAAGTGGCGGCCGTTGTCCAAGTCGCCCTGGTCCACCAGGTTGCCGTTGGACAGCAGCACCGGGTACTTCTTCTTGTCCGCCTTCAGCGTGACGGTGTAGACGGCCATCACGTCCGGCCGGTCCAGGAAGTAGGTGATGCGGCGGAAGCCCTCGGCTTCGCACTGCGTGAAGAAATTGCCGCAGCTGGTGTACAGGCCGCTCAGCTGCGTGTTCTTCTCCGGCGCGCAGGTGTTGCGGATCTCCAGCGTGAACGTGCCCTCGGGCAGGCTGTCGATCACCAGGCAGCCGTCTTCATGGCGGAAGCTCACGCTCTCGCCGTTGGCCAGCACGCGCAGCAGGTTCAGCTCCTCGCCATGCAGCTTCAGGGGCTGGGGCGCGACCGCGCTGTTGCGCTCCACCTGCATGCGGCTGGCGACGATGGTCTTGGCCGGGTCCAGGTCGAACGTCAGGTCGACGGTCTTGATCCAGTAGGCCGGCGCGACATAGTCCTCGCGGCGGATCAGGGTGGCAGGTCCTTCACGCATCATGGTGTTGTCTCTCTGGTGTTATGGGGTGAGGGCGGAAAGGTCGAGCGCGGTGAAGTCGGGGATCGCCGCGATCAGGTTGTCGAATGATTCGAAGTCAGTGGCGGCCAGCGAGGTGGTGAGCGCCACCGCCTTCATGCCGGCGCGGCGGGCCGCTTCCACACCCAGCGGCGCATCCTCGAACACCACGCAGGCGGCCGCAGGCACGCCAAGGCGGCGCGCGGCCTCCAGGAAGATGTCGGGGTGCGGCTTGCCGCGCAGGCCATCGGCCGGGCTGACGATGGTGTCCACCTGCTGGTCAAGGCCGAAGCGCGCGTTGGCCACGGCGATGTTCTCCAGCGGTGCGGCGGTGCAGATGGCGAGCTTCAGCCCGCGTCCGCGCGCTGCGCTGCGCACGCGCTCGAACCCGGCGATGAGTTCCAGCGACCGCGCCGCAATGTCGCGATACAGGCGCTCCTTCTCGTCGCCCAGCGCCTTCAGTTCCTGCTCGCTGGCGCCGGGCAGCATGTCGGCCAGGATCTCGGCGTTGGTGCGCCCGGCGGTGCGGGCGAAGAAGCTGTCTTCGTCGAAGGGCAGCCCGCGCCGGGCATGCCACTGCGCCCACGCGCTGCCATGGTGCGGCATGCTGTCGATCAGCGTGCCGTCGAGGTCGAACAGCAGGGCCTGCACCGCCATCACAGGCCTTGTTTCAGGCTGGCCGTGATGAAGGCGTCGAGGTCGCCGTCCAGCACCTTCTGGGTGTTGGAGATCTCGACGTTGGTGCGCAGGTCCTTGATGCGGCTCTGGTCCAGCACGTAGCTGCGGATCTGGTGGCCCCAGCCGACGTCGGTCTTGGAGTCTTCCAGCTTCTGCTGTTCGGCCATCTGCTTGCGCATCTCGTGCTCATAGAGCCGGGAGCGGAGCATTTGCCATGCCTCGTCGCGGTTGCGGTGCTGGGAGCGGTCGTTCTGGCACTGCACCACGATGCCGGTCGGGATGTGCGTGAGGCGCACCGCCGAGTCGGTCTTGTTGATGTGCTGGCCGCCCGCGCCGGACGCGCGGAAGGTGTCGGTGCGCACGTCGGCCGGGTTGATCTCGATCTCGATCGAGTCGTCCACTTCCGGGTAGACGAACAGCGATGCGAACGAGGTGTGGCGCCCGCCGGAGGAGTCGAACGGGCTCTTGCGCACCAGGCGGTGCACGCCGGTTTCGCTGCGCAGCAGGCCGAAGGCATAGTCGCCTTCCACCTTGATCGTGGCCGAGCGAATGCCGGCCACGTCGCCCTCGGTCTCTTCCATCACCTCGGTCTTGAAGCCCTTGCGCTCGCAGTACTTGAGGTACTGGCGCAGCAGCATGCTGGCCCAGTCGCAGGCTTCGGTGCCGCCGGCGCCGGCCTGGATGTCGATGAAGCAGTTGCTCGGGTCGGCCGGGTTGCTGAACATGCGGCGGAACTCGAGCTCCTCCACGATGCTGTTCAGCTTGGCCGCCTCTGCTTCGATGGCCATCAGGCCGTCGATGTCGCCGTCGGCCTTGCTCATGTCGTAGAGCTCGGTGTTGTCGGCCAGGTTGCTCTGCAGGTGGTCGATGGTCTGGACCACGGTTTCGAGCGACTTCTTCTCGCGGCCCAGCTCCTGGGCGCGCTTGGGCTCGTTCCAGACGCTGGGGTTCTCCAGCGCCGCGTTCACTTCGTTCAGCCGCAGTGCCTTGCGGTCGTAGTCAAAGATACCCCCTTAGCGCGTCGGTACGCGCTGTCAGATCGGCGAGGGCGGTTCCGATCGCGTTGATGCGTTCGATGTCCATGTGTGTCTTGGGGTCAGAATCCCGGGGAAGCCGCGGATTTTCTCATGTCCCATCCTTCCCCCTTGCGCCTGCTGCTCGTCGACGACCATCCCCTGGTGCGTGACGGGCTGCGCGCCCGGCTGGGCGCCGTGCCCGGCTTCGAGGTGGTGGGCGAGGCGGGTGGGGCGGACGAGGCGGTGGCCCAGGCGGCGGCCTGCCGGCCCGGCATCGTGCTGATGGACGTGGGCATGAAGCAGGTGAACGGCATCACCCTCACCGAGCAGCTGCTGCAGCGCCAGCCCGAGCTGAAGGTGCTGATGCTCAGCATGTACGACAACCCGGAATACGTGCAGCGCGCCTTGTTGGCCGGTGCCCGGGGTTACGTGCTCAAGGACGCGCCCGCCAGCGAGATCGTCGCCGCCATCGAGGCGGTGGCTGCCGGGGGCACCTTCCTGAGCCCGGCGGTGTCGCGCCGGCTCTTCCGCGGGCAGGCGCCCAAGCCGGTGCTGTCCGCACGCGAAAGCGAGATCCTGTCCGCCCTGGGGAAGGGGCTGTCCAGCAAGCAGATCGCCCGTGAGCTCGACCTGAGCGTGCGCACGGTGGAGGCCCACCGCCAGAACATCAAGCGCAAGCTGGAGCTCGAGGGCCAGGCGGAGCTGATCAAGTACGCGGTGGAACACGCGCGCGAACACGGCGGCTGAGCCGCTTCCCCCCGGACGGCGGCCACGCCCGCGCCCCGCGCAGTGCGGGTTATCCATTAAGTGAAGCCGCGTGCCGCAGCACGCACTGCGACGGATGCGGCGGCGGCGCCGGTTGCGCAGACTTCCGGGCAGATCCGGCGGCATGCACGCCGGGCGCCAGCTTCGCAGGAGACACCGTCATGGACATCGTTCGCCGCCACTTGCCGTGGCTCATCGTCGCCATCCTCGGCGCTTTCGGCCTAGCCACCGTGGCGCTCAGCCGCGGCGAAGCGGTCAGCGCCTTGTGGATCGTGGTGGCCGCCGTGTGCGTCTACCTCATCGCCTACCGCTACTACAGCCTGTTCCTCGCGCAGAAGGTGCTCGGCCTGGACGCCAGGCGCCTCACGCCGGCCTGGGCCCACAACGACGGGCTGGACTACGTGCCCACCAACAAGTACGTGCTCTACGGCCATCATTTCGCGGCCATCGCGGGCGCTGGGCCGCTGGTGGGGCCGGTGCTGGCGGCGCAGATGGGCTACCTGCCCGGGCTGCTGTGGATCCTGGCGGGCGTGGTGTTCGCAGGTGCCGTGCAGGACTTCATCGTGCTGTTCATCTCCACCCGGCGCGACGGCCGCTCGCTGGGCGACCTGGTCAAGCAGGAAATGGGCGCGGTGCCGGGCGTGATCGCACTCTTCGGCGCCTTCATGATCATGATCATCATCCTGGCCGTGCTGGCGCTCATCGTTGTGAAGGCGCTGGCCGGCTCGCCCTGGGGCACCTTCACGGTGGCGGCCACCATCCCGGTGGCGCTGTTCATGGGGGTCTACCTGCGCTACATCCGCCCCGGCCGCATCGGCGAGGTGTCGGTCATCGGCTTCGTGCTGCTGATGCTGGCCATCGTGGGCGGGCAGGCGGTGCATGAGAGCCCGGCGTGGGCGCCGCTGTTCACCTTCGACGGCAAGGCGCTCACCTGGATGCTGATCGGCTACGGCTTCGTGGCTTCGGTGCTGCCAGTGTGGCTGTTGCTGGCGCCGCGCGACTACCTCTCCACCTTCCTGAAGATCGGCACCATCCTCGCGCTGGCAGTCGGCATCCTGATCGTCGCGCCCAACCTGGAGATGCCGGCGATCACCAAGTTTGCGCAAGGCAACGGCCCGGTGTGGTCGGGCAACCTGTTCCCCTTCCTCTTCATCACCATCGCCTGCGGCGCGGTGTCGGGCTTCCATGCGCTCATCTCCTCCGGCACCACGCCCAAGATGCTGGAGAACGAAACCCACGCCCGCTTCATCGGCTACGGCGGCATGCTGGCCGAGAGCTTCGTGGCGGTGATGGCGCTGGTGGCGGCCTCCGTCATCCAGCCGGGCGTGTACTTCGCGATGAACGCACCGGCCGCGCTGGTGGGCAGCACGCCGGAGGCGGTGGCGCACACGCTCTCCACCTGGGGCTTCGTGGTCACGCCCGAGGTGCTGATCCAGACCGCCAAGGACGTGGGCGAGAACACCATCCTCGCGCGTGCCGGCGGCGCGCCCACGCTGGCCGTGGGCATGGCGCACATCCTGCACCAGGTGATCGGTGGCAAGGCGATGATGGCCTTCTGGTACCACTTCGCCATCCTGTTCGAGGCGCTGTTCATCCTGACCGCGGTGGACGCCGGCACGCGCGCCGGCCGTTTCATGCTGCAGGACCTGCTGGGCACCTTCGTGCCCGCGCTCAAGCGCACGGAATCCTTGCCCGCCAACCTGATCGCCACCGGCCTGTGCGTGGCCTTCTGGGGCTACTTCCTCTACCAGGGTGTGGTCGATCCGCTGGGGGGCATCAACACCTTGTGGCCGCTGTTCGGCATCTCCAACCAGATGCTGGCCGCGGTGGCGCTGATGCTGGGCACGGTGGTGCTGTTCCGCATGAAACGCGAGCGTTATGCCTGGACCACGATGTTGCCGGCCGCCTGGCTGCTGGTGTGCACGCTCACCGCCGGCTGGCAGAAGATCTTCTCGCCGGATGCCAAGGTCGGCTTCCTGGCGCATGCCACCAAGTACGCCGATGCGCTGGCGCAGGGCCAACTGCTGGCGCCGGCCAAGACACCCGAGGCCATGAGCCGCGTGATCTTCAACGATCGGCTGGACGCGGCGTTGTGCGCCCTGTTCATGCTGGTCGTGGTGAGCGTGCTGGTCTATGCGGTGCGCGCGGTGCTGTCGGCGCGCAGCGCCCAGCGCCCCACGGCCAACGAGACGCCCTTCGCGCCGCTGCCGGAGGGCGCGCGGTGAAGCCGGCCCGGCTCACCGCCCAGGTGGGCCAGGCCGGCCGCTATGTGGCGCAGTCGCTGCGCCTGATGGTGGGCGTGCCGGACTACGGCGCCTACCTGCGCCACATGCAGGCCACCCACCCGGCGCAGCCGCCGCTGAGCTACGAAGCCTTCTTTCGCGAGCGCCAGCAGGCGCGTTACGGCAGCCGCACCGGCCGCTGCTGCTGAGCCCGCCCGCGCTCCGGGCCAACGCGGCGCGGCGGACAATGGCGCGATGCGACTCAAGGCCAAGCTGCTGATCCTCGCGGCGGTGCCGCTGCTGCTGTCGCTGGCGCTGATTGCCGCGGCCGTGCTGCACCAGCAACGCGAACTCGCGCTGCGCGAGCACCAGCTGGTGGAGCGCGAGTACATGGCCGCGCGCCGGGCGGAGCTGCGCCACTACGTGGAACTGGCGGTCAGCACGGTGCGCCCGCTGTACGAGGCGGGCGCTGACGAGCCCACCCGCGCCCAGGCCATGGCCCGCCTGTCGTCCCTGGACTACGGCAGCGACGGTTATTTCTTCGTCTATGACCTGCACGGCACGGTGCTCATGCATTCGCGCCAGCCCGAGCTGGTGGGCCGCAACCTGTGGGACCTGCGCGATCCCAAGGGCCGGCCGACCATCCAGCAGCTGATCGCCCAGGCGCGCAACGGCGGCGGTTACGTGGACTACCTGTGGCGCAAGCCCTCCACCGGCCAGCTGGCGCCCAAGCTGGGCTATGTGGTGGCGCTGCCCAAGTGGAACTGGATGGTGGGCACCGGGCTGTACCTGGACGACATCCAGGCCACCGTGGCGCAGGTGGACCGGCAGGTGGCTTCCAACATCGAGACCACGCTGCTGTGGATCGCCGGCATCGCCTTCGGCGGCGTGGCGCTCATCAGCGTGAGCGGCCTGTGGCTGAACCTCAGCGAGCACCGCGTGGCCGACGCCAAGCTGCGCCTGCTGGCACGCCAGGTGGTGCAGTCGCAGGAGGACGAACGTGCCCACCTCGCGCGCGAGCTGCACGACGGCACCAGCCAGACGCTGGTGTCCGCCAAGCTGCTGGTGGAGTCGGCGGTGGACCAGATGGAGCGTGAACAGACTCGTACACCCGCCTCGCTGGCCAAGGCGCTGGCACGGCTGAATGAATCGCTCACCGAAGTGCGCCGCATCTCGCACCGGCTGCGCCCGGCGATGCTGGACACCCTGGGCCTGCCGGCCGCCTTGCAGCTGCTGGGGCGCGAGTTCGGCGAGGACGGTGGTGCGGACGTCAACGTGGCGGTGCAGGGCGTGGCGGTGGAGCTGCCGGAGGAGGTGAACACGGTGCTGTTCCGCGTGGCCCAGGAGGCGCTGGCCAACATCGCCAAGCATGCGGCGGCGCGCGCCGTGCGCGTGGTGCTGGG
The DNA here is from genome assembly GCF_036231905.1 of Ideonella sp. BN130291. NCBI lineage: Bacteria > Pseudomonadati > Pseudomonadota > Betaproteobacteria > Burkholderiales > Sphaerotilaceae > Ideonella > Ideonella sp. BN130291. The sequence continues at coordinate 642,516 of NZ_JAZARE010000002.1, read as the reverse complement.
TTTTGGCGCCGGCGGCGTGACGCTGCGCATCGAGGACGATGGCCGCGGCTTCGACCTTCAGGCGGTGCAGCTCGATCCACGGCGCGGCATCGGGCTGCGCAACATGCGCGAGCGCCTGGGCTCCATCGGCGGTCGCTTCGAGGTGCAGGCCGCGCCCGGGCAGGGCACGCTGCTGTCCGCCCAGGTGCCGGCTGAAGCGCTCGAGCGCTTCAGCGCAGGAACGCGGTGATCAGCGCGGCCAGCGCTTGCGGCTGGTCGTGGTGCAGCATGTGGCCGCACGGGGACAGCGTGTGGCGCTCCACCTTGGGCACCACCGCCAGGCGCGCTTCGAAGTCACTGCGGGGGTAACGGTCGCCCCACCACTTGGTGACGTCGGTCTGGTCGCCCTCCACCCACAGCAGCGGCGCAGTGATCAGCTGCCAGCACGCGAGCGCTTCTTCCTTGCGGTAGAGGATGGGGTTGGCGCGCTTGTGGGCCGGGTCGCCCAGGATGTGCCAGCGGCCGTCGTCACCCTGGCGTGACCAGTGGGCGCTGAGCCAGGCCGCCTTGTCGGCTGGCAGCAGCGGGTTGGTCTTGCGCAGGCGCGCGGCCACCTCGGCCAGGCTGTCGTAGGTCTTGAGCGCCACCGGCTCCTTCAGCTCGTCCAGCCACTGCCGGAAGCGCCTGGGCGCCTGCTCTGGCCGGGTGGCCGGCATGCCGAAGCCCTCCAGGTTGACCAGGCGGCGGATGCGTTCGGGCCGCACGCCGGCATAGAGCATCACCACGTTGCCACCCATGCTGTGGCCCAGCAGGTCGATGGCGTGGCCGGGGACCACGGCGTCCAGCAAGGCATCCAGGTCGCCCAGGTAGTCGGAGAACCAGTAGGTGTCTGCGGCCGGCGTGTCGGTGAGGCCGAACCCGCGCCAGTCCGGCGCGATGACGTAGCGGTCCTCGTGCATCGCATCGACCACGAACTGGAAGGACGCGCCCACGTCCATCCAGCCATGCACCATCACCAGCGGCGGGCGCTCGGGTGTCACCAGCGAGGGGTCACCCCAGACGTTGAGGTGGTAGTTCAGCCCCCGGATCCTGAGGAACTGGCTGCGCGCCTGGCGGCGGGCGGCATAGGCTGGGGCGTGGGAGACGGAATGGCTCATGGCAGCACTGTAGGGGAGCCCCGCGATTTGCGCTGTCGGGGCGGTGACAGAATCGGCCGCATGACCATTGCTGAACCCTTGCTGCGCGCTGCCGAGCCGCGGGACGTGCCGGCCATCGTGAGCCTGATCACCGAGCTGGCCGAGTTCGAAAAACTCACCCACCTGCTGCAGGTGACCCCCGAAACGCTGCACCCGCACCTCTTCGGCCCCCGGCCGGTGGTGGAGGCCCAGGTGGCGGAGGTGCGCGGCGAGGTGGTGGCCTTTGCGCTGTACTTCACCAACTTCTCCACCTTCCTGGCCAAGCCCGGGCTCTACCTCGAAGACCTGTACGTGAAGCCGGCGCACCGCGGCAGCGGGCTGGGCAAGCGGCTGCTGCGCCGCCTGGGCCGCATCGCCGTCGAACGCGGTTACGGCCGCTTCGAGTGGAGCGTGCTGGACTGGAACGTCAACGCGATCCGCTTCTACGAGCAGATGGGCGCCACCGTGATGCCGGACTGGCGGATCTGCCGGGTCACCGGCGAGGCGCTGCAGGCCTTTGCCGCTTGAGGGCGCGGCGGGCGGAGGAACCATGCACGACCGCTACGACGAGATCTACCGCAACTTCCGCTGGCATGTGCCCGAGCGCTTCAGCCTCGCCGAGGTGTGCTGCGCCCGCTGGGCGCGCGACGAGCCTGAGCGGGTGGCCATCCGCTACGAGCACGAGGACGGCCGCATCGAGACCCTGAGCTACGGCGCGCTGCAGCAGCAGGCCAATCGCCTGGCCCACGCCCTGCAGCGCCTGGGCGTGGCACGCGGCGACCGGGTGGCCATCGTGATGCCGCAGCGCTTCGAGACGGCCATTGCGCACATCGCGCTGTACCAGCTGGGTGCGGTGGCCATGCCCTTGTCCATGCTGTTCGGGCCGGACGCGCTGGAGTACCGGCTTCAGCATGGCGAAGCGCGGCTGGCGATCGCCGACGAAACCGGCATCAACAACCTGCTGGCCGCGCGCAAGACCTGTCCGGAGTTGCAGACCATCATCGCCGTGGGCAGGGCCGCCGGGCAGGGCGACATCGACTGGACCGCCGCGCTGCAGCGCGAGTCGGCCGAGTTCACCGCGCTGGCCACCCATGCCGACGACCCCGCGGTGCTGATCTACACCAGCGGCACCACCGGCCCGCCCAAGGGCGCGCTGATCCCCCACCGCGCACTCATCGGCAACCTGACCGGCTTTGTCGCCAGCCAGAACTGGTTTCCCCAGGACGACGCGGTGTTCTGGTCCCCCGCCGACTGGGCATGGACTGGCGGGTTGTGGGACGCGCTGATGCCCACCCTGTACTTCGGCCGCACCATCGTGGCGTACCAGGGGCGCTTTGGCGCGGAGAAGGCCTTTGAGTTGATGCAACGCCACCGGGTCACGCACACGTTTCTTTTCCCGACCGCGCTCAAAGCCATGATGAAGGCAGTGCCGCATCCGCGCGAGGGCTACGACCTGGCCCTGCGGGCCATCATGAGCGCGGGCGAAGCGGTGGGCGACGCGGTGTTTGCCTACGGCGAGCGCGAGCTGGGCGTCACGATCAACGAGATGTTCGGCCAGACCGAGATCAACTACGTGGTGGGCAACTGCGCGCTGCACTGGCCGGCACGCCCCGGCAGCATGGGCCGCGCCTATCCCGGCCACCGCGTGGCGGTGATCGACGACGGGGGCAAGGAATGCCCGCGCGGCACGCCGGGCGACGTCGCAGTGCACCGGCGCGACATCCATGGCCATCCCGACCCGGTGTTCTTTCTCGGCTACTGGAAGAATCCCGAGGCCACACGCGCCAAGTTCACCGGCGACCCGGCCGACTCGTGGTGCCGCACCGGGGACACCGCGATGATGGACGAGGACGGCTACCTCTGGTACCAGGGCCGCAGCGACGATGTGTTCAAGGCCGCGGGCTACCGCATCGGCCCGAGCGAAATCGAGAACTGCCTGGTCAAGCACGAGGCGGTGGCCAATGCCGCGGTGGTGCCCAAGCCGGATGCCGAGCGGGGCGCCGTCGTCAAGGCCTATGTGGTGCTGGCCCCGGGCTTCGAAGGCACGGCCGCGCTGGTGGAGCAGCTGCAGCGCCATGTGAAGGGCCAGCTCGCGCCTTATGAGTACCCCAAGGAGATCGAGTTCATCGAGGCCCTGCCGATGACCACCACCGGCAAGGTCCAGCGCCGCGTGCTGCGGCTGCAGGAGGAAGAGCGCGCCCGCGGCACGGCCGCCGGCTGAAGGCAGCCCCTGACTGCGTGAACGGCTGCCCGGTTTCAGGGAACTCACCGACCTGTGCGGCCGGGGCGGCAGGTCACACTCGCCCTCGTTGATGAAGCCGCCACCCCCCATCGCCGAATCACCGGCCGCCGACGCCTTGCCGGGCGGCGTGTGGTCCGCCCGTCCTCGCGAGCCCCTGCCGGCCGAGCCACCTGCGGTCTTGCCCGAGAGGCTGCCCCTGGGCGACGGCGCACCGGCGGTCCAGGTGTCGGCGCCCTTCCTCGGCATCGGGCGCCGCCTGCTGCTGGCGATCCTGCTGGTGAGTTCCGCGGTCACCGTGCTGCTCACCGCGCTGCAGCTGTACGTGGACTACGAACGCGACGTCGGCGCCATCGAAGCCCGTGTGCGCGAGATCAGCAGCGGCTACCACGACAGCCTGGCGCGCAGCCTGTGGAACGTGGACGCCGAGCAGATCCGGGTGCAGCTCGAAGGCATCATGCGCCTGCCCGACCTGCGGGCAGCCAGCGTGGTGGAGACCACACAGCCGGGCGTGAAGACGCCGGTGCGCGTGGCGCTGGGCCAGCCCGACAGCGGCGCCCCGCTGGTGTGGCGGGTGCCGCTCGTCTACACCGACCGTGGCGGCGCGCGCACGCTCGGCGTGCTCACGCTCGAGGCCACGTTGGACGAGGTGTACCGCCGCCTGCGCGACAAGGTGCTGGTGATCCTGGTCACGCAGGCGATCAAGACCTTCATCGTCTCGCTGTTCATCCTGTTCATCGTGCACCGCCTGGTCACGCGCCACCTGATGGCACTGGCCACGCACCTGGATTCGCTGGATCCGCGCCGCGCCATGGCGCGGCTGCAGCTGAAGCGCCGCACGCCGTCCGCGCCCGACGAACTGGACCGCGTGGTCGGCGCGGTCAACGGCATGGTGGGCCAGCTGGAGCGCAGCTATGACGAGCTGCGCGAGGTCAACCTGGCGCTGGAGCGCGACATCGCTGCGCGCCGGAGCGCCGAAGCGGAAGCCGCGCGCCTGGCCTTCCACGACGCACTCACCGATCTGCCCAACCGCCGCCTGCTGCTGGACAGGCTGCAGCAGGAGGTGACCATGGCGGCCCGCCTGGAACGCCATGGCGCGCTGATGTTCGTGGGGCTGGACCATTTCAAGCAGCTCAACGATGCGCTCGGCCATGCGGTGGGCGATGCGCTGTTGCTGGAGGTGGCGCGGCGGCTGCAGCGCGCGGTGCGCCGCACCGACCTGGTGGCCCGCCTGGGCGGGGACGAGTTCGCGGTGCTGCTGCTCGGCCTGGGCCGCGACAGCCCGGCGGCAGCCCGGGGAGCACTCGACATGACCGACAAGCTTGCCGAGTCGCTGCGGGCGCCCTACGACATCGCGGGCCAGCGCCTGCACGTCACCGTCAGCATCGGCGTCACCCTGTTCCCGGCCGACGAAGCCGAAGGCGAGGCGCTGATGCGCCATGCCGACACCGCGCTGCACCATGCCAAGGCCGAGGGCCGCAACTGCGTGCACTTCTTCCAGCCCGCCATGCATGCGGCCGTGCTGTCGCAGCATGAGCTGGAAAGCGACCTGCGCCAGGCGCTGGTGGAGCAGCAGTTCTCGCTGGCCTACCAGCCTTTGGTGGACGGGCACGGCGGCCTGGTGGGCGCCGAGGCGCTCCTGCGCTGGCAGCATCCGCTGCGCGGTGCCGTGTCGCCCACGCAGTTCATCCCGGTGGCCGAGGCATCCAGCCTGATCCTCGATGTGGGCGACTGGGTGCTGGCCGCCGCGGCGCGCCAGCTGCGCGCCTGGTCGGAGAAGCACACGCTGGCCGACGGCTTCTACCTGTCGGTCAACGTCAGCCCGCGCCAGTTTCAGCAGCAGGACTTCGTGCAGCGGGTGCGGCGCATCTTCGAAGGGGCCGGTGCGGACCTGCGCCGCCTGGTACTGGAGATCACCGAAGGCGTGCTGGTGCGCGACACCGCCGCCGCCAGCGCCAAGATGCAAGGCCTGCGAGAGCTGGGCGTGCGGTTTTTCATCGACGACTTCGGCACCGGCTATTCATCCCTGGCCTACCTGAAGCGCCTGCCGGTGGACGGCCTGAAGATCGACCAGTCCTTCGTGCGCGACCTCTCCACCGACCCCAACGATGCCGCCATCGTCGAAACCATCCTGGTGATGGCACGCCGCTTCGGGCTGGAGGTGGTGGCCGAAGGCGTGGAAACGCCCGAGCAGCTGGCCTATCTGCAAGGGCACGACTGCCGCTACTTCCAGGGCTTCCACTTCAGCCGGCCGGTCGAGGCGGGGCAGTTCGCCGGGAAATACCTCGCCTGAACCCAGGCCTCAGTCGCAGGACTTCGCCGCCCCCGGCCATTTGGGGCCGTAGGGGTCGATGGTGCTGGCACGCGAATCCATCACGATGGTGCAGGAGCTCCCCTTGCGGATGATCCTGCCGCCTTCGATCTGGGTCACGCGCTCGGTGAGGTCGGTGCCCAGCGTGGCGGCAAAGCGCTCGGAGTAGGTCTGGCGGGTGTTGCTGCGCGGGTCGTTGAGCGCGCTCTCGCGCATGGCGCGCGGCGCGGAGGCGGCCTGCGGTGGCAAGGTCAGTACCAGCGGGCCCGGCGTGCCGGGGGGAGCTGGTGGCGATGGTGCGGCCGTGCCAGTGGCAGCCTCCGGTGCTGGGGTGCTGACGGCTGCGGGCGGCGCGGCGGGCGCTGAGCGCAGCGATGGCACGGCCACCGCGCCGGGCAGCGCCACCGGTTTGTCTGGCGGCGGTGCGATGCGCGGCTGCACCGCAGGCCACAGCAGCCGCACCAGCAGCGGCGGGCGTTCCGCGGCCGCTGGTGCGCGCCGGGGCAGGCCTTGCGAACGCAGCAGCAGGAACACGCCCAGGTGCAGCAGCAGCACAAGCGTGAACCAGCCCAGCGCGCGCGGGTCACGCCGCTGGATCATCGGCCTCGCTCTCGTCGCCGGGCCGCCACTCCAGCAGGTCACCTGGCTGGCACTGCAGCACCTCGCAGATGCGCGACAAGGTGTCGAAGCGCACGCCGCGCACCTTGCCGGACTTGAGCAGAGAGATGTTCTGCTCGGTGATGCCCACGCGCTCGGCGAGTTCGCGCGAGCGCATCTTGCGCTTGGCCAGCATCACGTCGAGGTTGACCACGATCGCCATGTTCCCAGCCGCCTACACGAACTCGGCGTGTTCTTCAGCCACCCGCACCGCTTCGGCCATCACCGTGGCAATGGCCAGCAGCACGGCGCCCAGCAGCAGGTTCATGTAGTCGTCCCACGACACGCCGATCACCAGCATGCGCTGGCCGGGCGGGTTGCCGAGCGACAGCACCAGCACCAGCAGCGTGCGGGTGATCGGCGCCACGGCGGCAGCCGCGAGCACGCCCAGCGCGAAGCCGCGCAGGTGCCGTTGTGCCCTGCGGCTGAACACGCTGCCGTCGGCGTACTGGCCGAACAGCCGCCACAGCTGCCACAGCGTGAACAAGCCCACGCCCACCGGCAGCAAGGTGACCGCGGCGCCCAGCCACATGGCCCGCTCGTCCACGGTGAGCATGCCGCCGGCGCCGGGCACGTTCTGCACCAGCGAACGCACCCGTTCGGCCGAACTCCACATCCAGACCGGCACGGCGGTGAGCACCACCGCGCCCACGCCGATGAGCACCTGCACCAGCAGGCACAGGCGCCGCAACGCAGGGGACACGAGGCCGGGGGCAGGGTGGGGCAGCGGCAAAGGCGTCATGAAAAGAAGTGCTTGCAGGACATGCAAAACTTAATGTAAAACAATAAATAATGAACGTCAACAAATCATCCCTCTACATGGCGACACTGATTGCCTCGGTGCTGGCGGTGTCGGTGCTGCTGATGCTGTCGGGTTGCCACGGCGTCGCGCTCTGAGCCGCTTGCGGCACACTCGGCGCACCCATGTCCGCCATCGCCTTCGACCTGAAATCGCTCGAGGTCTTCGTGGCCATCGTCGAGGCCGGCGGCATGACGGCGGCGGGCCAGCGCCTGGGCATGACGCAGTCCGCGGTGTCGCAGAGCGTGGCCAACCTGGAGCAGCAATTACGCGTGCAGTTGCTGGACCGCTCGCAGCGCCCGCCCATGCTCACGCCGATCGGGCGCCAGTTCTACGCCCGCGCCACCGGCCTGCTCGATTCGGCGCGCCAGGTGAGCCTGGACTTCCGGCGCCAGGAGCGCACGCTGCTCAAGCATGTGCGCATCGCGATGGTGGATTCGCTGGCCACCAGCGTGGGCCGCGAGCTGATCGACGTGGTGCGCGGGCGCACGGCGCACTGGTCGCTGGTGACCGGCCGCTCGCATGAACATGCCGAAGCCCTGCTCGCGCGCAAGTTCGACATCGTCATTTCCGACGACGCAGTGGCCAACCACCCTGAGCTCTACCGCCGCCGCATCCTGCGCGAGCCTTTCGTGCTGGTGGTGCCCAAGGGCTTCCAGGGCCCGACCGACAGCCTCAAGGCGCTGAGCGGCGCGGCCGACTTCATCCGCTACAGCCAGGGCACGGTGATCGGCTCGGTGATCGAGCGCCAGCTCTCGGCCTGGAACATCAACCCGCCGCTGCGGGTGCAGCTGGACAACTCCTTCGCGGTGCTGTCCCTGGTGATGGCCGGCGCCGGCTGGTCCATCACCACCCCGCTGTGCCTGCTGCAGGCCGGTGTGCTGGACGGCGAGGCCGAGTGCCTGAAGATCGCCGAGGGCGACTTCCACCGCGAGCTCACGCTGGTGGCCCGCGCCGACGAACTCGGCAGCCTGCCCGCACAACTGGCCGACGACACCATCCAGGTGCTCAAGTCGCGCTGCCTGCCGCAGCTGCAGGCGCGCGCGCCGTGGCTGGCCAATTCGATCGAACTGGGCGCCTGAGCAGGGCTGAACCCCTGGCGCCAGCACGCTGCGCCGGCCGCGCTTATCCTGCGCGCTCGTCTGGTCCACAACGAAAGAGTTGATCCATGAGCGTCATCGATTCGAAGGTCGCCAACATCCATGAGCTGGCCCTGGAGCATTCGGCGCAGGGCGAGCGCTACGAGAGCCGGTCCGTGCGCATCGGCAGCTTGCTCGGTGCCAAGGACCTCGGTTATTCCTATGACGTGGTGCCGCCGGGCAAACGGTCATGCCCCTTCCACAGCCACCGCGGTGAAGAGGAGATGTTCTTCATCGTGCGCGGACGCGGCTCCTTGCGCTACGGCAACGAGACACGCGCCATCCGCGCCGGCGACGTGATCTGCTGCCCCACCGGCGGGCCGGAGACTGCGCACCAGATCGTGAATGACTCCGACGAGGAGCTGGCCTACCTGTCGGTGAGCACCATGATGCCGGTGGAGGTCTGCGAGTACCCGGACTCCGGGAAGATCGGTGCCTATGCCGGCGAGCTGCGCCACATGACGCGGCCGGGCGACGCGGTGGACTACTGGGTGGGCGAGGCTTGAGGCCAGCACCGCGCGGCCGCGCGGCGTGCGCTGTGCGGCCGGCTCAAGAAACCGCGCCGCGGGCCGATATGGGGCGATGGACCGCTTTGCCTTGTTCGCACCCGAACGCACCGTGCCGGGCGAGGCCCCCGCGCTCAAGCTCTCCGAGCTCATCGGCTCGCTCAGCCATGCGCTGGACATCACCGAAGGCCAGCCCAGGGGCCATTGCATCCGCGTGTGCTGGATCGGCATGCACCTGGGCCAGGCGATCGGCCTGGACATGCGCACGCTGCGCGAGCTGTACTACACGCTGCTGCTCAAGGACCTGGGCTGCAGCAGCAATGCCGCGCGCATCTGCGAGCTCTACCTCACCGACGACCTGAGCTTCAAGCGCGACTTCAAGCGGGTGGGCGACAGCCTGCCGCAGGTGCTGCGCTTCGTGTTCAGCCACACCGGGCTGCATGCCGGCCTGTCCGACCGCCTGCGCGGCGTGGTGAACATCCTGCGCAACGGCACCCAGATCGCGGACGAACTCATCCAGACCCGCTGCACCCGGGGCGCGGACATCGCGCGCCAGCTGCGCTTCGGCGATGGCGTGGCCAATGGCATCGCCAGCCTGGACGAACACTGGAACGGGCACGGGCGGCCGCAAGGCCTGAAGGGCGCTCACATCCCGGTGCTGGCGCGCATCGCCTTGCTGGCCCAGGTGGTGGACGTGTTCCAGCTCACCGGCGGCCCGGCGGCGGCGCTGGCCGAGGCGCAGGCGCGCGCCGGCACCTGGTTCGACCCTGAACTCGTTGCCGCGCTGCACGGCGTGGCCCGCGCGCCGGAGTTCTGGCAGACGCTGGCGTCGCCGGCGGTGGAGCCCCGGGTGTTCGCAATGGCACCCGGCTGCGGCGAAGTGGAGGTGGACGAGGACTACCTCGACGACATCGCCGCCGCCTTCGGCCAGATCGTGGACAGCAAGAGCCCCTTCACCAGCGGCCACAGCGCGCGCGTCGCGCAATACGTGGACGCGATCGCCCACACCCTCGGCCTGTCGCAGCCGCGCCGGCGCTGGCTGCGGCGCGGCGCCTTGCTGCACGACGTGGGCAAGCTGGGCGTGAGCAATTCGGTGCTGGACAAGCCCGGCAAGCTCGACGCGCAGGAGTGGGCCCAGGTGAAGCTGCATGCGCAGTACACCGAGGACATCCTCTCGCGCATCGGCGCCTTCGCCGAGCTGGCGCGCGTGGCCGCCGCGCACCATGAGCGGTTGGATGGTGGGGGCTATCCGCGCGGTCTGGCGGCCGACCAGATTGCGCTCGAAACCCGCATCATCACCACGGCCGACATCTTCGACGCCATTTCGGCGCAGCGCCCGTACCGCGGCGCCGTGCCGGTGGAGCAGACCCTGGAGATGATGGCCGGGACGGTGGGCACGGCGCTCGATCCGGTGTGCTTCGACGCGCTGAAGCAGGCGATCGAGGCGGCCTGAAGCGAACCGCCGGTCGCTCGCACCGCGGCGCTACGATGCACGCTTTGCACATCGAAAGGCGGGCAACATGGCAAGCGTGCGAGAAGGCAACCAGGGCGTCCTCGTGGTCGTCGATGTGCAGGTCGGCGTGATGCGCGGCACCTGGGACACGGCCCGCGTCATCGCCAACGTGGCACGCACCGTGGCGCGGGCGCGCGCGCAGGGCGTGCCCGTGTTCTGGGTGCAGCACAACGACAAGGACCTGCCGATGGACAGCGCCGACTGGCAGTGGGTGCCCGAGCTGGTGCCGGCGGCCGGCGATGTGCGGGTGCACAAGCGCTTCGAGTCCTCCTTCGAGCAGACCTCGCTGGAGCAGGAGCTGCAGGCCCGGGGTTCCACGCACATCGTGCTCGCGGGCGCCGCCACCAACTGGTGCATCCGCGCCACCGCCTATGGCGCGCTGGACCGCGGCTACGACCTCACGCTGGTGAAGGACGCGCACACCACCAAGCCGATGGACCTGGGCCAGGGCGAGCAGGTGGCCGCGGCCGGCATCGTGCATGACCTCAATACCGTGATGACGTGGATCAGCTACCCCGGCCGCACCAGCGGCACGGCCACCGCGGCCGAGGTGGATTTCGGCGTGCCCGGCGGCAGCCGCTGACCCTGGGGCCGCAGCAGGCGGCCCGCCCCCGCCATGCCGGCCAGCATTCGCCGCGCCCATCGCCACCATTAGCCGCGACGATGTTCGTTGCGTGAGGCCCGTCACCGGCCGATAGTCGCTCGCCACACCACCGGAGGCGGACGATGACGGAGCGGGTCAAGCGCGAACTCAAGCGGTCTCTCAAGACGATCCACCTCTGGGGCATCGCCGTCGGGCTGGTGATCTCGGGTGAGTACTTCGGCTGGAGCTATGGCTGGAGCAGCGCCGGCACGCTGGGCTTCCTGGTCACCGCGCTCGTGATCGCGGCGATGTACACCACCTTCATCTTCAGCTTCACCGAGCTGACGACCTCCATTCCCCACGCGGGCGGCCCTTTTGCCTATGCCTGCCGCGCCTTCGGGCCCAGCGGCGGCTACATCGCCGGCATTGCCACGCTGGTGGAGTTCGTGTTCGCGCCACCGGCCATTGCGCTGGCGATCGGTGCTTATCTCAACGTGCAGTTTCCGGCGCTCAACGCCAAGCATGCGGCGGTGGGCGCGTATGCGGTGTTCATGGTGCTCAACCTCATCGGCGTGTCGATCGCTGCGACTTTCGAGCTGCTGGTCACCTTGCTGGCGATCTTCGAGCTGCTGGTGTTCATGGGCGTGGTGGCGCCCGGCTTCTCGTGGGCCAACTTCGTGGCGCACGGCTGGGCTGGCAACGACAGCTTCACCCCCGCGGCCTTCAGCGGCATGTTTGCCGCGGTGCCGTTTGCGATCTGGTTCTTCCTGGCGATCGAAGGCGCTGCCATGGCGGCCGAAGAAGCCGAGGATCCGCGCCGCACCATCCCCAAGGCCTACATCGCGGGCATCCTCACGCTGGTGGCGCTGGCCATCGGCGTGATGGTGGCGGCCGGCGGCGTGGGCGACTGGCGCAAGATCAGCAACATCAACGACCCGCTGCCGCAGGCGATGAAGATCGTGGTGGGCGAAGACTCCGGCTGGCTGCACATGCTGGTGTGGATCGGCCTGTTCGGCCTGATCGCCAGCTTCCACGGCATCATCATGGGCTACTCGCGCCAGATCTATGCGCTGGCACGCGCGGGCTACCTGCCGCATGCGCTGGCTGCGGTGAACCACCGGTTCCAGACGCCGCACTGGGCCATCCTCACCGGCGGCGCCATCGGCATCCTGGCGATCTTTTCCGACGAGGCGGTGAGCTACAACAACAGCTCGCTCACCGCCAACATCGTGACGATGTCGGTGTTCGGCGCGATCGTGATGTACATCGTGTCCATGGCGGCACTGTTCAAGCTGCGGCGCAGCGAGCCGGCGCTGGACCGGCCCTACCGGGTGCCGTTCTATCCGCTGTTTCCCGCCGTCGCGCTCGGCCTGGCCGGCGTGGCCCTGGCCGCGATGATTTACTACAACACGGTGCTCTTCGGGGTGTTCGCGGCCATCGTGGGGATCGGCTATGTCTACTTCCGTTTGACCAAGGGCGCCCGCGACGACGCGCCCCTCGACGAGATGCTGCAGGTGGGCGGCAGCGTCGTTGCTGAGTGAGAGGGACGAGCATGAACATCACACCATTCGGCAGGCGCTGGGCTGCGCGCTGCTTGGCCTTGCTGTGCCTGGCCGCGCTGCAGGCGCAGGCCGCGCCGGCATTGCGGGAGGACCTGGCCTGGCACGGCGACAACCGCGCCAGGCTCAACGAGATGCTGGCCCAGCACGGCCGCGGCAGCCCGGGTTACCGGGCGAGCGCGCCGCCCGTGGCGGTGTTCGACTTCGACAACACCACGATCAAGAACGACGTGGGCGATGCGCTGGTGTTCTGGATGCTCGCCAACAACAAGGTGCTGCAGCCGGCGGCGCGCGACTGGAAGGGCGTGAGCCCGCTGTTGACCGACGCCGCCGCGGCGGCGATCAAGGCCGCCTGCGACGGCCAGGGTGATCCTGGCCAGCCGCTGCGCACCGACGACGGCAGCGCGGCCTCGCGCGCCTGTGCTGACGAACTCGTGGCGGTGTACGACACCGACAAGACGGTCGCCGGCCAGCCGGCCTGGACGCGCGGCGCCGACGACTTCATCAACCCGGCCTACGGCCTGGCGGTGCAGTTGCTGGCTGGCTACACGCCGGACGACGTGCGCGTGATGGCTGGTGCCGCCATCGACCAGAACCTGGCTGCTCCCGTGGGGGCCAAGCAGCGCGTGGGCAACCGCAGCGTCAATGGTTATGTGCGCCGTTATGAGCAGATCGACGACCTGATGCGCAACCTGCGCCTGGCCGGCTTTGACGTGTGGATCGTGTCGGCCTCGCCGCAGCAGCCGGTGGAGGTGTTCGGCGGCTATTTCGGCGTGCCGCCGCAGCGGGTGGTGGGCGTGCGCTCCGTGCTGGACAGCACCGGCCGGCTCACGGCCCGTTTCCAGGGCGCGGGCCGGTTTGCCGAGGGCAATGCCGAGCTCATCACCTACCGCGACGGCAAGCGCTGGTGGATCAACAAGGTGGTGTTTGGCGAGCGCGATCCGGCACGCCAAATGCTCCGAACGCCGGAGGTGACCGACCGCCTGGTGTTCGTGGCGGGTGATTCCGACACCGACCTGTCGATGCTGAAGGACGCCAAGGTGAAGCTGGTGCTCAACCGCAACAAGGCCGAGCTGATGTGCAACGCCTTCCACAACGACGGCGGCAGCGGCCAGTGGCTGGTCAACCCGATGTTCATTGAACCGCGGCCCCGCAAGGAAACGCCTTACGCCTGTGGCAAGTGGAACCTGCCCGACCAGGCCGACAAGGTGCACTGAGCGCGCCGCAGCAAGCACCGAGGAGCGACATGCGAGCACGCGACATCCGCACGCCCGAAGAGGCGCTGGGCCTGATCCAGGACCGGGGCCTCACGCACATCAAGATCGGCCTGTCCGACATCGACGGCATCCTGCGCGGCAAGTACCTGCGGCGCGACAAGGCCGCCGGTGTGATGAAGGACGGGCTGGGTTTCTGCAACGTGGTGCTGGGCTGGGATTCCAGCGACCAGCTCTACGACAACATCCAGTACACCGGGTGGCACACTGCCTACCCCGATGCCTGGGCCCGCGTGCTGCCGCACACCTGCCGCGAGCTGCCGCTGGAGCAGGCCAACGGCCACAACATGCTGTTCTTCCTGGCGGAGTTTGCCGACGAAAAGTCGGCCCAGATCTGCCCGCGCCGGCTGCTGCAGCGCGTGATCGCCAAGGCGGAGGCGATGGGCTACGACCCGTATGCCGCGCTGGAGTACGAGTTCTTCGTGTTCGAGGAAACGCCGCACTCGGTGCGCGAGAAGGGCTATCGCAACCTGAAGCCCTGGACGCCGGGTTATTTTGGTTATTCGGTGCTGCGCTCCACCGTGAACGCGGACTTCTATCAGCAGCTGATGGACCTGTCCGAGCAGATGGACATGCCGATCGAGGGCCTGCACACGGAGACGGGGCCCGGCGTGCTGGAAGCCGCACTGGGTTTCGACCGGGCTGCCGACATGGCGGACAAGGCGATCCTGTTCAAGACCTTCACCAAGGCGCTGGCGCAGAAGAATGGCCTGATGGCGACCTTCATGGCCAAGTGGTCGCACGAGTATCCGGGGCAAAGCGGCCACATCCATGTGTCGCTGAAGGACAAGGCCACCGGCAAGGGCGTGTTCTACGACGGGGACGCGCCGTACAAGATGAGCGCGGTGCAGCGCCAGTTCATGGGTGGCGTGCAGCGCTATCTGCCGGAGTTCTTTGCGATGTTCGCGCCCACGGTCAACAGCTATTCACGGCTGGTTCCGGGGTACTGGGCGCCGCTGGACGCCACCTGGGGAGTGGAGAACCGCACGACCGCGTTGCGGCTGATTCCGGGGTCGGAGAAGTCGCAGCGGGTGGAGGTGCGCATCGGCTCGGCGGATGCCAACCCGTACCTCGCGGTGGCGGCGGCGCTGGCGGCGGGGTTGCTGGGCATTGAGCAGAAGCTGGATCCGCTGCCTATTGTCGAAGGCAATGCGTACACGCAGAAGTTTGATGAGGCGCTGCGGTTCCCGGCGACGCTGTGGGATGCGGCGCAGCGGCTGAAGGGTTCTGAGGCTGCGCGGCAGGTGTTTGGGGTGCCGTTTGTGGAGCACTTTGCTGCGACGCGCGAGTGGGAGGAGCGGGAGTTCCGGCGGCATGTGACGGACTGGGAATTGGCTCGGTATTTCGAGATCATTTGAGGCTCGCTGATGTTGTTGTCGTGCGAAGTGGGGGGCTTGCAAAGGTGTGGACGGGCAGCCGTCGGCGCTTCATCTGCTCGCCCTCGCTGCGCGAGGGTGCCCTGCGATGCTCGGCATTGCGGCTCCGTGGCTCAACTCGCTGCGTTCACTTCGTTCACTGCGCTCAAACAGTCGCCACGAGTCAGTTCACGAAGCGCGCTGAAGCGCGCAGCCGCAATGCCTGCGCTTCTCGGCTTCGCAAGGCGCGCCGCCGTCTGCCCGCCCACACCTTTGGCGACACGCTCGTGGTGTTCATGGAATGCAAACGCCTTGGCTTTGAACAACTGATATGACACAGCAGATCACCCTCAGCCCTATCGACGGCAGCGAGTTCGTGCGCCGGGATCTTGCGACTGCCGAGCAACTGGCGGCTGCGGTGGCCCGGGCGGGCAAGGCGCAGATGGGGTGGCGCGAAATGGCGCTGTCGGAGCGCTGCCGCCTGGTGTCCGCGGGCGTGGACCGCTTCGTGGCCAGCAAGGCGCCCATCGCGGAAGAGCTGACCCGGCAGATGGGCCGGCCGCTGCGCTACACGCCTGGCGAGGTCGACGGCTTCGCGGCCCGTGCGCGCCACATGCTGTCGATTGCCGAGGAGGCGCTGGCGCCGATCAAGCCCGCGCCCGTCAGCGGCTTCACGCGCTACATCGACAGGGAGCCCTGGGGTACCGTGCTTGTGGTCGCACCCTGGAACTACCCGCTGCTCACGGCGGTGAATGCGGTGGTGCCTGCCCTGGTGGCGGGCAATGCCGTATTGCTCAAGCATTCCGCGCAAACGCCGCTCGCCGCCGAGCGCATGGTGCAGGCGTTCACCGAGGCGGGTGTGCCAGCGGACGTGTTCCAGTTCATCCATTGCGACCACGATGCCACCCAGCGCCTGATCAGCTCGGATGGCATCGACTTTGTCTGTTTCACCGGCTCCGTGCAGGGTGGCGCGGCGGTGGAGCGTGCTGCCGCCGGGCGCTTCATCGGCGTGGGGCTGGAGCTGGGCGGCAACGACCCGGCCTATGTGCGGGCCGATGCGGATTTGAAGCAGGCGGTCGAGACTGTTGTGGACGGAGCCTTCTTCAACTCCGGCCAGAGCTGCTGCGGCATCCAGCGGGTGTATGTGGAGCGCTCGCGCTATGACGAATTCGTGGAGGCTGCGGTCGCCTTGACAAACCAGTACGTGCTGGGCGATCCCTTGCAGGCGGACACCACGCTGGGCCCGCTGGTGCGAGCCGCGGCGGCCGACGCGGTGCGCGCGGTGGTGGACGAAGCGGTGAGCCAGGGTGCGCAGCCGTTGATCGACGTGCGCCGTTTCGAGCGTGACCGTGCCGGCACACCCTACATGGCGCCGCAGATCCTGCGCAACGTCAACCACTCGATGCGCGTGATGGCCGATGAGTGTTTCGGGCCCGTGTTCGGCGTGATGCCGGTGGATGGCGACGAGCAGGCGCTGCAGCTGATGAACGACAGCCCCTATGGCCTCACCGCGGCCATCTTCACGCGCGACGAAGGCGCTGCCGCCTCGCTGGGCCGGCGCCTGCAGACGGGCACCGTGTTCATGAACCGATGCGACTACCTGGACCCAGCCTTGGCCTGGACCGGCGTCAAGCACACCGGGCGCGGCGCCACCTTGTCGGTGCTGGGTTATGAGCACCTGACGCGGCCCAAGTCCTACCACCTCAAGCACCTGTGAGGCCCACCGTGACCGACACGCTCGCCCGCTACACCGTCAACTGGAACTACCCCACCGCCGTGAAGTGCGGCGTGGGCCGCATCGCGGAGCTGCCCAAGTGGTGCGCCTCGCTGGGCATGAAGCGGCCCCTGCTGGTCACCGACCCCGGCCTGGCCGAGCTGCCGATGGTGCGCGATGCCATCGCCTCATGCGAAGCGGCCGGGCTGCCAGCACAAGTGTTCAGCCGCATCAAGGGCAACCCCACCGGCCGCAATGTAGACGACGGCGTGGCGGCCTACCGGGCGGGCGGGCACGACGGGGTCATCGCCTTCGGCGGCGGCTCGGCCCTCGACGCCGGCAAGGCGATCGCGCTGATGGTGGGCCAGGAGCGGCCGCTGTGGGACTTTGAGGACATCGGCGACAACTACCTGCGCGTCAAGGTGGAGGGCATGGCGCCGGTGGTGGCGGTGCCCACCACCGCGGGCACTGGCTCAGAAGTGGGCCGTGCGTCTGTCATCACCGACGAGGGCGCGAAGTTGAAGCGCATCATCTTCCACGCCCGCATGTTGCCCGCCGTGGTGATCCTGGACCCCGCGCTCACCACCGGCCTGCCGGCCAAGCTGACGGCGGCCACCGGCATGGATGCGCTGTCGCACAACCTCGAGGCTTATTGCTCGCCGTTCTTCCACCCGATGGGCGCGGGTATCGCGCTGGAGGGCATGCGCCTGGTGAAGGACTGGCTGCCCCAGGCGGTGAAACACGGCGACGACCTAGCCGCGCGCACCGAGATGCTGGTGGCGTCCGCCATGGGGGCCACCGCTTTCCAGCGTGGCCTGGGTGCCATGCATGCGCTGGCCCATCCGCTGGGGGCGCGCCACGACGCCCACCACGGCATGCTCAACGCCATCCTCATGCCCTATGTGCTGGACGCCAACCGCGAGGCGATCGAGCCGCAGATCGCGGCGGCCGCGCGTTACCTCAACCTGCCCAGCCCCTCGTTCAAGTCTTTCCTCGACTGGGTGCTGCACCTGCGGGAGGAGATCGGCATCCCGCACACGCTGGCGGCCATCGGCATCGACGCCGCCGAAGCCCAGCTGATCGGCGAGATGGCGGTGGCTGATCCATCGCACGGCACCAACCCGATTCCCTTCACCTCCGCGCAGTACCACGCGATCTTCGAACGCGCCGTCTCCGGGCAGCTGTAGGGGCAGCGGCCACAAACCAAGCCATGGCCCGCATCGGCATCGCCGGCCTCCAGCACGAGACCAACACCTTCGCCGACAGCCGGGCACGGTTCTGCGACTTCGTGCTGGCCGATGCCTGGCCGGGGCTGCTGTGGCGCGGCGACCTTCCGGCCGGCTTGCAGGGCACCCAGCTGCCTGCCGCCGGCATGCTGCAGGCGCTGCAGGCTGCCGGCCATGAAGCGGTGCCGCTGCTGTGGGGCAATGCCAACCCCAGCGGCCCGGTGACCGAGGACGCCTTCGAAGCACTCTGGTGGCTGTTCGAGCGTGCGCTGGCCGAAGCCGGCCCGCTGGACGCGCTGCTGCTGGAGCTGCACGGTGCGATGGTCACCGAGCACCTGCCTTCGGGTGACAGCGAATGGCTGCGCCGCACGCGTGAGCGCGTGGGCGAGCGGCTGCCCATCGTGGCGGTGCTGGACTTCCATGCCAACCTCACGCCCGCCATGGCCGACCAGCTCGACCTGGCGCTGGTGTACCGCACCTATCCGCACACCGACACCGCGCAGTGCGGGCGGGAGGCGGTGCACCAGCTCGCGCCGCTGCTGGCGGGCGCGCGTTACGCCCGCGCGCTGCGCCAGCTGCCCTTCCTGATCCCGCTGCCCTGGCAGAGCACGCTGGCCTCGCCGATGCGCGAGCTGATGGCGCAGGCGGTGGCCGCTTCCGGCGGTGAGGTGGTGCATGTGTCGCTGGCCGGCGGCTTCCCGATGGCGGATGTGCCAGACAGCGCACCGTCGGTGCTGGTCTATGCGCACGACCAGGCGGCGGCCGACCGCGCGGCCGACACGCTGACGCAGGCGGTGCAGGCGGCGCGCAGCCAGTTCGGCGGCCGCCTCTGGCCCCCGGGCGATGCGGTGGCGCATGCGCTGGCCGTGGGGCGGCCGGGCGCGCCGGTGGTGCTGGCCGACACGCAGGACAACCCTGGCGGCGGCGGCGATGGCGACAGCACCGGCGTGCTGCAGGCGCTGCTGCAGGCGCGGGCGGCGGGTGCCTGCCTGGGTTTGCTGTGTGATCCCGAGGCGGCCGCAGCGGCCCATGCGGCAGGCGTGGGCGCCTGGATCAGCGTGGCCCTGGGTGGCAAGCGCGGCCGCCACTCCGGCGAGCCGGTGGCCGGGCCATGGCGGGTGGAAGCCTTGGGTGACGGCCGCATTCTGGGCACCGGCCCCTTCTACGGCGGCTCGCAGATGGCGCTGGGCGCTATGGCGCGGCTGTCGCAGCATGGCGTGCAGGTGCTGGTGAGCAGCCGCAAGCAGCAGGCCGCCGACCAGGCGATGTTCCGCCACCTGGGCATCGAGCCCGCGCAATGCGCGCTGCTGGCGCTCAAGAGCTCGGTGCACTTCCGTGCCGACTTCGGGCCGCTGGCGGCCGAGGTGCTGGTGGTGGAAAGCGAGGGCGCCAACATCGCGGACCTGCACCGGCTGCACTACCGCCATTGCACGCGGCCGCCGGCCTGAGCCGCGCCTGAGCCGTTTTATGCTTGCGGCCACCATGGCCCGCAGCAAACCCCACGTCAGCGAAACCCCCGCCACCCAGTTCCTGCGCCAGCAGGGCGTGGCCTTCACCGAGCATGTGTACGACTACGTCGAGCACGGCGGCACCGCCGAATCCTCGCGCCAGCTGGGCGTGCCCGAACACGAGGTGATCAAGACCCTGGTGATGCAGGACGACAAGGCCCAGCCGCTGATCGTGCTGATGCACGGCGACAAGCAGGTCAGCACCAAGAATCTGGCCCGCGCCATCGGCGCCAAGAGCGTGGAGCCGTGCAAGCCCGAGGTGGCCCAGCGTCACAGCGGCTACCTGGTGGGCGGCACCTCGCCCTTCGGCACGAAAAAGGCGATGCCGGTGTACGTGGAGGCCAGCGTGCTGGCGCTGCCGCGCATCTGCATCAATGGCGGGCGCCGCGGCTATCTGGTGGGCATCGCGCCCGCCTTGCTGACGCAGCTGCTGCAAGCGCAGCCGGTGCAGTGCGCCATCGACTGAAATGCAGCACTGCCACCGCAGGGAACGGAGCTTGCTGCCAGCGTGGGAGTGACCCATCCCTGCGGAGAGACAGCCATGCCCGCCCTGACCGATTCTGACCTGCAACGCCTGCAGCAACAGCTGCGTGAGCGGGAAGCGACCTTGCGTGCCGAGGTCAAGGCCGCCCGCGAAGAGGAGGCCGAGCGGCCCAGCGCAGTGGCGCGCAACCAGAACGAGGACCTGGGCGAGCAGGGCGAGGAGAACATCCGCGGTGCGGTACGTTATGCCGAGCAGGAGAGGGACATCCAGGAGCTGCGCGACATCGAGGAGGCCACCGAGCGCATCACCGCCGGCACCTACGGCGAATGCGTGGATTGCGGTGCTGACATCCCGCTGCAGCGCCTGCAGGCCCAGCCCAGCGCCAAGCGCTGCATTGCCTGCCAGGAAACGTTCGAGCGCACGCATCCGGCGCTGCCGCGGTTCCCGTCGAGCTTGTAGCCGACCCGACGATGGCCCGGCGGCCGGGCCGAGCTGGGCCGCGTTTCACTGCCTCGGCACGATGGCGAATTGCGGGCCCGTACCGTAGTCGGGCTTGACGCTGCGGTTGATGAACATGCTCCACGCCTGCGCGGCTTGCGGGATGCCCGAGTCGGCTGCAACCGCCAGCGCGGGTTGCATGTTGGAGGGGTAGCCCGAATCCGAGCTCGCATAGCCGGTCATCTCGCCCGCCTTCCAAGCGGAGCGGCTGGCATGGTTGTCCATGTCCAGCCGTGTCAGCCAATCGGCCTGGGCCTGGCTGGCGCACGGCTGGTCCAGGTACTTGGCGCCGGTGCTGTTGACACGCGGCACCGGCATGCCGTTGGCATCTGTCGATCGCATGGTCGCCTGGTAGGCCTCTGCAAACGTGCCGTAGGGGGCCGCGGTCGCTGACGGCCGCACGGCCAGCGCGTAGGTGGCGCCGTCGATCCAGCAGTAGCCGGGGGCGGTCATGCGCCCGACCGGGAACTTGGCCTTCCAGGCCAACAGGGGCGCCGCGTCCTGGAAGCCCAGCTCCACCAGATAGCCAACGCTCCAGGTGAAGAAGTCGTCCTGCCAGGGCGCCATGCCGGTGTTCGCGCCGGATGCGGTTGTATAGACAATCGCCTGGAAGCCGTCCACGCCGGTGCCACCCAGGAACCCCAGCGCGTTTGGCTGCGCGGCCACGAAGGTCGAGGTGTACCAGTTGATGTTGTTGTGCACCATCTGCACGAAATGCGACTTCAGCGGGTGGTTGTCGGGCGTGATGTAGGCCGCCTGGCCCAGGGTTCTCAGCGACCATGCCTGGGCGCGCACCTGGTCGGACTTGAGCAGCCCCTGCTCGCGCATGCGGTAGCCGGGGTTGTCCTTGAAGGTGTTGTAGTTGGTCCAGAAGTGCAGCTCTTCCAGGTAGTAGTGGTCGCCCGTGATCAGGTAGGGCAGGTAGGCCAGCGAGGGCTGGTGGGCGGAGTCGGGCGAATACTGGTACGGCTCGGTGGTGCAGATGCCTCCGCACGCGGGAAAGGCCTCGCTCTTCTTGGTGACCGGGTTGTTCGTGTCGCCCGGGCGGCCCAGCAGCGTCATGTAGGGATAGTCGGCCACCGTCACCGGCAGGTCGGTCGCCTGGTTGCGGTAGTGGATGGGCCAGCTGCCGGCCAGGTCGCCGGTGCCCAGCACGGTGGCCTTGGCCGTGCGGTCCATGGTGAGCACATAGGTGGCGCTCCACTGCGGCAGTGGCCCGATGTCGGGGCGGCCGCCGGTGGTAGGCATGTAGGTGACAACCAGGCCCGGGGCCATCAGCCCCTTCTTGGCGCTGGCCCAACGGTTGGCCAGCGCGGCAAGCTGGTCGGTGGTGACCGTCACGCTGCGGTCGTAGTTGGGTATGGCCCTGGTGGCCATCAGGTAGGCGTTGTCGTGCCGCAGATGCACTTGCGGCTCGCTGCCCCACCACAGCGTCTTGCGCCAGCGCGCATGGTGATAGTGCACCACGCTGTCCTGCGTGAAGGCCGGCGAGCCGCCCACGTCGATGACCGCCTTGTAGGTGAAGTTCTGCGGCGCGGGTTCGTAGGCCCAGTTGTTCTCCACGATCACGTCCACGCGCGCCTTGTCGAGGCCGGCATACGCGCGCACGGCAAAGCGGGCCATGAGGTGCGGGTGGGCTGTGCCGGCCGCTGTCCTGAAGGGCACCGCGAGCAGCCATTCGGTGGCGATCGGCCCGGAGAGCCATTCAATGCGCGATGCGCCCAGCAGTGCTTCGTCCGCCGATGCCCGGTAGGTCTGGCCACCGAGTTCGATGGTCACGGCGGCACGAAAGCCTGCGGCGACGAGCGCCTGGGGGGTGATCGCCGGCCCCGCGGTTGCCGCGGAACTGCGGCCCAGGCTCAACGTGCGGCTTTCGTTGGCGCCCACCGCGGGCAGCACACCCGACAAGATGGCATGGCGGATGGAACCGTCCGCATGCGTGGCCTTCACATCCGCCTGTAGCGGCACGACGGTGCCGTTGTTGTCGCGGCCGGCGATGAAGCTGCCTGCGGGCAGGTCCCCAGGGGCAAACGCCTGGCCGAAGGTCACCGGAACCTTGTCTTCAGCGCTGCTCGCCAGATGCTCGACCACCACGCTGGTGACCGTGGCCGACGGCCCGGGGGAGGGATCGGGCGTGGTGCTGGTGGGCGGTGGCGAGCCGTCACCTGAATCTGCACCGCCGCACGCGCCCAGCAAGCACCACAGGGGAGCCATGGCGAGCAGTGCGAGCCGCTGAAGGCGTGTCGATGTGCGGAGCATGGTGAGTCTTCTTCTTGGTGGATGGGGGCCCGCCACGCCACGAGGTCCGCGGGAGCTCACGTCCTGTCCTCCAGGTCAGGGCGCGAAGAAGATTGTGCTGAAGCTTCGCGTCATGCGATGTGGCGCCCGTCACGCTCCAACCTCCGTTGGTCGTGGCTATGCGCCGACCCATTAACTGACTGTTACGCGACGTGATGCCTGGTTGCAGTTGGTGCGGTGAGGTGCCGTTGAAGCGCGCTGCAGACCTGGCTTGCAACGCCCCGCGTGCTGCCATGGCCCATGGCATCCCTTCAGCACGCTAGGGCTTGCTTGCGCGCTGGCGTGGCCGCCTCGCGGGCGCTCGAGCCTGCGCCAGGAGCTGCTCCGCAACAGCCCGACCTTCGAGCACAAACTCCGCGGCCAGACCCGCTCTTTGCAGCCCGGAGGGCAGTGCGATCGCAAAGCGATGCTCGATTCGGGTTGCCAAGGGCTTCAAGACGATCCCGCGCCCCGCAAACTGTGCGGCAAGCAGCTCTGGCAACACCGAGACGCCCAAGCCATTTGCCACAAAGCCGCATATCGCGGTCGCCGAGTGGGTGTCGAGGCGGATGTTTGGCAGTCGGCGAGCCGCCCTGAACAGGGTGTTGAGTTCACTCCGCCAGACGGTGTCGCGCCCAAGCAGAACCAAGGGTTGGTCGGCGAGGGCGGCGACGGTGATCTCGCTGTGTTTCGCCAGCGCATGCCCCTGCGGTAGCAGACAGACGGTGCCCGTATCGACGAGAGGCTGAGCCGAAATGCCCTCATGCGGCACAGGTTCCTTGAGGACACCGATGTCCACAGCGCGCTTGGCCACCATCGAGGCGATCGTTTCGTACGTACCGAACTCGACCGCATAGCGCAGGTTCCGGTGGCTTGCCGCCAAGCGCGCGATGACCCTGGGCAGGAAGACCTCACCCAAGGCGTGCGGGGAGGCGATGCGTAGAACGCCCGTGTCATGACCGCGCAATCGGCTTGCCAGATTGAGAACCCGGTCGATGCCTGCAAAGGCAAAGGTCACTTCGTCGTACAGCGCAATGGCGTTCGCCGTTGCGCGCAACTTGCCTGCACTTCGCGCAAACAGATCGAGGCCGAGCTCGCGTTCGATCTGCGCAAGCTGCCGGCTCACCGATGGCTGCGAGATGCCGAGCCGGCTGGCCGCCGCGGTTGCCGATCCGCAGTCCATGAGTGCACGAAAGACCTCCAGTTGCCGGTAGTTCATCGCGAGCCATGCACCAGGGGTATGAGGCGATGCGGCATCTGAAACTCGTTTGCTTGCAGCCCCCGGGTACAGACAATTCGTTCACTCGGCCACGTCATGCAAACCCAGAGGCGGTGGCCATCCCCCTTGCACCGAAACGAGATCTCCATGAAGCGCACTCTCCAGCTTCTTCTTGCGGGCGTCACAGCCGTCAGCGTGCCAGCGGCCGGCGCCGCCGACTTTCCGGACAAGCCCGTGAGGATCATTGTCCCCTTCTCGGCCGGGGCCGCTGCCGATGCCGTTGCCCGTCCCTTGGCCGCCAAGCTCACCGAGTATTGGGGAAGGCAGGTCCTCGTCGACAACCGGGCGGGCCTCACCATCGGCGCACAGACGGCCGCCACATCGCCGCCCGACGGCTATACGCTCCTACTCGGCGCCACCTCCACCATGGTGACGACACCTCTCACGGTGCGCAAGCTACCCTACGACGTGGAGCGCGACTTCGTGCCGATCACGCGAGTCGTGACCTTGTCGCCCATCCTCACGGTGAACGCTTCGCTGGGGGTCAGGAGCCTGAAGGACCTGATCGCGCTCGCCAAGGCCAGACCGGGTCAACTCAATTACGCATCGAGTGGACTGGGCGCCCCCAACCATCTGGGCATGGAGCAATTGATGTCGATGACCGGCATCAGCATGACCCACGTGCCGTACAAGGGGGCTGCTCCCGCGGTGGTGGACCTGATCAGCAACCAGGTCCAGGTCGGTTTCAACACCATCCCGAGCGTGCTGCAACACATCAAGTCGGGCAAGCTGACGGCGATCGCGGTGGGGAGCACCAAGCGGTCCCAGGTCGTTCCAGCGGTGCCTGCCATCGCCGAGACGGTGGCTGGCTTCGACTACGGCGCGTGGTACGGGCTGTTTGCGCCAGCCAAGACCCCTCCTGCGATTCTTGAAAAGATCAGGGCCGATGTGCGGCGCGTGCTCGTGACGCCCGAGTTCAACCAGCTTCTGCTTTCCGAGGGCAGCGAGCCCGCGCCCAGCTCCGGCGAGGAACTCGCGCAGCTCATGAAGCATGAGACAGCGCTGTGGTCGAAGGTCATCAAGGACCGCAAGATCAATGTCGAGTGACCGGAACACGCTTGGTCCCGCGTCCATGCACGGCAGGTCGATGACATCCATGCCAACTTTGGAGCCAGGCTGCGCCTACCGGATCCTCGGCGAGGCGGTCGATGCGGCAAGCCCTATCGTGATCGACTCACCTCACAGCTTTCGCGACTGGCCTGGCCACGGTACCCCGACGATTGCCCCTGAAGAGGCGCTGCTCACGAGTTGGGACGCATGGGTCGACGAGTTGTGGGCAGAGGCATCCGCAGGCATGGCGCCGACCCTGGCCGCAGGATTCCATCGCGCCTATATCGACGCCAATCGCGCACGAGACGATATCGACCCGCAGCTGCTGGACTCCGCGTGGCCCGAGCCCTTGCGGCCGACGCCCAAGTCCCGCGCCGGCATGGGCTTGATCCGTCGCCTCGCGCTGCCCGGGGTCCCGCTGTATGACCGCCTTCTTTCGGTCGACGATGTCCGGTCGCGGATCGCGCACTGCTACGACCCGTACCACCGCGCGCTGTCTCGGCTGGTGGACGCTGCGCACGCCCGCTTCGGCTTGAGCTGTCACATCGACTGCCACTCGATGAAGTCGATCGGGAACGCGATGAACGAGGACAGCGGTCGACCGCGCCCGGACATCGTCGTCAGCGACCTTGGCGGGATGAGCGCCAGCCCGCTCCTCGTCCGCTGGTTCGCTTCGAACTTCGGGGACCTGGGCTACCGCGTGCAGGTGAACGAGCCGTACCGGGGCGCAGAGTTGATCCGCC
Source organism: Ideonella sp. BN130291 (assembly GCF_036231905.1). NCBI lineage: Bacteria > Pseudomonadati > Pseudomonadota > Betaproteobacteria > Burkholderiales > Sphaerotilaceae > Ideonella > Ideonella sp. BN130291. The sequence goes on along the minus strand of NZ_JAZARE010000002.1, from coordinate 616,648 downwards.
GCCATGGCGACCCCTCGAACAGCCGCCACAGCGTCCAGGTGGAGATCAATCGAGCCCTGTACATGGACGAACGGCGCTTCGTCAGAAACGACGGTTATGGCGCGCTCGCTTCGAGCCTCGCGACGCTTTTCGGCCGCCTTGTCGCGGCGCTTGCCGGGGACCTCGGCGACCAGCTGCGAGACAGCACTCGTCGCTCTCGACGCGTGATGACGCCCTAGACAGCCGCCCGGCCCCTCAACTCACGCATCCATCACGAGGCACTTGTGCCTTGTGAGGGCCCACCACGTCCCATCACAAATCCACCCGGAGGATCGTTTTCATGAAGAACCCATCGTGCGGCCCGATGCTCGCCGCGGCAGCACTCGCCCTGAGCCTCGCTCCCGCCATCGCGCAAAACAATGTCGCGGTCTACGGCCAGATCCGGCTCACGGCCAACAGCATCAAGACCGGCAGTGCCAGCGATCTGAAGGAGCTGCGCGACAACGCGTCGCGGCTCGGCTTTCGCGGCACCGAAGACCTGGGCGGTGGCATGAGCGCGCTCTTCGGCCTTGAAATGGGGGTCAGCGCCGATGATGGGACGGTTCCGGCCCCTGCTTATCGCCACAGCTTCGTGGGTCTGCGCGGCGCCTACGGCACGGTTGCCCTGGGCCGGCTGGACTCGGCCAACCCGACGGGCTCGCCCTTGTACTCGCAGGTCACGGCGATCACCAGCTTTGCGCCCAATGACGCCGGCGCCACGGCCATCGGCACGTCCGTTCTGAACGCGCGCAACCGCACCTCCAACTCGATCGGCTATCAGAGCCCCAACGTCGGCGGCTTCGATGTCCGCGTCCGCGGCTACCTCCGCGGGGCACCGGCTGCGCCGGACAACGAGAACGGGGCGAAGTCCGTGGACATCGGCCTGAACTACGCGACCGGGCCGCTGAAACTCGCGTTTGGCGTGGCCAGGGATGAGCGACCCGGCGGGCTCCTCGGCAACGAGTTCGACAACAAGGTGCAGTTCGGTGTGCGCTATGACTTCGGCAGCGTCCAGCCCTATGCCTTGCTCGGCAGGGACCGGTACAAGAACACGGCAACGACACGCCGTGAGGTCGACTACTGGATCGTCGGCACGAAGTGCATCCAGGGCGCGCATACCGTCGTGCTGAACGCGATGCAGCGAGCGGTGCAATCCAATCTCATCGGCCAACGAAGGCGCCAGCAGGTGTCCTACCAGTACGCGCTGTCCAAGCGCACCGAACTGCAGGCGTTCGTCGACCGGGACGGCGTCGACTCGTCGAAGCGCGATGTGCGCGTTCGTGCCATCGGCGCCGGCATTCGGCACGACTTCTGAACCGGGTTCAAGGCGCCCCGCCAGCGCCTCATTCGCCGTCCAGCTGCCGATGCAGCCGGCGCATGAACAGCGTCACCACCAGCACCACCGGCGCCACGCTCAGGCCCACCACCAGGTCCGGCTGGATGTGCAGCGCCTCCCAGGCCGGCACGGTCTTGGCGGCCTTGGCCAGGTAGCCCACCAATCCGAGCAGGTAATAGCTGATCGCCACCACCGACAGGCCTTCCACCGTCTGCTGCAGGCGCAGCTGCAGCGCCTGCCGGTGCGCCAATGCCTTGAACACCTGCTGGTTGGTGGACTCCCGGTGCATCTCCACCCGCACCCGGGCCAGGCCCACCGCGCGGCTGATGCGGTCGGCCACGTCGGTGAGGCGCGCGTCGGTGCTTTCGCAGAAGGCCATGGCCGGCGCGAAGCGGCGGCCCAGGAAGCCGGACAGCGTCTGCACGCCATCGAGCCGGCGCTCGCGCAGGTCGGCCAGGCGGCGCTGCACGATCTGGTGGTACGCGCGGGTGGCGGAAAAGCGGTAGCGCGTGCGGGCGGCGCTGTGTTCCACCTCGGCGGCCAGGCGGGTGAGGGTGTCGAAGGCCTGCTGCTGGTCGTGGCCGGCGTCGTTGGCCATCGCGTCCACCGTCTGCTGCAGGCTGCGCTCCAGCGCACCCAGCGACTGGGCCTCGCGCTGCGCCACCGGAAAGCCCAGCATGGCCAGCATGCGGTAGGCCTCGATCTCGCACAGGCGCTGCGCCTCGCGCGCGGCCTGGTCGGCGGCCAGGCCGAAATCGAGCAACACCAGGCGGGTGAAGCCGTCGCCATGCACCCGCAGGTCGGTGAGCACCGCGGCCTTGTCGTCGGCGATCCAGGCGCCCAGCAGCGGCGTGCTGTCGTCGGCCGGCCCGCCGTGGTCGCCGAGATCGGATGACATCAGCGCCCGGCTGCGCGGCAGCAGGAATTCATCGTTGCAGCGCACCAGCACCACATGGGTGGCGGCCAGCATGCGGCCCGCGCCTTCCGCGCGCAACCCGTCGGCAAACGCGGGCGGCAAGGCGTCGAGTGCGCGCTCTTCGCGCAGCAGGCGGGTCAGCGTGGTGTCGTCACAGCTGTCGCCGGGGTCGGGCAGTGGCCGGTTGACCTGCCAGCTGACGAATTCGCCGTGGCGTTCGTACTTCAGCGCAAAGGCCTCGGTCTGCAGCAGGTGGTGCCGGGTGCCCGGCTCCGGCCCTGCGCCGCCGCAGGCGCTGCAGGCGGCGGCCAGTGCGGCTTCGGCGATGGCCGGCTCCATGCCCCAATGCACCCAGTAGGACACCACGCTGGGGCGCTGCACCGCCAGCGCGGGGCGGGCATGCAGCTCGTCGTGCAGGTCCAGGTGGGTCCGCACGGGCCAGCGCAGCGGCACGGTGGCGGGGAAGGCGATCGGCAGAGCGGCCATGGCAACACCAGGGTGAGGTCGACAGCGACGCGAAGCGACAGGCATGCCAGCGATGACAAGCGCATGCCGGTGCGGCGTGCTGCTGGCGTGCGGCCCTGAGGGTGGGGCTCGGGTGGAAGCGGCCGCGCCGGCCGTGGTGCGGCAGCGCGGGACGGCGAGCTTAGCACCGGCGAAGGCGGCCACCCCGGGGCGTACACTGCCGGGCTTCACAACAAGAGGTGACAAGCCGCATGAACCACACCCTGTGGAGCGCGGCGGCCCTGCTGGCCGCCTACCTGGTGGGCTCGCTCTCGTTTGCCGTGATCGTGAGCCGCGCCATGGGCCTGAGCGACCCGCGCAGTTATGGCTCCAAGAACCCGGGCGCCACCAATGTGCTGCGCTCGGGCAACCGCACCGCGGCCATCCTCACGCTGGTGTTCGACGCCCTGAAGGGCTACGTGCCGGTGCTGCTGGTGCTGCTGTTCGGCGAGCGTGTCGGCCTGGGCGAGAACACGGCGGCCTTTGTCGGCCTGGCCGCCTTCCTGGGCCACCTGTGGCCGGTGTTCTTCCGTTTCCAGGGCGGCAAGGGCGTGGCCACGGCGGCCGGCGTGCTGCTGGCGCTGAACCTGCCGCTGGGCGGCCTGGTGCTGATGACCTGGCTGGTGGTGGCCTACCTGTCGCGCTATTCGTCGCTGGCCGCGCTGGCCGCGGCGCTGGCGGCGCCGCTGTACCAGCTGCTGCTGTGGGACGGTGGCACACCCACCATCCCGATCACCGTGATGAGCCTGCTGCTGGTATGGCGCCACACCGGCAACATCCAGAAGCTGCTGGCGGGCACCGAGTCCAAGCTGGGGCAAAAGGGCGCTGCCGCCCACACCGCGGCCGCGACGCGGCCGCATTCACATTCCAAGAGAGGAGCGAAGTGATGGAAGTTCAACGGTTCGACGTGGGCGCACGCCTGTCGGAGATGGCGGTGCACAACGGCACCGTGTACCTGGCCGGCCAGGTGGCCGCCGACGGCAGCAAGGACGCCACGCGCCAGACCGAGCAGGTGCTGGAGGCCATCGACGCGCTGCTGGCCCGTGCCGGCACCAGCAAGGCCAGGATCCTGATGGCGCAGATCTTCCTCGCCGACCTGGCCGACTTCCCCGCCATGAATGCGGTGTGGGACGCCTGGGTTGCCACGGGCAACGCACCGCCGCGTGCCACCGTGCAGGCCAAGCTGGCCAAGCCGGAGTGGAAGGTCGAGATCGTGGTCACCGCCGCGCTCTGAAGCCTGGCATGAAGGCCTCACCGCGATCGCTGCTCGGCCTGGTGGTGCTGGTGCTCGGCATCAGCGCCGGCGTGCAGTGGTGGCATGGTGCGCAGGACGCGCGCCTGGGCGCGGCCATCGCCGAGCGCGCGGCCCCGGGCGACATCCGCATGATCGCCTCCGACACCTGCACCTACTGCGCCCATGCGCGGGCCTGGATGGGGCAGTACCGGGTGCGCTTCAGCGAGTGTTCGATCGAGCGCGACCCCGCCTGCGCGGCCGCCTTCCGCGACAGCCAGGCGCCCGGCACGCCGGTGGTCGTGGTGCGCGGGCAGCGGCAAGTGGGCTTCGACCCGCGGCGCGTGCTGGCCGCGTTGAGCTAGCTCAATCCTCGACCGCCAGCCCCAGCCGCTGCGGGTCGCCGCGGCCCAGGCGCACGATGCGCGGGTCGGCCTCGGTGAGGTCGATCACCGTCGTGGGCTCCATTGGGCAGGCGTGCGCGGCCATCACCGCCTGCACCTGCTTTTCCAGCCGCTCGCGGATCTCCTGCGGGTCGTTCAGCGGCTCGGTCTCGCCGGGCAGGATCAGCGTGGTGGCCAGCAGCGGCTGCCCCAGCTCCTCCAGCAGCGCCTGCGCCACCTTGTGCTCGGGCACGCGCAGCCCGATGGTGCGGCGCGAAGGGTGCGACACCCGGCGCGGCACCTCCTTGGTGGCTTCGAGGATGAAGGTGAAGGGCCCGGGCGTGGCGAGCTTCAGCAGCCGGTACTGCCGGTTGTCCACGCGGGCGTGGTTGGCCAGCTCGCTCAGGTCGCGGCACAGCAGCGTGAGGTGGTGCTTGTCGTCCACCTGGCGGATGCGGCGCAGCGCCTCGGCGGCGGCCTTGTCGTCCAGGTGGCACACCAGGGCGTAGCTGGAGTCGGTGGGGATCGCCGCCACGCCGCCCTGGTGCAGGATCTGCGCCGCCTGCTTGATCAGGCGCGGCTGCGGGTTGTCCGGATGAACGTCGAAATATTGCGACATGTCAGTCGGAGATCGTATCCGCGGTCAGCGCCGCGACGCGGGAGTGCTGTTCCGCCTCGCGGAAGTTGAGCCACACCGACGCCGCGCCGCAGGCGCCGATCACCGCCATGCCGGCCACGCTGATGGCGTCCGGCGCGGCACCCAGCCACACATACGCCACGCCGGTGGCAAAGGCGATCTGGCTGTACATGAAGGGCATCAGCGTGGCCGGGCGGCCCATGCCCAGGGCGAGGATGAGGAACAGGTGGCCCGCGGTGCCCAGTGCCCCCACCATGGTCATCAACGCGAGCCGCGACGCCGGCTGGGCGGCCAGCGTGCCCATCACGTCGATCGGGCTGGCGGCGAGCACGGCGGTGAGCAGCAAGGTGCCGGTGAGCCCGGTGTAGAAGTGGGTGCTGAACGGATCCTCCACGCCGGCCAGCCGGCGCGTCAGCAGCTGGAAGGCCGCATAGGCGCAGGCGCCGGCCAGCGGCATCAGCACGGCCCAGCCGAACAAGCCGCTGCCGGGCCGGATGATGATCAGCGCGCCGATGAAGCCGCCGATCACCAGGGCCCAGCGTGGCCGTGACACCGGCTCATGCAGCAGCCAGCCGGAGAACAGCGTCACGATCACCGGCGTGAGCATGGTGATCGCGGTGTATTCGGCCACCGGCAGGAACTGCACGCTGAAGAAGCTCATCGCGCTGGTGGCCAGCAGCAGCAGGCCACGCAGCAGCTGGAAGCGCGGATGGGCGGTGCGAAACCCTTCGCGCCCGCGTTGCCAGGCCAGCCAGCCCAGCATCGCCAGCGCCTGGAAGGCATAACGCAGCCACAGCATCAGCAGCACCGGCAGCCAGGCACCCAGCACCTTGATGGTGGTGTCCATGGTGGCGAAGCAGGCCGCCATCACCACGATCAGCAGCACGCCGGTGACTTGGGCGCGGGCGCCCTGCAGCTGCGGCCGCATGGCCGCCGGGACCGTGGCCTGCCGCGCCGCCGTCACGGCCGCTGCACGCGGTGCGCCACCGCCTCCCACACCGGCGTCAGCGACCCCGGCAGCAGGGGCAGGGCGCCCAAGTCGGTGTGGCTTTCATCGGGGGAGTGGAAGTCGCTGCCGCGCGAGGCCAGCAGGCCGAACTCACGCGCCATGTCGGCGTACTTCACGTAGTCGGACGGATGGTGGCTGCCGGTGATCACTTCCACCCCCAGGCCGCCATGCGCCTTGAATTCGGAGAACAGCGCGTACTCCTCGTTGGGCGTGAACTTGTACCGGCCGGGATGGGCGATCACCGCAATACCGCCGGCCGCCGTGATCCAGCGCACGGCATCACCCAGCGCGGCCCAGCGGTGGGGCACATAGCCCGGCTTACCATCCGTGAGGAAGCGGCGGAACACCTCGTGGGTGTCATGGCAGATGCCGCTGTCCACCAGGAAGCGGGCAAAGTGAGTGCGAGAGATCAGGTCCGGGTTGCCCACGTACTGCAGCGCGCCTTCGTAGGCGCCGGGAATGCCGGCCCGAGCCAGCCCGTCGGCCATGTCGTGGGCGCGGCGGTCGCGCCCGCTGCGGGTGGCGGCCAAGCCGTCGCGCAAGGCGGCGTCCGCGGGGTCGAAGCCCAGGCCCACCACGTGCACGGTTTCGCCGGCGAAGGTGACCGACACCTCCGCCCCGCTCAGGTACGGCAGGCCCAAGGCGGCGGCCGCCACCGCAGCACGCTGCTGGCCGGCCACTTCGTCATGGTCGGTCAAGGCCCACAGCTGCACGCCATTGGCATGCGCGCGTGCCGCCAGAGCTTCAGGGTCCAGGGTGCCGTCGGAGACGTTGGAGTGGGAATGGAGATCGGCGTTGAGCGCCGCAGGGGAGGGGGACATCACCCCTGCATTGTAAAAAGCGCGCCGTTCCACCCGCCTCGAAGGGTTGCTGCCGCCTTCAGTCGGCTGCCCGAACGGCCGATATGCAAACACAGGGTGCGCCCGCCGCAGGCGCACTGGATCTCTTGACAAGTGATGTGTCCCATGGGTGAGCCTTTCCGCGCGCCGGCCTGCCCGGTGCCGCTGCGGCGTGCCGTCGTGGCGCTGGCCTGGGCCTGCGCGGCGATGGCGCCGGTGTTCGCCGCTACGCCGACGGACCCCGAGCGCGCCGAACAGCTGGCCGCGCTGCCGCTGGACGCGCTGCTGGACATGGAGGTCACCGGCGCCTCGAAGTTCAGCCAGCGCATGAGCGAGACGGCCGCGTCGGTCACGGTGATCACCGCCGCCGAGATGCGGGCCCTGGGTTATCGCAGCCTGGCCGACGTGCTGCGCTCGGTGCGCGGCCTCATGGTCACCAACGATCGCTCCTACAGCTACCTGGGCGTGCGCGGCTTTTATGCACCCGGCGACTACAACACCCGCGTGCTGCTGCTGGTGGATGGTTATCGCACCAACGACGTGGTGTACGACCAGGCCTACATCGGCGGCGAGTTCCCGCTGGACTTCGACCTGGTGGACCGGGTGGAATTCGTGCCCGGCCAGGGCTCGGCGGTGTACGGCGCCAATGCCTTGTTCGGCGTGATCAACGTCATCACGCGCAAGCCGGGTGGCGCCGGCACCGACGGTGCGGCGCTCAGCCTGGGCAGCGCCGGGCTGCGCGAGCTGCGCGTGGGCGACAGCCGCGTGCTGGCCGACGGCACCGCGCTGCAGTGGTCCGCCTCGCGCCGGCTGGTGCGCGGCACGGAGGTGGTGCTGCCCGAGGGTGTGGCGACCGCGGGCGACTACGAGCGCCGCTCCAGCGTGTACCTGCGCGTGCTCAGCGGTGAGGTGAGCGCCAGTGCGCTGCATGCCGAGCGCCTCAAAGGCGCGCCTGCCTTGCTGGACACGATTGCGGGCGACCCGCGCACCAACAACCGCGACGAACACTCGATGCTGGACCTGAGCTGGCGCCATGCGCTGGGCCAGCACGACGAGCTGACCGCACGCTGGTTCATCGGCCACTACCGCTTCGAAGGCCGTTATGCCTATGACTACCCACCGGTCACGGTGGCGGCCGACGACGTCACCGGCCAGTGGTGGGGCCTGGAAGCGCGCTGGTTCAGCACCCGCTGGCAGGACCACAAGCTGGTGCTGGGCAGCGAGCTGCAGGTGGCCACCCACCTGCGCCAGAAGACCTTCGACGTGGACCCCGCCGTCACCTACCTCGACGACCGGCGATCGGCCCACCGGGTGGGCCTGTTCATGGAGGACCAGGTCGAGCTGTCACCCGCCTGGAGCTTCACCGCCGGCGCCCGCTGGGACCACAACAAGGGCTACCGCGGCCAGTTCAGCCCCCGCGTCGCGCTGGTCTGGCGGCCGCAGGACGAGCTGGTGCTCAAGCTCATCCGCGGCAGCGCCTTCCGGGTGCCCAATGCCTTCGAGGCCTACTACCAGGTGGACACGGTGGGCGGCTACAAGCTGAACCCGGCGCTCACGCCCGAGCGCGTGACCGGCACCGAGCTGGCCCTGGAATGGCGGCCCACGGTGCACGACCGCGTGAGCCTTTCGCTGTTCGACAACCGCGCGCGCAACCTGGTCGTGCAGACCCTGGACCCGGCCGACGAACTGTTCGTGTTCCAGAACCTGGGCAGCGCACATGCACGCGGCCTGGAGGCGGAGTTCGAACGCGCCTGGAGCGGCGGCGCACGGCTGCGCGCCAACCTCACGCTGCAGACGGTGCGCGACAGTGCCTCTGTGATGCCGCTGGCCGCGTATGCGCCGCGCCGCATGGGCAAGCTGGCGGCCATCGTGCCGCTGGGCGGCGACTGGAGCGCGGGCCTGGAGTGGCAGGGTGTGCCGCGCCGCGGCGGCGCCGCCGGTTACGGGGTGAACAACCTCACCGTCTCGCGGGCCTTGCCGCTGCATGGCTGGTCGGTGTCGGCCAGCGTGTTCGACCTGTTCGACCGTTACCGCACCGACCCCGGCACCGACCTGGAACGCCAGCCCACCATCGCCCAGCCCGGACGCACCGTCACGCTGCGGCTGGACCTGGTGTTCTGAGCGCGGTGCGGACCATGCGCCTGCTTTCCGTTCCGCGTTGCCTCGCGCTGCTGTGCGCCGCGCTGGCCTGCGCCTGCGCGCAGGCGGTGGAGCGGGTGGAGCTGGAGGCGGCCATCGTCTACAACATCCTGCTGTTCGTGGAATGGCCCGCCGATGCCGGCCTCATTGCCGGTGGCCCGCTGGTGCTGTGCGTGGATGCCCTCAGCCCGCTGAGCGCGCCGCTGAAGTCGCTGGCCGGCCGGCCGGTGCGCAGCCACCGGCTCGAGCCGCGCGACCTGCCCGCCAACGATGCACGCGGCTGCCATGCGGTGGTTCTGGACGCGGCAGCGGCCAAAGGGGCGCCGGCACGGCGTGCGCTCAAGGGCCTGCCGCTGCTGGTGATCGCCGGTGAAGCGGTGGATGACGACAGCGCGGCCATCCGGCTGGCCCATGCCGCGGGCCGCATCGCCTTCGACGTGGACCTGGGCGTGGCGCGGCAGTCGCGCCTGCAGATCAGCTCGCGCCTGCTGCGGCTGGCGCGCAAGGTGAGCGAATGAAGCCGGACGCCCCGCCCCGCCCGGTGGTGCCCGGCCAGGCGCGCCACCGCCTGGGCCTGCGCCTGACACGCGCGGCGGTGGCGGCCGCCGGCGTGGCGCTGCTGGTCACCGGCCTGGTGCTCAATGCCTTTCTTTTCTTTTCGTCGCGCTCGGCACTGCACGAGGACATGCAGGCGCAGGCCCGCATGGCGGGGGACAACAGCGCCGCAGCCCTGCTCTTCGGCGATGTGCCCACCGCCAACGAGATCCTGGCGTCGCTGCAGGCCTCCAGCGTGGTGCTGTCGGCCACCTTGTTCGACGCACGTGGCGAGCGCTTTGCCGCCTACCAGCGGCCCGGCGTGGCGCCCGCCGCGCCGCTGTCGGACGCAGAGCGCGCCGCCGCCCTGGCCGGCCCGCTGTTCCGCGATGGCCAGCTGGTGGTGATCCGGCCCGTGCGGCAGGACACCCGCGCCGTGGGCCGCATCGAGCTGGTGGTCAGCCTGCAGGCGCTGGAGCGGCGGGCGATCGACTTTGCCTTCATCAGCGCCGCGGCGGCGCTGCTGGCGCTGGGCATCGCCTACCTGCTGGCCGTGGGCATCCGGCGCGACATCGACCGCACCGAGGCCCGCCTGGACGAGCTGGCCTTCGTGGACCCGGTGACCCGGCTGTACAACCGCCATGCCGCCAATGAACACCTGCAGGCCATGGTGGCGGCCGCGCGCCGCAGCGGCGCGGGCTTCACCCTCATGCTGCTGGACCTGGACGATTTCAAGCTCGTCAACGACACCCTGGGCCATGCGGTGGGCGACGACGTGCTGCGCCTGATGGCCGAGCGCCTGCGCGCCGGGCTGCGCCTGTCCGACCTGGTGTTCCGCTTCGGCGGGGACGAGTTCGTGGTGGTGTGCGACGGGCCGGTGCGCGAAGGCGCGAGCGAGCGCCTGGGCGCGGCTGCCGTGGCCTGCCTGCAGCCGCCGCTGCAGGTCGGGCGGCACGAGATCTATGTGCGCGGCAGCGTGGGCATCGCGCAGTTCCCGAACGACGCCGACGACGCGCAGGAGCTGCTGCGGGCGGCCGACACCGCGATGTACGGCGCCAAGGCAGCCGGCAAGAACACCTATGCGGTGTTCCACCCCGACATGGCGCAGAGCAGCCACTCGCGCCTGCGCATCGACACCGAGCTGCGCCACGCGATCCAGCGCAACGAGCTGGTGCTGCACTACCAGCCCATCGTGGCCCTGCCCGACGGCGACGTGCTGGGCGTGGAGGCGCTGGTGCGCTGGCAGCATCCGCTGCGCGGGCTGCTGCAGCCCGCGGAGTTCATCGACGTGGCCGAGAGCACCGGCCTGATCGTCGAGCTGGGCGCCTGGGTGCTCGACGCCGCCACCCGGCAGCTGGCGCGCTGGCAAGCGGCCGGGCTGGGGCACCTGTACATCGCGGTCAACGTGTCGGGCCGGCAGATCAAGCGCGCGGTGCTGCTGCCGCAGGTGCAGGCCGCGCTGAAGGCCAGCGGCGCCAACCCGCGCCGGCTGCAGATCGAGATCACCGAGCACACGCTGGTGGAGGATGTGAACGCCAGCGTGCAGACGCTCACCGCGCTGCGCGACATGGGCGTGCGCATCGCGATCGACGACTTCGGCACCGGCCTGTCGTCGCTGGCCTATCTGAAGCGCCTGCCGATCGACAAGTTCAAGGTCGACCGCAGCTTCGTGCGCGAGCTGCCGGAAGCGGCCGGTGACGCGGCCATCGTCACCGCCGTGGTGTCCATGGCCCACGCGCTGGGTCTGCAGGTGGTGGCCGAAGGGGTGGAAACACCCGCGCAGCGCGAGTTCCTGGCGCGCCTGGGCTGCAACCATGCGCAGGGTTTCCTCTTCGGCAAGCCCGCGCCGGCCGACCAGTTGCACTGGCTGCCCGCCGTGGGTGAGGCGGGCAGCGTGGTGGCCTGATCGCGTCAGCGCAGGCTCAGGTCTGCGCGCAGCGGGCAGTGGTCCGACGCGCCGGTGTGCGCGGGCAGCAGCCGGGCCCCGGCTTGGCCACTGGCCGGCAAGGTGTACCCAGCCAGGCGCGAGCGCAAGGGTGCGCTGAGCGCCAGCTGGTCCAGGTCACGATGGCAGCGGTGGCGTGCGCCGCGCCGGTCCACCCGCACAAAGTCAATGCCGCGCCACGGGGTGCGGGCATCCGGCTTGCGGTTCCAGTCGCCCACGATCGCAAAGGCGCTGCCGCGCATCGCCTGGCCCTCGATCCAGGCCTGCAAGGCCTGCCGCTGCTGCTGCCAGGTCTGGCAGGCGCGCGGGCTGCCGGCATCGATGGCACCGAAGGCGCAGCCGGCCTTCAGGTGCAGGTTGAGCAGCACCACGGCCCGGCCACCGGCCTGCACCGTGAGCTCCAGGCCGCGGCGCAAGGCATGCGGCACCGTGTCGTCCTCCAGGCCGAGCGAGGCGATCTCGCGGCAGGTGGGCGCAAGCCGGGCCGCCTCTCGCACCACGAAGGCCAGGTTCTGTGCCGTGCGGCCTTGGGTGATGCAGGCCAGGCGATAACCGGGCGGCAGCACCGCCTGCACCGCCGCTGCGTTCTGCACCTCCTGCAGCGCCAGCACGTCCATGCCTTCGTCCGCCAGGCTGGCCAGCGTGCTGCGCAGGGGCGCTAGCTTGTGTTGCGCGTAGGCGGCTGCGTCGGCGATGTTGTGCCGGCTGTAGGCATCGCAGGGCGGCATCGGCACGGCGGCGTGGGGCGCCTGTACGCATTCGGTCCAGTAGCGCGCCTGGGCCAGCAGGGTGGGATCGGCCAGCCACTCGGCATTCCACGACACCAGGCGCAGCCGTGCCGTGGCTTCGGCGCTGCCGCACAAGGCCGGCAGCAGCAGGCCCAGCAGCGCGATGCCGGCGCGCCAGCGCCTCACTGCGCTGACAGGGCCTTGGCGCGGCTGCCTTCGACCACCGCGCCCAGCTCGATCACGGCCAGCGCGTAATAGCTCGACCAGTTGTAGCGGGTGACCGCGTAGAAGTTCTGCGTGCCGGCGATGTAGCTGGGCGCGGCATCGCCGTTCTGCAGCTCCACCAGTGCCAGCAGGCCGGTGTGCTGGCGTCCGGCTTCGGACAGCACCGCGCCGCGTTCGGCGAACTCCGCCGCCGTGAAGCTGGGCACGATGTCCGGCCCCAGCAGCAGGGCGCGGTCCCGGCTGTCCACCGGCGGTGCCACGTCGTAGTGCGTGGGCAGGCCGCGCTCCCAGCCCTTGGCCGCGAGGAAGCTGGCCACGCTGCCCACCACGTCGGCCGGGCTGCCGAGCAAATCGATGTGGCCGTCAGCATCGAAGTCCACCGCATGCTGGTTGATGCTGCTGGGCATGAACTGCGGCAAGCCCATCGCGCCGGCATACGAGCCCTTGAACGAGGCGCAGTCGCGCTGCTCGCGCCGGCACATGAAGAGGAAGTTCTCCAGCTCCTCGCGGAAGAAGGGCGTGCGGTCCTTGCGCCCGGTGGGGAAGTCGAAGGACAAAGTGGCCAGTGCATCCAGCACGCGGAAGTTGCCGGTGATGCGGCCGTAGAAGGTTTCCACACCGATGATGCCCACGATCACCGAGGCGGGCACGCCGTACTGCGCTTCGGCGCGCGCGAGGGCATCGGCATTCGCGTTCCAGAACTGCACACCGGCGTTCACCCGCTGCGGCTCGATGAAGCGGGCGCGGTAGGCGGCCCAGCTCTTGGCCGTGCCGGCCGGCGGCGGCATGATCAGCCGCGCCACCGTGGGCACGAAGCGGGCCTGTGCCAGCTGGGCCTGCACCCATTCGGGCTCCCAGCCGCGGCGCTCGGCCAGCTCGGTGGCGAACCGCATCACGTCCTCACGCCGGCCATAGGTGACCACGTCGGCGGCATCGTCGCTGCGCGGTGCGGCATGGGGCTTCTTGCGTGCGGCTTCGGCATCGTCGGCGGTGGTGGCGCAGGCCACCAGCGTGAGGGCCAAGGCACCAGCCAGCGCGCTGCGGGAAGGGGGGCGTGCAGCCCGGGTGAAGTTCATCGGGCCATTATCGCGAGCGCATCCGGGGCCCCGGCTTCGCGGGGCGCTGCGCTTGCAGGCGCGCAGCCTCGCGTGCAAAACCGCGCCACCAGGCCGGCTGCGGCCGCTGCACCGCGCCGGGCGCATAACGCAGGCGGTCCAGCGCGTCGAGCTGCAGCGACAGCACCGTGCCGGCTTCGCCCAGGGCTTGGCGCACCTGGCTGGCCAGCGTGCGTGGCGGATGGTGCGGCTCGGCCGGCACGTCCAGGCGGCGCAGGCGCTGCAACACACGCGACTGCAGGCGCTGCCACGGGTCCTGCCGATGCCTGTCCCACAGGGCCCAGAGCGCGCCGGCCAGCGCGGCGGCGCTGCCCAGCCAGATGAGCACCAGCCCGAGGTCGGCCCAGCTGGGGGAGCGCACGCCCATGCGTTCCATCAGGCTGAACTGCTGGGTGCGCGAATAACCCAGCACCCACTGGTTCCAGCGGTTGTTCATGCCCTCCCACATACGGCGCAGGCGCGCCAGCGTTTCCGGGCTCATGTTGCTGATGGCGTCGGCCACCAGGCCGCGGCTGGGCTCCAGGCTGCGGCTTTGCACCACGCGCTCGGGCGCCACGGCGGCGGTGGGGTCGGTGCGCACCCAGCCGCGCCCGGGCTGCCAGTATTCGGCCCAGGCATGGGCATGGCTCTGGCGCACGATCCAGTAACCGTCCACCGGCGCCGGGTCCATGCCCTGGTAGCCGGTGACCACGCGGGCCGGAATGCCGAGTGCGCGCATTGCGACCACGAAGGAGGCGGCGTAGTGCTCGCAGAAGCCGATGCGCCGGTCGAACCAGAACTCGTCCACCGCGTCGCGCCCGTATTCGCCCGGCGACAGGGTGTAGACGAAGTTGCCGGTGCGGATCTCGTTGAGCAGCATTCCCGCCAGGGTGTCGCCGTTGGCTCGCGCAAAACGCGGGTCCTTGCGCAGCTGCGCGGCCCACTGCAGCATGCGCGGGTTGTAGCCCGGTGGCAGGTTCACGTGGTCGCGCAGGCCCCAGGCGCGCTCGCTGGGCCCATGCTGGAAGCGCAGCCAGGCACGGGCCTCGAAACGCAGCCGTTCGGTGATCGGGCGATCGACCGTCCACTCCAGTTCGTTGCGCGGCATCGCGCGCCAGCCCGGTGGCACCCCGGGTGCCGCGTCGGCCTGGGGCGGCGTGGCTTCCAGCAGCGGCAGGGTGGTCAGGCGCGACGGCTCCAGCGTCATCTCATAGGCCACCGGTTCGCCTTGCACCCGCAGGTCGGCGTGCAGCTGCCAGTCGGGCGGGAAGCTGGATTCCATCCGCTTCCATTCGGTGCCGTCGAAGCGGCTGAGCACCGGCCCGCGGAAGTACAGCGCTTGCGGCGCCGGCGGCGGGCCGTGGAAGCGGATGCGGAAGGCGATGCTGTCGTCGTTGGCGATCTCGGCCACGCCACCCATGCGCATGGTGCCCGACAGGCCGGTCCTGGCGCCGGCGTCCTGCGGCAGGCCCCAGAGCGGGCCGATGCGCGGGAACAGCACGAACAACACCACCATCACCGGCGCGCCCAGCATCGCCGCGCGGGCGGACAGCCAACCGGCCTGGCGCAGGCTGGGCTGGCCCACCGGCATGTGCGCCAGCACCAGCGCGGTGAGCAGGCCCCATACCGACACCAGCATCGCGGCGGCCACCGCGATGGACTGCGAATACAGGAAGTTGGTGAGCACCAGGAAGAAGCCGAGGAAGAACACCACCAGCGCATCGCGGCGTGCGCGCAGCTCCAGCGTCTTCAGCACCATCAGCAGCACCAGCATGGTCACGCCGGCTTCCTTGCCCAGCAGCGTGCGCTCGGTCAGCAGGGTGAAGGTGGCCGCCATGGCCAGCACGCCGATCAGGGTCCAGCGGCCGGGCAGCGGCGCGTTGTCCAGCGCCAGGCGGGCGCGCCACATCAGCACCAGCACGGCGAGCAGGCTGCACCACCAGGCGAGGTGGGCCAGGTGCGGCAGGATGGTCCAGCCGATCACGCCGAGCAGGAACAGTGTGTCGCGCGCATCGCGCGGCAGGTGGCGCCAGCCGGGCCAGCGCGGCAGCGGCGCCATGCCGGGCAGGGCGGCCAGCCGGCCGGTGCGCGGCTGTTGCTCGGCGGGATGGTCGTCGGTCAGCGCCACAGTGCCAGTGCCTCCAGGGCCGCGCGCCGGTGCGATTCACCATGGCCCGGCGGCAGCTCCTTGCCGGGCAGGCGCAGGCCGTGCGCCATGCCGGCCTGCTCGGCCACCAGCACCCAGGCGGCCAGGCGCGAGAGCCGGCGTTCGCTGTCGGGCAGCTGGGCCGCCTGGAACTCCAGCCAGAGCTCCTGCTGCGTGGCCTGGCAGGTGTCGCGGCTGACCAGCTCGCCGGTGCGTGCCACCTTCTTCCACACGATGCGGCGCAGAGTGTCGCCGCGCTGGTAGGCGCGCACGCCTTCGAATTCACCGCCTTCGCTGCGCTGCGACTGCGACGCCTCGCCGCCCACCGCATGCGCGGGGGGCAGGGGCGCGGGCGGTTTCTCAGGCGCGGGGTAGGCCAGCACCTGGGATGCGGGGCGCCAGATGGTCCAGGCGCGGAACAGGCCGAAGGGATACCGGGTTTCGGCCCGCACGGTGGGCACCGCATGCAGCCCGCGCCGCGGCGGCACGAAGCTCAGGCGCGCGCTCGCCTGCCCCTGCGCCGGCACGTCGACCCACACCGAACGCAGCGGCACCTTCGGCGGCGGCTCCGGGTCCAGCCGCAGGCCCACGCCGTGGCTCACGCGGCCGGCGCTCTGCACCACGATCTCCAGCGGCGCCGGTTCGCCCGCGAACACCGGCTGCGGCGGGCGCAGGTGCAGGCTCAGGCCGCGCAAGGTGCGGTGCGTGATGTGCATGGACATCAGCCCGCTGCCGGCGAGCAGGAAGGTGAGCACGTAACCCAGGTTGAGCTGGTAGTTGATGGAGGCCAGCAGCATCACGAAGAGCGTGAGCCCGAACACCAGCCCCGCCTTGCTGGGCACGATGTAGATGTTGCCTTGCGTCAGCGTCCAGCTGTCGGTGCGCGGGTGGCGCCCGGTCCACCACAGCCGGATGCGGCGCCGCAGCCACCTCACGGCCGGCACCTCATGGCAAGGGCACGGCCTGCAGCATCGCGCGAACCTGCTCGCGCTGGCCGCGGCCGGCGCCGGACACCGGCACCAGGCGGTGCGCGATGGTCTGCGCCAGGATGGCCTGGATGTCGTCCGGCGCCACGTAGTCGCGCCGGTCCAGCAGCGCCCGCGCCTTGGCCGCGCGCAGCACCGCGATGCCGGCGCGGGGTGACAGCCCGTCGACGAACCACTGGCCGGAGCGGGTGGCCGCGATCAGCGCCTGCAGGTAGTCCAGCAGCGCCTCCGAGGCATGCACCTGCAGCACCGCCTGCTGCGCCAGCAGCAGGTCCGCCGGCTCCATCACCGGCTGCAGGCGGTCCACCGCCGCGCGCCGGTCCTCGCCCTGCAGCAGGGCGCGCTCGGAGGCCCGGTCGGGGTAGCCCAGCGTGATGCACATCAGGAAGCGGTCCAGCTGGGATTCGGGCAGCGGGTAGGTGCCGAGCTGGTCGCTCGGGTTCTGCGTGGCGATCACGAAGAAGGGCAGCGGCAGCGCGCGGGTCTGGTTCTCCACCGTGACCTGCTGCTCCTCCATCGCCTCGAGCAGCGCGCTCTGCGTCTTGGGGCCGGCGCGGTTGATCTCGTCGGCCAGCAGCACCTGGGTGAACACGGGGCCCGGGTGGAACACGAACGCCTCGGTGGAGCGCTCGTACACGCTCACGCCGATCAGGTCCGAGGGCATCAGGTCGGCGGTGAACTGCACGCGCGAAAAGCGCAGGCCCAGCGACACCGCCAGCGCGTGCGCCAGCGTGGTCTTGCCGACGCCCGGCACGTCCTCGATCAGGAGGTGGCCGCCGGCCAGCAGGCAGGCGATGCAGTCCTCGATCTGCGAGCGCTTGCCGACGATGATCGTGCTAATCTGGTCCACGAGGCGGGCCAGCTGGCCTGCATGCTGGCTGGCGATGGACGACGATGCTCCGACGGGGTGCGCGCTCATGCGGCCGACGTTAACCCAGTTTTCCCATGGCCACTGCGTTCTACAGCCCGCCGGAGTGCCGCCTGCACGACATGGGCGCCGGCCACCCCGAATGCCCGCAGCGGCTGGACGCGATCAACGATCACCTGCGCGCCACCGGGCTGGACGTGGCGCTGGACCACCGCGACGCACCGCTGGCCACGCCGGAGCAGCTGGCGCGCGCGCACGATGCGCTCTACGTCGCCGAGATCCGGGACGCGTTGCAGGCGCTGGAGCACAGCGGCCGGTCCAAGGCCTTCGACCCCGACACCTCGGCCTGCCCGGCCACCTGGGCCGCCGCCTTGCGCGCCGCGGGTGCTGCAGTGGCCGCCACCGACGCGGTGCTGCAGGGCGAGGCCGAAAGCGCCTTCTGCGCCGTGCGTCCGCCGGGCCACCATGCCACGCGGGACCAGGCCATGGGCTTCTGCTTCTTCAACAACGTGGCGGTGGCCGCGCGCCATGCGCTGGACGTGCATGGCCTGCAGCGCGTGGCCATCGTCGACTTCGACGTGCACCACGGCAACGGCACCGAGGACATCATCGCCGGCGACGAGCGTGTGCTGATGGTGAGCATCTTCCAGCACCCGCTGTATCCGTACAGCGGCGCGGTGCCCAAGGGCACCAACATGGTCAACCTGCCGATCCCGCCCTACACCCGCGGCGCCGAGGTGCGCGAGATGATCGAGGCGATGTGGATGCCGCGGCTGGAGGCCTTCAAGCCGCAGATGGTGTTCATCTCCGCCGGCTTCGACGCGCACCGCGAGGACGAGCTCGGCCAGCTCGGCCTGGTGGAAGCGGACTACGAGTGGATGACCCGCCGCATCAAGGCCGTGGCCGACCGCCACGCCCAGGGCCGCATCGTCTCGTGCCTGGAGGGCGGCTACGCGCTGGGGGCGCTGGCGCGCAGCGTGGCGGCGCACCTGAGGGTGCTGGCCTCGGTGTAGCGGGGGCGGCTCAGGCTGCCTTGGCCAGCGGCGCCTGCAGCGCCTCGCCCCACACCACCTTCCTGCGCTCGGCCTCCCAGGCCTCGTAGCGCGCACCGTACACCTCCTCGACGCGGTTGCGCTTGACCTTGAAGGTGGGCGTGATGAAGCCGCTTTCCACCGTCCAGGGCGTGGTCACGATCACCAGGCAGGCGAGCTGTTCATGCGGGTCCAGCCGGGCGTTCACGCTGTCGAGGTGGGTCTGCAGCGATTGCTCCAGGGCCTGCCTGCCCGCAGGCGCCATGGCCCGCTGGGCCGCATCCGGCGAAAGCAGCACGATGCCCAGCGGCTGCGCCAGGTTGGCACCCGTCACACAGCAGGCTTCCACCGCGGCATGCACCATCAGCTTGTCCTCGATGGGCGCGGGTGCCACGTACTTGCCCTTGCTCGTCTTGAACAGGTCCTTCACGCGGCCGGTGATGCGCAGGTTGCCTTCGGCGTCGAGCTGGCCCTTGTCGCCGGTGTGCAGCCAGCCGTCGGGTGTGATCGCTTCGGCCGTGAGCTGCGGCTCCTTGAAGTAGCCCAGCATGGTGCAGGCGCTGCGCACCTGGACCTCGCCGCTGGCCGGGTCGATGCGGCTTTCCACGCCGTCATAGGGCAGGCCGACGGTGCCGGGCCGCATCACGCCGGGCAGCGTGGCATGCGAGACGCCGCAGTTCTCGGTCATGCCGTACACCTCGAGGATCGGCAGGCCGAGCTCGGCATACCACTGCAGCAGGTCGGTGGGCATGGGCGCCGCGCCGCCGGCGGCCACCGTGCACTGGTCCAGGCCCAGCGCGGCCAGCACCTTCTTGCGCACGATGCGGCCCACGATCGGCAGGCGCAGCAGGCGCTTCAGCTTGGCCGGCGGCAGCTTGGCATGCACGCCCTGCTGGAACTTCACCCACAGCCGCGGCACCGAGAAGAACACGGTCGGCCGGGCGCGCTGCAGGTCCGCGGCAAAGGTGTCCAGCGACTCGGCGAAGAACACATGGATGGAGTTGGCCAGCAGCCCGTGCTCCACCAGCGCCCGCTCGGCCACATGCGACAGCGGCAGGTACGACAGCATGCGTGCGTTGCCGCCCAGCTTCACCCGGCTCATCCCGGCCTGGATGCCCCAGGCGAAGGTGGCAAAGCTGTGCATCACGCCCTTGGGCGTGCCGGTGGTGCCGGAGGTGTACATGATGGTGGAGAGCTCGCCGCCGTCGCGCACCGGATGCCCGGCCAGCGGTGGCGTGCGCTGCACGATGTCGGCCCACTGCTCGTAGGCATTGGGCGGGGCCAGCGGCAGCGCGATGCAGGGCAGCCCGGCCGGCACGCCGGGTTTCATCGCCTCCCAGCCGTCCAGCTTGCCCACGAACAGCAGCTGCGATTCGCTGTGCTCCAGGATCTGGCGGATGGTGTCGGCCGCCAGCGTGGGGTACAGCGGCACCGACACATATCCGCCGAGCCAGATCGCGAAGTCGGCGATCAGCCAGTGGGCGCAGTTCTTCGACAGCAGCGCGATCTTGCTGCCGGCCGGCAGCCCGCGCGACTGCAGGTGCGCGGCCATGCGGCGCGCCTCGTCCATCAGCTGGCGCCAGGTGTGGTGCTGGACCTCAAGGCTGCCGTCGGCCGCGCGCACCGGCTGGGTGAGCACCACACGATCCGGTGCGGTGGTTTCCCAGTGGTACAGGCGCTGCAGCGCCAGGGATTCCGGGGCGATCGGGGTCGGGGCAGTGGGCATGGCGCGGGGCTCTCGGGGTGAAGGGGGCGGGGCCAGTCTCTCACCGCGGTGAGCCGGCCACGCGGGGACTTTCACCCAGAAGCTGACGCCCGGGTGGCACCAGGGAGCCAGTGGATACTCGCGTGGCTTCGCCGGCCATTGTTTTGTCCGCTTCGTCCAACGCCATGCTTCCTGCGCCCGACGCCATCACCTCCCTGCTGCCCGCCTTGCTGCGGCCCACCGCCGCCACCGAAGCCCTTGTGCTGATCGCCTGCCTGCTGCTGGCCTGGGGCGTGGTGCGCCTGCTGCGCGGGCGCGAACCCAAGCCGGGCAGCATCTGGTTCGGCGAACGCGTGGTCGACGGCGTGCTGTTCCCGGTGATCGCTCTGGCGCTGGCCTGGGGCGCGCGCCAGGCGCTGGCCGCGGCCGGGGTGCCGATCGCGGTGTTCAAGCTGGCGCTGCCCATCCTGGTGTCGCTGCTGGTCATCCGCCTGGGCGTGCGGGTGCTGCGGGTGGCCTTCCCGCAGTCGCAGTTCGTGCGTGTGCTGGAGCGCACCCTGTCCTGGCTGGTGTGGCTGTGGCTGGCGCTGTGGCTCACCGGCGCGCTGCCGGCGGTGCTGGCCGAGCTGGAGGACGTGCACTGGAAGGTCGGCGGCGCCAAGGTCACCTTGCGCAGCATCATCGAAGGCACCATCACCGCCGGCCTGGTGCTGGTGCTGGTGCTGTGGGTGTCGGCCGCCATCGAGGCGCGGCTGCTCAAGGGCGCGGGCCACGGCAACCTGTCGCTGCGCAAGATCGCCGCCAACGCGGTGCGCGCGCTGCTGCTGTTCGTGGGCCTGCTGCTGGCGCTGTCGGCCGCCGGCATCGACCTCACCGCGCTCAGCGTGTTGGGCGGTGCGGTCGGCGTGGGCCTGGGCTTCGGCCTGCAGAAGCTGGCATCGAACTACGTGTCGGGTTTCGTGATCCTGGCGGAGCGCTCGCTGCGCATCGGCGACATGGTGAAGGTGGACGGCTTCGAGGGCCGCATCACCGACATCGCCACCCGCTACACCGTGATCCGCGCCCTCAACGGGCGGGAGTCCATCGTGCCCAACGAGCTGCTCATCACCCAGCGGGTGGAAAACTCCTCGCTGGCCGACAGCAAGGTGCTGCTCAACACGGTGGTGCAGGTGGCCTACGGCACCGACCTGGACACGCTGATCCCCCGCCTGGAGTCCGCGGTGCGCGAGGTGCCCCGTGTGGTGGCCGACCCCGGCCCGGCGGTGCAGCTGTCCCAGTTTGCCGCCGACGGGCTGGAGCTGACGGTGCAGTTCTGGATCGCCGATCCGGAGAACGGGCAGGCCAGCGCACGCTCGGCGGTGAACCTGCAGCTGCTGCGCACGCTGAACCAGCTGGGCGTGGAGATCCCGTTCCCGCAGCGGGTGCTGCACACCCGCGAAACCGCCGCTGCGCGCGACGCGGCTGCTGCCCGGTGATCTGCCCGGGTCACCCGGGCTGGCACACCAACTGCCGGTGAAAACCCGATGGGCAGCCGCGGGGCTGCCAGGAGAGCTTTCGCATGGCAGGACCCGAGTCCGACGAATGGCATCGCCCGTTGCGCATCGGCATTTCGGCACGCCTGATGCACGACCCGCCGCCCGAGCTGGGTTTTCGCAAGAAACGGCTGCAGTACCTGGAGCAATCGATCGCCCACTGGATCATCCGCCATGGCGCGCTCGCGTTCATGGTGCCGGCGGTGGATGCCGAGTCGGCGCGGGTGGAGCGGGCCGTGCCGATCAGCTGCTACGTGGATGTGTTCGACGGGCTGGTGCTGCAGGGCGGGGCGGACGTGGCGCCGTCGTCCTACGGGCAGCAGCCGATCGACGCGCGCTGGCAGGGCGACCCGGTGCGCGACCGCTACGAGCTGGCGCTGATCCGCGAGTTCCTGGCCCAGCGCAAGCCCGTGATCGGCATCTGCCGGGGCTGCCAGCTGCTCAACGTGGCCTTTGGCGGCACGCTCTACCAGGACATCGCCACCCAGGTGCCGCACGCCAAGGCGCATGTGGACAACGACCTCTACGACGACCTCTATCACGAGGTGACGCTGGTGCCGGGCTCGGCGCTGGACGCGCTGTACCCGGCCGAACGCACCTTGCGTGTCACCAGCATCCACCACCAGGCGATCGACCGGCTGGGCGAGGGGCTGCAGGTGGAGGCGCGTTCGTCGGAAGACGGCATCGTGGAAGCGGTGAAGTGGGCCGGGCCCAGCTATGCGCGCGGCCTGCAGTGGCATCCCGAATTCCATGCCGACCGTGAGACCTTGCTGGCGAGCGCGCCGGTGATGCTGGACTTCCTGAATGCCTGTGCACAGCGAAGGCGCGAGACCACCGGGGCCAGGGTGCAATCGGCGGTATGAGCCTCGCCCGGCCGCCCGAAGAGGCGAATTCCCGCCTGGCGGGAACGCGCGCAGCGCGAAGAGTGCACCAATGAGCCCGGTGACGAGCGGTTCTCAGGCCGGCACCACCCATCTCAAGCCCAGCTGCTGCCCGATGAGGTCGAACAACGCATCGCGGTCGATCGGCTTGGACAGGTAGGCGCTGGCGCCTGCCGCGGCGCATTCCTGGCGGCTGATGTCCGAGGCATGCGCGGTGACGGCGATCACCGGGATGCCGGCCCAGTCGCTGCGCGCGCGGATGCGGCGCGTGGCCTCGATGCCGTTCATGCCGGGCATGGCCATGTCCATCAGCACCAGGTCGGGCAGCGAGGCGGCCATGAGGTCCAGCGCCTGCTGGCCGTCGGTGGCTTCGCGCACCTCGAAGTCCAGCAGCCGAAGCAGGTCGGCCAGCACGGCCCGGTTGCCGGCCACGTCGTCCACCACCAGCACCGAACGGCGCCGGCCTTCGTAGCCGGTGGCACGCCGGCAGGCGGGCGCTGCCACGGGTGGGGTGCGGCCGGCCGGCAGCGCCAGCGTGAACCCGAAGCGGCTGCCTTCGCCCTGCCGGCTGTCCACGTGGATGTCACCACCCATCAGGCGCACCAGCTGCCGGCTGATGGCCAGGCCCAGGCCGGTGCCGCCGCCGCGCTTCTGCACGTCGCCCACCTGCTCGAAGGGTTCGAAGATGCGCTCCCAGTGTTCGCGCGCGATGCCCACGCCGGTGTCGATGACGTCGAAGCACACGCTGTAGTCGCTGTCGCCACGCCGCACGCTCAAGGTGACCTGGCCCGCGTCGGTGAACTTCACCGCATTGGTCAGCAGGTTCAGCAGCACCTGGCGCAGGCGCTGGGCGTCGGCTTCCACCGTGTGCGGCAGGTCGGGTGCGGCCTGCACCACGAAGCGCAGGCCCTTGGCGTCGGCACGCACGCTGATGATGTCGGCCACGCCCTGCAGGAACCCCGCCAGTACCACCGGTGCACGCTGCAGCACGGTGCGGCCGGCCTCGATCTTCGAGAGGTCCAGCATGTCCACGATCAGGCTCAGCAGGTGCTCGCCGCTGGTGTGGATGGTGTCCAGCCCGGCGGCGCGG
Source organism: Ideonella sp. BN130291 (assembly GCF_036231905.1). Classification (NCBI taxonomy): domain Bacteria; kingdom Pseudomonadati; phylum Pseudomonadota; class Betaproteobacteria; order Burkholderiales; family Sphaerotilaceae; genus Ideonella; species Ideonella sp. BN130291. The sequence continues at coordinate 592,871 of NZ_JAZARE010000002.1, read as the reverse complement.
CGCTCCGCGCTCATGCCCTGGTTCAGCTTGAGGATCTGCGCATAACCAAGGATGGCGTTCAGCGGCGTGCGCAGCTCGTGGCTCATGCGCGAGAGGAATTCGGTCTTGGCCGCGCTGGCGGCTTCGGCGCGCTCCTTGGCCACCTGCAGCTCGGCGGTGCGCTCGGCCACCAGCTCCTCCAGGTGGTCGCGGTGGCGGCGCAGCTCGGCCTGGGCTTCGGCGTGCAGCTGCAGTTCGGCGTGCAGGCCCAGGCTCATGTCGTTGAGCGCCGAGGCCACGTCGTCCAGCTCGTCCGGCGCAGCGCCGCTGTGGCGCTGAAGCTGCAGCGGCCGGTCCAGCGCCTGCACCTTCAGGCTGCGCGCGTGGCGCGCCATGTGCTCCAGGTGGCGCGTGATCCACTGGCTGACGATGAACAGGATGAACAGCGCGATGAAGAAGGTCTTGGCCGTCTGGGTGGCCAGGATGACCAGCGTGCGGTCCACCAGCCGGCCGTACACGCCCGCCAGCCCGATGCCGACGGTGAGCGTGCCGATCTGCGTGCGCGGCGCGTTGGGCCCGTGCAGCACGTACTGGCGCACCAGCGTGCGCCCCGGCGTCTGCACGCCGGCCTCGAAGCGCTCCCCCATCTGGCCCTGCACCTTGGCGAACTGCACGTCACGCAGCGTCAGCAGGCCGTCCAGCTGCAGCTGCAGCTGCTGCTTGTCCACCGACCACAGGCTGTTGGCCACGCTGCCGACGTAGGAACTTTCGATCTGCCCGAACTGCGCATCGATGCCGGACAGGTCGCGCGAGTAGTCGAGGTAGAGCTGGATGGCCGTGGCCACCAGTGCCAGGCAGGAGCTGGCCAGCACGATGGCCGCCAACAGGCGCGGCCCCAGCCGGCGCTCACGCCGGCGCGGTTTCGGGGGCAATGCCATAGGCGTCCCGCACGAACTTCATGCGCTCGTTCACCTCGCCGCGCGTGATGCCGAAGTCTTCGATCGCATAGCGGTGTCCCACATGGCGCGCCTCCTGTTCACTGTCCACCAGCCAGGCGGCCATGGCAGCCTCGGCATCGGGGGTGAAGTCCATGCCGGCGAAGCGGTAGATCCGCCGCATCACCGAACGCCAGTCCTTGTTCATCTCATCGTAGTGCACGTCCAGCTGCTGTGCGGGGGCGATTTTTTCGCGCGACTGCATGCAACGCCGGGCCGCCTGCTCACAGAAGTCGAGCCAGGTGTCGCGGATGCCGTCGCGGCAGGGCCGGTCGGTGTGGCGCGCGGCGAAGTGCCACATCAGCGACATCACCGAGCCCACGGTCTTGACCGGGTCGCGGTGGGTGAACACGAGCTTGGCGTCCGGGAAGGTGGCGAGCAGCAGGTCCAGGTCCATCATGTGCTGCGGATTCTTCATGATCCAGCGCCGGCCGGGGGCGGTGTTACGTGACCATTCCACCAGCCTCATCTGGTCGGCCATATAGCCGTAGGCGCCGTGTTTGTCGGCCTGCAGGAACCAGCGGTAGTAACCGGGGATGTCGTACAGGCCCAGCGCGCTGAAGCTGCAGAACGAGTGGTTCAGCAGCAGCATCTCCTCCTCCGGCCAGTCCGGGTGCATGGGGTGCATCACGAAGGACTCCGGGTACATGCGGTGGCGCATCTCCAGCGCCTGGCAGGCCTCCTCGCGGCGCTGGGCCCGGGCGGCTGGCGGCTCGCTGCCGTCGAGCAGGACACGCGGCGCCGGGTTCATGCCTTCCCAGGTGCGCAGGTGCTGCAGCCGCGCATCGCAGGCGAGCATGCGGTGCAGCCGGGTGGTGCCGGAGCGGTGCGGGCCGACGATGATGAGGGGCGCGGCCAGCGGCCGCTGCACGATCTGCGGATGCGCTTCGAAGCAGGCCTGGCTCCAGAGCCGGTTCTTCAGTGAGCCGAGCGTGCGGCCCCATGCGATGCGGGTGCCGAACTCGTTCAGATCGGCTTCTTCGGCCAGCGCACGCAACAGCGCGCGCAGTGCCGGAAGGAAGCGCTCGTCGCCGAAACGATCGAGACCTGTGTCACGCCGCGCCGCTGCCAGCAGCGCGGCTTCCGAGAGTTCCATGCCGTATCCTTGTTCCATCTTGGAAGACCCCTTGCCATGACCGGGCCGCGTGCACGCCGCCATTGCCTTGCCGCAGCGCTTGCCGCGGCTGCCGTGTTGTGCTGCCTGCCGGGCGGGGCCGCTGGCGCGCCGCCGGCGACGCCCATCGTGCTGGGCACCAGCCAGCCGGAGGACACCGTGTCCGGCATGCTGCAGCGGCGCATCTACACCGAGGCGTTCCGCCGGATGGACGTGCCGCTGCAGATCGTGGTGTTCCCGCTGCAGCGCCTGAGCATCAGTGCCGACCAGGGCAGCATCGATGGCGACGTGGCGCGGGTGCATGGTTACGCCGCCTCGCATCCCGAGCTGCTGCGGGTGGAAGAGCCGGTGTACGAGGTCACCTGGTCGCTGTTTGCGGTGAACCCGGCGCTTCAGCTCGGCAGCCTGGCTGCATTGCCCGAGACCGGCTGGCGCGGTACCTACCTGCGTGGCGTGGGCGTCTGCGAGAGCGCGCTCAAGCGCCTGCTGCCGGCCGACCGGCTGATCGACGTCACCTCGGACGCCCAGGGCTTCAACATGCTGCGCCTGGGCCGCTCGGAGGTGCACTGCACCGCGGACCTGTCGGCCTTCACACTGCAGAACTCGCCGGAGTTCAAGGGCAGCACGATCACGCGCCGCGTGGTCGACATCGGCACCTTCCCGCTGCATCCCTACCTGCACCGCAAGCATGCGGAGCTGGCCACCCGGCTGGCCGCTGCGCTGCGCCAGATGAAGGCCGAGGGCCTGGTCGAGCGCTACCGGGCCGATGTGCTGCGCGAGGTGGAGCGGCGCTGAAGCCGCGTGCGGGTCACACACCGGTGCCGAGCGTGCGCATGCGCAGGTTCATCGGCGGCACCTCCTCGCCGTCGATGCGCACGTCCAGCATGGTGGGCCCCGGCCAGCGAAGCATGGCCTCGATGTCCAGCGCGGCCAGGTCCGCCGGCGAGCGCACCACGTATCCGGGGATGCCCATGGCGTGCGCGATGGCGGCGTAGTCCACCTGCGGCAGCTCGAAGCCGATTGGCTCGGCACCGGCCAGGCGCTGGCCGTGTTTGACCATGCCGAGGGCGCCGTCGTTGAGCACCACGAAGAGCACCGGCAGGCCGAGCGCGGCCGCCACGGTGATCTCCTGCCCGTTCATCAGGTAGCTGCCGTCGCCGGTGATGCACACCACCGGGCATTGGTGGTTGGCCGAAGCGATGCCCACCGCCGCGCCGATGGCCCAGCCCATGGGCGCGAAATCCATGGTCACGCGCAGCCAGCTGGCATGGCGGCGCCGCTCGCCGAGGCTGCTGCGCAGCGACGGCCCCGTGGTGCGAGCGCGGCTGCCCGGGTCGGCACGGCGATCCTGCGGGTTCAGGCAGTGCACCGCCCAGGCGGCGCTGTTGCCGGCGTCGGCCACGAAGCGGGTGTTCGGCGGGCAGCGCCGCGACAGCTCGTGCATCAGGCGCTGCGGCTTGATCGGCGCGGCGTCGCTGCGCAACTTGTGCGGCTGGTCCAGCATCGCGTCCAGGTCCTGCTGCTCGGCCTTGCGGTCGCGGAAGGGGTAGACGTTGGTGACCAGGCTGTGCGGTGCCATGCGCTCGATCAGCTGTTCGCACACCGTGAGGATGCGGCCGCGCACATGCAGCCGGGCCATGGGCGAGCGCATCAGGTTTTCGTCGGAGCTGTCGACGTGCACCAGCCGGCTGTTCAGCACGCTCTGGCTCCAGCCGCCGCTGCTGAACTCGCCGAAGCCGGTGCCGAAGGCCAGCAGCAGGTCCGGCTCGCTGCGCAGCAACGCTTCGGCGCTGGCATGGCCGCCGAAGCCGAACACACCCCGGTAGCCCGGGTGGCGCGGGTTGACGAAGCCCTTGCCATCGGGCGTGGTGACAAACGGCGCCTGCACCAGGTGGGCCAGCTTGAGGATGGCCGCCGTGGCTTCGCCGCAGCCGTCGCCGACCAGGAACACCGGCCGCTGGGCGCGCTGCAGCAGCGCCTGCAGCGCTTCCACGGCGGGCAGGTCCACCAGCGCCGACGGGGTGCGCAGCAGCAGCGAGAAATCATGCGGCTGCGAACCCGTGGGCACGGCGCTGCGCAGGATGTCCACCGGGATCGACAGGTGGCTGGGGCCCATGGGCATCTGGCTGGCGTGCATCAGCGCATTGAACAGCTTGATGTGCAGCTGCTCCGGGTGCGACACCAGCGAGTTGTAGCGGGTGCAGTGGCGCAGCATGCCCACGGTGTTGATGCCGGTGCAGCTGGACTCCTGCAGCGCACGCTTGCCAAAGGAATGGATGGGCGGCTGGCCGGTGATCACCAGCATCGGGATGCCGTTGTCGTAGGCGCAGGCCACGCCGGTGATCAGGTTGGTGGTGCCCGGCCCCGAGGTGGCGATGCAGACGCCGATCTTGCCGGTCTCGCGGGCATAACCGTCGGCCATGAAGGCGGCGCCAGCCTCGTGGCGCGCCACCACCGCCCGCGGGCCGCCGCGGCGGCCGCTGCGCGCAAGCGCGTTGTACAGCGGCTCGATCGCCCCACCCGGTACGCCGAACACGTATTCGATGCCGATCTTCTCCAGGCAGGAGACGATGAAGTCGGCGGCTTCAGGGGTGTGCAGGGCGGAGCTGTCGGCCCCCGAACGGGGAACCGCGGCATTCAGGCTGTCCACGAGGGCACTCACTGGCAAGGCAAAGACACGGAGCCACCTCCTGGTGGATCCACCCGGGGTGCGCTCGTTTCGAGCCGCGCCCCGCAAAGCCTTCCCTGCTCTTGTTGTTGTCGTTGTCCGGCGGACGCGTGAGTGTATCTATCGGTAAACGCGGTGTCTGTCGCTTTTGCAGGGTTTCCCCTTGGGTGAGGGGTGGTCCCTCAGTCGTCCGGCAGCGCGGCCGGCGTGATCCCGAAGCGGGCGGCGGCCAGCGCCGCAAATTCGCGATAGAGCGCCGCTGCCACCGTCGGCCGCGTGGTGGCCGACGCCATGCGCAGCGCATCGGCCAGCGCTTCGACTTGTGGCGCGGGTTCGTCCAGCACGGCGAGCAAGCGCTCGAGCAGGTTGAGCCCCAGCTGCACCGCGAGGCGGTCGGTCACATCCAAGGTGCCCAGGCGCTGCAAGGTGTCCAGGGCAAGGCGGCGCAACGCCGCGTGCACAGGGGCATGCAACGCGGCCGCCGCCGGGCTGTGCGGCGGGAGGGAAAAGGCGGCGCGGGTCATCGCGAGGACACGCTCAGCAGGTAGCGTGCCGCACCGGCCCGTGCGCAGCGCAACGAACGGCGGGTTTCTACAGCTTGTGCGTGGACAGCAGGATGCTGGTTTCGGTCTGCGCGATGCCGTCGATCAGGCGGATGCCGCTGAGCACGCGGTCAAAGGCCTCCAGCGAATCGGCGCGCAGCTCGGCCACGATGTCCCAGCGGCCGTTGGTGGTGTGCAGCGCCATCACCGCGGGGTCACCGCGCAGGGCGCGGAGCACCTCGTCGGCCCGGTTGCCTTCCACCGCCACCAGCATGAGCGCCCGGATGTGGTGGCCCTCCACCTGCGGTTTCAGCCGCACCGTGTAGCCCACGATCACGCCGTCGCGCTCCAGGCGGGCCAGGCGGTTCTGCACCGTGCCACGTGCCACGCGCAGGCGCTTGGCCAGCGTGGCCACCGGCATGCGCGCGTCATCGCGCAGCAGCGAGATCAGCTCCCGGTCAGTGTCGTCGAGACCAGACATAACGCTAGCTCCTTTTGGCAGTTTGCGCAGTTTATCGCGCGGATTGCACAGCTTTCTGGCTTCTCCTTGGCTGCGGGAGCCAGAAGAATCGCCCTTGTTGGCCTGCCGGCGCGCGGCATGGCCCATTGAAGGAGACTTTTGAATGACCCGCTTCATCGACGTACCCGCCCTGTCGCAGCTCGTGCAGGAGGTCGGTGTCGTGCGCTTCCTCGAAGAGCTCACCGAAACCCTGCGCCAGGATTACCTGCGCTGGAATGAATTCGACAAGTCCGCCCGCGTGGCCAGCCACTCGCCGCTGGGCGTGATCGAGCTGATGCCGGTGGCCGACGCCGCCCGCTATGCCTTCAAGTACGTGAATGGCCACCCGCGCAACACCGCGCGCGGCATGTTCACCGTGATGGCCTTCGGCGTGCTGGCCGATGTGGAAACCGGCTACCCGCTGCTGCTGTCGGAGCTGACCCTCACCACCGCGCTGCGCACCGCAGCCACCTCGGCATTGGCCGCCAAGGCGCTGGCGCGGCCCAACTCGCGCCGCATGGCCTTGATTGGCAACGGCGCCCAGAGCGAATTCCAGGCGCTGGCCTTCCACAGCATGCTGGGCATCGACGAGGTGCGGGTGTTCGACGTGGACCCGGCAGCCACCGCGAAGCTGGAGCAGAACCTTCGCGCCTTCCCTGGCTTGAAGGTGGTGCGCGCGGCTTCCACCGCCGAGGCGGTTCGAGGCGCCGACATCGTGACGACCGTCACCGCCGACAAGACACGCGCCACGATCATCACGCCCGACATGATCGAGCCCGGCATGCACATCAACGGTGTGGGCGGCGACTGCCCCGGCAAGACGGAGCTGCACCCCGATGTGCTGCGTGGCGCCCAGGTGTTTGTGGAATACGAGCCGCAGACCCGCATCGAAGGCGACATCCAGCAGCTGCCGGCGGACTTTCCGGTGACCGAGCTGTGGCGGGTGCTGGCGGGCGAACATGCCGGCCGCGCGGGCGCGCGGGCGGTGACGGTGTTCGACTCGGTGGGCTTTGCGCTGGAGGACTACTCCGCGCTGCGCTATGTGTACGAGCAGTGCCTCAAGCGCGGCATCGGCATCGACGCCGACCTGGTGCCGCCGGCCGACGACCCGAAGGACCTGTTCCGCCACACCCGCAACGGCGCACGGCGCCGCGCGCAGCTGAAGCGGGCAGCCTAGGAATCTGAGCGGCAGAAGCCGCCCAGATTCCTAGCCGGTGGCTGTCTGTCCGACTCCCCCGCGCCCCCTCCGCGAGGGGGCTCCAGCGAGTTGGGTCGGCTCCCTCCAGCCTCCCTCCGAGAGGGAGGCTCCAGCCAGAAGTGATGCCCTCAGGCCGTGGCTACCGGAATTTTGCCGATCTTGGCCTGCCACTCCTTCGGCCCTGTCACGTGGGCGGAGGTGCCGCCGGCGTCCACGGCCACGGTGACCGGCATGTCCTTCACCTCGAACTCGTAGATCGCTTCCATGCCCAGGTCGGCAAAGCCCACGACCTTGGCGGCCTTGATCGCCTTGCTCACCAGGTAGGCCGCGCCGCCCACCGCCATCAGGTAGGCGCTCTTGTGCTTGCGGATCGCCTCGATGGCGACCGGGCCGCGTTCGGCCTTGCCCACCATCGCGATCAGGCCCGTCTCGGCCAGCATCATGTCGGTGAACTTGTCCATGCGGGTGGCGGTGGTGGGGCCGGCGGGGCCCACGACCTCGTCGCGCACAGGGTCCACCGGGCCCACGTAGTAGATGACCCGGTTGGTGAAGTCCACCGGCAGCGGCTCACCCTTGGCCAGCATGTCCTGGATGCGCTTGTGCGCGGCGTCGCGGCCGGTGAGCATCTTGCCGTTGAGCAGCAGGGTGTCGCCTGGCTTCCAGCTCGCCACTTCTTCCCTGGTGAGGGTGTCCAGGTTGACCGAGCGGCTCTTGTTGTAGTCGGGCGCCCACTGCACGTTGGGCCACAGGTCCAGGCTGGGCGGCTCCAGGTAGGCCGGGCCGGAGCCGTCGAGCACGAAGTGCGCATGGCGGGTGGCGGCGCAGTTCGGGATCATCGCCACCGGTTTGCTGGCCGCGTGGGTGGGGTAGGTCTTGATCTTGATGTCCAGCACGGTGGTGAGGCCGCCCAGGCCTTGCGCGCCGATGCCCAGCGCATTGACCTTCTCGTACAGCTCGATGCGCAGCTCTTCGAGCTTGTTGGCCGGGCCGCGCTGCAGCAGCTCGTACATGTCGATGTCGTCCATCAGCGCTTCCTTGGCCATCAGCATCGCCTTCTCGGCGGTGCCGCCCACGCCGATGCCCAGCATGCCGGGCGGGCACCAGCCGGCTCCCATCAGCGGCACCGTCTTGAGCACCCAGTCGACCAGGTTGTCGCTCGGGTTCATCATCGCGAACTTGCTCTTGTTCTCCGAGCCGCCGCCCTTGGCCGCCACGGTCACGTCCACCGTGTTGCCAGGCACCACGGTCATGTGCACCACCGCCGGCGTGTTGTCCTTGGTGTTCTTGCGCTCGAAGATCGGGTCGTTGAGCACCGAGGCCCGCAGCACGTTGTCGGGGTTGAGGTAGCCGCGGCGCACGCCTTCGTTGACCGCGTCCTCGATCGAGCCGGCAAAGCCCTCGAAGCGCACGTCCATGCCGATCTTGAGGAACACGTTGACGATGCCGGTGTCCTGGCAGATCGGGCGCCGGCCTTCGGCGCACATCTTCGAATTGGTGAGGATCTGCGCGATCGCGTCCTTGGCCGCCGGCGACTGCTCGCGCTCATAGGCGCGCGCCAGGTGGGCGATGTAGTCGGCCGGGTGGTAGTAGCTGATGTACTGCAGCGCGGCCGCAACGGAATCGACGAGGTCGCTGTGCTGGATCGTGGTGGGCATGGCGGAGGTGGGTCGGCTCTGGGAACCCGGGATTATCCCAGTGCCGGCCTGCGACCACCCGATCGGGCTCAGAACGGCGGCGGCAGGCCGGTGTCGACCCGGTATTCACCTTCCATGCACGCCAGGCACAGCCAGTACGAGCCCTTGCTCTGGTCGAAGCGGCTGAAAAAGACCACTGGCCCCTTGTCGGTCACGAAGATCTCCGGGTCGGCGCGGGCGCGGTCCGGCGATTCAGGCGTGAGGCGGCGCAGGATGGGGTCGTTGTGGTTGAAGTTCATCAACCAGATCGATGAAGGGTAGTCCTTGCCCGCCTCGGTCAGCTGGGCGATCGCATAGGACCGGCCCTGGTACACGAAGGGCTCGGTGGAGAACCAGCTCCCGTTGTTCGGCGCCGCCACGCTCGATGCCCGGGTCCATACCACGCCGCCCTGGCCATCGCTGGCCTGCCGGTACACATTGACCGCCGTCTTGTTCACGGTGGTGATCATCACCAGCTGGCCGTTGAGCTCGGGCGCACGCCACATCCAAGGCTGCTCCTTGGTGCCGGGTTCGTTGGTGAGCTGCAGCAGCAGCTTGGTGTCGAGGTTGTAGCCAAAGACCTGCGGCACTCCGTCCACGGGCATGGGGTAGACCACGATGTTTTCATCGTCCACGAAGCGTACCGCGGGCAGCAGCCCGCTGCCCGTGAGGCCCGGAAGCAACTCCTCCGAAGCGGCGTCCGACACGTTGCGCCAGTAGTGGTTGCCGGCCGCGTCGTTGTAGGTCATCTTCGCGACGTCGTTGCGCGACAGGCTGCCAAAAGGGGCGTTGCGCTGGGCCGGCGCGGCCGTGCGGCGAGTCCAGGTGCCCGATGCGGTCTGCGTGGCGATGCCGATGAGCGCGTTTTCGGGCGTCGCCGGTACACCGGGCGGGAAGCGGGTGTAGACGATCACGTCGCTGGGAGTGCCCCGCGCCCATTCCGGCCCGTTCAGCGTGAAGCCCAGGCCACCCACCGGGGCGGCGGCGTACTCGATGAGCACACCTTTGCCGTCTGCCGGGATGAAGGCCCCGGTGGCGCGGTCGATGCCGCTCACCCAGATCGAGCCGCTCAAGGCGTCCACCCAGGTGAACAGCCCCTTCGCGGGGTTGAACTCCGGATCGATCATCCATCGGTACGGCGTGGCCAATACCTCCGTCTGCGCGTAGCTGGGCTGAAGCGCACCAGCGGCCAGCACCACGGCACCCAGCGCCGCCCGGACCCCCCACATTCCAACCATGTGACCCTCCCGTATTGCGCAGGCCGGCATTGCGTCCGCATGGACAAAGCGCGCACCGCCGACGTTATGTGGCTTCACTCTAGGCGATTCCTCGCCTGCCGGAGAGCTATTTGCACTCCGTTCCCCAATTCAGGGGAGCCCAGGCTGCGACAGGTGGCCGGCATGGGCAGACAACATGCTTCATCATCCGGCTCTCAGTGGACACCCCGACGTACCCACCGCATGCCTGCCTTGCAAACGCCGCACCAAGCCTTGTCTTCCCTCTGGGCCACCCTGGGCGGTGCGCCGGCGGCGCTGGACGCCGTGACGCTCACCGGCACCGAACCGGTGCTTCCATCGTCCTTCGCCGTGGGCACGGCGGCGCAGGCCAGCATCGCCGCTGCTGCGCTGGCCGCCTGCGAGGTGGGCGTGCTGCGGGGTGGTCCGCCGCAGCAGGTGAGGGTGGACATGCACCATGCGGCCGCCGAGTTCCGCAGCGAGCGCTACCTTCGCATCCATGGCGAGCCCCCCGCCGACCCCTGGGACAGGATCGCCGGCTTCTACCGCACCGGCTCGGGCGGCGGCGTGCGGGTGCACACCAATTTCCCCCACCACCGCGACGGCATCCTGCGGCTGCTCGGCTGTGAATACGACAAGGCGGCGGTCGCGCGCGCGCTGCTGGAGCGAGATGCGGTCGAGTTCGAAACGCTCGCCAGCGACGCTGGCCTGTGCGTGGCCGCGCTGCGCAGCATGGCGGAATGGGACGCCCTTCCGCAAGCCCGCGCGGTGGCCGGCCTGCCGGTGCTGAGCGTCACCCGCATCGACGCCTCGCCGGTGCGCCCGTTGCAGCCCCTGCCTGCCGGCGCCCGGCCGCTGCACGGCCTGCGGGTGCTGGACCTCACCCGCGTGGTGGCCGGGCCGGTCGCCGGGCGCACGCTGGCCGCCCATGGGGCGGACGTGATGCTGGTCACCGCAGCGCACCTGCCCGCGATCGACACCCTGGTGGTGGACACCGGCCGCGGCAAGCGCTCGGCCCAGCTGGACCTGCGCACCCCCGCCGGGCGGGAGGCGCTGCAGGCGCTGGTGCGCCAGGCGGACGTGTTCCTGCAGGGCTACCGCCCGGGCGGCCTGGCGGCCCTGGGCTTCGGTCCGGACGCGCTGGCCAGGTTGCGGCCCGGCATCGTCTGCGCTTCCCTCACCGCCTACGGCCCCATCGGCCCCTGGGCGCGGCGGCGCGGGTTCGACTCGCTGGTGCAGACCGCCAGCGGTTTCAATGTCGCTGAAGCGGAGGCAGCCGGCAGCACCGAGCCGCGGCCGCTCCCGGCGCAGGCGCTGGACCATGCGTCCGGGTACCTGCTGGCCTTTGGCATCGCGCGGGCGCTGGCCCGCCGCGCCACCGAGGGCGGCAGCTGGCATGTGCAGGTGTCGCTGGCGCAGACGGCGCATTGGCTGCGCGGCCTGGGGCGGGTGCCCGGCGGGCTGGCCGCGCCCGATCCCTCGCTGGACGATGTGCGGGGCCTGCTGGAAGAGTCGGATTCCGGCTTCGGCCGCCTGCTGGCGGTGCGCCATGCCGGCCAGCTGGAGCGCACGCCGCCCACCTGGACCCGGCCTGCGGTGCCGCTGGGCAGCCACCGGCCGGTGTGGACCGACCAGTGACCGGCTGGACGGGTCAGTGCTTGCTGGAGGGCACACCCGCCAGGATGCGGTCGGTCATCGCGATCGCCATCGCCGAGAGCAGGAAGGTGAAGTGGATCACCGTCTGCGCGATCAAGGCCTTCTCGCTGTAGGCCTCGGCGTTGATGAAGGTCCTGAGCAGGTGGATGGAGCTGATGCCGATGATGGCGGTGGCCAGCTTGACCTTGAGCACCGAGGCGTTGACGTGGCTCAGCCATTCCGGCTGGTCGGGGTGGCCTTCCAGGTTCATGCGGGAGACGAAGGTCTCGTAGCCACCCACGATCACCATGATCAGCAGGTTGCTGATCATCACCACGTCGATCAGCCCTAGCACCACCAGCATGATGATGGTTTCGGTCAGCTTGGCGGTCGCCAGCTGCGCCGTGCCGGTTGGCGTGACGGCCGACAGGATGGCCTGCAATGCCGTCTGGCTGCCCATGGCAGCCTCGATCAGGTGCAGCAGCTCCACCCAGAAGTGCACCACGTACACGCCCTGCGCAAGGATCAGCCCCAGGTACAGCGGCAGCTGCAGCCAGCGGCTCATGAAGATCAGGTTGGGCAGGGGCCGCAGGGGGCGGTTCGGGTCTTCCATTGAGGCCATGGGCATGTCCGGTGCGTAAACTGGGGCGGATTCTAGGCAGCGCTGCCCGAGTAAGCGCTTCGTAAGAGCCGCTGCCTAAGGTGCAGCCCGGTTCACCCCTCACCCCGACGGAGACAACGATGACCAGCGCCGCAGATGCCCCCCACGAACTCAAGCTCTATCCGCCGCCGCAGAGCTTTGTGGAGCGGGCGCACATCTCGGGCATGGCGGCCTACGACAAGCTGGTGGCCGAAGCGGAAGCCGACTACGAAGGCTACTGGGCCCGGCTGGCGCGCGAACTGGTGAGCTGGAAGACACCGTTTTCCAAAGTGTTGGACGACAGCCAGGCGCCTTTCTTCAAGTGGTTCGAGGACGGCACGCTCAACGTGTCCTACAACTGCCTGGACCGCCATGTGCAAGGCGGCAAGGGCGACAAGGTCGCCATCCGCTTCGAGGCGGACGACGGCAAGGTCACCACCGCCACCTACAGCGAGCTGCTGGCGCGCACCTGCCAGATGGCCAATGCGCTGCGCAAGATGGGCGTGGCCAAGGGCGACCGCGTGGTCATCTACATGCCGATGTCCATCGAAGGCGTGATCGCGATGCAGGCCTGCGCACGCATCGGCGCCACCCACTCGGTGGTGTTCGGCGGCTTCTCGGCGCAGAGCCTGCGCGACCGCATCGAGGACGCCGGCGCGGTGATGGTGATCACCGCCGACGAGCAGGTGCGCGGCGGCAAGAACCTGCCGCTCAAGAGCATCGTCGACGAAGCGCTCGGCCTGGGCGGCTGCGACAGCGTCAAGCATGTGATCGTCTATCGCCGCACCGGCAGCGCGAGCGTGGGCTTCAGCGCGCCGCGCGACGTGTGGCTGCACGAGGCGCTGTACGGCCAGCCCGTCACCTGCGAGCCGGAGTGGGTGGGCGCCGAACATCCGCTGTTCCTGCTCTACACCTCCGGCTCCACCGGCAAGCCCAAGGGCGTGCAGCATTCGTCCGGCGGCTACCTGCTGCATGCGGCGCTCACCACCAAGTGGACCTTCGACCTGAAGGACGAGGACGTGTTCTGGTGCACGGCCGACATCGGCTGGGTCACCGGCCACAGCTACATCACCTACGGCCCACTCGCGTTGGGTGCCACCGAGGTGGTGTTCGAAGGCATTCCCACCTACCCGGATGCCGGCCGCTTCTGGAAGATGATCCAGGACCACCGGGTGACGGTGTTCTACACCGCGCCGACGGCGATCCGCTCGCTGATCAAGGCGGCCGAGGGCAACAACACCGCGCATCCGCGCAACTACAACCTGAGCAGCCTGCGCCTGCTGGGCTCGGTGGGCGAGCCGATCAACCCGGCTGCCTGGGAGTGGTACCACGAGCATGTGGGCGGTGGCCGCTGCCCCATCGTGGACACCTGGTGGCAGACCGAGACCGGCGGCCACATGATCACGCCCATGCCCGGCGCCACGCCGCTGTGGCCCGGCTCCTGCACCTTGCCCTTCCCCGGCATCGATGCGGCGATCGTGGACGAGACGGGCGCCGACGTGCCCAACGGGCAGGGTGGCATCCTGGTCATCAAGAAGCCCTGGCCCGGCATGATCCGCATCATCTACGGCGACCCCGAGCGCTACAAGAAGAGCTACTTCCCGCCCGAGCTGCGCGGTTATTACCTCGCCGGCGATGGCGCGATCCGCGACGCCAAGACCGGCTACTTCACGATCACCGGCCGCATCGACGACGTGCTCAACGTCAGCGGCCACCGCATGGGCACGATGGAGATCGAGTCCGCGCTGGTGTCGCACACCAGCCTGGTGGCCGAAGCCGCGGTGGTGGGCCGCCCCGACGAGACCACCGGCGAAGCCATCTGCGCCTTCGTGGTGCTCAAGCGCGCGCGCCCCACCGGCGACGAAGCCAAGGCCATCGCCAAGGAATTGCGCGACTGGGTGGGCAAGGAAATCGGCCCGATCGCCAAGCCCAAGGACATCCGCTTCGGCGACAACCTGCCCAAGACCCGTTCCGGCAAGATCATGCGCCGCCTGCTGCGCTCCATCGCCAAGGGCGAGCAGATCACGCAGGACACCTCGACGCTGGAGAACCCGGCCATCTTGGAGCAATTGGCGCAGACGAATTGATCCAAGACGCCCGGCTGGCGTGAGCGCGTGAGCGCGTGCCGGGTTCGAGGAGCACTCATGTCGCGAAGCGACGTGATGTGCTCACCACAACCCGGCGATCCTGGAGCAATTGGCGCAGACCAACTGAACGTTCGGCGTTGCTGCAAAGGGCCGTGCACTGCACGGCCCTTTTTCCTTTCGTCCCTACACTGCGCGCCTCACGCCTTTTCTGCACGGCCTCGCCTTGCCCACTTCAGCCGCCTCCTCCGAGCCCCTGTCCGCCTGCATCGACTTCGTAGGCGCTGCTGCCGACGGCAGCGCGCTGCGCCATGCCTTCGGCAAGCCGCTGCAGCGGCTGGTGGCGCACACGGCGGCGGAAGTGCCCCCCCTGCTGGACCGGGCGCACCGCCTGGCGCTGCAGGGTCGCTGGTGCGTAGGGTTCGTGCGCTACGAGGCCGCGGCGGCGTTCGACCCCGCCTGCCGCACCCATGAAGCCGATGGGCCGCTCGCCTGGTTCGCGGTGTATGACGAACCGGTGGCCTGGCCCTGCGAACTCGCCGCACCGCAAGCTCCCTTGCACTGGCAAGCCGGCCTGCAGCGCCGGGCCTTCGATACCGCCGTGCGGCGCATCCACCAGGCCATCACCGAGGGGGAGGTCTACCAGGTGAACCTCACCGCGCCCTGGCACGGCCGCTTCGACGGGGAGCCTCTCGCGCTGTTCCAGGCCCTGCACCGGGCCCAGCCGCAGGCCTATGCCGCCTTCGTCGACGCCGGCGACGAGCAGGTGCTCAGCGTCTCACCCGAACTTTTTTTCGACTGGCGCGATGGCCGCCTGCTGAGCCGGCCGATGAAGGGCACCGCCCCGCGTGGCGCCACGCCGCAGGAGGACGAGGCCATGGCCGCCGGGCTGCTGGCCAGCGAGAAGGAGCGGGCCGAGAACCTGATGATCGTGGACCTGATTCGCAACGACTTGTCGCGCGTGGCCCAGCCCTTCAGCGTGCAGGTGCCGCAGCTGTTCGAGCGCCGCGCCTGGCCCACGGTCTGGCAGATGACCTCGGACGTGACCGCGCGCACACGCGAGGGCACCACGCTGGCGCAGGTGTTCGGTGCGCTCTTCCCTTGCGGCTCCATCACCGGGGCGCCCAAGCTGCGCGCCATGCACTGGATACGGCAGCTGGAAGCACAACCACGCGGCGTGTACTGCGGCGCCATCGGGGTGCTGCAGCCGGGCGGCGCGGCCACGTTCAGCGTGGGCATCCGCACGGTGGTGCTGCGCGGCGGCAACGCACGCTGCGGCATCGGCAGCGGCATCACCATCGATGCGCATGCGGACGCGGAGTGGCGTGAGTGGCAGCACAAGGCGGCCTTCCTGCAGCGTGCCAGCCACTCTTTCGAGCTGCTGCAGACGCTGAGGCTGGAGCAGGGCCATTACCCGGCGCTGGCGTTGCACCTGGCGCGCCTGGCGGACGCCGCCCGCCACTTCGGCCGCCCGTTCGACGCAGCGGCGGCGCGGCAGGCGCTGCAGCAGCTGGCGCAGCAACACGCCTGCGGCACCTGGCGCGTGCGGCTGCTGGTGGATGGCCACGGACAGGCCCGCATCCAGGCGTTTGCGCTGGGCGTCACCGGTCAGCCGGTGCGTGTGCAGCTGGCGGCCAGCCCGGTGGTCGCGCCGCAGGACTTCCTGCGTTTCAAGACCACGCGGCGCGAGCACTACGAGGCGCATGCGCCGGCCGATGCCGCCGTGTTCGACACCCTGCTGTGGAACGCCGACCGCGAGGTCACCGAGTTCACCCGCGGCAACGTGCTCGCGCAGCTGGACGACGGCCGCTGGATCACGCCGCCGCTGCGCTGCGGCCTGCTGGACGGGGTGGGCCGGGCGCTGGCGCTCCAGCACGGCCGGGCCACGGAGGCGGTGTTGCGGGTGGACGAGCTGCCGCGTGTGCGCGAGTTGCGCTTCGTCAATGCCCTGCGAGGCGAGTTGCGAACGATTCTCATTGACTGATAGACTCGCCGCTTCACAACCCGGACCACCCCATGAAGCTGATTCCCGTACTCGCTGGCCTGCTCGCCACCCTGGTGGCGTCCACGGCCTTTGCCAAGGCCGACTGCACGGCCCACCCCAAGGCCGAATGGATGAAGGAAGCCGACGCCAAGGCCAAGATCGAAGCCCAGGGCTACACGATCAAGAAGTTCAAGGTCGATGGCCAGTGTTATGAGATCTACGGCAAGAACAAGGACGGCAAGAAGGTGGAGATCTACTTCGACACCAAGACGCTGGACGTGGTGAAGTCCGAAGTCGAGAAGTAAAGCCAGGTGCCTCGTACCGACGGCCGCGTTCCGGTGTGGGACGCGGCCGTTCGTCTTCTGCACTGGTCGCTCGCGGCGCTGGTGCTGTTCAACGGGGTGCGCGACGACGGCGACTTCGTGCACCGGGTGATCGGTTATGCGGCCGTCGGCGTCGTGGGTGCGCGCCTGCTGTGGGCGGCGGTGGCCTCGGGCGCGGCGGCCTGGAGCGAGCTGACGCTGTCGATGCCCGGCACCCTGCGCTATCTGCGCCGGCTGCTCCGGGGCAACGTGGCGCGCCACCTGGGCCACAACCCGCTCGGGCGCTGGATGGTCTGGCTGCTATGGAGCCTGGTGCTGCTGCTGGGGCTGACCGGCTGGCTCAGCCGCACCGATGCCCTGTGGGGCGAAGACTGGCCGCGCGATGTGCACGCGCTGCTTGCCAAGCTGCTGTGGGTGGCGGTCGCGCTGCACCTGGCCGGCGTGGCCCTCATGAGCTGGCTTCAACGCGAGAACCTGCCGCTGGCGATGATCACCGGCAGCAAGCGCGCCCCTTCGCAGGACGGCACCTAGGCTTTGGTGCCGTGGCGGCCAGCGCCCGCGGCAAAACGCGCCGCACCTTCCTGCGCCTCACCCGAGCGCAGTGTCTCCAGGCCCAGGGCGAACTCCTGCGCCAGCGCCTCGCGCAGCGAGCGGCCCGCTTGCCGAAGGGTGCTCGCGCGGTCGTTGCGCAGGCATTGCTGCGGCAGCGCCGCGATCTCTGCCGCCAGGGCCTGGGCCGCCGCCAGGGCCTGGCCGGCCGGCACCTTGCGGTTGGCCAGGCCGATCTGGAGCGCTTCTTCGGCATCCACCGGCCGGCCGGTGAGGATGAGGTCCAGCGCGCGGCTTTCGCCGATCAGCCGCGGCAGCCGCACGGTGCCGCCGTCGATGAGCGGCACGCCCCAGCGGCGGCAGAACACGCCGAACACGGCGGTCTCGTCCACCACCCGCAGGTCGCACCACAGCGCGAGCTCCAGCCCGCCCGCGACGGCGTAGCCGGACACCGCGGCGATCACCGGCTTGGACAGCTGCAGGCGCGACGGGCCCATCGGGCCGTCGCTCGCCAGGTCGGTGTTCAAGGGCAGCGCCATCTCGCCATGCTGACCCTGGGCGACGGCTCGCAAATCCGCTCCGGCGCAGAAGTGGCCGCCCGCGCCGGTGAGCACAGCGACGTGGGCCGACGGTTCGCTCTCGAATTCGCGGAACGCGTCGGCCAGCGCCCGCGCGGTGAGGCCGTCCACGGCATTGCGCACCTCGGGACGGTGGAGCGTCACGGTCCACACCGGGCCGTTGCGGGCCATGAGCACGGGGTTGGGCTGCATGTGGGCTGCCTCAGGGTTTGTCGGCACCGCTGAGCGCCTCCTGGCGATAGCGCTCGATCAGGCCTTCGGTCTTCATCTGCTTCAACGCCGTTGCGAGCTGCGGCGCCAGGGCCGCATGCCGGCGGTGCAGGTAGGGGTAGAACGGAAACGGGCCGAGGTCCAGCACGGCCCGCACGTTGGCCGCGCCGCGGAACTCCGGCTCGAGGAGCTGGTGCTGCATGGCGATGTCGGAGCTGCACATCAGGTCCACGCGCTGTGCCAGCAGCATCCGCAGGGCCTGGTCGCCGGTGCTTGCCGCCACGACACGTTCGGGCCCCAGCGCGTTGCGCAGCGTCGATTCGCAGACGGCCACGCCTCGCGTGACCACGGCTTTCAGCTCGGTGCGGGCGAGCGCCGGCAGGTCGGGGAACCCGGCCTGAGGCGCCAGCCCGTACAGCACCATGCGTGCATCCATCACCGGCTCTTCCACACGCACCAGTTGCGGATGTGCCGCGGCATAACCATGCACCCGCGCGACATCACCATCCACCTCCCCGCCGTCCGACAGCAGGGTGAGGCGCTGTGTTGGATAGACCGCGATGTCGAACGGCACGCCGACGCGACGGAAGGCTTCGGTGTAGACCAGGCGGATCCAGCGGCCGATGTAGCTGCTCTCCGGCTGGATGCTGCCCATGAGCAGCGGCGTCGCGAAGGCCGTAGCGGCGCACACGGCGAGGGCCGCGGCGGCAAGCGGAATGCGCAGGGCGGAGCGCATCTCAGAAGCGCTCCAGCGCGGTTTGTGCACCGGCGAGTGCGGCGCGCGCTTCAGCGTCCGGCAGCTCCAGCTCCATGCGCAGCAGCTGGGCCGCGATGGTCTTGCCGAGGTTGTCGCTGCGCAGGCTGTGCGCGGCGCCTCCGCCGAGCGCGCCGTCGACCACGAACTTCAGGGCCAGCAGGCCCGGCAGGGCGTAGCGGCGCACCCGGCTGGTGTCGGAGCCGATCAGGTGGGCAAAATGCTCGGCCACCCGTTGCGCGGTGAGTGCCTGCGCCAGCACCTGGTAGCCCGCGTCGTCCCAGGCGAACACGCCGATGTCGGCGCGATCGGCCTTGTCGCCGCTGCGCGCATGCGCAATGTCGGCCAGCAATCGCTTCATGCAGCGACCTTCGAGAGATGGACCTGCACGGCCGACTCTACGCGCTCGCGCTGCAAGGTGGTGGGCCATAACCCCAGCAGCTGGCTGGCTGGCGCGATGCCATGGAAGCCTCCCATGTACGGTGGCCCGGACAAGGCCATCCAGGGGAACAGGCGCGGGAAGGCGTCGGCCACGCGCTTGTCGGCGCAGCGCACCGCCATGCGCAGCCACACCTCGTTGAGCTCGGCTTCGCGCGAGCGGTCGGCATGCGGGCCCAGAAAGGCGTCGTGGCCGATGAACTCCACGCACAGCTCGTCGGTGGCCATGCGCCTGTCGGCCATCTGCTGCTTCACCGAATCGACCACGGCGCGTGCCTTGGCCATGGCATCGGGCCAGCAAAAGCCGACCACCGCCTGGCCCATCCAGCCGTCTTCATATCCGGCCACCACCTTCAGCCGCGGCGGGCGTGCGCGGCCGCGCGCGCCGCGCAGGCGCACCCGGTCGCTGCCCAGGTCGTCCAGCCGCAGCTCGCCCATGTCCAGCACCACGTCGGGTGAGAGGTAGGCGCGCGGGTCGTGCACCTCGTACAGCAGCTGCTGCCGCACGGTGTGGAAGTTGATGCGGCCGCCGGTGCCGGGCGCCTTGGTGATGATGGCGCTGCCGTCCTCGGCCACTTCGGCGATCGGATAGCCGATGTGGGTAAGGTCGGGCACCCGCGCCCAGGCAGCGGCCGAGCCGAAGTTGCCGCCGGCGCCCTGGCCGGAACACTCCAGCAGGTGGCCCACGGCCAGGCCCTGCGCCAGCCGGTCGAGGCCCGCTGCGTCGGTGGGCGAAAGCGGCCAGCCGAATTCATGCACCAGCGGCGCGAGGAACAGCGCCGCGTCGGCCACCCGGCCGGTGATGACGATCTCCGCGCCCTGCGCGAGCGCCTGCACGATGGGCGCGGCGCCCAGGTAGGCGTTGGCGAACACCAGGCGGTCGCGCACCGCGGCGATGGAAGCGCCGGTGTCCAGGTGGGCCAGGCTTTCGCCCTCGGCCTGCAGCGCGTCCAGCCGGGGCAGGAGGGCATCGCCTGTCACCACCGCGACACGCGCGTGCCAGCCTTTGGCTTTGAATGCGGCCACCACGGCATCGCGCGCGCCTTCCGGATGGAGCCCCCCTGCATTGAGCACGAACTTCACGCCCCGCTGCGCGGCGGCCGGCCACAGGCTGGTGAGCATGGGCACCAGGTCGCGCGTGAAGCCGGCGGCCGGGTCCTTCGCCTGGTCCTTGCGCAGGATGGCGAGCGTGAGCTCGGCCAGGTGGTCGGAGCAGACGTAGTGCGCGCCGCCGCGTTCGATGGCGGCCTTCACCGGCTCCCATGAATCGCCATAGAAGCCCAGGCCGGCGGCCACGCGCACGGTTTTCATGCCGGTGCCTGCGTGCGGGCGGGGGCGGCGCCCGGCCTGGCGCGCGCGGGGCTGGCCTGCAGGAAGAGCTGGGTCGTCTGCTCAGCCAGGGCGTCGAGGTCCACGCTGCCGGCGGCGCGCGACTTCGGCTTGTACCAGGTGCCCGAAAAATTGATCGCGCCCAGGATCAGCAGGCGGGCGAACTTCGGCTCCGCCCGCAGCAGGCCTTGCGCATGCAGCTCGTCGATGGTGGCCTGCCAGATGGCGTCGTAGCGGTCCTTCAGCTTGATGATCCGGCGCTTGTACTCGTCGGGCAGGGAGCGCCAGTCGTACAGCATCACCGGGATGAAGTCGCTGCCGGTGTCGTGCAGGATGCCGTAGTGCGTGCGCACCAGGCGGCGGAAACGTTCGGCCGCCGGCAGCTCGCCGGTGCCGCTGCTCAGCACCTCCTCGGTGCGTTCCAGACCCAGGCGCAAACCCTCTTCCATCACGGCCATCAGCAGTTCATGCTTGTTGGCGAAGTGATAGAACGGGCTGCCCGAGCGCATGTCCACCGCATGGGCGATGTCGCGCACGGTGGTCCCGTCAAAGCCCTTTTCGCGGAACAGGCGCGCGGCCACGCGCACCAGCTCGGCACGCCGGTTGTTCACGTTCTCGGTGGTGGCCGCCTCGGTGGTGCGGGCGGCCGTGGAGCGGGTGGCGGGTTGGCGGGCGGTGGCAGTTCGTCTGGAGGGCATCTGGGGTTTCCACGCTGACGCGCGGAGGCCGTATTGGATAGAAAGCAGCAGCTGCTTCAACAAAGCAATCGCTTGCTTGGCAAAGAATAGCAAGGCCCCGTGCGCTTCGCAACGAGGGCAAAGGAGACGCGGGCTGTGCAGGTTCTGCAGATCGTCATCAGCGGCATCGCGCAGGGGTGCATCTACGGCCTGATCGCGCTCGGCTTCGTGCTGATCTACAAGGCCACCGAGACGGTGAGCTTTGCCCAGGGCGAGCTGATGATGCTGGGCGCCTTCCTGGCACTGGCCGCGATGACCTTCTTCGGCTTCCCGTTCTGGCTGGCGGTGCCTTGCGCGATCGTCGGCATGGCGCTGGTGGGCATCGTGGCCGAGCGCGCCGCCATCCGGCCCATCCTCGGGCAACCCGCGTTCAGCATCGTGATGCTCACCATCGGGCTGGGTTACATCGCGCGCGGCGCGATCACCATGATCCCCAACATCGGCACGGAGACGCACACCTTGCCGGTGCCCTACAAGGACCAGGTCTGGCGCCTGGGCGGCCTGGTGCTCAACGCCGAGCAGGCGGTGGTGATCGGCGTGACGGCGCTGCTGTGCGCCGGGCTGTACCTGATGTTCAGCCGCAGCCGGGTGGGCATTGCGATGCAGGCGGTGTCGCAGAATCAGCTGGCCGCTTACTACATGGGCATCCCGGTCAAGCGGCTCAACGGGCTGGTGTGGGGGCTGGCGGCCGCGGTGGCCGCGGTGGCGGGGCTGCTGCTGGCGCCGATCACCTTCGTGCACGCGAACATGGGCTTCATCGGGCTGAAGGCTTTTCCGGCCGCGGTGGTAGGCGGCTTCGGCAGCCTGCCGGGCGCGGTGGTGGGTGGGCTGGTGATCGGTGTGGTGGAGTCGCTGTCGGGCTTCTACCTGCCTGAGGGCTTCAAGGACGTGGCGGCCTACGTGGTGGTACTGATCATGCTCATGGTCAAGCCCAACGGCCTGTTCGGCGGCAGCCTGAGGAAGAAGGTCTGATGAAGCTCCCACGCTCGCTTCGTTCGCTGCCCTCCGAGGGGGCGCAGACCGCCCTTGGGGCGGCCCGGCGGGAGCTCTGATGCGGTTCGTCTTCAAGACCTCGTACGACCAGGACATCCGGCTGGCCAAGCATGGCGGCCATGTGTTCTGGTACTCGATGCTGCTGGTGGCGCTGCTCACCGGGCCGTGGACGGTGCCGGACTACTGGCTGTCGCAGCTGACCTTCATCTGCATCTATGGCGTGGTGGGGCTGGGGCTGATGCTGCTGGCGGGCTTTACCGGCTTGTTCTCCATCGGCCATGCGGCCTTCCTGGGCGTGGGGGCGTACACCGAGGCGTACCTGCAAGCGCGCGGCTGGCCGTTTCCCTTGTCGATCGCGGCGGCTGCGGCGTTGTCAGCCGCGGTGGGCTGCGTGGTGGGGCTGCCGGCGCTGCGCGTAAAAGGCGTTTACCTCGGCATCGCCACCTTGTCCTTCGGCTTCATCGTGGAGGAGGTGCTGGCGCGCTGGGAGAGCGTCACCGGCGGCAATGCCGGCAAGAGCGTGCCCAGCCTCTCGGCCTTTGGCTGGAGCGCCGATACGGCCATGAGCTTCTATTTCGTCTGCCTGGCGGTGGCAGTGGGCGCCACGTTGTTGGTGCTGAACCTGCTGCGTTCTCCCACAGGTCGCGCGTTCGTCGCGATACGCGATTCGGAGATTTCGGCGCAGAGCATGGGTATTCATCTCGCGCGCTTCAAGACCTTGTCGTTCGCGCTGTCAGCCGCGCTGGCCGGCATCGGCGGCGCCTTGTACGCCCACCAACTGCGCTTCATCTCGCCGGACCAGTTCGGCATCCTGCAGTCCATCGACTTGCTGCTGATGGTGGTGATCGGCGGGCTCGGCTCGATCCATGGTGTGTTCATGGGGGCCATCTTCCTGATCACCATGCCGCAGGTGATTGCGCTGATGAAGGACCACTTGCCGGATGTGATCGGGCAGGCGGCGGGCTTGCAGGGATTTGTGTATGGGCTGGTGCTGGTGGCGTTTGTGCTGTTCGAGCCTATGGGCTTGTATGGGCGCTGGCTGAAGGTGCGGACCTATCTGCAACTCTTTCCCTTCTATCGGCGGGGCTTGTTCAAGCGCCAGAAGTCGTTTCAGAAGTCGGAGCGCTTGCGGTGAGGCGGGTCTTTTGGAGCGAGCAAAGGCGTGGGCGGGCGGCCGTCGGCGCTTCATCTGCTTGCCCTCGCTGCGCGAGGGTGCCCTGCGATGCTCGGCATTGCGGCTTCGTGGCTCAACTCGCTGCGTTCACTTCGTTCACTCCGCTCAGACAGTCGCCACGAGTCAGTTCACGAAGCGCGCTGCGCGCGCAGCCGCAATGCCTGCGCTTCTCGGCTTCGCAAGGCGCGCCGCCGTCCACCCGCCCACGCCTTTGCTCGTTGCGTTGGGCGTGTTCGTCGGAGCGCGAACAGCCAGTGGTGGATGTCGCGGCGGGTGACCTCCGCCCCGATATGCGCAGCCTCCGAGCCGGGGGCTTGGAATGAACCGACCTCTGCTCGTAGCGAGGAATCTCAGCGTGCGCTTCGGTGGCGTGCTGGCGGTCAACAAGGTGAGCTTCGACGTTCGCCAAGGCGAAGTGTTCACCCTGATCGGGCCCAACGGCGCCGGCAAGACCACCGTGTTCAACCTCATCAGCCGCATCTACACGCCCACCACCGGCGAACTGCACTTCGAAGGCCAACTGCTCAATGCAGTGGCGCCGCATGCGGTGGCCGGGCTGGGCATCGCGCGCACCTTCCAGAACATCGAGCTCTTCGAGCACGCCACGGTGTTGCAGAACCTGCTGATCGGCCGCCATGTGCATCGGCAGACCAACGTGTGGCAGGAGATGCTGTTCACCCGTCGCGCACGCGATGCGGAGCGGGCCACGCGGCGCAAGGTGGAGGAGGTGATCGACTTCCTGGACCTGCAGCACCATCGCGAGTCGCTGGTGATGGGCCTGCCCTACGGTGTGCGCAAGGTGGTGGAGCTGGCGCGGGCCCTGTGTACCGAACCCAAACTGCTGTTGCTGGATGAACCTTCGTCGGGCCTCAATCCCGACGAGACCGGCGACATGGCGTTCTGGATCCACGACATCCGCAACGAGCTCGGCATCACGGTGCTGATGGTCGAGCACGACATGGGGCTGGTGTCCAAGGTGTCGGACCGGGTGCTGGCGATGAACCAGGGGGAAGTGCTGGCCACCGGCACGCCGGCCGAGGTGCAGGCGCATCCGGGGGTGATCGAGGCCTACCTCGGGTCGTCCGAAGACCTGTCGTCCTTGCGCCGGCCGGTTGCGGTGGCGGAGAGGAAGGTCGCATGAGCGACGCTGGCGACGCGGTGCTGACACTCACCAACGTGGAAAGCGCCTATGGGCCGATCAAGGCCATCCGGGGCGTGTCGCTCAAAGTCAAGAAGGGCGAGATCTCCACCGTGCTGGGCTCCAACGGTGCGGGCAAGACCACCATCCTGAAGACGATCTCTGGGATCATCGACCCGCGCAAGGGCAGCGTGCACTTCCGCGGCGAAGACATCACCTCGCGCGATCCGGCGCTGATCGTGCAGAACGGCCTGTGCCACGTGCCTGAAGGGCGCGAGGTATTCGCGCTGCTGTCGGTGAAGGACAACCTGCTGATGGGCGCCTACACCCGGCGCGACCGCGATGCGGTGGCCCGCGACATGGCGCAGGTGTTCGACTACTTTCCCATCCTGCGCGAGCGCGCCGACCAGGACGCCGGGCTGTTGTCCGGCGGGCAGCAGCAGATGCTGGCGATCAGCCGTGCGCTGATGGGTGCGCCCGAACTCATCCTGCTCGACGAGCCCAGCCTGGGCCTGAGTCCCAAGCTCACGAAGACGATCTTCGAGATCGTGGTGCGCATCAACCGCGAGCGCGGCACGACCTTCCTGCTGGTGGAGCAGAACGCCAACATGGCGCTGCACGTGGCGGACTACGGCTACGTGCTGGAGAACGGCCGCATCGTGATGGAGGACACCTGCGAGCGCCTGCGCGAGAAGGACGACATCAAGGAGTTCTACCTCGGGATGAAGGAAGCCGGCGCACGCGGCGAGCGGCGCTGGAAGAAGAGGAAGACCTGGCGATGAGCGTCTTGTGGAATACGGGGCACATCCAGACGCGCACCGACATCGTGGTGCCGGGCGAGACGCTGCCGCAGCTGTTCCGCAACGCGGCGCGCCAGCGCGGCGAGCGCACCTTCATGCGGCAGAAGGAATTCGGCCTGTGGCGCGCCTGGAGCTGGAACGAGACCGAGCGCGGGGTGCGCGAGATCGCGATGGGTCTGGCGGCACTGGGGTTCCACCCGGGCGAGCGCGCGTCCATCCTGTCCAATACCGTCATCGAATGGGTGCTGGCCGACGTCGGCATCCTGTGCGCGGGCGGCGTGTCCAACGGCATCTACCCCACCGACGCCGCCAGCCAGGTGCACTACCTCTGCGAGGACTCCTCCACCGTGGTGCTGTTCGTGGAAGACGACGAGCAGCTCGACAAGGCGCTGGAGGTGCGCGATCAGCTGCCGCTGTTGCGCCAGATCGTGGTGTTTGACATGGAGGGCCTGCGCGAATTCAGCGACCCCATGGTGATGAGCCTGGAGGCGCTGCGGGCGCTGGGCCGCGACCACGATGCCGCCCACCCGCGGGAGTTCGACCGGCGATGTGATGTCGCGCAACCCGATGACCTGGCGATCCTCATCTACACCTCCGGCACCACTGGCAAACCCAAGGGCGCGATGCATTCGCACCGTGCGCTGGTGCACACCGTGCGCGGCTACAACCAGCTGATCGCGCAGGACGAATCCGACGAACGCATGTGCTTCCTGCCGCTGTGCCATGTGGCCGAGCGGCTGGGCGGCGAGTACTTCGCGATGTACACCGGCTCGGTGCTCAACTTCGTGGAGAACCCGGACACCGTGCCGGAGAACGTGCGCGAGATCGCGCCCACCGTGTTCACCGCGGTGCCACGGGTGTGGGAGAAGTTCTACTCCGGCGTGAGCATTGCGCTGTCGGAGGCCAGCGGCCTGCAGCAGGCGGTGTACCGCTGGGCGATCGGCGTGGGCCACCAGGTGGTGGACAAGGTGCTGGCGCAGCAGCCGGTGCCGGCGTGGCTGAAGGCGAAGTTCCACCTCGCGCGCCTGCTGGCCCTGAACAACGCGCGCAAGCTGATCGGCATCCACCGCGCGCGCTTCCTGGTCACCGGCGCCGCGCCGATCGCGCCTGACCTGATCCGCTGGTACCTGGCGCTTGGCGTGCCCATGCTGGAGGTGTGGGGCCAGACCGAGAGCTGCGGCGCGGCCACCGGCATGCCGGCCGGGCGCATCAAGCCGGGCAGCATCGGGCCGGCCTGCGCCTACAACGAGGTGAAGCTGGATGAGCGCACCGGCGAGCTGCTGATCCGCGGCACCAATGTGTTCATGGGCTACCTCAACCAGCCGGAGAAGACGGCCGAGACGATCGATGCCGAGGGCTGGCTGCACACGGGCGACGTCGGCCTGGTGGATGCGGACGGGTATTTCCGCATCACCGACCGCATGAAAGACATCATCATCACCGCGGGCGGCAAGAACATCACGCCCAGCGAGATCGAGAACGAGTTGAAGTTCTCGCCCTACATCACCGACGCGGTGGTCATCGGCGACAAGCGGCCCTACCTCACCGTGCTCATCATGATCGACCAGGAGAACGTCGAGAAGTACGCGCAGGACCACGACGTGCCGTTCTCCAATTACGCCAGCCTCACGCGCGCACCGGAGGTGCAAGCGCTGATCGAGGCGGAGCTCGCGCGTGTGAACAAGAAGTTCGCGCGAGTGGAACAGGTGAAGACCTTCCGCCTGATCGACACCCAGCTCTCCGCCGACGACGAGGAGCTCACGCCCACCATGAAGCTCAAGCGCAGCCTGGTGCAGAAGAAGTACGCACCGCTGATCGATTCGATGTACGCATCCTGACCCGAGGAGACACACGACATGAAGCTCAAGCACATCGTCCTGGCCCTGCTGGCCCTGGCCGCCGCCCCCTTTGCGCAGGCGGAAACGCCCACGCAAGGCGTGACCAAGACGGAGATCACCATCGGCTCCATCGTCGACATGTCCGGCCCGCTGGCCGGCTACGGCAAGCAGATCCGCATGGGGATGTTGCTGCGGCTGGACGAGCTCAACGAGCAGGGCGGCGTGAACGGCCGCAAGATCAAGCTGCTGGTCGAAGACGACGGCTACGACCCCAAGAAGGCGGTGCTGGCCGCGCAGAAGCTGGTCAACCAGGACAAGGTGTTCGCGATGGTGGCCCACCTGGGCACCGCGCCCAACATGGCGAGCATGCCGATCCAGTTCGAAAAGAACGTGGTGAACTTCTTCCCGGTGACGGCCGCGCGCGAGATGTACGAGCCGCTGCACCGGCTGAAGTATTCGTTCGCCGCGCCCTACTACGACCAGATCCGCAGTGCGCTGCCGCGCCTGATGAAGGAGAAGGCGCTGAAGAAGCCCTGCATCCTCTACCAGGACGACGACTTCGGGCTGGAGGTGCTGCGCGGCACCGAGTCGGGCCTGAAGACCATCGGCCTGGAACTGGCGGAAAAGACCACCTACAAACGCGGCGCCACCGACTTCTCCAGCCAGGTGGCACGGCTGAAGGCGGCCGACTGCGACATGGTGGTGCTGGGGACCATCATCCGCGAGACCATCGGCAGCATCGGCGAAGCGCGCAAGACCGGCTACAACCCCACCTTCCTGGGCTCCAGCGCGGTGTACACCGACCTCATCCACAAGCTGGGTGGCAAGGCGATGGACGGGCTGTATGCCACCCACACGGTGCAGCACCCCTACCTGGACGAAGCCTCGCAGCCCATCCGCTTCTGGGCCAACAAGTACAAGACCAAGTTCAACGAGGACCCGACCGTGTTCTCGGTGTACGGCTATGACGCGGTGGACACCTTCATCAAGGGCGTGCAGTCGGCCGGGCCCAACCTCACGGTGGACAGCTTCATCGCCGCGATGGACAAGATGAACATCCCCGGCGACATGTTCGGCGGCCCGGACCTCAGCTTCACGGCCAGCAAGCGCCTGGGCAGCCAGGCCTCACGCATGTCGCAGCTGCAGGACAGCCGCTGGAAGGTGGTGTCGAAGTACGTGACGCCGACGAACTGAGGCCCGGAGCCGCCCGTTCAAGGGGCGGCTTGCAACTTCTTGGCAGCTTCATCCACGAACGCGTTCACGGCGGTGGCGACCGCCTGGGTCCAGGCTTCCTCCGAGAAGATCTGCCCCGGCTGCGCGGTGTCTGCCTGGAGGGTGATCGGCGGGTTAGAGCCCATGGTCACTTCGACAACGATCGTCGATCGGATCGTTCCGACCATCACGCCGGGTTGCAGCCACAGCCAGAACTTCTTGATGCGGACGTCCACCGTGGTCGGTACGGAAGGAGCGGCGTCCCCAGCGCTGTCCACTCGGTATCCAGCCTTCGTGAAGGCACTCACGAGTGCGGCTCGCGTGACGGCGGCGACGTTGTCGTCCGCGTCCAGGAGCACGTCGCCTTGGGCGAGCCCGTAGCCATTGCGCTTGCGCGCGACGGCACGTGCCTTGGTCGTGGCCGAGGCGGCCGAGCTCGGTTCTGCTCCGAGGGAAGGGGTGCTCGGCTCGGCGGGTGCGTCTTCGAATTGGCGGGCATCCTCGACCGAGCGGAGCAGGACGGCACGTGCTGTCGACGGATATGGCGCTGCCGCAACCCTGTGAGGCACGTGGATCACGGTTCGCCCTGAGGCGCAGGCGCCTAACAACAGGGATGCCGAGATCAGGCCAAGCAGGGGGATGAGGCGCAGGCGATTCATGGAGATGCTGCAAGCGGGTGAATGAGGCGCTCGATCCTAACGCCCGTCAGCGCTGCTCAGCAGCTGCAGCGTGAGTGCATCGCGCTCGCCTCCGAAGTAGCGCTCCAGCGCCTGGGCGAACAGCGGCGTTTCGGGCGCCACCTGTTCGAACAGCGTCATCGACGACCTGAACTTCAGGTCGTCGGGCGAGCCGAGCACGTCGAGTGCGCTGCGGCCCGCCGGCACGGCGAGCATCAGCGCCGTGCAGTCGGCCAGCCGAGGGCCCAGCACCGGGTGCTGCCAGTACGCCAGCGCCTCCTCACGCGAGGCGATGCCGTAGTGCAGCGCGGTGGCGCTGCGGCCCAGACCGCGCAACTGCGGGAACACGAACCACATCCAGTGGCTGGCTTTCCGGGCTGCGGCCAGCTCGGCCCGCACGCGGGCGATGACGGGCGCCTGGGCGTCGATAAAGCGGTTCAGATCAAAAATCATGTAGTTGCCTTACTGGTCCCTGGGAGAACTACCGAGAAAAGGCGGGGAGCGTGGCGATAGAGTTGGTGTAGTTTTGCTACATGTCGCTATGCGATTCCTGCCACTGCTGCTCTGCCTGGCCGGCGCATTCGGTCCAGCCTACTCCCAGCCCACGAACCCCATGTCCTCCAGCGTTGTTCATCCCGCCTGGTCGCGCCAAGCCACCATCTATGAAGTGAACCTGCGCCAGTACACGCCGCAAGGCAGCCTGTCCGCATTTGAAGCCGAGCTGCCTCGGCTGAGGGCCATGGGTGTGGACATCGTCTGGCTGATGCCCATCCACCCGATCGGCTCCAAGCAGCGCAAGGGCACGCTGGGCAGCTACTACGCGGTGCGCGACTACACCGGCGTCAATCCGGAATTCGGCACCGTGGCCGACGTGAAGCACCTGGTGGCGAGTGCGCACGCGCTGGGCATGAAAGTCATTCTCGACTGGGTGGCCAACCACACCGCCTGGGACCACCCCTGGGTGCAGCAGCATCCCGATTGGTACAAGAAGAACGACCAGGGCGAGATCTTCCCGGTCACTTTCGGCAGCGGGCCCGATCGTGAGGAATGGACCGACGTGGTCGCACTCGACTACACCCAGCCGGCGCTGTGGCGCGCCATGATCGACGCCATGGCCTTCTGGCTGCGCGAGGCGGACATCGATGGCTTCCGCTGCGACGTGGCCGGCCTGGTGCCCACGCCGTTCTGGGAGCAGGCGCGCGCGGAGCTGGACCGCATCCAGCCGGTGTTCATGCTGGCCGAGTGGAGCGAGCCCGAGCTGCACGCCAAGGCCTTCGACATGACCTACGACTGGGACCTGTACGAGCTGCTGAAGAAGGTGGCAAAGGGCCAGGCCGATGCGCGCGACCTGGCGGCTTACGTGCAGCATCCGAAGAAGGCCTTTCCAGCGGACGCCTACCGCATGACCTTCACCGGCAACCACGACACCAACTCCTGGCATGGCAGCGACGTGGAGCTGTATGGCCCGGCGTTCAAGCCGATGGCCGTGCTGGCCGCCACCTTGCCTGGCATGCCGCTGGTGTACGGCGGCCAGGAAGCGGGGTTCGACAAGCGCCTGGCCTTCTTCGAGAAAGACCCGATCGCATGGAAGCAGCGCGAGCTCGCGCCGCTGTACGCCGAGCTGCTCCAGCTCAAGCATGCACACCCGGCGTTGGCCAATGGCAGCGCAGGTGGGGCAGCGGAGGTGCTGCCGCTGGGCAACGACGCGGTGTTCGGCTTCCAGCGCCGGCGCGAGGAGGACCAGGTGACGGTGCTGGTGAACCTGAGCGGCCAGCCGCAGCCCTTCCGCCGCCCCGGCCATGACGGCGAAGAGACATTGCCCGGCTGGGGCTGGCGCATTCTGGAAGGACGGCCATGACAAGGTTTTTCACCGCCCTGTTGCTGCTGGCCTGTGCCGCCTGCAGCCAGGCACCTGTGCAGAGGCCACCGAGTGCCCAGCCCAATGTCACCGTGCTGGCGCAGCCGCTGGCGATGCCCGGCCTGGCCCGCGAGCGCACGCTGCGCCTGTACCTGCCGCCCAGCTATGGGCAGGGTGAGCGGCGCTATCCGGTGATCTACATGCACGACGGGCAGAATCTGTTCGACGACGCCACCTCGTATGTGGGCGAATGGGGCGTGGACGAAACCCTGAATGCCCTGGCGCGCTCGCATGGTTTCGAAGCCATCGTGGTGGGCGTCGACCACGGCGGCGACAAGCGCATGACCGAGCTCAACCCCTGGGCGAACCCGCGCTTTGGCGCGGGCGAGGGCGATGCCTACCTCGGCTTCCTGGTGGACGTGGTCAAGCCATTCATCGACAGCCACTACCGCACACTGCCCGGGCGCGACACCACCGCCATCTTCGGCAGCTCCATGGGCGGGTTGATCTCCGACGTGGCCATCCATCGCTATCCGCAGGTGTTCGGCAAGGCGGGTGTCTTCTCGCCCGCCTACTGGACCGCGCCGGACGTGTGGGCCTACGCCGAACGCCAGCGCCTGCCGGCCGGCGCGCGGGTGTACCTGTACATGGGCGGCCAGGAAGGGCGGGGCATGGTGGACGAGGTGCGGCGCATGCATCAGCTGCTGGGCAGCACCTTGCCCGCGGGCGCGGAGGCCACCTTGCATGTGGAGCCGGCGGCGGAACACAACGAAACCGCCTGGCGGCGCGAGTTCGGCCCCGCGCTGGTGTGGCTGTTCGGCTTGCAGCCGCAAGCTGCTGCGAGCCGATGATCGCGGGGCGCTACAGCCCGGCCAGCTCGCGCGTGAGCTGAGCAGCCGGCACTTCCTTGCAGCCGCTGGGGTCCTGGCCCGACCACAGCGGCGAGAAGTCGCCGCGGCCGGTTGCCTCGGCCTTTGCGCGCAGCGGCGCGATCGCCGAGGTGGCCAGCGGGAACGCGGGGGCCACATCGCTCATCGCCCCCAGCTCCTTCATCACGCGGTTGACGATGCCGCGCGCCGGCCGGCCGGTGAACAGGCGCGTGAGGGCGGTGTGGCGAGCTGCGTCGCTCTTCAGGGCCGCGCGGTGCACGGCGCTGGTGGTGGCCTCGGGGCACAGCAGGTAGGCGGTGCCCACCTGCACCGCGGCGGCGCCCAGCGCCATGGCGGCCCGCACGGCTTGCGCGTCGGCGATGCCGCCGGCCGCGATCACCGGCACATCGATCGCCTTCACGATCTGTCGCACCAGCGGCAAGGTGCCGATCTGCGTGCTCAGGTCGTCGCTGAGGAACATGCCGCGGTGGCCACCGGCTTCGACGCCTTGCGCGATCACCGCGTCGACGCCACGCGCGGCCAGCCAGCGTGCTTCGTCCACCGTGGTGGCCGAGGCCAGCACCTTGCCGCCCCAGCTGCGCACACGCGCGAGCAGCTCGTCGCTGGGCAGGCCGAAGTGGAAGCTCACCACCGCCGGCTTCACGGCCGCCAGCACTTCGGCCGCTTCCGCGCTGAAGGGCAGGCGCCCCGGGCCGGCCGGGATGGCGCTCGCGTCGATGTCGTACTCCCTGTAGTACGGCGCGAGCGCCGCGCGCCAGCTGGCCTCGCGCGCAGCGTCGGGCTCCGGCGGCGTGTGGGCGAAGAAGTTGACGTGGAAGGGCCGCCGCGTGCCGGCCTGGATGGCGGCCAGCTCGCTGCGCATGGTGTCGGTGTTGAGCATCGCGCACGGCAGCGAACCCAGCCCGCCCGCCTCACTGACGGCGATGGCCAGCGCGCTGCCCTGCACACCGGCCATCGGGGCCTGCAACACGGGCAGCTCGATCTTGAACAGGTCGGTGAGTGCGGTCATGAAATCTACCGGCGTGAGTGAATGCCGATGATTCTCTTGCGACAACGGCGCGCCGCCTCGCGCCGTTGTCATGCCCTTCAACGCTGTGGGCGCTTCCCCGCCCTTCGGCATGCGGCCATGGCCGCCAAGCCGGCGAACATCAGTGTCCAGGTCTCCGGCTCCGGCACGGGCGAGATGGTGTCGCCGCCGGTCGAGACCTCGGCGTAGTAGCCAATCCGGGCGTAGGCATCGGCCACGTTCGTGAACGTCATGCTGACGGAACCCGTGCGGTGCTCGAAGCCGTCAGGTCCCACTGTGCCGCTGCCATCGAAGTGGTACTCGTGCAAACGGTCTGACGACGACTGCGGCATGCAGCTCTCCCACGGAGCGAAGTCCCCCTGCGTGGCGGTGGGGCAGATCGCGCCGCCGCCCAGGACCGCGTCGCCATAGCTTCCGGCGGTGCCGAAGATGTCGTAGGACAGCGAGATCGTCACCTGGGTGTTAGGGCTGATCTCCGCGTTTTGCCGCCATGGCAGGAAGACCCTGCTGTACAGCTGCTCAGGCCCGGTGGTGCGGCCGTATGCGCCGGTGTCGTCATGCCAGGTCTCGTAGGCGCCGATGCCCAGCTCGGTCCAGTTGCGCCCATCGTCCCACCAGTTCACGTCGAAATAGGTGCGCTTGTCCGTACCGCTCCAGCTCGACATGTCGAAGTTCAGGCGTGCGTCCACGCCGTCATGGGTGTCGAGGTCGATCACGGTGAAGCTCATGCCGGTGATCCGGGAACCGGATTCGACGGCGTGGACGGCAGTGCTGGCGCATAGCGCCGTGAGAAGGGCGGTTGTGGAGAGCAGGGTCTTCATGGCAAGGTCAAAGAAGGATGCGCAGTGAGCGCGGAATCCGGCGGTGCCGGGGCCCACCGTGCGCCAGCAAGTACCCCTCCCGCTGGACCGATGCCTGCCCCCCAAGTCTTGGGGGCAGGCCTGTCGGCTCAGGTGTTCCACGCCCACGCGATCAGCACCACCTTGCCGCGGATGCTGGGCCCGGACGCCGGGCCGGAGAACGGCACCTCCATGCGGAGCTTGTCGTCGGCCAGCTGCTGGTAGGGCAGGCGCAGGTTCGCCTCGCCCACGTTCTTCGACTCCCAGCTGTACTTCACCATCCAGTCGCCACCGGCCTGCTCCGGCGGCTCCAGCACCACCACCAGGGAGTCGCGGAAGAGGTAGCTGCCTTCGTAGTGCTGGTTGGGCCAGAAGGCGCGGTCGACTTCGTAGTCCGGCACGCGGATGCGCACGTCCATCGAGTACGACAAGGTGCGGTCGGCGGTGGACACCTTGGCCCGGTTGGCGAGGAACACGGTGCTCAGGTACACCAGCCGCGCGCCGGCGCCGGCCGCGGGGTCGGTGAGCTGCTGGTGGGTGCGGCAGGCGGGTGAATCCTCCTCGGCCACGCGCCGGCTCAGGTACCAGCGCTTGCCGCGCGGCCTGGCGAGCAGCTCGAACTGGTAGAGCGCGTCCACGTTCTTGCCGTCAATCTCTTCGGGCAAGGCCACCGCGTCCACCTGCAGCCACAGGTCCACCCGCACATCGCCGAAGAGAAAGCGCACCAGGTTCTGGTAGGCCTCCTCGCTGTTGACGATGCCGTAGTGGCCCGAGTGCGAACGGTAGGCATAAGCCGTGGCGCAGGTGCGTGTGACCACGTCGTTGTCGTCCAGGCCCCACACCGAGGCGTTCTCCACCTTCACCAGGCCGTCGCTGCCATGGCCCACGAAGGATCGCGACAGGCCCTTGGCCACTTCATAGTCGCTGCGGTTGGTGCCCACCAGGCAGAATATGCGGTCCAGCGGAAACACGCTCTCGTGCACGAAATCCACCCGCTGGTAGCGCGTGGCCACCGCCTCCAGCGCCAGGTACTGCGCCATGCGCCGGTGGTTGAAGGTGTTGATCTCGTCGAGCGTGAGCCAGCCGGGCACGTTGATGCCCAGCAGGTCGATGCCGTTGTGCGGCGTGGCATAGGTGAACACCTTGTCCACCGCGGCGCGCGATTCCACGCTGCCCAGGGCCTTGTTCTGCAGGAAGGCGCGCACGACCAGGCCGCCCATGGAGTGCGCCACCAGGTAGCACCTGAAGGCCTCCGGCTTCAACCCGGGCTCCTGTGCGCACACCAGCTCGCGCACGCGCTGGATCAGCCCGTCCAGGCCGCGCGCGTAGTCCTCGATGTCGCTGGAGCGGCCGTCGCCGAAGATGCTGGAGCCGGCGTCGTAGTAGCGGTAGATCACCACCGAGCGGGCCGGGATGCCGGTGTTGCCGCGCGGCGGCTGCCAGTCCCGGTCCATGATGTCGGCGCCGTTTTCGTACACGTCGCGGTAGCCGAAGTCGCTGGCCAGGCGCAGGAAGGGCGACTCGAAGATGAACTTCTTCGGCGGCTCGTTGCGGTTCACCGTCGCCCGGTACATGGTGGAGCCCACGTTGAAGCCGCAGAAGGGGTCGGCCGCGGTCTCGTTGCGCTCGCCCTCGGTCATGGCGTAGCCGCGCACGTAGATGATGGGGAAGAACGGTGCTTCCATCAGATCAGCGCGGCGATCGCTTGGCCCATCTCGGTGGTGGAGGCGCTGCCGCCCAGGTCGCGTGTGCGCGGGCCCTGCAGCAGCACCGTCTCGATCGCCCTGACGATGGCGTCGTGGGCCTCGCGGTGGCCGAGGAAGTCCAGCATCAGCGCGCCCGACCAGATCATGGCCACCGGGTTGGCGATGTTCTGCCCGGCGATGTCGGGCGCCGAGCCATGCACCGGCTCGAAGAGGGACGGGAACTTGCGCTCCGGGTTGAGGTTGGCCGACGGTGCCAGGCCGATGGTGCCGGTGCAGGCCGGCCCCAGGTCGGACAGGATGTCGCCGAACAGGTTGGAGGCCACCACCACGTCGAAGCGCTGTGGCTGCAGCACGAAGCGCGCGCACAGGATGTCGATGTGCTGCTTGTCGTGCGTGATGTCGGGGTAGGCCGCCGCGATGGCGTCGGCGCGCGAATCCCACCAGGGCATGCTGATGGCGATGCCGTTGCTCTTGGTGGCCACGGTCACATGCTTGCGCGCGCGGCTGCGCGCCAGTTCGAAGGCGTACTTGAGCACCCGGTCGGTGCCGTGGCGGGTGAACACCGATTCCTGGATCACCAGCTCGCGCTCGGTGCCTTCGAAGAGCCGCCCGCCCAGGTTGGTGTATTCGCCCTCGGTGTTCTCGCGCACCACGAAGAAGTCGATGTCGCCGGCCTTGCGGCCGGCCAGCGGGCAGGGCACGCCGTCGAACAGGCGCACCGGGCGCAGGTTGATGTACTGGTCGAACTCGCGCCGGAACTTCAGCAGCGAGCCCCACAACGACACATGGTCGGGCACGGTGGCCGGCCAGCCCACGGCGCCGAAGTAGATGGCATCGTGGCCTTCCAGTTGCGCCTTCCAGTCGGCCGGCATCATCGCACCGGTTTTCAGGTAGTGGTCGCAGCTGGCCCATTCGATCGGCGTGGTGTGCAGCGTGATGCCGAAGCGGCGTGCGGCGGCATCGAGCACGCGCAGGCCTTCGGGCATCACTTCCTTGCCGATGCCGTCACCGGGGATGACGGCGATGTTCAGGGGAGTGCTCATCGGGCCATCCTAGCCGCGCACCGCTGCCTTGTCAGCGTGTGCGCGGCGGCGGCTCCACGCTGCCGGTGATGGCATGCAGCCAGCCTTATGCTGGTGCATCCCTCACTGCTGGAGCCAGCATGTCCCGTACGCCTGATTTCCCGCCCGGCCTCAACGGTGGTGTCCCACAGGACCAACGCCAGGGGCGCATGGGCGAGACCAACCCCCGCAGCCCCGATGAAGACAGCGTGGACCCGGGCCAGCTCGAACGTGACCTGGAGCGCCCCGAGCCGCCGAAGCAGGACTGAGCTGCGGCGGGCAGGGCGCGCAGCCTCAGGAGGTGGCGAGCGCCGGCTCCTCCCAAGGCGGCGTGGACGTGTCCGCTGAAGGCGCCGCAGCCGGTGCAGGCGCTGCGGCCGGTGTGCCCGGCAGCGCGTTGCGCTGCAGCTCGCCGCCCAGCGCATCCACCAGGTCCGGTATGAGCCGGCCGAGCTCGCCGGTGATCAAGGCCACGTCGGTGTCGAAGCCGCCATCGCTGCCGCCGCGGCTGCGCTCGTTGTCTTCCAGCACCACGTCCAGCAACTTCAGCTTCTTCAGCGTCATGCTCTCGGTGAGCACGAAGGACACGCGGCCATCCCAGGTCATCGCCAGCTGCGTCGGCAGCTTGCCCTGCTTGATGTGCTCGCCCACCTCGTCGATGTCCAGCGTGTGGCGCGCGTAGCGCACGGTGGACTTCTCGCTGTCGGGCTGCTTCAGCTCGCATTCACGGTCCACCGTGAAGCCGGCCGGCGCTTCCTTGCTGGCCAGCCACTCGGCCATGGCGGTGGCCGGTGACGCTTCAGTCTGCAGCAGCGTCAGCGTGAGCCCGCCACCCAGCAGCTCCACCAGGGTGCTGGTCACCTTGTCGGCCTTTTTCAGGCTGCCCGCGTCCACCACCACCCTCTGTGCGGCGGGATCCACCCACACCCAGGTGGTGGCGCGCTTGGGGAAGGCGCGCGGCAGCAGCTCGTGCACGATGCCTTCCTTGATCTCCTTGGCCTGCTTGCCCTTGGGCTTGCGCCCGGTGTCGGCCTGGATCTTCTCCAGCTGCGCTTCCAGCCGCTGCTTCACCACCGAGCCGGGCACGGCCTTGGTCTCGGTGCACAGCTTCAGCAGGATGTGGCCGGCGATGCTTTCGGCCAGCGCGCCATGCTTGTCGCCGCGCGGTTCCACGAAGCCCGCGGATTCGATCTGGGTGGCGCCGCACTCGGCAAAACGCGCCGCGGCGAGGCGGTCTTCGATCTCGGCCAGCGAGGGCTGCGCCCACTGGGTGATGCGGTAGATGAGGGCGTTCTTGAACATAGGGGGCCGATTCTGCTGTATCGGCGCCCCCGCCCTGGCGCGGTTACAGCCGGTTGAGGTAAGTGAAGGTGCCCTGCTCCTTCACCTCGTGCGCTGCTTCACGCATTGCCGTCATGGCCACGCGGTACAGCGAGGTGGCGAGGCTGATGCGTTTGACACCGGCGGCTTGCAGTTCAGCCACGCTGAAGGACTTGCCCGGGATGCCGGCCATGAAGTTCACCGGCTTCTTCACCGCCTGGCACACCGCACGCACCGCCTCCAGGCTTGGAAGCCCCGGCGCGAACAACACGTCGGCCCCTGCGCGCTCGAAGGCCTGCAGGCGCGCGATCGTGTCGTCCAGGTCATTGCGGCCGCGCAGGTGGTTCTCGGTGCGCGCGGTGAGCGTGAACGGGAACGGCAGGGCGCGTGCCGCTTCGGCCGCTGCGGCCACACGTTCGGCCGCGAAACCGATGTCGAACAGCGGGTTCGTGTCGTCACCGGTGGCGTCCTCGATGGAGCCGCCGACGATCCCGGTCTGTGCTGCCAGCATGATGTTGCGCGCCACGTCGGCGGGCGCATCGGCGAAGCCTTTTTCCAGGTCGGCGGCCACCGGCAGCTCGGTGGCGCCCACCACCGCACGCAGGTGGGCCAGCGCTTCCTCCAGCGTCACCTGCCCATCGCGCTTGCCCAGCACCGCGGCCGAGGCCCCGCTGGAAGTGGCCAGCGCCTCAAAGCCCATGCCGGCCAGCGCGCGTGCCGAGCCGGCATCCCAGGGGTTGGGGATCACGAAGGCGCCGGGCCGTTCGTGCAGGGCGCGGAATTGCAAGGCCTTGTCGTGTCGGGTGGTCGTCATGCGGTGCCTCCTGGGTGTGGGTGTAGCAGGGCATCGTAGAAGCAATGCGGCCCCTGTGCTGGCCGCATTCGGACGCGTACCATGCGCGTTCCAAAAAACCAGGAGGACACGGTCATGAACAAGCGTCATTTCCTTGCCGGCGCCGGGGCCGGTGTGGCGGCCCTGCTGCCCGCAGGTGCGGCCGTCGCGGCCACTGCCGGCACGGCCAGCCCGGGGCTGCTCACCGTGAGCGGGGCCATCGGCAAGAGCAACCGCGGCCCGCTGGACCCGGCGCTGGACCAGATGATGGCCAAGCACGGCATCCAGTTCGACAAGGCGTTCGTGCTCGATGCCGCTGCGCTGCAACGCATGCCGGCGGTGGCGATCAAGCCGACGCTCGAATACGACGCCAAGGTCCACACGTTGCGCGGCCCGCTGCTCAGCACCGTGCTGCAGGCCGCCGGCGTCGCGCCCGGTGCGGCAGTGACCCTCGGCCTGCGGGCGGTGGACGGCTACAACGTCGCGGTGAGCCTGGCCGATGCGGCGCGCTACCGCATGATCGTCGCCACCCACATCGACGGCCAGCCGATGGCGCTGGGTGGGCTGGGGCCGCAGTGGGCGGTGTATGAGGCCGACACACTCGACGCCTTCAAGGCCAAGCCGCTGAACGAGCGCTTTGCCCTGTGCCCCTGGGGGCTTTATCACATCGACGTCAAGGCCGCCTGAGCCAAGGGCCGGCTGAGGAAACGCGAGCCCGCGAGGCCGAAGCGCCAGGGCACGTCCATCGCCTTGGAGATGCCGATGCGCGGGCCGCTCACCACGTCGGGCGTGCGCACGGCGGGCTGCAGCGCGAAGGGCGTGGCGTCCAGCGCCAGGCCGCTGTGCGCCATCGTGATGCCCAGCGCCTGGCCCAGGCGGCCGGGCCCGGAGCACAGCAGACGGACATCCTCCAGCCCGCGCCGCTGCTGCATCACCTCGATGCCCTGGGTGGGCTCCAGCGCACGGATCAGCACCCCCGCGCCATGCCCCGCCTCCCGGCACACGAAGTTCAGGCACCAGTGCAGCCCGTACGAGCGGTAGACATACACATGCCCGGGCGGGCCGAACATCACCGCGTTGCGCGGCGTGGGGCCCAAGTGGCTGTGCGACGCGGGGTCCGCGCGGTCGTAGGCCTCGGTCTCCACGATGCGCCCGCCCACACCGTCCACCAGGAACAGCGCGCCGATCAGGCGCTGTGCCACCTCGTGAGCCGGGGCGGAAAAGTCGATGCGCCGGCGCGCCATCAATGGAGGATGCGGTCCAGCAGCCCGGTGAGCTCGCCTCCGTCCACCGGCTTGCGGAGGTAGATGTCGAAGCCGGCCTGCATCGCCTTGTCCTTGGCTTCGGGCGTGGCCACGGCGGTCAGCGCCACCAGCACCATGCGCGCGCGGCCGTGCTCGCCGCCACGCAGCGTCTTGGCAGCCTCGTACCCGTCCATCACCGGCATGTTGATGTCCAGGATCACGAGGTCGGGTGCAAAGGCGGCCGCCTGCTCCACCGCCTGCTGGCCGTCGTAGGCGGTGCGCACCTCGTAGTTGAGGAACTCCAGCAGCATGGCCAGCGTGTCGGCGCCGTCGCGGTTGTCGTCCACCACCAGGATGCGTTGGGGGCGGGAAGTGTCTGGGGCGTTCATGGTGAGCTCTGTGCCGGGGATGCCCAGGATGGAGCGAACGGCGTGCCACCGGTTCCCGGGGGACCCGGGGATCCCCCAAAGGGGGGCTTGGGCATGGGGGTTGCCCATTTGTGGCAAAGCGTTAACCAATCACAAAAATGACAAACTCTTCCTGGACCGCCGGCCCCGTGCTGGTGGTCGACGACAACGAGGACGCGGCCGACGGCCTGGCAGCCTTGCTGCGCGGCGAACTCGGCTGCGCGGTCTACACCGCCTACGACGGTGCGGAGGCCCTGGACAAGGCGGGCGAGGTGCATCCCGAGGTGGTGGTGATGGACATCACCATGCCGCACGTGGACGGCATCGAGGCCGCGGGGCTGCTGCGGCGCGTGTTCCGCCACAAGGCGCCGCGCCTGATCGCGGTGAGCGGCCGCTGCTCCGAAGCCGATGCCGAAGAAGCGCAGGCCTGGGGCTTCGATCACCTGCTCGCCAAACCGGTGGATGTCGCCCGGCTGGTGGACGCGGTGCGTGGCACGCCGGAGCACCATCGCCGCACGCCGCGCTGACGCGAAGCGGCATCTTTGTCTCCCCAAGCTTGCCTGTACAAGTCGGCTGCCCCCAGCGGGCCGGCCCGTAAACTGACGCCATGACATTGCCTACCATCGAGCACCAGACCGGCGACAACCCCCAGGCCAGCATCATCGTGCTGCATGGCTTGGGCGCCGATGGCCACGATTTCGAGCCCATCGCCCGCGAGCTGGACCTCGGCGCCGTGGGGCCGGTGCGCTTCGTGTTCCCGCATGCGCCCACCCGGCCGGTGAGCCTAAACGGGGGCATGGTGATGCGCGCCTGGTACGACATCGTCGGGCTGGACTTCACCCGCCGCGGCGAGGACGAGTCCGGCCTGCGCGCGTCGCAGGCCGAGGTGGAGGCGCTGATCGAGCGCGAGCGAGGCCGCGGCATTGCCACCAGCCGCATCGTGCTGGCCGGCTTTTCACAAGGCTGTGCGATGGCGCTGATGACCGGCCTGCGCCATGGGCAGCGCCTGGCCGGCATCGTGGGCCTGTCGGGCTACCTGCCGCTGGCCACCCAGACGCCCGCCGAGCGCCACGCCGCCAATGCGGACACGCCGGTGTTCCTGGCCCATGGCCGGCAGGACCCGGTGGTGCCTTTCGTGGCGGGTGCGGCGGCGCGCGACGCACTGCTGGGCTGGGGCCATCCGGTGGAATGGCACGAGTACCGCATGCAGCACTCGGTGTGCGCCGAGGAGATCGCCGACCTGCAGCGCTGGCTGCTGGTGCGGCTGGGCTGAACCTTCAGCCGGGCCTCAGCGGCCCGGTTGCAGCAGCGGGTGGTCCGCAGTGTCCACCGGCGGCAGATCGCCAAAACCGCTGAGCGTGCTGTCGCGCGCGGCGCGCTCCTGGCGTGCGGCTTCCAGGCGGGCGCGGGCGGCCTTCACGCGGCGGGAGATCACGCGCGCCTGGCGCTCCTCGGCCTTCAGCTCGGCGGCCGGTGCGCAGACGAAACCACCGCCTTTCCACCACACCAGCACTTCGGTGCCGGGTGCGAGGTGCTGCTCATTGGCCGGGAACTCCATTTCCACCACGCCCAGCGGCAGCTCGAAGCGCACGGTGCCGCGTTCGGTGACGGTCGTGCGGTTGCGCA
This sequence comes from Ideonella sp. BN130291, assembly GCF_036231905.1. Taxonomy (NCBI): domain Bacteria; kingdom Pseudomonadati; phylum Pseudomonadota; class Betaproteobacteria; order Burkholderiales; family Sphaerotilaceae; genus Ideonella; species Ideonella sp. BN130291. The sequence continues at coordinate 551,065 of NZ_JAZARE010000002.1, read as the reverse complement.
GCTTCTTCAGCGGCTCAAGCAGCCCGGGAACGATGGGCGTGTGGGGCCAGGAGAGAACTCGGTTCATCGGCTGCCTCGTGGTGGAGTCGGCGCCATATTGCCGCGCCACCGCCGCCCGCGCGAAGCCTTTACCCGTGGTTACGGCCGGCGTGGCGCCTTGCCGACGTTCCCCCGCAGCTGCGGGTACAAGCGGCACACCAGGGACAGGGCTGGTCACTCCGCGGCCGCGCAGGGAACGCTGCTTGCCGCGAGCAGTGTCCCCCAGCCACCTGCCGGAAGGACACCGCGATGAACAACGTGCTGAGCAAGATGTCGCCGAGCATCACCAAGATGATCCGCATGGACCATACCCATGTGCTGTCCACCTTCCACAAGTTCGAGGTGGACACCTCGTCGGTGCGCAAGCAGGCGATCGTCAAGACCGCCTGCCTGGCGCTGGAAATCCATGCCCAGCTGGAGGAAGAGATCTTCTATCCCGCGCTGCAGGCGGTGGCCGGCGACAACCAGGTGCTGCACAAGGCGAAGCCCGAGCATGACGAGATGAAGCGCCTGATCGCCGAGTTGCGCGGGCTGGCGCCGGAGGACGAGGCCTTTGACCTCAAGTTCCATGAGCTGATGCGCGACGTGATGCACCACGTGGCCGACGAAGAAACCGTGCTGCTGCCTGCCGCGGAGCTGCTGCTGAAGGACCGCCTGGGCGAACTGGGCGCGCAGATGACCAGGCGCCGGCTCGAACTGGCCGGTCCGCGCGTGGCCGAGATCGCCGGCAACAGCGCGCTCGCCATGCCGGCGGGCACCATGCTGATGGCCGGCGGCCTGCTGGCGGGCGGCTACCTGCTCAAGCGGGCATTCGAGCAGCGACGGCACTGAGCCTTCAGCTCGGCGTGAAAGCGAAATTCGCCCATGCGTTGTGCGGCAGCGGCGTCACGTCGCGCATCACGAAGTGCGAGCGGGGCAGGGCGGGCAGGCGTGTGAAGTCCACCCGCAGGTCCTGCGGTGGCACCTCGTAGCCCAGCCGGCGCGCGAGGAAGTCGACCGACACCCGCATCAGGGCGAGCGCGATGCCTTCGCCGGGGCAGCGGTGATCGTGCTGCACCTCGCCGCCGCCCTGGGGCACCAGCTCGAACGGGCCGGGTGCATGCCCACGAAAGCGCTCGGGGCGGAACTCGTGCGGCGCCTCCCAGCTGCGCGCATCATGGTTGGTGCCATACAGGTCCAGCAGCACGCGCTGGCCCTGGCGGAAGCTGTAGCCGTCCCACTCGAACTCCTCGCGCGAACGTGCCACCACCGCCGGAAAGAAGGGATAGAAGCGCCGCACTTCCTGCACAAAATGCTCCACGTCGCGCGGATTGCCGCGCTGCAGCAGCGCCAGGCTTTGCGGGTACTCGTGCAGTGCATGGGCGGCGAACACGATGAAGACCGACACCGCCACGGTGGGCCGCAGCACATTGAGCAGCTCGACCGCCGCCACCCGCGGCGGCAGCAGCGCACCGTCCAGCGACCGGTGGCTGGCGATCACCTCCAGCGCGCTGTTCGCCAGCGGCTGGTGGCGGCCTGCACGCACGTCCTCCACCAGGCCGGCCAGCCACTGCTCGGCCTGGCCGCGTGCGGCGCGGGCGCGCAGGTGGTGCAGCGACGCGGCTTCGTCGAAGAGCGCGCTGAGCTGCCGCGCCCGCAGGCGCACCTCGTCCCCGCGCAGCGGTACGCCCGCCCAGGTGCACACCGCACGGGTCAGCAGGCGCTGCGCGGCCTCGTACAGCACCACGCGGCGCTGGCCCCGATGCCAGTCCGAAGCCGCCTGGCGCCAGCCTTCGGCCACCTCGTTGGCCAGCAGCGCGACCCGTTCCGGCGTGACCACCGACATGAACATCGCCTTGCGGCGCTGGTGGGCCTCGCCGTCCAGGGTCTGCACACCCCCCTTGCCGAAGAGCGTGGCGCGCAGCGGCTCGGGTGCGGCCCCCCGCCGAGTGAAGCGGCGCTGGTCGTAAAAGAGCTCGGCGGCCCGGGGGCCGCTCATGCACACGGTGCGCCGCAACAGGATGCGTGCCTCGAACACGTCGCTGCGCAGGCGCTCGCAGCGCTTGGAGATGAAGCAGTAGGGGTCCGCCATCAAGGCGAGCGTGCTGTCGAAGGCATCGTCATGGGGCATGGGCCGCATCTGGAGGCTCCCCGGGCTGCAGGGCCCGACATGCAGGACGGGCAATCGGTGTGCGAGCCGATATCGACCCGCGGCGCTACGATCGCCCGATGAACGCCGTGGGCTTCACCGTCTTTCCCACCGCCATCGGTGCGTGTGCACTGGCCTGGGGGCCGGCCGGCATCGTGGGCGTGTGGCTGCCCGAAAGCGATGCGGCCGCCACGCAGGCCCGTGTGCTGCGGCGCTGGCCGCAGGCCCGGCCTTCGGCTGTGCCCCCGACGGTGCGGCGCGCGGTGCAGGGCATCACCGCCTTGCTGGAGGGCGGCAGCGACGACCTGCAGGACGTGGCGCTGGACCTGTCACGCACACCGGCCTTCCACCGCCGCGTGTACGAGGTGGCCCGCGCCATCGTGCCGGGCCGCACGCTCACCTACGGCGAGGTGGCGCAACAGCTGGGCGAACCGGGCGCCGCGCGTGCGGTGGGGCAGGCGCTGGGGCGCAATCCGTTTCCGATCGTGGTGCCCTGCCACCGGGTGCTGGCCGCGGGTGGCCAGGCGGGCGGCTTCTCCGCGCCGGGCGGCGTGGGCACCAAGTTCCGGCTGCTGCAGATCGAAGGCGGCCTCACCAACGGGCAGCCGCAGCTCTTCTGACGTTCGTGATCAGCCGCGCAGCCACTGCGTGAGCGAGAAGATCGCCAGGCCGATCAGGCCGCCCACCAGCGTGCCGTTGATGCGCACGAACTGCAGGTCGCGGCCGATGTTGCGTTCCAGCTCCATCGTCATCTCCTCGGTGTTCCAGACGTCCACGCGCGAGGTGATGTAGCGCCGGATGTCCTCCCGGTAGCGCTCGATCGCCTGCGGTGCCGCGGCGAACACCTGGTCGTTGATCCACTGCCGCATGGCCATGTCGTCGTGCAGGCGGTCGCCGAGCGAACACGCGATGTCGGCGATGCGCAGGCGGATGGTGGAGTCCTCCCGCTCCAGGTCGCTGTGCAGCCAGCCGAGCACCTCGCTCCACAGGCCCTGCAGGTAGCCGCCGATGCGCGGGTGGTGCAGCACCTCGCGCTTGAGCGCCTCGCCGCGCGCATGCAGCGCCGGCTCGTGTTTCAGGCGCTCCACGTACTCGGCCATGAAGCGGTCGAAGCGCTGGCGCAGCTCATGCTCGGGGTCGTCGCCCATCTCGGCGATCAGGCGCCCCATGCCGGCGACGATCTTGCGCGCGGCGATCGCGCCGGCCACCGTGTCCAGCCCCAGGTAGCGCAGCACCTTCACCTCCGCCGCGATCGCCTCGGCCACGCGCGCCTGCACCTCGTCATCGTTGAGCAGCACCGCCAGCTGCTGCAGCACCTGGTCCAGCACCGCCTGGTGCCGGCCCTGCGCGGTGAGCACGTCCAGCACCTGGCCGGCGAGCAGGGACACGTCCAGCCGCTCCAGCTGCGCGACCACCGTGCTGCGCACGAAGTGGCGCACCCGTTCATCGTCGAAGGCCGCCAGGCCATAGCGGGTGACCGCCACCGCATGGTGCGCCAGCGTGTCGGCATGGCGCGGGTCGGCCAGCCAGCGCGCCAGCTGCGCTGCCGGGTCGAAGGCGCGCAGCTTTTCGAGCACCTGGTCGGTGGCCAGGAAGTTGCCGCAGATGAAGTCGGCCAGCTCGCGGCCGATGCGGTCCTTGTTGCTCGGGATGATGGCGGTGTGCGGTATCGGCAGCCCGAGCGGATGGCGGAACAGCGCCACCACCGCGAACCAGTCCGCGATCGCGCCGATCATCGCGGCCTCCGCGAAGGCGGCCACATAGCGCCAGCCGGGATGGTGGCTCTCCAGCACGGTAGCCAGCGCGTACAGCATCGCCGCCAGGCCCAGCAGCCCGGCGGCGATGCGCTTCATGCGGACCAGGCCGCTGCGGCTGGGCGGCTTCACCCGGGTGAGGGGAACGGCATGGCGCAGTCTAGGGCTTGGGGAAGCAGGCATCGGGAAGCCACACGCAATCGACGTGCCGAAGCGCAGCCGGCCGCAAACTGGCTAGCGTGCCGACGCCGCCCTGCACGCGCGTGACGGCGCAGCGCCCTGGCGGCCGCGCAAGCTCCACAGCACCGCCAGCGCGGCCAGCGCGAGCCCGGCGGACAGCAGCGGCAGCAGGCCCAGCGGCAGCCCGATGTCCAGTGCCTCGGCCCCCACCCAGGCCGCCAGCGCATTGCCGAGGTTGAAGGCGCCGATGTTCAGCGTGGAGGCCAGCGTGGGTGCGTCGTGTGCTTCGTCGAGCACACGGGCCTGGAGACCGGGCGCGGTGGCGAAGGCGGCCCCGCCCCACAGGAAGATGCAGGCCACCACGGCGGCGGGCATGGCCAGCACCAGGCTGAGCGCCACCTCCACCACCGCCAGCGCGGCCAGGATCACGAACATCGACTGGCGTGGCCACCGGTCGCCGGCCCAGCCGCCCAGGATGTTGCCCAGCGTGAGCCCCGCGCCGAACACCAGCAGCACGCCATTGACCGCCGCCGCGCTGAAACCGGCGGCCGACTGCAGCAGCGGGGCCAGGTAGGTCAGCGTGGCAAAGATGCCGCCGAATCCCAGGGCAGTGAGTGCCAGGGCGCCGATCAGCCGAGGCCGCCGGAGGATGGACCAGCCGGGCCCGGCGCCCGCGGCCGCCGGCGCCGGCATCGCAGCCGGCATGAGCACGAGCAGGGCCGCCAGCGCCAGCACGCCCAGCCCGCTCACGGCCCAGAAGGTGGCGCGCCAACCGGCCCACTGACCAATCCAGGCGCCCGCCGGCACGCCCAGCACATTGGCCAGGGTCAGCCCGCTGAACATCAGCGCGATGGCCGCCGACCGGCGCTCCGGCGGCACCAGCGTGGCCGCCACCGTGGCGCCCAGGCCAAAAAACGCACCGTGCGTGAGCGAGGCGACGATGCGGCCCAGCAGCAGCGAGACGTAGTCGCCGGCCACCGCGCACAGCAGGTTCCCGGCGATGAACAGCCCCATCAGGCCGGCCAGCGCGGTGCAGGGTCTCAGGCGCGCCGTGAGCGCCGCCAGCGGTGGCGCACCCAGCGCCACACCGAGTGCGTAGCCCGTCACCAGCAGGCCGGCCTGGGGCAGGCTCACGCTCAGGTCGCGCGCCACCGCGGGCAGCAGCCCGACGATCACGAACTCGGTGGTGCCGATGGCAAACGCGGCCAGGGCCAGCGCCAGCAAGGGCAAGGGGAAACCGGGCTTGGGCGCAGCAGATGCCACACGGTTCGAACTCATCGCACGGCCTCCCGAACGCGGGTGCCCAGCAGGGCCTGCAGGTCCACCGCGGCGGCCATCGCCCGGTAGCCGGCATCGTTGGGATGCAGGTGGTCACCCGAGTCGAATTCGGCGCGCAGCCGGGCCGGGTCCTGCGGGTCGCGCAGCACGGCATCCATGTCCACCACCGCATCGAAGGCCGCCGACTCGCGGATCCAGGTGTTCAGCGCCTGTCTGGCGGCTTCCTTCGCGGGGCTGAAGTGGCCTTCCAGCGGCGTGCCCTTGAGTGCGTCCTTGAAGGGCGGCAGGGTGGCACCGATCACACGCACGCCCCTAGCATGGCCCTGCGCCACGAGCTGGCGCAGCGCGGTGGTGAGTTGCGGCACGTGGGCCGCTGGCTCGTGGGGCGCAAAGGGCCCACCCGGCCAGCCGATGTCGTTGGTACCCAGCAGCACGATCACCGCGCGCACGCCGGGGTGGCGCAAGGCGTCGCGCTCGAACCGCGCCAGCGCGCTGGCGCCCATGCCATCGTGCAGCAGCCGGTTGCCGGAGATGCCGGCGTTCAGCACGGCAATGCCCCGGGGTGCGAGGCGCCTTCCCAGGTGGTCGGGCCAGCGCTGGTCCCGCCCCGGGGTGGCACCGTTGCCATCGGTGATGGAGTCGCCGATGGTGACCACCGCGGCGGTGGGCAATGCCGTCTCGACCAGCAGCTCGGAGAGAAAGGCGCGGGTCGTCGTGCTCGGTTCGTCGCCCTGTGTCGGCCGTCCTGTGGCGTCGCCCCTCAGCAGCCAGGTCGTGTCGCGGGCATCCCAGTGAAAGCCGGCCAGCGACACCGGCTGTGGCAGGTACAGATCGACCACCAGCCGCTGGCCCGCCGTGGTGGGCAGGGCGACCGGGTCGCTCAGCAGCGCCACGCCGGGGGGCAACACGGCGCTGTCGGCGCCCTCGAACGTGATGGGCAGGCTCTTCGGGCCTTGTTCAATGCGAATGCTGGCGCGGCCCAGCCGCAGCGGCGTGCGGCCGCCTTCGTTGCTCACGCGCAGCCGCAGGCGCTCGCCGCCCACGCTGGTGGCGAGCGCCTGCCGCAAGGTCACGTCATGCAGGCTGCGTGGCATGCCCAGGGGCAGCACGAAACCATCGTCCCAGACCGGCTGGGACGGCGAGATCCAGGCGGTCTGCCAATGACGAGGTGGTGCGGCGGAGGCAGGTGCGCCCGCCAGTCCGGCGGCGAGCAGCAGGGCGGCCAGCGGGAAACGAAGGGGTTGCAGGGTGTGCATCGGTGGTGGAACAGGAGTGCGCTCACAGCGCGATGGGGGCACTTTCAGACATTCGGCTCTCGTTGAGAAGCGGTCAAAATGGAAGGGCTGCCATTCGAGAATGGAATGACCGATGGACCGACTGCATGCGATGAAGGTGTTTGTGCGCGTGGCCGAGCTGGGCACGCTGTCCGCGGCCGCGCGCTCGCTCTCCAGCACCCAGCCCACGGTGAGCAAGCAGATCGTCGCGCTGGAGGCAGCGCTGGGTGTGCGCCTGCTGGAGCGGGGTGCGGCCCGCGTGGTGCTCACCGATGAAGGCGCCCGCTTCCTGGACGATGCGCGCCGCCTGCTGGAGGACTTCGACGACACGGTGGCGGCGCTGAACGAACGCATCCAGCAGCCACGCGGGCTGGTGCGCATCTCCGCACCGGTGGCCCTGGGCGAGCTGCGGCTGAACGCGCTGATGCAGCGTGCGCTGGAGCAGCACCCCCTGCTGGAGGTGGACCTGATCCTGGAGGACCGTTTTGTCGATCCGGTGGAAGAGCGCTTCGACCTCGCGGTGCGCATCGGCGGCCCGCTGCCGCTGGACATGGTGGCGCGGCCGCTTGCGGTGTGGCCGCGCTACATCGTGGCCTCGGCCGACTATGTGCAACGCCATGGCCGCCCCCGGCGGGTGGACGAGCTGGTGCGGCATCGCTTCCTGCGCTATCCCCTGGGTGCGCAGGACACGGTGGAGCTGCATGGCCCCGAGGGCTCGGTGAACGTGCCGGTGTCCTCGCGCTACCGCATCAACAGTGCCGTGGCCCTGCTGGACGCGGTGATCGAGGGCGTCGGCATTGCCTTCCAGCCAAGCTGGATGGTGGAGGCGATGATTCAGCGCAAGCAGCTGGTGCGGCTGCTGCCGCGTTGGACCGGGCCGTCACAGGCGGCACACCTGGTCTATCCGCATCGCCGCAAGCACCCGGCGCGGGTGCAGCTGATGCTGGACCTGCTCACCGCGGAGATCCAGGCGCTGGCGCCCAAGGCCCCAGGCCAAGCCCGCTAGGGCCTGTTAAGGCTATTTGGAGCCTCACGTGACCCAGGAAACAAGGGCCATCAAGGCGCAAAGCACAGCCGTAGCAGCTGCTACGGCGAGCAATTGCAACGCGGAGGGCGCTTGTTTCCTGGGATCACCCTCCGGGCCCCCAGGCGTGACGCTCCAAATAGCGTTAACAGGCCCTAGAACGTGCCCTGGTACAGCGCGCACGACTGGCACACCGCCGGCGGCTGGTCGCTCGCCAGCGCCGCGCGGAACTGCTGCGCCGACGCGCCATGCCAGCGCTCCAGCAGAAGCGGCGCGTCGCTGCCCGGCGCGAACACCTTGCCGAAGCTTGCACGGTCGGCGGTGGCCACCATGCAGCAGGGCAGCAGCTCGCCGGCCGCAGTGAGGTACAGCTGGGTGGAAGGCCAGTCGCAGCGCCGGCCGCGCTCGGTGGCCGGCTGCAGGCGCGGCAGGTTCAGCCGCACGCCCAGCTGCGCGGCCAGCGTGCGAGCCTGCGCGAAGACGTCTTCAGCCTCTGCCAGGTCGGCCGGGCCCAGCTCCGCCTGCTCCACGTACTGCTTGATCGGGATGTAGCGCTGCGGCAGGTCGGGCTGCGTCAGGTCGCTGGACAGGCGCTGCACCAGGATCCAGTCGACCCGGTGGGCGTGCGCCAGCTGCACCAGCGCGGGCAGCTCATGCAGGTTGGCGCGCATCAGCACCATCACCAGGCGCACTTCCAGCGCGGAGCCGGCCTCGTCGCGTGCGTCCACCAGGCGCTGCAGGTTGCGCAGCACCTTGGCGAAGTTGGCCTTGCGGCGGATGGCCTCGTACACCGGCGCGGTGGCCCCGTCCAGCGACACCGACAGGCTGGCCAGCCCGCTGCTGATGCAGGCCAGCGCCCGCCGCGGCGTCAGCAAGGTGAGGTTGGTGTTGGCACTGACCTTGATGCCGCGCCCGGCGGCCATGGCCACCATGTCGAAGAACTGCGGATGCAGCATCGGCTCGCCCAGGCCCTGCAGGTGCAGCTCCTGCAGGCCGGGCATCTGGTCGAGCAGTTGCTCGAAGCGCTGCAAGGACAGCTCCGCCACCTCGTCGCCCCGGTCGTTCACCGTGCACATGCGGCAGGCGAGGTTGCACTTGCCGATCGGCTCGATCTGGGCAAAGCGCGGCAGCGGCGGTGCGAGCGCCGCGGCCGGCAGGGTGGCGGTTGCCGTCATGCGGTGGGCGGCAGGCCGATGTCGGCGCTCAGGTGGCCCGGGCCCACGGCGCGGCGCTGCCGGTCTTCCAGCTTGCCGATCAGGGAGTCGAGCGCGCGCTGCAGCTTGTCGCCCGCGCCGTTGATCGCCTGGTGCAGGTTGCCGGCGTGTTCGTTCACCGCCACCGGCTTGAGCTTGGTGAGGCGGGCTTCCATCAGGCAGCGGAAATCGTCGTCCGACTTCTTCTCCGGGCTGGTGTCGTCATGCAGGTGGACCTGCACGCTGGTGATGTGGTCGGCAAAACGGTCCACGCTGTCCACCACCACGGATTCGACATATCGGGCCAGTTCTTCCCGGTTTTCAATATGGTTGTCGGTTTCCACTTGTACTTGCATGCGGTACTCCTCAGGGGAACGGAATCCCTGAAGTCCGGCAACTGCCATGCCCTCGGCGGCGCCGCCGCTGGGTGTACCGTGCGCTTGTTTTCCGCTGCCACCTGTTTCCATGCCCAACGACGCTGATGACAATCCACGTGCCCGCCGTCCGCTGGCCAACGACCTGCGGGGCGCGAGCCGGCTTGCGGTGGACGCGGTGACCGGCGTCAGCCAGGTGGTGGAAGGGCTGCACCGCAGCGTGTCCGGCCGCGGCACGGGGCTGAGCGGCCTGGTCTACCGCAGCGTTCGGGGTGTTGCACAGGGTGTGGGGCAGGGGCTGGACGCGGCACTGGCGTCCCTGGGCCCCCTGCTGGGCGCCACACCCGGTGGTGCGCGGCGCGAAGCGCTGCTGGCGGCACTCAACGGCGTGTTGGGCGACCACCTGGCGGAGAGCGCGAACCCGCTGGCCATCCCGCTGCAGTTCCGCCAGGCCGGGCAGCCCGTGCCGCTGGAACCCGCGGCGCTCGCCACCGCGCTGCCGCGGGCCGGCAGCGGCGTGTTGCTGCTGGTGCACGGCCTGTGCATGAACGACCTGCAATGGCAACGCCGCGGGCATGACCATGGCGAGGTGCTGGCGCGCGAGCTCGGCCTCACGCCGCTGTACCTGCACTACAACTCCGGGCAGCACATCAGCCACAACGGGCAGGCGCTGGCGACGGCGCTGCAGCAGCTGGTGCAGGCCTGGCCGCAGCCGGTGGAACGGCTGGTCATCGTGGGCCACAGCATGGGCGGCCTGGTGGCCCGCAGCGCCTGCCACAGCGCCGAGGCGGCCGGCCTGGGCTGGCGCCAGGTGCTGCGCGAGCTGGTGTTCCTGGGCACCCCTCATCACGGCGCACCGCTGGAGCGGGCGGGCAACTGGGCCCAGTTCGTGGCCGGTTTCAGCCCCTATGCGCTGCCCTTCACCGGGTTGGCGCGCGTGCGCAGCGCGGGCATCCGCGACCTGCGCCACGGCAACCTGCTGGACAGCGACTGGGCCGGCATCGCGGCCAGCGACCCGCGTGACGCGCGCACGCCGGTGCCCTTGCCGGCCGGCGTGGCGGCCTATGCGGTCGCGGCTACGCAGCGCAGCGCGCCGGCGCGTGGGCGCCCACCGGGCGACGGGCTGGTGCCGGTGGACAGCGCGCTTGGGCGGCATCGCAACCCGGTGTTCGACCTCGGGCTGCCAACCGAGCGCCAGTGGCTGGCCCAGGGCATGAACCACTTCGACCTGCTCAGCAGCCGCGCGGTGTGCGAGCAGCTGCTGCGCTGGCTGGGCTGAACCACGGGCTCACGCCAGACGCGTGAAGTCCATCGTCCAGTTGGTCTCCCACTGCTGGCCGCCGTCGAGCGAAAAGGCCTGCTCCCAGCGCGCGGTGTCCTGCCCGCGGCGCCAGATGAAGCGCACCCGCACCGGCCGGCCGTCGTCCTCGTCGTCGCCGTAGAACTCGCCGCGGTCCCCGTTCCAGCCGCCATGCACCGGCGTGAACAGCTGGCCATGGCGGCTGTTGATCCAGTAGATCGCCCACTGGCGCGTGGCCAGGTCCAGCGTGCGCACGGTGCAACCCGAGAAGCCTTCGCTTTCGAAGTGAACCTCGTCCACGCTGACTATGCCGCCAAGGTGGCTCCAGGCCTGCTGCAGGCCGGTGAACTCGTTCCAGTCGTCGCTGCCCACGTGGCGCTGGCGCAGGCGGCGGTTGTTCACCTGCCAGCGGCCCACCAGGAAGTCGAAGTCGTGCGGCTGGCCGGTGAAGGATGCGGTGCTCATGAAAGTCTCCTTGGGGTGTCAGGCGCTCAGGGGCGAGCGCTCGGTGGGTGAAAGGCGCAACACCTGCGGCGCGGCGCTGAGCCGGGCGAGGAATTCGTCCGGCAAGGTGGGGGCGGCGTGCAAGGCGGGATCCGAGAGGCGGGTGAACCACACCAGCACCGGCTCGCCTTCGCGCACCGGCAGGCGAGGGAAGTTGTTGGGTGCGCTCTCGGTGGCGCAACAGGCCAGCAGCTCCGCGCCCGCGCCGGCCAGGCCGGGGGCGATGGTGCGGTCGAAGCAGTCCACCAGCGCATCGTCGGCCGGCGCGCGCAGCGGGCACACGGTGGCCAGCACCACGCCGGCACCGCTGCCTGTGCCGGCCTGCGGCCCCAGCCCGCGGCCCACCCGCACCGGCCGCAGCAGCAGCACATCGTCCGAGTCCATCATGGTGGCGTTGGCGGCGTCGCGGTGCGCCTGCCACACCGGCCCGCCGTAGAACGCGGCGAGCACCTGGGCACGCGCCGGCATGTCGGCAAAACCGCGCAGCCACACGAAGTGGTCGGGCCGGTCCAGGTCACGGAACTGGCCGAGCAGCTCGATGCCGCAGGCTTGCTGCGAGGCCATGAACTCGCGCTCGAAGAGTTCGATCAGCACTTCGCGCTGGCCGGGGTGCAGGGTGTATTGCCGCAGCTCGATCACGCTGGGCAGGCGAGAGGACGGGGTCATGGGCGGGCTCCTGGAGACGAGTGCCGCCATGCTGCGCCGCCATACCTGCCAAGGCATGTCAGCTTTTACTGCCACACTCTTGGTTTCGTTATGCAAGCCAGCCGACTCCTCTCCATCCTGATGCTGCTGCAGACCCGCGGGCGCGTCAGCGCGCAGGTGCTGGCCGCCGAGCTGGAGGTGTCGGTGCGCACCATCTACCGCGACGTGGACCAGCTCAGCGCGGCCGGCGTGCCGGTATGGGCCGACCGCGGGCGGCTGGGCGGCTTCCAGCTGCAGGACGGCTGGCGCACCAAGCTCACCGGGCTCACCACCACCGAGGCACAGGCGGTTTTTCTTGCCGGCCTGCCGGGCCCGGCGGCTCAGCTCGGCCTGGGCGAAGCGATGGCCTCGGCGCAGCTGAAGCTGCTGGCCGCGCTGCCGGCCGGCTGGCAGGAAGACGCGCGCCGCGTGGGCGCACGTTTCCACCTGGACCCGGTGGACTGGTATCGCAGCGCCACGCCCACCGACCACCTGCCCGCCGTGGCCCGCGCGGTGTGGGACGCGCGGCGCCTGGCCTTGCACTACGACAGCTGGGCCGGCGTGGTGGACCGCGAGGTGGAGCCGCTCGGCCTGGTGCTCAAGGCGGGCAACTGGTATCTGGTGGCGCGCCACGGTGGCAAGCCGCGCAGCTATCGCGTGTCCAGCATCCTCAGCCTGCAAGTGCTCGATGGCAGCTTCAAGCCGCAGCGCGACTTCGACCTCGCCGCCTATTGGCGCGAGTCCACCGAACGCTTCGAGGCCGAGCTGTACCGCGACGTGGCGGTGCTGCTGGTGACACCACGCGGCTTCAAGACGCTGAAGAACCTGAGCGATGCCGTGGCGCGCGCGGCCGAACAAAGCCGCCAGCCGCCGGGCGAGGACGGCCGCATGCGCGTGACCATCCCGATCGAGTCCACCGCCCACGCGGCCGATCAGCTGCTGCGCCTGGGGCCGGAGGCGGAGGTGCTGGAACCCACCGCGCTGCGGCGCCAGCTGGCGGCGACCTTGGCGCGCATGGTGGCCATCTACGCTTGAAGCCTGAACGCACGGTTACGTCTGCGATTTGGGCGTGAATTTCGACCGTCTCGCGGTGATTGAACAAAGCGTTGCACGGCCCTCAGCACATGGCGGGCGCTGGCTCACTTAGGATGAATTCAGCGCGGGTAAAGCACCCGTGTGAGTGCCGCCCGGCCGTCCGAAGGCACTCACGCGCCCCTTGGGGCAGCGAACGAAGTGAGCGTGGGTCGTTCGTTTCAAGTGCACACCCAGCGGGCAGCCGCGTGCTACCCGTCCGGTCCATTAACGAGGAGACGAGATGTCGTTCGTCATGATCGCTACCGGCGCGACCAGTTGTTCACAGGTCCGCACCCTCTCCGTGCGCGCGCTGCTCACCGGCGGCGCGCTCGCTGCGCTGTTGCTGCTGGGCACTGGCGCCGCGCTGGGCTACTGGCTGGCGCCCGCATCCGCGCCCGCCACGCAGCAGCTGGCCGCACAGGAGCGCCCGCATGCGGCGCTGCCGTTTGCGCTGGAGCAGCTGGGCGCGCTGTCCGGCCGGCTGTTCCGGCTGGAAAGCGAAGCGGCCCAATTGAGCAAGCGCATCGGCGTGCTCAAGAAGGACAAGCCCACCGAGCCGGCCAAGGCCCCTGGCAGCGGCGGCCCGATGCTGCCGCCGGTGGCGGACCTGGATGCGCTGGACGAACAGCTCGCGCGCATCGAGCAGCAGATCGCGCTGGTGTCCGACGCCACGTCCGAACACCATCTCGACGTGATGCGCCAGCCCAGCCGCTGGCCGATCCCGGGCGCCGACATGGTGTCCACCTTCGGCAACCGCGAGGACCCGTTCACGCACCACAAGGCCTTCCACTCCGGCATCGACTTTGCCGCCCAGGCGGGCACACCCATCCATGCCACCGCTGGCGGCACGGTGGCGTTTGCCGGTTTCCGGCCGGACTTCGGCTGGATGGTGGAGATCGACCACGGCAACGGCCTGAGCACGCGCTACGCCCATGCCTCGCGCCTGCTGGTGAAGGCGGGCGCGGTGGTGGCGCCGGGCGAGCAGGTGGCCACCGTGGGCTCCACCGGCCGCTCCACCGGCCCGCACCTGCACTACGAGGTGCTGCGCCATGGCGGCCACCTCGATCCGCGCGCCTATCTCGCCAGCCGCTGAGCCCGCCTGTTTCCGCCATGTCGATCCGTACCGGCCTCAGGGCCACGCACCGCCTCACCCGCGCGGGCTTCGAGCTCGCGCCTCAGCGCGGGCACGGCGCCTTGCTGGCCTGGGTGATGGCCGTGCTGCTGGCCGCCGCGGCGGGCTTCGGAGCCGGCTACCTGCAGTGGGGCCAGGCCGCCACCAGCGGACCGGCGCTGGCCGCTGCGCTGCAGGGCCAGCAGCAACTGCAGCAGCGCCTGGAGCAGGCCCGGCTGGCGCTCGGTCTGGCCGAAGCGCGGGGCCATGAACTGGAGCGCCAGATCGACACGCTGAACCAGCGCCTGCAGCAGTCGCAGGACGAACTCACCTTCTTCCGCAAGACGCGCGAAGGCAAACGTTAGGAGACCGCCATGTTCGGCAAATCGAAGAAGCAGCCCTTCATCCAGGTGACCAAACTCTCCAGCCTGGTGGCCGAAGGTGTGGAGATCACCGGCGACGTGGTGTTTGCCAGCGGCATGCGGGTGGACGGCCGCATCAAGGGCAACGTGATCGGCCGTCAGCACGAGGGCCAGAGCCCGGTGTTGCTGGTGCTGTCGGACAAGGGCTGCATCGAAGGCAGCGTGCGCTGCGGCGACGCGGTGATCAACGGCACCGTGCACGGCGACCTGGACGTGGAGCACTTCCTGGAGCTGCAATCCAATGCCCGCGTCACCGGCACCATCCGCTACCTGCAGCTGCAGATGGACGTGGGAGCCAGCGTCGAGGGAAAGCTGGTGCGGCGCGAAGCCGCATCCTCCAGCACCCCGGGCAACGTGGTCGAACTGGCGGCTGAGAAGACCGCCGCCAAAGGCTGAACGTCAGGCGCCGAAGCTTCAGCGCTCGCCGGCAAACAGCTGCGCCAGCCGCGCGAGGTCGATGTTGCCGCCGGACAGCACCACGCCCACGCGCAGGCCCTTTACGTCCAGCTTGCCGTGCAGCACGGCGGCCGCCGCCAGGCAGCCGGTGGGCTCGACCACCAGCTTCAGGCGCTCGGCCATGAACTTCATGGTCTCCACCAGCTCCGCGTCGCTCACGGTGAGGATGCCCTGCACCCGCGCACGCAGCACCGGGAAGGTGTATTCGCCCAGGTTGCGGCTTTGCGCGGCATCGGCAATCGTCTTGGGGGTGGCGATGCGCACGATGTGGCCGGCCGCAAGGCTTTGCTGCGCATCGTTGCCCGCTTCCGGCTCCACGCCATAGAGCCTGCAAGCGGGTGAGAGCTGGTGCGCCGCGGTGGCGCAGCCCGACAGCAGCCCGCCGCCGCCCACCGGCGTGAGCAGCAGGTCCAGTGGCCCCACGTCCTCGAACAGCTCCTTGGCCAAGGTGCCCTGGCCGGCCATCACATGCGGATGGTCGAAGGGTGGGATCACGGTCATGCCGTGCTCGGTGGCCAGGCCCGTGACGATGGCCACCGGATCCTCGGCATAACGGTCGTACAGCCGCACTTCCGCGCCATAGCCGCGGGTGGCTGCCAGCTTGGCCTGTGGTGCGTCCTGCGGCATCACGATCACTGCCTTCACGCCCAGCAGCTGCGCGGCCAGTGCGATCGCCTGGGCATGGTTGCCCGATGAGAAGGTGGCCACCCCACCGGCGCGCTGGGCGGGCGTGAACTGCGCGATCGCGTTGTAGGCACCGCGGATCTTGAAGGCACCCACACGCTGCAGGTTCTCCGGCTTGAGGAACACCCGTGCGCCGGTGCGTTCGTCCAGGGTGCGGGAGCTGAGCACGGGGGTGCGGTGGGCCACGCCGGCAATGCGCTGGTGCGCCGCGGCGACGTCGTCGTAGGAGATGGCGAGTTCAGTCATGGCGCCACCCTAGCACCGCTGGCGCGCGTCGTGACTGTGCGGGTCGCGGCGCTGACACAGTGCATGGCGGCAGCGCTGCCGCTGTGCCTTCACGCCCGTGCCAGCGGCCCCTACGCTGCCAGCATGCTCACCGACCTGCTGCCCCTCACCACCTACTGCTTCCTGATGTCCAGCACACCAGGGCCCAACAACGTGATGCTCACCGCCTCGGGCGCCAACTTCGGCTACCGCGGCACCTTGCCCCACATCCTGGGCATCAACGTGGGGGGCGCGGTGCAGACCTTTGCCACCTGCCTGGGCCTGGGCGCGTTGTTCGTGGCCTGGCCGGTGCTGCACACGGTGCTGCGGGTGGGTGGTGCGCTGTACCTGCTGTGGCTGGCGTGGAAACTCACCGGCGGCGTGATGGGCGATGCCACCGTGCAGCGGCCCTTGTCCTTCGCCCAGGGTGCGCTGTTCCAGGCGATCAACCCCAAGAGCTGGATGAAGGCGGTGACCTTGGCCGCGGTGTTCATGCCGGCCGGCTGGCCGCCGCTGCAAGGGGCGCTGGTGGTCGCGGCGGTGGGGTTCGCGGTCGGCTTTCCCTGCGTGTCCCTGTGGGCGCTGTTCGGTGTGGCGATCCGCCGGCTGCTGGCCGATGCGCGCAGGCGCCGCATCTTCAATGTCATCATGGCGGCTGCCTTGGCGCTGCTCGCGCTGCTCTTCCTGCGCTGAATGTTTTCACTCGACCGCGACTCGCCCCTGGCGCTGGCCGACCAGATCGAGGCCCACCTGCGCGCGCTCATCGGCAGCGCGCAGCTGCCGCCGGGGGTGCGGCTGCAGTCCATCCGCCAACTGGCCAGCCAGCTGGGCGTGAGCCCCAACACCGTGGTGACCGCCTACGACCGGCTGGTGGCCGCGGGCTTGATCGATTCCCGCGGCACCGCCGGGTTCTTCGTCAGCGACACGGCGCCGGCATTACCCGATGCGGCCGCGCTGGAGGCCGGCGAGGAGCAGGAGCCGGTGTGGCTGGCGCAGCAGGCCAACGACCAGCGCGCCGGCATGCTGCTGGCCAGCAGCGGCGCCTTGCCGCCGAACTGGCTCAACGAGGCGATTCCGGCCACCGTGGTGCAGCGCGCCCTCGGCCGGCATGAGGCCGGCATGGCGGCGCGCTGCCCGCCGCAAGGCCTGCCCGAGCTGCGCGAGCGCATCGCGATGCTGATGCGTGGCCAGGGCGTGGCGGTGGAGGCCGGCCGCCTGCTCACCACCTGGGGCGGCACCCATGCCATCGACCTGATCTGCCGCGCCTTCCTGCAGCCGGGTGATGCGGTGCTGGTGGAAGACCCGGGCTACTTCCTGATGTTCGGCCGCCTGCGCCAGGCCGGGCTGCGGCTGGTGCCGGTGGCCCGGCGACCCGACGGCATCGACCTCGACCAGCTGGAGGCCGCCTGCCGCGAGCACCGGCCCAAGCTGCTGTTCATCCAGAGCGTGCTGCACAACCCCACCGGCTGGGGCTCCACCGCGGCCAACCTGCACCGGGTGCTGATGCTGGCGCACCAGCATGGGTTCCTGATCGCGGAGGACGACACCCAGGGCCACTTCCACCCCGGCCATCCCACGCGGCTGGCGCAGCTGTCGGGCCTGGAGCGGGTGATCTACTGCTCCAGCTTCTGCAAGGCCTTGAGCCCGGCGCTGCGCATGGGCTACATCGCGGCCGAACCCCCGCTGCTGAAGGCGCTGCTGCGCGAGAAGATCTATTCGGTGCTCACCACCGGCGCGCTGAACGAGCTGGTGCTGCTGGAGCTGCTGGCAGCCGGGCGCTGGCGCAAGCACATCGACCGCCTGCAGCAGAAGCTGGGCGCCGCCCGCACCGCGGCCGCGCGCCAGCTGCGCCAGGCCGGCGTGCTGCTGGACCATCCGGGCGAAGGCGGGCTCTTCCTCTGGGGCGCCGTGCCCAGCGGGGTGGACGTGGACGAGCTGGTGAAGGACGCCTTCCGCAACAGCATCCTGCTGGTGCGTGGCGCCACCTTCATGGCCGATGCCCGGCCCGACCCGCACATCCGCTTCAACGCCGCCTTCAGCCAGCACACGAGGCTGGCGGAGTACCTGGCGCCGCGCCTCGCGGCCTTGAGCGGCATGAAAGGTGCATTGGCCCGGGCGGCCGCCGCACGCTGACCCGCCGGCCCGCCTGGTCACAAGCGGGCACACACTCACCAGCGGTTTTGCCGGGATCGGCGTTTGCTGGCGATACGCTTTGGCATGTGCGGCCATGAGAAAGGCCGCGCATTCGCCTGCCTGCCAATAACAACAACCACCTGTCATGAACGCCCGACTCTGGTACATCGACTCCCTGCGCGCCTGCCTGATGATCGCCGGCGTGTTCCTTCATGCGGCGGAGATGTACGGCCAGCACACCGACTGGGTGGTGCGCGATCCGTCCACGCTGGGGGGACTGGACCTGCTGGTCGCGATGGTGAGTTCGTCTCGCATGCCGGCGTTCTTCGTGCTGGCCGGCATGTTCTTCAGCCATGCGCTGGCCAGCCGGCCGCTGGGTGAAGTGCTTCACAGCCGCAGCGTGCTGGTGGCCACGCCCTTCGTGGTGCTGGCGCTGACCCTGCAGCCGGTGCAGTACGCGGTGCTGCTGGCGCACCAGGGCCGCCTGTCCAGCATGGGCCTGGGCGAGTTCTGGAGCAGCTTTGTACAGCCGAGCGTGCTGTCCACCCATGCCTTCATCGGCCGCGGTTTTGTGGGCCATCTCTGGTTCCTGGTGAACCTGCTGCTGTACTACCACCTGGCTGCGTTGGCGGTGTGGGCGGTGCGGCGCTACCGTGCGCCCTCGTTGCAGGCGCTGGGCCTGCTGTGCATGCGCCACAAATGGCTGTGGGTGCTGCTGGCTGGCGGCGCGATGGTGTGCGGGCGCGCGGCACTGCGGGCGGTCGATGGCCTGCACGACGACTGGGCCGACCTGGTGCGCTACCTGCCGTACTTTGCGCTGGGCGCATTCGCGTTTGCCAACAAGGCGCGTTTCCAGGCCTTGCTCACACTCGGCCCGGCCGACCTGGTCGCCCTGCCGGTCGCCGCTGCAGTAGTGTTCGTGCCTGCGCTGAACCAGCGGGTGCATGGCGCGCTGGTGGTGCTGCTGCATGTGTTCGTGGCTACCATGGTCACCGTGCTGCTGTTGCGGCTGTTCCTGCGCTGGTTCAACCAGCACTGGCCGCTGCAGCAGCGCCTCGTGGATGCCTCGTTTTCCATCTACCTCTTCCACTACATCTGCGTGGTGGGGGTGGGCCTGCTGCTGCTGCCGGTGCAGGCCTTGCCGCACATCGCCAAGTACGCGATCGCAGTGGCGGTGGGCGTGTGGGTGCCCTTCATGCTGCACGAGCGCTTGATCAAGCCGTATCCGCGGATGCGGCTGCTCCTCAACGGCCGGCTGCCGAAGACAAAGCCGCTGACGGTGAAGCCGGTGGCCGCGGTCGCCGATCGACCCGCGGGCACGGCGGTAACTCGTCCGTGACAAGCCCTTCAGGTTGCGACGCAGCCTGAACGTTGCACCGCAGCATGCTTCCTACAAGGACCGCCGCACTCACGCGGCGGGTCCAACTCTCAAGGAGCATGCACATGAAGAAGATCCCCCTCGCCGCTTCCCTCGTCGCCATGGTGTTCAGCTGCGGTGCAGCGCTGGCGCAAAGCACAGGCAGCACGGGCAGCGGCAGTGCCGACACCTCCGCGGGCTCCAGCAACTCGTCCACCAGCAGCAGCAGCGCCGACAGCCTGCCATCGGGCAGCACCAGCCGCACCGACAGCAGCGGCTCGATGGGCAGCACCAGCGCGTCGGGCACCTCCGGGGCGCTCGGATCGGAGCCAACCAGTGGCCACCGCCGCTCGCCCTCGTCCCACAGCGCGCCACTGCAACGTGCCAATGCCGGCGGCGGCCTGCCGGCCGGTGAGCTGAGCACGCCCTGGCAGGACGCGGGTGGTGAAGCCGGCTCGCTGATGCGCTGACACTCGCACCCCGCCGCACCGCCTCCGGGGGTGCGGCGCTTCGCCAGGTTCAGCGGCACACGAGGCTCAGCCGGTCTTGCCCGCGGCCAACCCGCCTGCGCGGCGCTGCTCGCGCCGCCGGTTGCGCAGAAAGATCACCTGCCCGAAGCAGGCTGTCAGCAGCATGAAGCTGTTGGTCAGCACGAAGACCGTGTTGCCCAGCAGCGCGCTGTAGATCACGAAGCCCACCGACGCGGCGATCTGGCCCACGAACAGCCATTTGGAGACACCGCGTGTGCTGCCTTCGCGCCACTGCGTGTAGACCTGGCGGCCCACGGTGAGCAGCAGGATGCCGGCAGCGGCCCAGCCGATCGCTTCGGTCAGCACCTCCTTGTCCACCCGCACCCTCCTGAATTTGCCATGTGAGGCGTGTGGCAAGGGCTGTGCCGTCGCCCTTCTTGTCGCTTCTCAGCTCACGATGTAGGCGGCCGCGCCGGTGCTCAACAAGCGCTGCTCCGCATCGAAGAACTCCATGCGGGTGGACGCCACCCGGCTGCCCAGGCGCATCACCTCCGCGCGGGCGATGAAGCGCGGGCCGGTGGCCGGGCGCAGGTAGTCCACGCGCAGGTCGATGGTGCCCAGCTTGCCGAAGCGCAACAGGCGTGTTTCGGGCGGCTCGTCGGGGTGGCGCGCACCGATCGCGGCCATCACCGCCAGGCCGCCCATCGCGTCCAGCGTGGCGCTGATCACGCCGCCGTGCAGGCGCTGGTGCGCATAGTGGCCCACCAGCTCGGGCCGCATGTCGATGTGGGCGGTGACACCGTCGGGCTCCAGCGTGTCGATGCGCAGGCCGATCACCTTGTTGAAGCTGATCTTCTCTTCGAAGATGTGCTTCAGGCGGGCGATGAAATCAGGCTCGAAGGGCATGGGTGGGGATTGTGCCTACGCACCCACGCCCAGCTGGCGAGCGGCCAGCTCCTTCATCACCTCTTCGGTGCCGCCGCCGATCATCATGACCTTCACTTCGCGGTAGATGCGTTCGCTTTTCGTGCCGCGCATGTAGCCCATGCCGCCGAGGATCTGCACCGCCTGGTCGGCGCAGAACTGCATCGTCTGCGTCGCATGGTTCTTCAGCAGGCACAGCTGCGCCACCCAGGCCGCGCCGGTGTCGCCCTCGTCCAGCTGCTGTGCCAACGCATGCAGCCAATGACGTGTGCTTTCCAGCCGCATGCGCATGTCCATCAGCTTGTGGCGCAGCACCTGGTGGGCCACCAGCGGCACGCCGAAGGCCTGGCGCTGGCGTGCCCAGTCCAGCGCTTCGTCATGGCACACCTCGGCGAACGCCAGCGCGCCGGCGGCCAGCATCAGGCGCTCGCCGTTGAAGTTTTCCATGATGGTGCGAAAGCCACCGTGCAACTCGCCGATCAGGTGGTCGGCCGGCACGCGGCAGCCCTCGAAGCGCAGCAGTGCCGTGTCGCTGCACCACCAGCCCATCTTCTGCAGCGGGGTGCGTGCGAGGCCGGGTGCGTTGCCGGGCACGGCCAGCAGCGAGATGCCGCCCGGGCCCGGGCCGCCGGTGCGCACGGCCACCGTCAACCAGTCGGCGCTCAGGCCGGAGGTGATGAAGACCTTCTCGCCGTTCACCACCCAGTGGTCGCCGTCCAGGCGGGCCGTGGTGCGCAGGCGCGCCACGTCGGAGCCGCCCGAGGGCTCGGTGATCGCGAGCGCGCTGATCCGTTCGCCCGCCAGCACCGCGGGCACGATGCGCTGCTGCAGCGCCGCGCTGCCCTGGGCCACGATGGGCGGCAGGCCGATGTTGTGCGAGAACAGCCCGGCCATCAGCCCGCCGGAGCCGGCGCGTGCGATCTCTTCGGTGGCCACCAGGCGATAGCCGGTGTCCGCCGGCGTGCCGCCCAGGGCTTCGGGATAGCCGATGCCCAGCAGGCCGATCGCAGCGGCCTGGTGGTACAGCGCCCGCGGGAAGCTGCCCGCTTCGTCCCATTCGTTGACATGCGGCGCAATCTCGCGCTCCACGAACGTGCGCACGCTGTCGCGAAAGGCCTGGTGCTCGGCGCTGAACTTCATGGCGCGATGTCCACCAGCCGCTTGCGCGCCGCCACCTGCTCGCCCACACGCGCATGCACCGCGCGCACCGTGCCGTCCATGGGCGCGGTGAGCCGGTGCTCCATCTTCATCGCCTCCATCACCATCAGCAGCGCGCCGGCGCGCACCGTCGCGCCCGGTTCGGCCAGCACCTGGATCACGCGGCCATGCATGGGCGCAGACACGGCCCCTTCCGCGTTGCCTTGCTGGGTGGGGGCGGCCGCCAGCCGGCGGTCTTCCAGCGCCAGCTCGATGCCGTCGCACTGCCACCAGCTGAAGCGGCCGTCGCTGGCCACCGCGGCGCGGCGAGGGCGGCCATCGACCCGGGCGTGCACGTCGCCGTCGGGCGTGCGCACCAGCGCCTCGATGCAGTGGCTGTCGCTACCGCACGCAGCCACCAGCCGATCCGCTGTGCCGCTCAGCTGCCACGTGGCTGCGAGCGCGCCCACCTGCAGCGGCACCGCCTGCTGAACTTGCCCCTGTGGCACCCAGCCGGCCCACAACGGTGGCAGTGGGGTGCCTGGCAAGCGGGCCAGGCCGGCGGCGGCCAGCGCCATCAGCCAGGAGGGCGGTGCGCCGGTGCGGCTGCCGTCGCCCGGGAAGTGCGTGGCGATGAAGCCGGTGGTGGCCGTGCCCGCCAGGAAGGCTGGATGCCGCAGCACCTGCGCCAGGAAACCTCGGTTGGTGGGCAGACCCAGGCACACCGTGCGGTCCAGTGCGGCGGCCAGCTGCAAGGCGGCCGCTTCGCGCCGCGGCGCATGCGCGATCAGCTTGCCCAGCATGGAGTCGTAGAAGGGGCTCACCGGCCATCCGCTTTCCAGCGCATGGTCACAGCGCACATGAGCCGGCGCCCGCCAGCGCTGCACCGTGCCCGCGCAGGGCAGGAAGGCCTGGGCCGGGTCTTCGGCGCACAGCCGGGCCTCGATCGCGTGGCCGCCGCTTTCGTAACGCAGCAGCACCTCGTCCTGGCGCCAGGCCAGCGCCTCCCCCATCGCGATGCGCAGCTGCCACTCCACCAGGTCGATGCCGGTGAGCGCCTCCGTCACCGGATGCTCCACCTGCAGCCGTGTGTTCATCTCCATGAACCAGAACGCGCCCGCCTCGTCGAGCAGGAACTCCACCGTGCCGGCGCCCACGTAGCTCACGTCCTGCGCCACCCGCACCGCGGCTTCGCCCATGCGCCGGCGCAGCGCCGGGCTCACGGCCGGGGAGGGCGCCTCCTCCACGATCTTCTGGTGGCGGCGTTGCACCGAACAATCGCGCTCGCCCAGGTGCAGCACATGGCCGTGGGCATCCGCCAGCACCTGCACCTCCACATGGCGTGGCGTGAGCAGGGCGCGCTCCAGCAGCACGCGCGCATCACCGAACGCGGCCTGCGCCTCCGAACGCGCCGCCTGCAGTGACGGCTCCAGCGCGGCGGCGTCCAGCACCAGCCGCATGCCGCGGCCGCCGCCGCCCGCCGTGGCCTTCACCATCAGCGGAAAACCGATGCGCTGCGCCTCGCGCACCAGCGTCGTCAGGTCCTGCGCCTCGCCGTCATACCCGGGCAGCACCGGCACGCCGGCCGCGGCCATGCGCTGGCGTGCGCGCGCCTTGTGGCCCATGGCCTCCATCGCTTCGGGTGGCGGGCCCACCCACACCAGACCGGCAGCGATCACGGCGCGTGCGAAGGCGGCGTTTTCGGAGAGGAAGCCGTAACCCGGGTGCACCGCATCGGCGCCGCTGTCGCGTGCGGCCTGCAGCAGGCGTGGGATGTCGAGGTAGGAGTCGGCCGGGCGCTCACCGCCAATGGGCACCGCGATGTCGCAGGCGCGGGTGTGCGGTGCGCCGCGATCGGGGTCCGAGGCCACGGCCACGGTGCGCAGGCCCAGGCGGGCGGCACTGCGCGCCACGCGGACGACGATCTCGCCCCGGTTGGCGATCAGCAGGGTGTTGAAGCGGGTCATCGGGCAAGCTCCGCCCTGCTGGCTGGGGTATCCGCCTTGGGAGCGGCCCTGCGGCTCATGCGCCTTCTCCACTCGCCCAGCGGGGCGGCCGGCGTGCCGCGAACGCGGCCAGGCCTTCGGCCGCCGTGCCGCTGCGCAGGCAGTGCGCAAAGGCTTGTGCCGCCCCATCCAGCGCCTGCGTGCGTGGGCCGGTGCGGGCCTGCCGCAACACCGCCTTGGTGGCCCGCAGGGCGCCGGGCTCCGCACGTTCCAGGTCGGACAGCCAGGCCAGCAGGCGAGGCTGCAGCGCATCGGGCCACAGCACCTCGTCCACCAGGCCGGCGGCATGGGCCTGCTCCCCGGTGAGGCGCTGGCCGGTGAACATCAGGCGCAGGGCGGCCGCATGCCCGATGCGCTCGGCCACGAAAGGTGCGATCTGTGCCGGTGGCAGGCCGAGCGTCAACTCCGGCATGGCGAACTGCGCGGTGCTGGCGGCCAGGACCACGTCGCAGCAGGCCGCCAGCCCGACGCCGCCACCCATGGCGGCACCTTCCACCACCGCGATGGTGGCGATGTCCGCATCGCTCAGGCGTTCCAGCAGCGTGCCGAAGGCGCGGTTGAAGCCGATGATGGGATCCGGCTCGCCGACTGGCGGCGGCTTGGCGAGCAAGGCCTTGAAGGCGCTGAAGTCGCCGCCCGCGCAGAAGCTGCCGTTCGCGCCACTGACCACCAGCGCGCGCACCTCGGGCCGCGCCTGCGCCTGTTGCAAGGCGCTCGCCAACGCCTGCACCATCTCGTCGGTGAGCGCATTGCGCGTGGCGGGCGCGTCCAGCGTGGCGAACACGAAGGCGCCGCGGTGTTCGATGCGCACCTGCATGCCGTTCACCGGCGCGTCGGCAGGATGTGCATGGTCTTGCAGATGATGCCCAGCATCACCTCGTCCGCGCCGCCGCCGATGCTGGCCAGGCGCCCGTCGCGGTACATGCGCGAGACGATGTTGTCCCAGGTGTAGCCCATGCCGCCCCAGAACTGCAGGCAGGCATCGGGCACCTCGCGCAGCAGGCGGCCGGCCTTGAGCTTGGCCATGGAGGCCCATTCGGTGACGTCCTTGCCGGCCACGTACTGCTCGGTGGCCAGGTAGGTCAGCGCCCGCAGGCTCTCCACCTCGGTCTTCAGCTCCGCGAGCCGGAAGTGCACCGTCTGGTGGTCCAGCACCCCCTGGCCGAAGATCTGGCGGTCGCGGGTGTAGTCGGCGGTGAGCTGGATGCAGTTGGTGAGCGACTGCAGCGCATTGGCCGCGCACCACAGCCGCTCCTCCTGGAACTGCAGCATCTGGTAGGTGAAGCCCATGCCCTCCTGGCCGATGGCGTAGCGCTGCGGCACGCGCACGTCGTCGAAGTGGATCAACCCGGTGTCGCTGGACATCATGCCGATCTTGCGGATCTTCTTCGCCTTGGTGACGCCCGGTGTGTCCATGGGCACGATGATCTGCGTCTTGTTCTTGTGTGCCGGGCCGTCGGAGGTGTTGGCCAGCAGGCACATCCAGTCGGCCTGCAGGCTGTTGGTGATCCACATCTTGGCGCCGTTGATGATGTAGTCGCCGCCGTCCTTGCGCGCGGTGGTCTTGATGGCCGCCACGTCGGAGCCGGCACCCGGCTCGGACACGCCCACGCAGGCCACCATGTCGCCCGCGATCGCAGGGGCGAGGAACTGGCGCCGCAGCTCGTCGGAGCCGAAACGGGCCAGTGCCGGCGTGGCCATGTCCGTCTGCACGCCGATCGCCATGGGCACGCCGCCGCAATTGATGTGGCCCAGCGTTTCTGCCATCGCGACCGAGTAGGAATAGTCCAGCCCCAGCCCGCCGTATTCGGCCGGCTTGCACAGGCCCAGCAGCCCGAGATCGCCCAGTTTCTTGAACACCTGGTGCGCGGGAAACATCTCCGCCGCTTCCCATTCGTCCACATGGGGGTTGATCTCGTCGTCAATGAAGCGCTTGAGCGTGCGCTGCAGTTCTTCGTGTTCGTGGGTGAATTGCATGTTGTTCGTCTCCTGGGGTCAGGGCCGGGCCACACCGAACTGCATGGGCCGAAGTTCGCGCGCCTGCGCTTGCCGGCACAGCTGCAGCGTGAGCGCGAGCACGCGGCGGGTGTCGCGCGGGTCGATCACGCCGTCGTCCAGCAGCAGGCCGCTGGTGTAGAACGCGTGCATCTGGCGCTCGAAGGTCTGCACGATCTTGGCAGTGAGCGCGGCGAGCTTGGTTTCATCCACCGGCTCGCCCTTGCGCGCCGCGCCTTCGCGCATCACGATCTCCATGGTGCCGGCCGCCTGCTGCGGCCCCATCACCGCGGTGCGCGCGTTGGGCCAGCTGAACACGAAGCGCGGCCCGAAGCCACGGCCGCACATGCCGTAGTTGCCTGCGCCGAAGGAGGCGCCGCACTGCACCGTGATCTGCGGCACCGTCGCGTTGCTCAGGGCCTGGATTTGCTTGGAGCCGTGTTTGATCATGCCGGCGCGCTCGGCCTCGGTGCCCACGATGAAGCCGGTGGTGTTCTGCAGGTACACGATGGTCGTGCCGCTCTGGCAGCAGGCCTGAATGAAGTGGGTGGTCTTGGTGCTGCCGGCCGGATCCAGCGGCCCGTTGTTGGTGATGATGCCCACGCGCTGACCCGCAATCGCGGCATGGCCGCACACGGTGCCCGGGCCGTAGTCCGGCTTGAACTCCAGGAAGTCCGATGCATCGACGATGCGCGCAATCACCTCGCGCATGTCCACCGGCCGCTTGAGCTCCGCGCCAAAGAGGCCCAGGAGTTCATCTTCAGGATGCAGGGGCGCGGGCCCATCCGGCCAGCCTGCCGGCGACCAGCCGAGGGCGGCCACCAGCTCACGCGCAATGCGCAGCGCATCCGCATCGTCCTCGCCCACGTACTCCGCCAGGCCCGACACGCTCGCATGCATGTCCGCACCCCCCAAGGCTTCGTCGGTCGCAATCTCGCCGGTGGCGGCCTTCAACAGCGGCGGGCCCGCGAGGAAAGCCCGCGCATTGCCACGCACCATCACCACATAGTCGGCCAACCCGGTCATGTAGGCACCGCCCGCGGTGGACGGCCCATGCACCACCGCGATCACCGGCAACCCTGCAGCCGACAGGCGCGCCAGCTGGTAGAACGCCATGCCACCGCGCACGAACTGCTCCACGCGGTACTGCAGCAGATTGGCGCCCGCGGACTCCACCAGGTGCACGAAGGGCAGCTTGTTTTCCAACGCGATCTGCTGCGCACGGATGAACTTCTCCAGGCCCAACGGCTGCATAGCGCCGGCGTCAATGCCGGCGTCGTCGGCCACCAGCATCACTCGCGTGCCGGCGATCTGCCCAATGCCGCCGATGAAACCGCCGCCCGGGATGGAGCGCTCGGGGTCGGGATGGTCCTGCAGCCAGCCGGCGAGGGTGGACAGTTCGAGGAAGGGAACACCGGGATCCAGCAGCCGTGCTACGCGCTCCCGGGGGAGCAGCTTGCCGCGCTTGTCGAAGGCCTTCTGCGACTGCGCGCTGGTGGTGCGGGTTCGTGCTTCCAGGCTGCGGAGTTGGTCGAGTAGCTGGAGCTGGTGGGCGCGGTTTTCCGCGTAGACCGCACTGCTCGTGTCGAGTAGGGATTCGAGGCTTGGCATGTGGTCAATGCGTCGGTTGGAGCGAGCAAAGGCGTGGGCGGGCAGCCGTCGGCGCTTCATCTGCTTGCCCTCGCTGCGCGAGGGTGCCCTGCGATGCTCGGGCTTGCGGCCACGCACCCCCAGCCTGAGCACCACAGCGGAGTCGGCGCGCAGCGCCGACCGCACCAGAGCGAGCGCCTGACGGGTACCGCGTGCCGCGACGCGCCAAGGCCACAGAGCGCATCACCCCTCCAACACCCGAGGGGACGCAGCGAGATGAAACCCGTTGAACGCCTCCGTCGAGCCCCCACGCCCAACCTCCGGCCACACTCGCTTGGCATTCGGCGCCGCGCCGTCGATCCGCAAGCACGCCCCCGACACAAAAGCAGCGGCCGGCGACAGCAGGAACACGATCGCCGCCGACACCTCGCTCTCTGTGCCCAAGCGCCGCAAGGGGACCATCTTCGGCATGCTGCGGATGAGTGGCGCCATCTCCGGCGGGTACTGGTCCATCCCGCTGGAGGCAATCCAGCCCGGCGCCACGGCATTCACGCGCACAGGCGCCCATTCCAATGCGGCGGTCTCGGTGAAGTTAAGCATCCCCGCACGCGCCGCGCCCGAGTGCCCCATGCCCGGCATGCCGTGCCACATGTCGGCGATCACGTTGACGATGGCGCCGCCGTGTTCGGTCATCCACTGGTTGAAGCATTCCCGTGCGAACAGGAAGCCGCCGGTGAGGTTGTTGCGCACCACTGCGTCCCAGCCCTTGGCACTGATGTGGGACAGCGGCGAGGGGTACTGGCCGCCTGCGTTGTTCACCAGACCGTCGATGCGGCCGTGCTGCGCGAGCACGTCGCGCACCGTTTGCTGCACACGCTCTTCTTCGCGGATGTCGCAGCTGTGGATGGAACAGCGGCCGCCTTGCACGCCAAGTTCCGCCTGAACCGTCTCGAGCTTGGCCAGGTTGCGGCCCACCAGCGCCACGGTAGCGCCGAGCGCGGAGAGTTCATGCGCGGTGCAGCGGCCGATGCCCGAGCCGCCGCCGGTGACGATCACCACCTGGCCGTCGAAGAGGCCATCGCGGAACACCGATCGATAGTCGTGTGTCATCTCTAATTCGTGTTCAACCAAGCACTTGCTTGGTAAGTGTGCGCCCCGCCATAATCGCTTGTCAATCGAGGTGCGCTGCAGTGGCGGCGTGCCTGTCGGCCGGTCTCGTTTCGGAGGCACACAATGGCTTCGGCATTCATATTCGACGCCGTGCGCACACCGCGCGGCAAGGGCAAGAAGGACGGCAGCCTGTACGAGGTGAAGCCGGTCGATCTGCTGGCAGGCTTGCTCAACGCATTCCAGTCCAGGCTGCAGTTCGACCCGGCCGCGGTTGACGACGTGGTGATGGGCTGTGTCACGCCGGTGGGCGAGCAGGGCGCTGTCATTCCAAAGACGGCGCTGCTCAAGGCCGGCTGGCCGCACACGGTGGCCGGCGTGCAGGTCAACCGCTTCTGCGCCTCGGGGCTGGAGGCGGTGAACCTGGCGGCGCAGAAGGTCGCCAGCGGTTGGGAGGACCTGGTCATCGCCGGTGGCGTGGAAAGCATGTCGCGCGTGCCGATGGGTTCCGACGGTGGCGCCTGGGCGCAGGATCCGCAGACCAACGCGGCCACCGGCTTCGTGCCGCAGGGCATTGGTGCGGACCTGATCGCCACCCTGGGCGGCTTCACGCGCGACGTTGTGGACGCCTTTGCACTCGAATCGCAGCGGCGCGCTGCGGCCGCGCAGGCCGAAGGCCGCTTCGACCGTTCGGTGCTGCCGGTGAAGGACGCCATCGGCCTCACCGTGCTGGCGCGCGACGAGTTCATCAAGCCCAAGACCACGCTGGAAGGCCTGGGCGCGCTCAAGGCCTCGTTCACCGAACTGGGCGCCATGGGCTTCGATGCGGTGGCGCTGGCGCGCTATCCGCAGGTGGAGCGCATCCACCATGTGCACACGGCGGGCAACTCGTCGGGCATCGTGGATGGCGCGGCTGCGGTGCTGATCGGCAGCGAAGCGGCAGGCCGTCGGCTCGGCCTGGCACCGCGTGGCCGCGTGGTGGCTACCGCGCTGTCCGGCGCGGACCCCACCATCATGCTGACCGGCCCCATGCCGGCCACCCGCAAGGCGCTGGCCAAGGCGGGGCTGGGCATCGATGACATTGATCTCTTCGAAGTGAACGAGGCCTTCGCCGCGGTGCCGCTGCGCTTCATGCAGGAGATGGGCGTGCCGCACGAGAAGGTCAACGTCAACGGCGGCGCCATCGCGCTCGGCCATCCACTGGGCGCCACCGGCGCCATGCTGCTGGGCACCTTGCTCGACGAGCTGGAGCGCCGGCAGCTCAGGCGCGGCCTCATCACGCTGTGTGTGGGCGGCGGCATGGGCATCGCCACCATCATCGAGAGGGTCTGAACATGAAGACCATTCGCTATGAGCTGGCCGCCGACGGCATCGCCACGCTGACGTTCGACGAACCCGACTCCCCGGTGAACACCATGACGCCGCAGTGGCAGGCCGACATGGCGGAGGCCGCGGCGCAGTTGCTCAGCGACAAGGCGCGCATTCGCGGCGTGCTGCTGCAGTCGGCCAAGAGCACCTTCTTTGCGGGCGCCGAGCTGAAGGGCGTGCTGGAGCTGAAGCAGGAGGATGCGGCCGAGTGTTTTGCGCGGTGCGAGGCGCTCAAACGCAGCTTCCGCGCGATCCAGACGCTGGGCCGGCCCGTGGTGGCGCTGCTCAACGGCGCAGCATTGGGCGGCGGCTGGGAGGTGGCGCTGATCGGCCATGCGCGCTTTGCGCTCGACGATCCGAAGATCCGTTTCGGCACGCCTGAGACCACGCTGGGCCTGATCCCCGGCGCCACTGGCATCACCAAGACCGTGCGCCTGCTCGGCCTGATGGCGGCCCAACCCTACCTGGTGGAAGGCAAGCTGTTCAGCCCGCAGGAGGCGCTGACGCTGGGCCTGGTGCAGGGACTCGGTGCGTCCGTGGACGAGCTGAAGGCGCGGGCGCTCGCATGGATCGCCGAGCATCCGGATGCGTTGCAGCCTTGGGACCGCCAGGACTACAAGCTGCCCGGTGGTTCGCCCAGCAGCCCCAAGATCGCCGGAGCACTCGGGGTGGCGCCGGCGATGCTGCATGCGAAAACGCGCGGCCTCTATCCCGCGCCGCAGGCCGCGATGGAAACCATGGTCGAAGGCGCGCTGGTGGACTACGACACCGCCACCCGCATCGAAAGCCGGAAGCTCGCGCAGCTGATGGTGGGTCAGAACGCGAAGAACATGATCACCGCGTTCTTCTTCAACCTCAATGCGATCAAGCGCGGTGCCGCGCGCCCCGCTGGCGTGCCGCGCTGGCAACCGAAGAAGGTGGGCGTGCTCGGCGCCGGCATGATGGGCGCCGGCATCGCGCACGCGATCGCCTCGCGCGGCATGGTGTGCGTGCTGAAGGACGTGTCGGCCGACAAGGCGATGGCCGGGCGCGAACACGCGCGCAAGCTCACCGCGGGCCACGTGGCCAAGGGCCGCATGAGCGAGGCCGAGCAGGCCGCGCTGCTGGATCGCATCACGCCCACCGCATCGGTGGCTGATCTTGAAGGCTGCGAGCTCATCATCGAAGCGGTGTTCGAGCAGCGCGCGCTCAAGGCCGAGGTCACGCGCGAGGCGGAGCCGCGGCTGGCACCGGGCGGGCTCTTCGCCTCCAACACGTCCACCTTGCCGATCAGCGGGCTGGCCGAGGCCAGCGTGGCCCCCGAGCGCTTCATCGGCCTGCATTTCTTTTCACCGGTGGACAAGATGCCGCTGGTGGAAATCATTCGCGGCCGCCTCACCGGCGACGCCGCGGTGGCCCAGGCCTATGACTTCGTGCAGGCGCTGGGCAAGACACCGATCGTTGTGAACG
This sequence comes from Ideonella sp. BN130291, assembly GCF_036231905.1. Lineage (NCBI taxonomy): Bacteria > Pseudomonadati > Pseudomonadota > Betaproteobacteria > Burkholderiales > Sphaerotilaceae > Ideonella > Ideonella sp. BN130291. The sequence continues at coordinate 519,786 of NZ_JAZARE010000002.1, read as the reverse complement.
ATTCGCGCGGCTTCTTCACCAGCCGGGTGTTCGCCAGCTTCGTGATGGAAGGCACCACCATGCTGGCCGAGGGTGTGGCCGCACCGCTGATCGAACATGCGGCGCTGGCGGGCGGCATGCCGGTGGGCCCACTGGCCGTCATCGACGAAACCTCCCTCTCACTGGCAGTGCACGTGCTGGAGCAGACACGCACCGACTACGAGCGCGAAGGCCAGCGCCATGTCTGCACGCCCGGCGAATTGCTCGTGGAGCAGATGGTCAAGGAATACAAGCGTGCCGGCCGGGCGGCCGGCGGTGGTTTCTACGACTATCCCGCCGGCCAGCCCAAGCAGCTGTGGCCGCAGTTGAAGGCGCTGTTCGAGAAGCCCGGTGCGTTGTCCGACAGCACTGAGCTGCGCGATCGCTTCCTGTACCGGCAGGCGATCGAAACAGCGCGCTGCTTGCAGGAGGGCGTGCTCACCAGCGTGGCCGAAGCCAACATCGGCTCCATCTTCGGCATTGGCTTTCCGGCGTGGACGGGCGGCGCCATCCAGTTCATCGCCTCCGAAGGCGACCGTTTCCTGCCGCGTGCGGCGGAGTTGGCAAAGCGCCACGGCGATCGTTTTGTGGTGAACGAGGTGCTGCGCGAGGCGATCGCCAAGGCGCTCGACCAGCCGCGCTGACCGCCACCTGCTGGAAAAACAAAGGCCCGCAACAGCGGGCCTCCAGGCGGAAGAGCGGGGCGCCTTACTTCAGCGTCATCACCCACTGGGCCAGTTGTTTTGCCTCGGCGGCGCTCACCTGCGTGTTCGGAGGCATCGGCACCGGGCCCCAGACGCCGGAGCCACCCTTCTGGATCTTCTCGGCCAGCTTGTCGGCCGCATCCTTCTGGCCGGCGTACTTGGCGGCCACGTCCTTGTAGGCCGGGCCCACCAATTTCTTGTCGACCGCATGGCAGGCCATGCAGTTCTTCTTCTGCGCCAGTTCCTGGTTGGCGAAAGCGGGGGCTGCCAGGGTGGCGCCCACGGCCGCGAGCAGAGCGATGAGCGACTTCATGGAATCCTTCCGGGTCATTGCGGTTGCACTGGTTTACAGTGAGTTCCAACGCATTCTACGGGTCGCCCGTTGACCCATCCGAAGGACACATCCATGTGGTTCGTGGTGATCGGCACCCTCTTGACCCTGCTCAAGGCGTTTGATGTGGCCCTGGTGGAAACCTCCTGGTTCTGGGTGCTGTCGCCCTTCGCGGGTGCGGTGGTCTGGTGGTGGTGGGCCGACGCCAGCGGCTACACAAAGCGCCGCGCCATGGACAAGATGGAGCAGAAGAAGGAAGAGCGCCGCCGCAAGCACCTGGTGGACATGGGCATGGACGAGCGCGGCCGCCGCGCCGTGAAGAAGTAACGCCTTCCGAGCGGGGCGCCTGCCCCGGCCGCCCACCCTTTTGGTGGCCCTCCTGAGGAGGATTGCGGCAGGTCCCCAGCGCCCGATATCGTCGCCGCCTTCACAACAAGAGGGAGGCGCGGCATGCGCATGGATCTGACAAACCCGGCGCGGCGCCGCCTGGCGGGCGGCGGCCTAGCGTGGCTGGTGGCGCCATCGCTGGCGGCGGCAACGCCACAAGGCACCGCGGCGTTCGGCGCCGGCCCGCGGCCGCAGGTGCCCCTGGCGCACGATTGCCCGCCCGGCTTCGACCCCACAGGCTACCTGGTGAGTGAAAAGTTCGACGGCGTGCGGGCCTTGTGGGACGGCGAGGTGCTGCGCTTTCGCAGCGGCCAGCCGGTGCATGCGCCGGCCTGGTTCACCGCCGCGCTGCCCGCACAGGCGCTGGACGGTGAGTTGTGGATGGCGCGCGGCCGCTTCGAGGCGCTGGCCGGCGCGGTGCGGCGCGAACTGCCGCGCGACGAGGAGTGGCGCCAGATCAGCTACCGGCTCTTCGAGCTGCCCGGCGCGCCGGGGCCTTTTTCGGCGCGCAACGAGGCGATCGGCGCGCTGGTGCAGCGCACCGGCTTCGCCGCCCTGGTGCAGGTGGAGCAGCAGCCGCTGCGCGGCCCGAGCGAGCTTCGGCGCCGGCTGGCCGAGGTGGTGGCAGCCGGCGGGGAGGGCCTGATGCTGCATCGCGCGGATGCGCCCTACCGCAGCGGCCGAAGCGATGCGCTGCTCAAGCTCAAGCCACTGAACGACGCCGACGCGGTGGTGCTGGCCCATCTGCCCGGGCAGGGCAAATACGACGGGCAGCTGGGTGCCTTGCGGGTGCGCATGGATGGTGGCCCGGTGTTCGACATCGGCACCGGCCTGTCCGATGCGCAACGGCTGGCGCCACCGCCGGTGGGCGCCACCATCACCTTCACCCACCGCGGCTTCACCCGCACCGGCGTGCCGCGGTTCGCGAGTTTTCTGCGGGTGCGGCTCGACGCGTGATGCGCCGACCGGAACCTCAGTTGTCCAGCACGGCGCCCGAGCTGGCGCTGGACGCGTTCTTCGCGAACTTGGCCAGCACGCCGCGGGTATAGCGCGGCGCCGGTGCCTTCCAGGTGGCGCGGCGGCGAGCGATCTCTTCGTCCGGCACGTTCAGCTGCAGCAGCAACTGGTGGGCGTCGATGGTGATGGAGTCGCCTTCCTGCACCAGCGCAATCGTGCCGCCGGCGTAGGCTTCCGGCGCGACGTGCCCCACGACCATGCCCCAGGTGCCACCCGAAAAGCGCCCGTCGGTGATCAGGCCCACCGATTCACCCAGGCCCTGGCCGATGAGGGCGCCGGTGGGGGCCAGCATCTCCGGCATGCCGGGCCCGCCCTTGGGGCCGAGGTAGCGCAGCACCATCACGTCGCCGGCTTTGATCTGCTTCGCCATGATGGCCGCGAGCGCCGATTGTTCGTCGTCGAACACCCGGGCGGGGCCGGTGATCACCGGGTTCTTCAGGCCGGTGATCTTGGCCACGCAGCCTTCGGGCGAGAGGTTGCCCTTCAGGATGGCGAGGTGGCCTTCGGCGTAGATCGGCTTGGACACCGGACGGATCACGTCCTGGTCGGTGCGCAGGTCGGGCACATCGGCGAGGTTCTCGGCCACCGTCTTGCCGGTGATGGTGAGGCAGTCGCCGTGCAGCAGGCCGGCTTTCAGCAGCTCCTTCATCACGGCCGGGATGCCACCGGCGCGGTGCAGGTCCACCGCCAGGTACTTGCCGCTGGGCTTCAGGTCGCACAGCACCGGGATCTTGCGGCGCATGCGCTCGAAGTCGTCGATGGACCAGTCCACCTCCGCCGCGTGGGCGATGGCCAGGAAGTGCAGCACCGCATTGGTGGAGCCGCCGGTGGCCATGATCACCGCCACCGCGTTTTCGATCGCCTGCCTGGTGACGATGTCGCGCGGTTTGAGGTCCTTCTTCACCGCCTCCACCAGCACCGCGGCGGCCTTCTTCACGTTCTCGACCACCTCGTCTTCCACGTTCGCCATGGTGGACGAGTAGGGCAGGCTCATGCCCAGGGCCTCGAAGGACGAGCTCATGGTGTTGGCGGTGTACATGCCGCCGCAGGAGCCGCTGCCGGGAATGGCGCGGCGCTCGATCTGGCAGAAGTCCTCCTCGCTCATGTTGCCGGCGGAGAACTGGCCCACCGCCTCGAACACGCTCACGATGTTGAGATCCTGGCCCTTGTACTTGCCGGGCAGGATGGTGCCGCCGTACACATACAGCGCCGGCACGTTGGAGCGCAGCATGCCCATCATGCCGCCGGGCATGTTCTTGTCGCAGCCGCCGATCACCATCACGCCGTCCATCCACTGGCCGCCGACGCAGGTTTCCACGCAATCCGAGATCACCTCGCGCGAGACCAGGCTGTACTTCATGCCCTCGGTGCCCATGGCCATGCCGTCGCTGATGGTCGGCGTGCCGAAGATCTGCGGGTTCGCGCCCGCTTCCTTCAGGCCGATGACCGCCGCATCGGCCAGGCGCTGAAGGCCGGAGTTGCAGGGCGTGATGGTGGAGTGGCCGTTGGCCACGCCGATCATGGGCTTGGAGAAGTCCTCCTCCTGGTAGCCCATGCCGTAGTACATGGAGCGGTTGGGCGCGCGGGCCACGCCTTCGGTGATGTTCTTCGAGCGGCGGTTGAAGCTCATGGACGGTGTCTCCTTTGGATGCTGGCGCCAGTATGGCGAGCGCCTGGGGCGACGGTCCAATCTATTTGTCGCGGCGGTTTGATACGCTCGGCATATCAATGAACATCGAGCTTCGCCCCCTGCGCCAGTTCGTGGCCGTCGCCGAGGAGCTGCATTTCGGCCGGGCGGCCCTGCGCCTGTACATGACGCAGCCGCCGCTGACACAGGCCATCCAGGCCTTGGAGGCTGCACTCGGTGTGCAGCTGTTCCAGCGCACGCGCCGGTCGGTGGCGCTCACGCCTGCGGGTGAAGCGCTGCTGGTGCAGGCGCGGCGCCTGCTGGCCGCGGCGGAGGAGCTGCCCGGCATCGTGCAGGCTGCCGCACAAGGCTTCAGTGGCCAGCTGCGCCTGGCCTTCGTGTCCAGCATCGCCTACGGGCCACTGCCAGCGTGGCTGCGCAGCTTCCGCGAGGCGCATCCGGAGGTGCAATTGCAGCTGCGCGAGGCCACGATGGACGTGCAGCTGGCCGCCTTTGCGGCCGACGAGGTGGATGCCGGCTTCGTGCTGCATGCCCCCGGGGCCGCCCCGGCCGGCTTCGCGGCCTGGACCGCGCTGCGCGAGCCGCTGGTGCTCGCGCTGTCCCAGGAGCACCCGGCCGCCGGCACTGCAAGGGCGCCCAGGCTCGCCGACGTGCTGGCCGAGCCGCTGGTGATCTTTCCGCGCGCGATCTCGCCGTCGCTGTTCGACGCGGTGCTGGCGTTCTACCGCGGCCACGGCGTCACGCCGCGCATTGCGCAGGAGGCCATTCAGATGCAGACCATCGTCAACCTGGTGTCGGTGGGCATGGGTGTGGCCTGGGTGCCGCATTCGGTGACCCAGCTGCAGCGCCCCGGCGTGGTGTACAAACGCGTGCCCTCCGCCGGCCTGGCCAGCGAGACCAGCCTCATCTGGCGCGAGCCGGTGCCGCCGGTGGTGGCGCGCTTCGTGGCCCATGTGCAGGGCCAGCGCCACACCGGGCGGCGTGCCGTCGCGCCATCCCCTCACCACGAGAGAGCCGAATGATCCTTTCCCTGCGCCGCGCCGCGGTCGCCCTCACGTGTGCATGGGCCGCCCAGGCCGGTGCGCAGTCCCTCGCCGACCCGCAGTGGAACGCGTTGCTCGAGGCCGACCGGTCGGCGGAGCTTCAAAAGCTGGCACAGGCGCGCCTGCAGGCCCAGCCAGATGATCCCCAGGCCACCCTGGCGCTTGCGCTGCTGGCGATGGGTGCGAATGACCCGCAGCGCGTGGAGGGCGCACTGGTGCTCGCCGACAAATGCCTGCAGCGGCAGCCGGCCGCCGCGGTGTGCCATTTCGCCACCGGCTCGCTGCTGGGTGTGCAGGCCGTCACCGGCGGCATGCTGAAGGCGATGACCCTCACCGGGCGCATCCGCGATGCGTTTGCCAAGGCGGTGGAGCTGGACCCGCTGTACTTCAATGCACGCGACGGCCTGGTGCAGTTCTACCTGCTGGCGCCCGGCATCGCAGGCGGCAGCGTGAGCAAGGCGCGCGAGGTGGCCGCCGGCGCCCAGGCGCGCCAGCCCGAACACGCCAAGCTGCTGCGCGCGCGCATTGCGATGAAAGAGGAGCAGTGGGCCGAAGCCGAGCGCGAGCTCGCGAGTGTGCGTGTGGGCGCCGACACCTCGCTGGCGAGCGACGTGCGCGATGCCTGGGGCCAGCTCGGCTCCATCTACCTGCACAACGCGCAGCCGGCCAAGGCGCGCCCGGTGTTCGAGCGCCTGCAACGCGAGTACGCCGCACATGCGCTGGGTTTCTACGGCCTGGCCCGGGTGCTCGGGGAAACGGGTGCACACGACGAAGCCATCGCCCAGCTGGAGCGGGCCCGCACGCTGCAGGGTGCAGACCGGCTGCCGGTCGACTACCGCCTGGCGCTCGCCTGGCTGCAAAAGGGCGACAAGGCGCGCGCCAAGCCCTTGCTGGAGCGCTTCGTCAGCCAGGGCAAGGGCCATCCCAACAACCTGGGTGACGCGAAGAAGCGGCTGGCCGAGCTGGGCTGACCTCGGAGCAGACAGGCGACAATCGCCCGCCCACCACTTGCGAGCCACACACACCGATGCTGGTGCACCCGCAATTCGAGCCCGTCGCCTTGGCGCTCGGGCCGCTGAAGATCCACTGGTACGGCCTGACCTACCTCGTTGCGTTCGGCCTGTTCTTCTGGCTGGCCAGCCTGCGCACCCGCAAGCCCTGGTTCGCCGAGCGCGGCTGGACCCGCCGGGACGTGGAGGACCTGCTGTTCTTTGGCGTGATGGGCGTGGTGCTGGGCGGGCGGCTGGGTTATGTGCTGTTCTACAAGCCGGCGTACTACCTGGCGCATCCGCTGGAGACCTTTGCGGTGTGGGAGGGCGGCATGTCCTTCCACGGCGGGCTGCTGGGCGTGGTGGTCGCGATGGCGCTGTTTGCCTGGCGGCGCCAGCGCCCTTTCCTCGAGGTGACCGACCTGATCGCGCCCTGCGTGCCCACCGGGCTGGCGTCCGGGCGCATCGGCAACTTCATCAACGGGGAGTTGTGGGGCCGCGCGGCCGACCCGTCGCTCCCATGGGCGATGGTGTTCCCGCAGGCGCATGACGGTGGTGTGCCGCGCCATCCGTCGCAGCTGTACCAGTTCGCGTTGGAGGGCATGCTGCTGTTCGCCATCCTCTGGTGGTTCGGCCGCAAGCCGCGTCCGCTGGGCCAGGTGTCGGCGGCTTTCCTCATCGGCTATGGCGTGTTCCGTTTCATCGCCGAATATTTCCGCGAGCCGGACAGCTTTTTGGGCCTGCGCGCGCTCAACCTCAGCCAGGGCCAGTGGCTGTGCGTGCCGATGGTGGCCGCGGGCCTGCTGTTGTGGTGGTGGAGTGCACAGCGCGGTAGCGCGCGACGCAGCTAGGATCACAGCCATGCGACAGATCTTCCTCGACACCGAAACCACCGGCCTCTCGCCCGAATCGGGCGACCGCATCATCGAGATCGGCTGCGTGGAAATGGTGAGCCGGCGCCTGACCGGCAACAACAAGCACTTCTACGTCAACCCCGAGCGCCGCAACAGCGAGGACGCGGTCAAGATCCACGGGCTGACCGACGAGTTCCTGGCCGACAAGCCGGTGTTCGCGGCCGTCGCTGATGAGTTGCTCACCTACCTGGCGGGCGCGGACATCATCATCCACAACGCGGCCTTCGACGTGGGCTTCCTCAACGAGGAGCTGCGCCGCCTGGGCCGCAAGCCGTTTGCGCAACACGTCGGCAAGATCACCGACAGCCTGCTGATGGCGCGCGAGATGTTCCCCGGCAAGTCCAACTCGCTGGACGCGCTGTGCCGCCGGCTCGAGGTGGACAACTCCAACCGCACCTTGCACGGTGCGCTGCTGGACGCCGGGCTGCTGGCCGAGGTGTACATCAACATGACGCGCGGCCAGGGCTCGCTCGTCATCGAGACCGAAGACGCGAACGGTGCGGTCGTGGCGGTGGATGCGGTGGACCTGTCGCAGTTCACGCTGCCGGTGCTGCTGGCCACCGAGAGCGAAGCCTCCGCGCACGAGGCGCTGTTGGCCGATCTCGACAAAGCCAGCGGCGGCAAAACCGTGTGGCGCCAACTTGTGGCACAATAGCGGGCTTCCCGAGACACTCGGGCGGTTAGCTCAGCGGTAGAGCACTGCCTTCACACGGCAGGGGTCGCAGGTTCGAACCCTGCACCGCCCACCAGCCATCAGGCCCGTACGTTCCAAACAACGTACGGGCCTTTTGCTTTGTGCCTGCCACTGCCTGATCTGCGCAACGCGTCACGCCCTAACGGCTCCGTTTGTAAACAGCGGCACAAAACGCCCAATCTTCAACAGACCGGTTTGGCCCCGTCCCGCCACAGTGATGTCTTACGCCAAGACACACTTCCGAGGGGCCTGCCATCAAACCGTTTGCCGTCATCGCCGCGCTGCTGTTCGCCAGCGCCGTGCACGCCAACCCATTGGTGGACAAGCTCGTGAGCCAGATCGAGGCCAGCCCGGCCGGCTGCACCGCCGTGGCACCGCGCCATCCGCAGCGCCAGGTGATCGAAGCCGACGTGGCGCGCTTCACCAAGGCGGTGCAGGTGCCGGAGAACGTGCGTTTCCAGGTGATGGACTGCGAGGCCGACGGCTTTGTCTACCAGGGCCAGACCATCGTGCTGAGCACCCGGCTGGCGCGCATGAACCCGCAGCAGCGCTTTTTCATCATCGCCCACGAGATGGGCCATCTGCGGCTGGGTCACCACGGCGCGATGCGCAGCTTCGTGGCCCGCATCGTGAACGACCATCCGGACGAGAAACTGGCACGTGCCCAGCTGGTGTCCGGCCTGTCGCAGATCTCGCACCAGCATGAGTTCGATGCCGACGCCTTCGCGGTGCGGGCGATGGAGTCGGCTGCCCTGCAGCCCGAGCAGGCGGCCTGGATCTTCGACAGCATCCCGAGTGACAAGGACAACGCCACCCATCCGTCGGCCCCACGCCGCGCGCAGGCCATCCGCTCGATGGCGCGCCAGCCGCAGGACCGCTGAAGACTGCCGCGCCTCAGCGCGGCGCAGCCACCAAGCGCACCCGGGTGATCTCCGAGGGCGCGCCCAGCCGCTTCGGCGGCCCCCAGTAGCCGGTGCCCCGGCTGGTGTAGACCCACAGCTGCTGCAGCCGGTGCAGGCCGGCGGTGTAGGGCTGCTGCAGTGGCACGAACCAGCGCCAGGGCAGGAACTGGCCCCCGTGTGTGTGCCCTGACAGCTGCACGTCGAAACCGGCCTGCGCGGCGGCCGGTGCGCTGCGCGGCTGGTGCGCCAGCAGCACCCGGGGCCGCAGCCCGGACGGCGCTCCCTGGAGTGCACGAGTCGCGTCGCTGGCCTGGGCCGCGTCGAAGTGCCCGGCGGTGTAGTCCGTCACGCCGGCCAGCAGCAGCGGGGCGCCGTCGTGGTCCAGCACCACATGCTCGTTCAGCAGCACCCGCATTCCCAGGCGGCGGTACTCGGCAATCCATGCGGGCGCGCCGGAGTAGTACTCGTGGTTGCCGGTGACCGCAAACACCCCATGGCGGGCCCGCAGGCCGGCCAACGGCGCGATGTGCGTCCGCAACTGCTCCACCTGCCCGTCCACGCTGTCGCCGGTGACGGCAATGACGTCCGGCTGTAGCGCATTGGCGGTGTCCACCACCCGCTGCACGAACGCCCGCTGGATGGTCACGCCCACATGCAGGTCGGTGATCTGCACGATGGAAAAGCCCTCCAGCGCAGGCGGCAGGCCCTCGATCGGCACGGTCACCTCGCGCACCGCCGGCCGGCGCCGTGCGTTCACCAGCCCCCACAGGCTGGCCAGCGCGGCCAACGCCGGCACGGCCATGGCGGATGCGGCCTCCACCTGCCAGCCGGCCAGCCAGGCCACCAGCAGCAGGCCTTCGCGCAGCACCGTGAGCACCAGCAGGCTGGAAAAGAAGCCCATGGCGACCAGGCCGGACCACACCAGCCAGGGCCGGTCCATCCGGGCCTGGAAGATCGGCGTCAGCGAGCTCACCAGCAGCGTGTACAGGCCGGCCAGCGCCAGGCCGCAGGCCCACGCGGCGGGGGTGGGCAGCGGCGCCAGCAGGCGCAGGCCGATCAGCAGGTGGAGCAGGGCGACCAGGCCCAGCAGCGGCCCGCGCCTCACAGTTCGTCGGCGGTGCGGTTGAGCTCTTCGTTGGGCGGCTTCAGCTCGTCGACCGTGAAGCCTTCCTTCAGCAGGGCATCACGCAGCCATTGCGGGTGCGAGCCATTGCCGTCCCAGGTGTCGCCGGTGCGTGGGTGGCGGTATTTCACCGTGCCGGCGGGCAGGCAGGCCGGTGGAGGCGCCACGTAGGGCGTGGCCTGTTCCAGCTCTTCGGGCGTGATGCCCCAGTATTCCACCAGCATGCGGATGCGGTGGATCACCGCGGCGCGTTCACGCGCGGTGAGCGGTTCGTCGCTGGGGGCGGGTTGCAGCACAGTCGCGGGCGATGTGTGCGCCAAGCCGCCCTGACCGGTCAGGCCTTCTTGGCCGCCTCGGCTTCGGGTGCGTTGCACGAAGGCGCGCACACCGACTGGTTCTTGCCGAGGAACTTGCGCGACTTCATGGCCGTGCGGGGCCGGTGCTTGCCGCACAGGAAACACGACATGGTGGCAGCGCTGAACACGCCGGCCGACGCGAAGGGAGAACCGGGGGCCTTGGAGCGATAACGCAGGCCATCGGCTTCAATGGTGGTTTTGACGGTGTCTTTGGGCATGGATAAGGAGGTAACTGGTGGCGAAGTTGCCAAATGCAAGCAGTCTGCAAGCAGATGGGACAGCTGCAGTGCCCGGGGGACGGCGGACGCTCGAAGCCGCCAGTTTGGGCCGCGCCACGGCCAACACTTTACCAGCCCGGCCGTTTCAGCGGCTGGGCGAGCCCTCAAATGCCCTTGGACGGCGCAGGCTCGGCATCCGTCCAGCGCCCGTCCTGGAGCAGCTGATGAGGCCGGAACTGCGCCTTGTAGGCCATCTTGGGGCTCTGGGCGATCCAGTAGCCCAGGTACACATGCGGCAGCTTGAGCTGCCGGGTCTGCTCGATCTGCCAGAGCACGCTGTAGGTGCCGTAGCTGGCGCCGACCTCCGGCTCGTAGAAGGTGTACACCGCCGACAGCCCGTCGTTCAGGATGTCGAGGATGGACACCATCTTCAGCGTGCCCAGCCCGTCGTCGCTGGGCTCGCGGAATTCCACCAGGCGTGAATTGACGCGGCTCTGCAGCAGGAACTGGGTGTACTGGTCCACGCTGTCGTGGTCCATGCCGCCGCCGGCATGGCGCCCGGCCTGGTAGCGCAGGTAGAGCTGGTAGTGCTCCGGCACGAAACACAGGCGCAGCACCCGGGCCTTCAGGCCGGCGTGCTGCTTCCAGGCCCGGCGCTGGCTGCGTGTGGGCTCGAAGCTGTTCACCGGCACCCGCAGCGGTACGCAGGCGCGGCAGCCGTCGCAATAGGGCCGGTAGGTGAACATGCCGCTGCGCCGGAAGCCGTTGGCCACCAGGCCGGAGTACGCGTCGGCATGGATCAGGTGGCTGGGCGTGGCCACCTGCGAGCGCGCCGCCCGGTCGGGCAGGTAGCTGCAGGGGTAGGGCGCGGTCGCGTAGAACTGCAGCGACGCGAGCGGGAGCTCTTTGGGGTGGGTCACGCGGGAGTCCTGGGGCCGGCTGTGGCGGGCGCTGCGCCGGTGGCAAGGCCCAACTGCGCCCAGTGCGATGGATCATAGGTCCAATCCCGGACCGGAGGTTCCCCCACGGTCAGGGTGAGGTGGCGCTCGAAGGCCGCCCGGGGCCACTCGCGCGCGCCCATGGACGCCAGGTGGGCGGTGTTCTGCTGGCAGTCGATGAGCGCGATGCCGTGCGCCCGGCAAAAGCACACCAGGCCGGCCAGGGCCATCTTGGAGGCGTCGGTGCGGCGCGAGAACATCGACTCGCCGAAGAACATGCGCCCCAGGGACACGCCATACAGCCCGCCCACCAGCTGGCCGTCGATCCAGGTCTCCACGCTGTGCACCGCCCCAGCGCGATGCCAGGCGATGTAGGCCTCGATCATCTCCGGCACGATCCAGGTGCCGCGCTGGCCGGCGCGTTCGCTGCCCGCGCAGGCGCGGATCACCTGCGCGAAGGCGCTGTCGATGCGCAGCTCGCAGCCGGGCGTGCGGATGAACTTCTGCAGGGTCTTGCGCAGCGACCTGGCGAGCTTGAACTCGCCCACTGGCAGCACCATGCGCGGGTCGGGCGACCACCACAGCACCGGCTGGCCGTCGCCATACCAGGGGAACACGCCCCGGCTGTACGCCTCGGTGAGGCGGCGCGGGCTCAGGCGGCCGCCCGCGGCCAGCAGGCCCGGCGCATCGGAGTCCGCCGCCATGGCCCGGCTGGTGGGCGGCAGCGGCTGCTCGTCGTCGTCAAGCCAGGTGATCGGGCTTTGGGTCATCAGGTCAACGGTGCACTGGGTGCGGCAAGTGTCGCCCACGGCGCCACGCCCGGGTGCCGGCAAGCCCCGATCCCGATCACGCCCACGGCGGCACGCTGCACCGCGGGATCAACGCTCGGCGCGGCAAAAGTCGCGGTCCCGCCCCACGGGGCGGATCTGCGCCGCCTTCGCCCGCTTGATCGAACGATGCGCGGCCATGCCGCTGCCGAATATGGAGGCATGCTTTCCTCCTTGACGCCATTGCCCGTGCCTGAGGTGCTTGAGCTGCTCGAGCTGCCGCAGGAGTTCGACGGCTGGCCGCCGTCTGCCCAGCCTGCGGTGGAGCAGCAGGCACGCCTGAGCGTGGAGCTGGCGCGCGAGCGCCAGCAACAGCTGCAGGTGCTGCAGCTGGACGATCCCAGCACCACGCTGTTTGCGCTGTTCCTCTGACCAGGCCGACGCGCGGCCGCGGCTCAGCCGGCCGCGCCGAACCCTGGCTGCAGCGCTCCGAGCGGCGCGCCGACCAGCCAGCGGCCCAACTCCTCCAGCGCCTGCGTGCGCTTGTGGCCGCCCGGCTCCTGACCGCTGGACGGCTTGACCGCAGCCGCGGCGCCGGCCTTTGCGCCCGCCGCGTCCGCTCCGGCCTTGCGACGCACGATGAGGTAGGCGCGCAAGGCGTCGAAGCACAGATGCACGTCCACCCGCTCGCACCACGCTGCAAAGTCGTTCACGTCCACCGCGATGTCGGTGGCCGAGCGGCCCTCGGCCAGCGCCTGGCGCGTGCCGTCGCGCACCAGCGCCAGCCACTGCTTGTAGGACGTGGGGAACTTCGGGTCGTCCGCGCACAAGGCGGCCAGCCGGGTGAAGTCGTCCTGGCTCAGGTGCGCGCTCGCGAAGTCTCGTTCCATGGGGTTGGCCGGTACAGCAGGAGCGGTGATTCTAGGAGCACTCCAGAGCTGGCAAGCGGTTACTCACAGAATGCCGACCCATGCAGTACCTCATCTTCGAACTGAGCGACGACGACCAAGGCAACGTCACGCTCGAGGCCATGGCGTCCACCTCAGCCGGCGAACATGCCGGCGTGTTGGCGGAGGTGCAGCAGGTGCTGGCCTGGGCTCGGGGAGCTTTTGCGCGCGGTCCTGGTCCGCTGGACGACGGCATGGATTGGGACCACGATCTGCAGGTGCACACCGAGCCGGGGAACTGGCATGCCGTCACGCTGACATTGACGGGAACCCGGCAGTTCGCGGAGGCGTTTCTGGCGGCCTTTGGCGACGTGCAGACTTGACCGCCGTCGGCGTTCGCCACCGCCATGCCGGCAGCCGGCGTCACGTGGGTGGCTCGACGCCGCCCAGCAGGCGCCATTGCGGCAGGCAGTGACGCGCCAGTGCCGTGATCCAGTTGGAGTCGGCTGGATCGAAGGCCACGCCGAAGCGCGGGCTGACGAAGAAGCCGCCGACCCGGAACGCCTGAGGGTCGTGCTCGCGCACGAACGCGGCCAGTGACGCGAAGGGCACCGCAGCCATCGGCAAGTGCAGCACGAGCGCCCGGCACGTCACCTCTTCCAGCCGGCCAGTGCTTTCCTGGAACCGGTAGACGACGTGCCCGTAATCGAGCTGATGCAGGCCCACCTCGTTGCTCGACTCGCGCGGCGGCACGCCCTGCCGCCGCCGCACCTCGTCCATCGAGGCGGTGAAGGGCAGCTTGTCGACCTGCACGAAGGGATGGAGCCGCATACGGGTTGCCGGCAAGGCGCGGGCCGGCGCACGGCACGCCTATTTCACCCGCTGCTTTTCCAGCTTGCGGGCCAGCGTGCGACGGTGCATGCCCAGGCGACGCGCCGTCTCGGAGATGTTGAAGCCCGTCTCGGCCAGGGTCTCGTGGATGCGCTCCCACTCCAGCGTCTTGATGCTGGTGGTGCGCTCGGTGAGCTCCACCTCCACATCGCCTTGCGCGCGCGCGAAGGCGGCCTCGATGTCGTCGGTGTTGGCCGGTTTCGCGAGGTAGTGGCGCGCACCCAGCTTGATGGCTTCCACCGCGGTGGCGATGCTGGCGTAGCCGGTGAGCACCACGATGAGCATCTGCGGGTCGTGCGTGTGCAGGTCGTGCACGCAGGCCAGGCCCGACGCGCCACCGGCCAGCTTGAGGTCCACCACCGCGTAGCCGGGTTGGTAGGTGCGCAGCAGCGCCTTCACCTCCTCCAGGCTGCTCGCACGCAGCACCTCGTAGCCTCGGCGCTCGAAGGAGCGGGCCAGCGTGCGCGCGAAGGTGTCATCGTCCTCCACGATGAGCAGTTGGCGTTCGGTGCCGCTCATGCCTGCATTCTCTTCGCCGGCTTGGACGGCGCCCATTCGGCCGGCATCAGCGCCGCCAGCGGCAGAGTGATCACGACCTCGGCACCACGCTGGGGCCGGTTGTGCGCGCTGACGTGGCCGCCCAGCGTGCGCGCCACGTTCACTGACAGAAACAGGCCCAAGCCACCGCCGGGCCGGCCCTTGCTGGACTGGTAGGGTTTGCCGAAGCGCTCCAGCATAGTCGCCGGAAAGCCAGGGCCTTCATCCTGGATGCGCAGGGTCAGGGTGTCGTCGTCTGCATCGGCCAGCAGCCGCAGCAGGCCTTGAGGGGCGGCCTCCAGCGCGTTGTCCAGCACATTGCCGACCATCTGCTTGAGCGCCGAGTCGGAAATGATCGGCAGGTCGGGCACGCCCTCCCGGTGGTATTCCAGCGCCTTGGCGGCCGGCCGGGTGCTGCGCCATTGCGCCACCAGCTCGTCGAGGAAGGCATGCAGGGTGGTTTCCACCGGCGCTTCGCCGCGCGCCTCGCCGGCCGACAGCAGGATGCCGCTGACGATGGACTTGCAGCGTTGCAGCTGCACCTGCATTTCCTCGATCTCCTCGCGCAGCTCGGGCTCGGCGGCAAAGGGCGCCATGCGCGCCCAGTCGCCCAGGATGACCGACAGCGTGGCCAGCGGCGTGCCCAGCTCATGCGCCGCGCCCGACGCCAGCAGGCCCATGCGCACGATGTGCTCCTCCTCGGCGGCGCGCTGGCGCAGGTCGGCCAGGCGGGCGTCGCGCTGCCGCAGGTTGCGGCCGATGCGGCCGATGAAGATCACCAGCAGGCAGGCGCTGAGCATGAAACACACCAGCAGCCCGCCCACGTACTGCCTGGACAGCGCCAGGTCCGCCGTGTCGGGCAACGCCAGCGGCTCGTACCACTGCGTGAGCGCCATGAAACACAGCACCGTGGCCACCACGATGGCCCAGATGTAGCGCGGCCGCAGCAGCACCGAACCCACCGCCACCTGCAGCAGGTACAAGAAGATGAAGGGGTTGGTGATGCCGCCGGCGTAGTAGAGCTGGCCCGTGAGCACCGCCACGTCCACCAGCAGCCCGGCAAAGAGCTCGCTGTTGCTCACCGGCAGCGCCAGGCGGCTGCGCAGCCGACTGGCGATGTTGAACAGCGCCAGCACCGCCAGCAGCGTGAGCATCTGCACCAGCCGCAGCTCGACGCCGAGCACGAACTGCACGAGCAGGATGGTGGCGAGCTGCCCCGCCACCGCCAGCCAGCGCAGCTGGATCAGCTGCAGCAGGTTCTTGCGGCCCGCCAGCCGCTCGGGCGCCGTGCCTGCCTCCCCCTGTGGCGGGGGATGAAGCGGTTCAGCGTCGGACGTGGGCACGAGGCGGGTCTCCGGCAAGGCGGCGCAGGCGGCGTTCGTCGATCACGAGATAGGCCATGGCGCCGGCCACCATGGCGGCCAGTGCAAACCAGGTGGCCGCATAGACCGCGTGATTGTTGCTGAAGCGCAGCACGGTCAGGCCGGCGCGCGGCCAGCCCGCCGCCGGCGCGGTGCCAGCCTCTGCATCGACGAAATAGGGCGCCACCGGGCTGCCGGCCAACCCCCGTACGGCGGCGATGGCCTGCACGTCGCGCGAGTACCAGCGCCCTTGCGCGGGATCGTTGTGCTGCAGCAGGCTGCCGCCCGCTTCGCTCAGGCGCAACAGGCCGGTCACGTGCGCCGTGCAGGCGGCGCTGTCCGACGATGAAGCCGGGCAAGGCCGCCCACGAGGTTCGGTGGCCGACGGAACGAAGCCCCGGTTCACCAGCACCCAGATGCCTTGTTCGGTGTGCAGCGGTGTCAGCACCCAGTAGCCGAGGCCGAGTGCGGTGCTGGCGCGCACCAGCGTCTCCCGCTCATGATCGAACCGGCCCTGCAGGCGCACGCGGCGGTATTCGTCGGCGTTGCGGCTGAGCGTCGGCCAGTCGGCCGGGCCGGGCGCTGGCACGGGCGCGGCGTGCACCTGCCGCTCCACGCGTGTGATCAGGTCCTGCTTCCAGGCCAGGCGCTGCACCTGCCACACGCCCAATGCGAGAAAGCCGGCCAGTGCGAATGCGGCCGCGCCCAGCAGCGCCGCAAAGGCGGGCGTGGAACGGGGGCGGCGCGCCTGCCCGTGCATGAGATGCGGTCAGGGCATGTTGCGCATGGCCGCCGGATCGGCCATCGGCATCATGTTGGTGTTGAGGTGGACCATCACCCAGATGGAGCCGGCCAGCATGATGACCACCAACCCCACGGTGAAGATCAGCGCCAGCAGCGACCAGCCACCCTCGGCCTTGGCGTTCATGTGCAGGAAATACACCATATGCACCACCATCTGCACCGCCGCGAAGGCGAGGATCACGAAGGCCGTGATGCGCGGCGAGGGCAGCACCTGGCCCATCACCAGCCAGAACGGAATGGCGGTCAGCAGCACCGACAACCCGAAGCCGATGGCATAGCCCTTCACGGTGGCGTGGTAGCCGCCGTCGTCGTGCGCGTGGTCGTGTTCGGAAGCGGCGTGTTGAGCGGCGGTCACGGCAAGACTCCCATGAGGTAGACGAAAGTGAAGACGCCGATCCAGACCACGTCCAGGAAGTGCCAGAACATCGACAGGCACATCAGGCGGCGCTTGTTCTCCGGGATGAGGCCGAGCTTGCGCACCTGCAGCATCAAGGTCACCAGCCAGATGATGCCGAAGGTGACGTGCAGGCCGTGCGTGCCCACCAGCGTGAAGAAGGACGACAGGAAGGCGCTGCGCTGCGGCCCCGCACCTTCGTGGATGAGGTGGCTGAACTCGAAGAGCTCGATGCCCAGGAAGCCCAGCCCCAGCAGGCCGGTGATCGCCAGCCAGCCCAGCACTGCCTTCTGCCGCCCGTGCTGCATGCCGATCATGGCAAAGCCATAGGTGATGGACGAGAACAACAGCAGCGCGGTGTTGGCGGCCACCAGCGGCAGGTCGAACAGGTCGGCGCCGGAGGGGCCGGCCGCGTAGCT
Organism: Ideonella sp. BN130291; assembly: GCF_036231905.1. Lineage (NCBI taxonomy): Bacteria > Pseudomonadati > Pseudomonadota > Betaproteobacteria > Burkholderiales > Sphaerotilaceae > Ideonella > Ideonella sp. BN130291. The sequence goes on along the minus strand of NZ_JAZARE010000002.1, from coordinate 502,444 downwards.
GCGCCCCAGCACCGCGTACACCGCGAACAGCACCGCGAAGATGAGGCAGTCGCTCATCAGGTACAGCCAGAACCCCAGCAGCGTGCCCTGCTGCGGATGGTGGTCGCCGTTGTCGTAGAAGACCGGCGCGCCGTTGAGCGACAGCGTGGAGGCGTTGTGCATGGTCATGCTCGATCAGGCTTTAGGCCGCGGCGCCCAGCGCCTGGGTGAGCGCCTGGGTGCGGGCGTGCTCGGTGCGGGCCACCACGTCGGCGTCGATGTGGTAGTCGCGCTGGTAGTTGAAGGTGTGCACGATGGCGGCGATCACCGTGGCGGCGAAGGTCGCGATCACCGGCAGCCACATGTGCCAGATGAGTGCAAAGCCGCAGGCGGTGGCCAGCATCGCGATCACGAAGCCCGCGGCGGTGTTCTTCGGCATGTGGATGGCCTTGAAGCCGGCCAGCGGGCGCTGCGCGCCGCGGCGCTTCATGTCGTGCCAGGCATCCTGCTCGTGCACGATGGGCGTGAACGCGAAGTTGTAGTCCGCCGGCGGGCTGGCGGTGGACCATTCCAGCGTGCGGCCCTCCCACGGGTCACCGGTCACGTCGCGCAGCTGCTCACGGCGGCGATAGCTCACCACCAGCTGCACAAGGAAGGCGCCGATGCCCAGGGCCACGATGCCGGCGCCCACGGCCGCGATCTGGAACCAGATCTGCAGCGACGGATCGTCGAAGTGGCTCATGCGGCGGGTGATGCCCATCAGGCCCAGCACGTACAGCGGCGTGAACGCGACCCAGAAGCCGACGAACCAGCACCAGAAGCTCACCTTGCCCCAGAACGCGTCGAGCTTGAAGCCGAAGGCCTTGGGAAACCAGTAGTTGATGCCGGCGAAGAGGCCAAACACCACGCCGCCGATGATCACGTTGTGGAAGTGCGCGATCAGGAACAGGCTGTTGTGCAGCACGAAGTCGGCCGCCGGCACCGCCAGCAGCACGCCCGTCATGCCGCCGACCGTGAAGGTGACCATGAAGCCCACCGTCCACAGCATGGGCACCTCGAACTTGATGCGGCCGCGGTACATGGTGAACAGCCAGTTGAAGATCTTGGCCCCGGTGGGGATCGAGATGATCATGGTCGTGATCCCGAAGAACGAGTTCACGCTGGCGCCCGAGCCCATGGTGAAGAAGTGGTGCAGCCACACCAGGTACGACAGGATGGTGATCACCACCGTGGCGTACACCATGGACGCGTAACCGAACAGCTTCTTGCCGCTGAAGGTGGACACCACCTCGCTGAAGATGCCGAACACCGGGAGCACCAGGATGTAGACCTCGGGGTGGCCCCAGATCCAGATCAGGTTCACGTACAGCATGGCGTTGCCGCCCATGTCGTTGGTGAAGAAGGCGGTGCCCAGGTAGCGGTCGGCCGTCAGCAGCGCCAGCGTGGCCGCCAGCACCGGGAAGGTGGCAACGATCAGCACGTTGGTGCACAGGCTGGTCCAGGTGAACACCGGCATCTTCATCATCGTCATGCCGGGTGCGCGCATCTTGATGATGGTGGCGATCAGGTTGATGCCCGACAGCGTGGTGCCGATGCCGGCGATCTGCAGCGACCACAGGTAGTAGTCCACGCCCACGTCCGGGCTCTGCAGCAGGCCCGACAGCGGCGGATAGGCCAGCCAGCCAGTCTTGGCGAATTCGCCCACGAAGAGCGACATCATCACCAGCGCCGCGCCGCCGGCGGTCATCCAGAAGCTGAAGTTGTTCAGGAACGGGAAGGCCACGTCGCGCGCGCCGATCTGCAGCGGCACCACGTAGTTCATGAAGCCCGTGACCAGCGGCATGGCCACGAAGAAGATCATGATCACGCCGTGGGCGGTGAAGATCTGGTCATAGTGGTGCGGCGGGAGAAAGCCGGGGTTGTCGCCGAAGGCCATGGCCTGCTGTGCGCGCATCATGGCCGCGTCGGCAAAGCCGCGCAGCAGCATCACCAGGCCCAGCACGATGTACATGATGCCGATCTTCTTGTGGTCGATGCTGGTGATCCAGTCGCGCCACAGCGGCGTCCACAGCTGCATGCGGGTGAGCCACACCAGCACGAACAGGCCCCCCAGCGCCGCGGCGGCGAAGGTGCCGACGAGGATGGGCTCGTGGTAGGGAATGGCCTCCAGGCTCAGGCGGCCGAACAGCAGGTCGGAAGTCATGGCGGCACTCACTTCGCGGCAGCGGGGGTGGCGGGCAGGGCGGCCAGCGTGAGCGGCGCTCCGCTCGGGTTGGCGGGTGTGCAGACGGCGGCCGAGGCGACCACCGTGCGCTGCAGCGTGCTGCCATCGGCGTTGCGCCAAGCGCTGCGGGCCAGGCCGTCAATGCCTTGCTTGCCCAGGCCGCCGGCGGCGTCGATCGCCATCATCTGGTGCATGCACATCTTGCTGCCGTCGACACAGCGGTTGACGATGGCCCCCCAGAGGTCGGCATCCACGCCGGCATAGCGGCGCACCGGCTCGCGGCTGCTCGGCTGCTCCAGCTGCAGGTAGGCGGCGCGCGTGAGGTTGGCACCTTGCGCCTTGTTGTCCGCCACCCAGCGCTCGAAGTCGGCGGTGGACAGGCCCAGGAAGGGGAAACGCATGTCGGAGAAGCCGCCGCCGCTGTAATTCGCAGAGAAGCCTTCATAGCGGCCGGCTTTGTTGATCACCGCGTGCAGCTGGGTCTCCATGCCCGGCATCGCGTAGATCTGGCCGGCCAGCGCGGGGATGTAGAACGAGTTCATCACGTTCGAGGCGGTGATGCGGAACTCGATCGGCCGGTCCACCGGCGCGGCCAGCTCGTTCACCGTGGCGATGCCCTGCTCGGGGTAGAGGAACAGCCACTTCCAGTCCAGCGCCACCACCTGCACGACCAGCGGCTTCATGTCAGCGGGCACCGCGCGCTGCGCGTCGATGCGGTCCAGCGGGCGGTAGGGGTCCAGCTTGTGGGTGCTGATCCAGGTGATCGCGCCCAGCGCGATGATGATGAGCAGCGGCGCGCCCCAGATCACCAGCTCCAGCCGGGTGGAATGGTCCCAGTCCGGCGTGTAGGTGGCCGAGGCGTTGGATTGCCGGTAGCGCCAGGCAAAGAACAGCGTCAGCGCGATCACCGGCACGATGATCAGCAGCATCAGCAGCGTGGAGGTGACGATCAGCTGGGCCTGCTGGGCCGCGACGTGGCCGTGCGGCTTCATCACGATGGTGTCGCAGCCGGCCAGCAACAGCGCGCCGGGCATCGCCAGCAGGGCCAGGGTTCGGGGGAGGAGGCGTTGAGTGGACATCAGGGTTACCGAGCGCGCGGGTAAACCAGGGTTGCGCATCGGTGGCGAATGTATCTTCATTGACGCCGCTCAACGATTGGACATTTTGTCCCAGGGCCCCCGGGCCGCCCTCTTGCCGTACCTCAATGCCTTCTGCCGCCATCCACGATTTCGACCCGGCCCGCCGCGCGCCCCAGGACCCCTCCGCTCCCCCCGATCCCCGCAACGACGCTGCCAGCGTGGCGCCCGGTGACATCGCCGTGGGCGTGGTGATCGGGCGGGCGTCGGAATATTTCGACTTCTTCGTCTACGGCATCGCCTCGGTGCTGGTGTTCCCGGCCGTCTTCTTTCCCTTTGCCAGCCGGCTGGAAGGCACCTTGTGGGCCTTTGTGCTGTTCGCCGCGGCCTTCGTGGTGCGGCCGATCGGCACGCTGGCGGGCATGCAGCTGCAGCGCCACTTCGGGCGTGGCACCAAGCTGACCGTGGCGCTGTTCCTGCTCGGCAGCTCCACCGTGGGCATGGCGCTGCTGCCGAGCTACGCGCGCTCAGGAGAGCTGGCGATCGTGCTGCTGGCGCTGTGTCGCATCGGCCAGGGGCTGGCGCTGGGCGGCTCCTGGGACGGCCTGCCTTCACTGCTGGCCCTCAATGCGCCCCGGCAGCGCCGCGGCTGGTACGCCATGCTGGGCCAGCTGGGCGCGCCGCTGGGCTTTCTGGTGGCCTGCGGGCTGTTTGCCTACCTCTGGGGGAACCTCTCGAACGCCGACTTCCTCGGCTGGGGCTGGCGCTTCCCGTTCTTTGCCGCCTTTGCGATCAACGTGGTGGCGCTGTTCGCCCGCCTGCGCCTGGTGGTCACGCATGAATACGAGCGTGAGCTGGAGGCGCACGAGCTGGAGCCGTGCAACGTGCGGGACCTGGTCGCCGCTCAGGGCCACAACGTCTTCATCGGCGCCTTTGCCGCGCTGGCGAGCTATGCGCTGTTCCACCTGGTGACGGTGTTCCCGCTGTCATGGGTGGCGCTGTACTCGCAGCAGTCGATCGGCGAGTTCCTGTCGGTGGAACTGGTGGGCGCGCTGCTGGCCGCGGCCGCGATGCCGCTGTCGGGCCTGCTGGCCGACCGCATCGGCCGCCGCCGCACCCTGGGCACGCTGGCAATCGCCATCGCCGTCTTCAGCCTGTTCACGCCCTGGCTGTTGGGCGGCGGACCGCTGGCGCAGGATGCCTTCATCCTCGTGGGCTTCGTGCTGCTGGGGCTGTCCTACGGCCAAGCCGCCGGCTCGGTGACGTCGAACTTCCTGCCGCGCTTTCGCTACACCGGGGCGGCGCTGACGGCCGACCTGGCCTGGCTGGTGGGCGCGGCCTTTGCACCGTTGGTGGCGCTGGGGCTGTCGGCGCGCTTCGGGCTGGTGGCGGTGAGCCTGTACCTGCTGTCCGGCGCCGCCTGCACGCTGCTGGCGCTGCGGGCCAACCGCACGATGTCGGCGGTGCGGGACTGAGGGCTGTCCCACTGCGGGGCCGGTCAGACAGTGAGTGCAGAAGGGCCGCTCAGCCGAGCGGCCCTTGCGCTTGGACTCGTCAGGCCTCGACCTGCTCCACCTCGGCCATGATTTCTTCCTTCCGCTCGGCGAACCGCTCGCCGATGGCCCGGAGGTCCAGGCTCGACTGCCGCACCTTCGGGAAGAGGTCGCTCTCCTCCCGGCCGACATGCTGGCCGACATGGCCGCCCAGCACCTTCATCGTCGCATCGAAGTGCGGCTTGTCCGGCGACATGCTCACGAGGTCGGCGATGAGGTGTCGCGTGCTGTTGTGTTCAACCGTCGCCTCGTGCAGGAGGTGCTGCGCATCGATGGCGTCAGCGGCGGCGGGGTAGAAGATCTCTTCCTTGGCGGCCATGTGCACGGTCACCGTCCAGCAGATGTCATCGGCCAGCGAGCGCTTCTGCTCGTTGGCGGCGCCTTGTTGCACCAGCCCTGCATACCGGTCGAACAGCGCCTTCATGGCCTGGTTGTCGGACTGCAGCAGCGCCACGGCGTCCAGGAATGCGGGGGACGACGTCGCGAGGGTTTTGGATTGTTGAGTCATTCTGGTCTCCGTCATGGCCCGCGTAGGCAACGCATGGAGCGGCAAGGAGTGCCGGGCGTTGCAGCGGGAAGGGGTGGGATGGAGCGGGCCGTAAGGGCTCGCGCGGGGCGGTGGCCAGATGCACCACTGAAACGTCAAGGCGCCCGCGCAGGCGCCTTGGTTGGGTCTGGGCGATTGTACCGGTTGGGAAAACGGCGCTTTGAAAATGCTGTATAAACGTACAGCTTCAGGAGACGTCTATGCCCCAGCTGCTTCGTGAGAACTATCGCCCGTCCACCCGCCGCCCGCCCGCCTGGCTGTTGCGCATCTGGCATTGGCTTTGAGTGCGCCCTAGGAGCCGGTTGTTGTGAACGCTCCTCTTCTGCCGGAAGTGCTGCTGCTGCGCGACGCCAGCGAGCAGACCGCGCTGCCGCTGGCCGCCGACGGCGTGCTGCGATACCTGTGGGAAGGCCGTTTTGGCGCGATGCTCATTGAGGTGATCGGCGACAAGGTCATGGTGAACGGTCAGGTGGTTACACCGGTCGAGCAGCCGGACGCCGACTCACGGGCATGACCCCTGCTCCGAAGGGAGCATGTACCTCGTGCAGATCCTTCTGCCCTGGCAGCCAGATGGCGACCAGGCACTGCAACGCCAGCGGTTCGCGCACGAGCGCAACCAACTGGTGCAGCGCTTCGGTGGCCTCACGAGCTTCAGCCGCGCGCCGGCGAAAGGACTGTGGCGTGACGATGAATCAGGCGCCGTGGTGCCTGACGACATCGTGGTGCTGGAAGTGATGACGCCCACGCTCGACAAGGCCTGGTGGGCCAGCCATCGCGCTGAGCTGGAGCAGCGCTTCGAGCAGGACGAGATCGTGGTGCGCGCTCATCTTGTGGAGCAGCTGTAGGCGCGGCTGCGAGCGTCGCTCTCCTCCACCACAACGCGGAGAGCTTCAGGCCTCTTCCAGCCAATGACAGCCTGCACCGCAGGTGGCATCCTCCCCGTACTCGGCCGACATCGGCGAACGAGCAAACAGGGAGCACACAAATGAAGACGATGCTTGGCTTGACGAAGGCCGTGTTGCGGCACTTCGCAAATCGCTGCGCAACGCCGCTGGGCGCAGCACTGCTGACGGGGGCGATGACGGCAACGACCATGGCCGCGCCACCCTCTACCAGCGGGGCCGAAAGCCGGCCGCCCCCAGCGCAACTCCAGCTGTCGGTGCTGTCCAGCCGACCCGACATGGTCACCGGCGGCACGGTCCTGATGGGCGTGCGCCTGGGCACCAGCGCGTCGCCTCGTTCGGTGCACCTGGCGGTCAATGGCGTCGTGGTCCAGCAGCCCCTTCGACCGACCGCCGATCCCGCGGTGTACCAGGTGCTGCTGCCGGGCCTGGCGCTGGGCCACAACCGGGTGGATGCCTGGAGCCGCATTGCGGGTGGGCATGCGCACATCAACGTCGTGAACCACCCGAGCACCGGGCCTGTTTTTTCAGGCCAGCGCATCGGTCCTTTCGAATGCCGCACGGCGGAGTCCGGCCTGGGTGCGCCCCTCGACCTGGACTGCTCCGCGCCGACGCGCTACGACTGGTTCTACCTGACACGCTCAGGCGAACCGAAGCCGCTGCCTGCACCACCGGCGCCGCCATGGCCCAGCGACATGGCCGCCACCACCACCAGCGAGGGCAAGACCGTGCCCTTCATCGTGCGGGTGGAGTCGGGCACGCTGAACCGGTCCATCTACCGCATTGCCGTGCTGCAGGAGCCCGGCAAGGACCCGGCTGCCGTGCCGACGAGCTGGAACCAGCGGCTCATCCTGCGCTTTGGCGAGTCGACGGCCGCGCAGTACCAGCAGGGCGTCAGCCAGGTCACCGACGTCTTCAAGTCAGACACCATCGACCAGCAAAGCCTGTATGCGCTCGGCAAAGGTTATGCGTATGCGGTGTCCACGCTCAACGTGCACAAGGTCAACGTCAACGACGTGATCGCCGCAGAGACGGCGATGATGCTGCGCGAGCACGTGGCCAAGGCCTATGGCGTGGCGCGCTGGATGCTCGGCATGGGGGGCTCGGGCGGTGCCATCCAGCAGCTGCTCATCGCGCAAAACTACCCCGGCATCCTGGACGGTGTGATGCCGGACGCGGCATTCCCTGACGTGATGGCCACCGCCATGGTCGTCAGCGACTGCCGTCTCCTCAATCGCTACTTCCAGCGCGCACCTGCGTCGGCCGCGGTGCGCAAGGCGGTGGAGGGCCACACCAAGGGCACCTGCGCCAATTGGGACCAAGGCCTGGGCGATGCCATCGTCGCCACCAGTGGCGCGGTCACCCCGCCGTGCGGGCTCAACAACAGCGCGCTGGTCTACAACCCCACCACCCATCCCGGCGGCGCACGCTGCACGGTCTATGACGTGAACGACGCGTCCCTGGGGCGCGACGGCGAGGGTCGTGCGCCTCGCCCGCTGGACAACATCGGTATCCAGTACGGACTGTCGGGCCTGAAGCAAGGGGCGCTCACGGCGGAGCAGTTCGTGACCCTGAACGAGAACGTTGGCGGCTATGACGCCGACGGCAACCTGCAGGCGGCCAGAACCCCGGCCGACCTGGCAGGCCTGCGGCGCGCCTACGCGCTGGGACGCGTGGGATCGGGTGCCGGCGGGCTGGCCACCGTACCCTTGCTGCAGATGCGCGCCGTCACCGAGCCGGCCGGCGACATCCACACCCTGGACAACGACTTCAAGCTGCGCGCGCAGCTGCAGCGCTCGAACGGCCGCAGCGACAACCAGGTGATCTGGGTGCTGCCTCATCCGGCGCTGGCCCTGCTGCTGGGGCTGGGGGTGGAGCAGCAGCGAAAGCTCGAGCAACTGCTGCACGACACACTGCTCGCGCGCCTGGACCTGATGAGCCAGTGGCTCGACACGCTGAGCGCGATGCCAGCACCCCACAACGCAGACCAGATTGCGACCGCCAGGCCGGCCGGCGCGGTCGATGCCTGCTGGGACGTGGCCACCGCCGCGCGCATCGACGAGCCCGCCACCTACGATGGGCCCGGGCGCTGCAACACGCTCTACCCGAAGACGCCCTCACCGCGCATGGTGGCCGGGGCCCCCGTGTCCGATGACGTGCTCAAGTGCACACTGAAGCCGCTGGACCCGCGCGACTATCCCGAGGGCATGTTCGACGCGGCACAGTGGCAGCGGCTGAACGCCCTCTTTCCGACGGGGGTGTGCGACTACAGCCGGCGCGGCGTTGAACAAGTGCCGCTCAAGGGCACCTGGTTGCGTTACTGAGGCCTGGGTGGGAGCGGGTGCGCCTCCATATCCCCGGAAGCGCACCCGCTCTTGAATGGTTCGTTCATCTCTCGCTCCTTCCGTGATTCTGGTTGGTCAGCTGCGAACCAGCTCAGCCGTCACCTTCTGCGGCGCCACCTCGTAGTGGTCGAACTGCATCGTGTACTGCGCACGCCCCGATGAGAGTGCACGCAGGCTGCCGATGTAGCCGAACATCTCCTTCAGCGGCACCTGCGCGTCGATCACGACCGCCTGGCCCCGCAGCTGCTGACCCCGCACGATGCCGCGGCGCCGGTGCAGGTCGCCGATGCAATCGCCCAGGTACTCGGCCGGTGTGACGACTTCTACCGCCATCACCGGCTCCAGCAACTTCGGGTCTGCTTTCGCAAACGCCTCGCGGGCAGCCGCCGCCGCCGCCAGCTCGAAGGCCATCGCCGACGAGTCCCGCTCGTGGAAGCTGCCGTCCACCAGCGTGGCCTGGAAGTCCACGGAGGGGAAGCCGCGGACCACGCCGGTCTCCGCCGCACGACGGATGCCCGCTTCCACCGCGGGAATGAACTCGCGGGGAATCGCGCCACCGACGACCTGGCTGTCGAACCGCAGGCCTTCGCCGCGAGCCAAGGGCTCGAAGCGCAGCCGCACCTCCGCAAACTGGCCCGGGCCGCCGGTCTGCTTCTTGTGCACGTGATGCACCTCCACAACCCGGCCGAGCGTTTCGCGGTAGGCCACTTGCGGCCGACCGACCTGCACCTCCACCCCGTGGCGCGAGCGCAGCTTCTCGATCGACACCTCCAGCTGAAGCTCGCCCATGCCCGAGAGGATCGTCTGCCCGGATTCGGCGTCGTGCCGCATCCGCAGGCTCGGATCCTCGCGCAGCAGGGTCTGCAGCGCCTTCGACAGGCCCTGGGCGTCCTCGCGCGTGCGCGGCTCGACGGCCACGTCGATCACCGGCTCGGGCACGCTGATCTCCTCCAGATGCAGAGGATGGGCCGGGTCGCACAACGTGTGCCCGGTCAGCGTTTCCTTCAAGCCGACGATCGCCGCGATGTCGCCCGCCTGCAACTCGTCGAGCTCGACGTGGTCGTCCGCATGCACCTCGTACAGCCGCGCCACGCGCTCAATGCGGCCCGTGTTGGCATCCAGCACCGAGTCGCCGCGCCGCAGGCGGCCGCGATAGACACGCACGAACACCATGGCGCCGTGGCCCTCGGCCGCCACCTTGAAAGCCAGCGCCGCGAACGGCCCTTGCGGGTCGGACGCAGGTTGGCCTTCGGCACGGAGGATGTCCTCCGGCGACGGCAGGTAGTCGACCACCGCATCGAGCAACGGCTCCACGCCGCGGTTCTTGAAGGCCGAGCCGGCGAGCGCGGGCACGAACGCCCCAGACAGCACACCGCGGCGGATGCAGCGCTTCAACAGCGCCGCGTCCAGCGGTTCGCCGTTCAGGTAGGCGTTGAGTGCCTGCTCGTCCTGCTCGACGACCGAGTCGATCAGTCGCGCGCGGTGCCGACCGACAGCGTCGGCCATGTCCGCCGGCACGGCCGTCACGCGAACAGGCTCGCTCGCGTCGTCGCGGTCCCACACCAGCGCTTGCTGGGTGAGCAGGTCCACGACGCCGCGGAACTCGCCTTCCGCGCCGATCGGCAACTGCAGCGGCAGCACGGTGGCACCAAGCCGCTCCTCCATCATGGCCACCACGCGCAGGAAGTCGGCGCCCACGCGGTCGAGCTTGTTGATGAAGGCGATGCGCGGCACGCCGTACTTGTCGGCCAGGCGCCAATTGGTCTCGGTCTGCGGCTCCACGCCGGCCACACCGTCGAACACCACCACGGCACCGTCGAGCACGCGCAGCGAGCGGTTCACCTCGATGTTGAAGTCGATGTGGCCCGGCGTGTCGATCAGGTTGATCTGCGTGCCTTGCCAGTGCACCGTGATCGCGGCGCTGTTGATCGTGATGCCACGGCGGCGCTCCTGCGGGTCGTAGTCCATGCGGGTGGTGCCGTCGTGCACCTCGCCCATGCGATGGTTCTCGCCCGTGTAGAACAGGATGCGTTCGGTGGTCGTGGTCTTGCCGGCGTCGACGTGGGCGATGACGCCGATGTTGCGCAGTTGTCTGTTGTTCGAGTTCATGGCGAATCCTTCTTATCAAGCCTTTGGGCAAGACGCTGCCCTCAGGCGGATTCGCCTGATGTGGCTAGCGTCGCGGATGCGGACGAAGGCCGGAGCGCGCGCACGCGCAGTCCACGCTCCGGCGGGCGGGAATCGTGGCGATCAGCTTGTCGTAGGTGCGCATGAGAGAACCCTTGAAAACACAAAACCCCGGAGGGCGGGCGCCTGCCGGGGTTTGAGGGCCGGAAGGCAGACACGCCTTCCGAAACGCGATCGAAAGGCGTTGCTAGGTGGCGATGGTCGCCTTGATCACGTGGGTGAGCTTCATGATGGTCAAGATTGTGAGCGAGCTTGGAAGGCCTCGCAACGACGAGGGCATGCGTCGTTGTGTTCAACCGAGAGCGGGAAAAGTGTCCGCCGTGACGGACCTTGTCGAAGAAGAAATGTTGTCGCAACCGCTTGACGACTAAGTGAAGAGTCTTTACAGTCCGCCTCCTCGCTGCAATGAGTGCGGCGGGAACCGATTTCAGAAGCAACCCAACAACGAAGAGTTCATCGTGCAACGCAAAGGCCACATCGCAAACCGCTCGCTTGCCCTGAAGGGCCAGTGTGCGTTCGTGCGAGCCGTCATTGGCTTCGGCACTGCGGTTGTCACCATGAATGAACGGCATCCGGTCAAGAGCCAGCGACCCACCGGGGCGCTTGGCTACGAGGATTGGATGCATCCGGGCAAGGGAGGCGCATAAGGCGCGCTCCCTCCACTCGATCACACGTCGAGGCCCGGATTCCGAAAGGATCCGGGCCTTTTTGTTGTTGGCGTCAGATCTCATTGCGGGTGTGCTTCGGCACAACGGCCGAGCATGCGTCTTTTGAAGTGCAAAGACGGCCGGAATGTGCGCTGCAGGGACGCCTGCATCGTGCAGCGAGAGCGCTTCAAGCGGGGCACCGCGCTCGCGCTGGAGCACAACCGCAATGGGATCCGACTAAATCGGCCGCAAAGATTGGGCGGCGCCGGAACCCGTCACCGGATGGCTTATTTGCGCCTCCTTAGCTCAGGGGAATCAAGAGCGCCGGTCTACGAAACCGGAGGCCGCACGTTCGAATCGTGCAGGAGGCACCAGTCACTTATCTAACTGTTTTGTCTCGGTTCGATCCCGACCGGTCACCCTCAGCGCACGCGATTCCCGTACGAGACGTCAATCATCAACGCCATCACACAACGAGCTGAAGGTTCCGCTGGTGCGTTCCTTCGGCCCACACCCGAAGGAAAGGAGGAAGCACCATGCACCAGCACGTACTGCAACTGGACATCCAGGGCACGCCGCAGCGTTGGATCACCCTCCAGCAGGCGGCCCTGAACTACGCGACCGACGCGGTGGCCTGGGTCGATGGCGAAACGCCGCTGCGAACGCTGCGCGGCGGCTTCAATTCGGCCACCGGCCGCCAGTCGGCCATCGAGGTGCACCCCATCATCGCGCTGCGTGGCGCGCCGAAGATCAACCTGTTCGAGGTGGTTCCCGGCGTCACCAAGCTGAAGCTGTTCCGTCGTGACCGCTGCACCTGCGCCTACTGCGGCCAGCGCTTCAGCGAGCGCGAGCTGCAGTGCGAGCACATCGTGCCGGCATCGCGCGGCGGCGGCTGGACCTGGATGAACCTCGTCTCGGCCTGCGGCGCATGCAATAGCCGCAAGGCCAACCGCACGCCGGAGGAAGCCGGAATGCCGCTCGTGTACCTGCCGTACGTGCCGAGCCGCTTCGAGCATTTTCTGCTCGAAGGCAGGCATATCCGTGCGGACGTGCACGAGTGGCTGGCCGCGCGCCTGCCGAAAGGATCGCGCCTTGGCTGAACATCATCGAAACGCTGAAACTCAACGAAAGCATCATCATGAAGAACGAAGAACTGCCGGCGATCGAGATCAAGGTCAAGCAACCGCCGGTGCTTTTCAGCCGCACGCAAGCGCTGATTCAGACGTTGCAAACGCGGCTGGGCGGCCCGCTCGTCGCTTACTGGAACGGCCCGCGCGGCTCGGTGTGCCATTCCGACGTGGTGGCGCTGTACCACGTGCTCGAGCGGCTGGGCCAGCACGACACGATCCACCTGTTCATCAAGTCGGATGGCGGCAGCGGCCAGGTGTCGCTGCGCCTGGTGAACCTGCTGCGTCAGCACTGCCGCCGCCTGGTGGCCCTGGTGCCGCTGGAGTGCGCGTCCGCCGCGACCATGGTCACGCTCGGTGCCGACGGCATTCAGATGGGCCCAACGGCCTACCTGACCGCCGTGGACACGTCGCTGAACCACGCGCTTTCGCCGGTGGACCGCGACAACGACCGCGTGAGCGTCAGCCTGAACGAGCTGCAACGCGTGATCAAGCTGTGGCGCGACCAGCAAGGCCAGGGCAGCGCCGAACCGGAGAACGCCTACAAGTCGCTGTTCCAGTACGTGCACCCGCTGGTCATCGGCGCGGTGGACCGCGCGGAATCGCTGTCCATCATGCTGTGCCGCGAGCTGCTGGCGTATCACATCGCCGACGCGGCGAAGGCAGAGGCCATCGCGACGGCCTTGAACGGCAAGTACCCGTCGCACAGCTACCCGATCCTGCTGGACGAGGCGGTGAAGATCGGCCTGAACGCCCAGCGCATGCCGGCGGACGTGAACGCCTTGCTGCTGCAGCTGAACGCCTGCTACAGCGAGATGGGCCAGAAGGCGACGACGGACTTCGACGAAGTGCGTGCGCACAGCAACGAGATCGTGAACATCTGGGAGTCGACCGGCGCCCAGGTGTACTACCAACAGGACAAGGACTGGTTCTACCGCGCGGAAGAGCGGCGCTGGATCACCCTGAACGACAACAGCGGCTGGCGCCGCATCGAACGTGTGGGCAAGCGCATTCAGCGCGGCCCGCTTCACGTTGCATGATGGCGCCATCCGCGCATGGAGAAGTCATCATGGAAACGACCAACCACATCCACGAAGACGTGCCCGGTGGCGTGCCGCTGAAGATGTGGACGCGCGGCGTGCCCGTCGAAGACGAGGCCAAGCGCCAACTGCAGAACGCCGCGCGCCTGCCCATCGTCTTCAAGCACATCGCGGCCATGCCCGACGTGCACTTCGGCATCGGCGCCACCGTGGGATCGGTGATCCCGACCGTCAAGGCCATCATCCCGGCCGCGGTGGGCGTGGACATCGGCTGCGGCATGATTGCCTGCAAGACCACCCTGAGGGCCGAAGACCTGCCCGACAACCTGGGCCCGCTGCGCTCGGCCATCGAGCGCGCGGTGCCCCACGGCCGCCAACCCGGCAGCCGCGACCCGGGGGCGTGGCAGAAGGCGCCGGGCTCGGTGAACACGGCGTGGGCGCAGCTGGAGCCGGAGTTCACCGAGCTGTGCCGCAGCTACCCCAAGCTGGCAAAGACCAACAACATCCAGCACCTGGGCACGCTGGGCACGGGCAACCACTTCATCGAGGTGTGCCTGGACGAGGCGGGCGCCGTGTGGTTCATGCTGCACTCCGGCTCGCGCGGCGTGGGCAACTTCATCGGCACCATGTTCATCGAGCTGGCCAAGCAGGACGCGATGCGCCACCAGGCGAACCTGCCGGACCGCGACCTGGCCTACTTCGAGGAAGGCAGCCGCTACTTCGGCGACTACGTGCGCGCCGTGAGCTGGGCGCAGAACTTTGCCGCCGTCAACCGCGAGCTGATGATGAAGCGCGTGATCGACGCCGCGAAGACGGTGATCCGCAAGAACTTCCAGAGCCACATCGAGGCGGTGAACTGCCACCACAACTACGTGCAGAAGGAACATCACTTTGGCGAAGACGTGTACGTGACCCGCAAGGGCGCGGTGAGCGCAAAGGCCGGGCAGCTGGGCATCATCCCCGGCAGCATGGGCGCGCGCAGCTACATCGTGCGGGGCAAGGGGCATGCGGACAGTTTCGAGAGCTGCTCGCATGGGGCGGGGCGGGTGATGAGCCGGGGTGAGGCGAAGCGCCGCTTCACGCTGGCGGACCACCGCGCGGCTACTGAAGGCGTGGAGTGCCGCAAGGACAAGGATGTGATCGACGAGACGCCGGCGGCGTACAAGGACATCGACGCGGTGATGGAAGCGCAGCGTGACCTGGTGGACGTGGTGCACACGTTGAAGCAGGTGGTGTGTGTGAAGGGGTGAGCTTGGGCTTGACCAACTTGAGCGGCGTCCGACGAAGTCGGACGCCGCTCTTTGTTGGACGCTGCCGTTTGAGGAACGGCGGCTTAAGAGTGATAGCAGACCTAAGATTCGCAGCCGAGTGACTGGTCTTCTCGAGACCGGTTGTTCGGCTACACGCGGCCGTGTGCCTCAAACAATGGCCGCACCTTGGGACTTTGGCCGCATAGGGCTACTGGGCAGGCAACGGGAGTTGCGGCCTACTTCGGCGATAGAGGTGACGGCCACGGGCGCCCTTGCAACTTAGCCATCATCGTTGCCGGTCCGAAGTACTCGGATAGGAAGAGATGCACGGCAGCTACGACAAGTACAAGTCCAAGACCTAGCGATGCGAGGCCAGCTGCAACGTCGAGAACGTTCCCCCAGAACGCTGCAACCAGCAGCGCGACACCAAGGCCGCAGCACAACTCCGCGAACGCGTTCAGAACGCGCAGGCGGCTTCTAGGTTCTTCAAGTGATGTATCGATGACCTCAATAGCTGCCTGTCGTTCAGGAGCGGCGTCGGGGCCTTGTACCGGCTGCACGACTTGCTGTGCCCTCTTCCGAAGATCAGTTGCCCGCGCGGCGAGCGCGAAGACACACCATACCAGGGATCGGGACACTGCCCAGCCCGTGATAACTACTCCGATCCCTACGAGTAGATCGCCCACCGTCGCCGAGCCTAAAGGACTCCCTTGTAGCGTCATGAAGGAGGAGAGCTTCGACTGTGCCAACGTCTCGACGATGCTCAGATGGGTCTGTGCCTTGACCATCAGCGCGCCTACGAATCCACTCGCAAAGAGGACGAGCCTGTGCAGCGGCAGGGCAGCCGTTGCGGCTTCAATGTATGGCGATCCGACTGACTCCCAAACAGACATTGCTGCTAGGCCACAGAAAGAAACATCAGATCGCCACCCATGAGGTCGAATCCAAGAGCTTCAATGATGGGACAAACAAAGAGGCGAACCTCCCTGCCGTTGTGATACGGATGTAGCGCGTCGCAGTCTTGCTGACTTGAGAGGTGCAGAACAACTTCTCGTCCCGACGCAAGATTGAGAATCTTCGCGCTTGGTCTAGCGTAGCGATTGCCTCGGTCCAGAGTACGGATGATCGTGTTCACAGCGAAGGCTGCCCCCAGTTCCTTCCTTGCGGCAATCTTGTGAAAGCGTCTCGCGATCTGTGCGTCAAACTCAAACGGCAGATGCGATCTCCGTCCACGCAGGGTGATTTCCACAATACTCCCGTCCAGCCTGTCCGGAGTGACTTGCGCGACTAACTGGTCAATCTCCTTCACAACCGAACGGTTCGAGTACCCGCTGGCCCATGCGTCAGGTGGATCCGCCAGAAGGTCCTCGAACCGTGGAGTGTTGGCGCGCATCCCGCCGACGTAGTCTCGCCTGTCCGCGAGCTGTTCCGCAATCGACGCCTGCTGTTCGATGGCATCGTTAACCGCTCCCTCAAAGACAGGACGAATCGCCGCGGCTACCCGGTCCACTATCGCTCCCGCGCCCGCCCGAACGGCGTCGAGAATGATGCCGCCTTCGCGCGGATACTCTGCGATGAACTCGGTCTCTTGGTACTCGTGATCTTTTAGGCGGGCGTGCTTCCATACATCGCCGTGCTTCTCGATCAGGTAAGCCCGATCGATCGCACGTTGCATGTGCTCGTACGTCTTCGCCAGAACCCGAATGGAGACCTTGTGGTCGACGGTAATCGGCCCGTCGAAGTGAATTCCGAACGTTGCCAAGTTGGCCTCCCTAGCTGTCTTGTTTGAGCGTCCGGCCACGAACGGCGTCTACGCCATCGTATCGTTGGAACGGGACCTACCTCTACCGCTTTGACGTAGCTGGTGTGATGCGCATGCGGCCGGCATGCTACCTGGCCGGTTCCTTGGCGTGCGCAGACGGTGGCACTGTCAACCGCCAAAACCCGACGCTGGCAGGAACGCTTCGCCGGTCTGCGAGGCGTGCCGGCGCACGCGCAGGATCACGTCCTGAAACGCCATCGAGCCGGTCAGGAACATGTACAGGTGCATCGCATCCAGCAGGAGCAATGCAGTCTTTCGTCCAGATGCCTGAGCAATGGCAACGCTTGAGTAGCCGGAGATGGAGACCATGATGCCCATCGTGTTGTCTGCCTTGTCGTCGACCTTGGACCGTAGCGAGTCAACGTCGGTTGCACCGGCCTGACTGCCAGTGAACTTCAACTCCACTAGGTAGGTCGTGCCGTCAAGAGTGAGCGAGCCATCGATTTGCCGTCCAGCGCTGACGTAGGGCCTGCGGTTCTGAATTTCGCAGTAGTCGAGTACATCGTAGAACCAGGTCTGGAAGGCGTAGCCGCCCTGCTGTGTCCCGACGGACGGGTGGAGTTGATCCAGCCGCTCTTGCAGCTTGCGCTTGTCGGTCAGCCCACGCTGGACTTTCTCGCGTTCTTCGCGTGCACGGTTCTTTGCTTCCTCACGCTCGCGTTCGCTGCGAACTTCTTCGTCTTGCGCCCGCAGGTACGCCTTCAACTCCCCGACTGCCTTCGTGGCTTCGGCGATCTTCTGCTCGCTTTCCTCCCAGTTTCGAAGGTCGGGAAACGTAGTCTGTTCGGACAAGGCGCGAGCCATTTCGAAGATCACGGCCTTACCGCGGTCGCTCCCCTGGAGCTTCTGAAACGTGCGATCGAGAAAGTCCCGCTTGCTTTCATCGGCGGACCATGTGGCGACATGCGTATCCGCGACATGGGAGCCAAGTAGAAACTTACGCAGCGCCGCCTTTCGCCAGAACGACTTGAGCGTGGCTTCGTATGTCAGCTCGACAAACCGGGGCGTGATCTTCGCGGCCATAGCGCGGATTCTGATAGAAGCATCGTCGTTCCATCAATCCGGCGACGCACCTGGGGTATCCGACAACAATGAAGACTGGGGATGCCCGCGGTATCGGCTGCGGCCAATGCAAACAATGTGCAGATGCTTGTGGCGGGTCCACAGCGACGCTGACCCAGCTGTAAACCTCAGCAAGAGTAACTGGTTCCAGGCCGGTTGCCGTTGCCGACGGACGCGAGACGTACCGCTGTAGAGCGGACATCGATCGGTGCAGCCACGATTCCGTCGCTACGAAATCAAAAGGGGTCAGCTCCAAGCGAAGCTGACCCCTTGATGTTTGGCTCCCCGACCTGGGCTCGAACCAGGGACCTACGGATTAACAGTCCGGCGCTCTACCGACTGAGCTATCGGGGAATGAAGCCTTGCATTATAGCCAGACTTTTCGGCGTCGATCAAATCGCCGCTTGCAGCGCAACGCGCAAGGTGCGCGGCGCCATCGGGAACAGGTACGCGTGGCCGTACTGGTAGGGCGCTTCCTTCCAGGCGCGCTGGTTGGTGGCGTTGTCCACGCCCACGCGCCAGGTGAGTTGCGTGCCGCCCAGCGTGTGCTCGTAGCGCGCCAGCAGGTCCAGGCGCGTCCATGCGGGAATGCGCAGGCTGTTGTCGGGCAGCACCATGCGGTCGCCTTCATGCACCACCGAGCCCAGCAGGTGCAGGCCGGGCAGGGCACCCAGGTCATGCTCGACCTGCAGGCGCAGCGTGCGCGCGGCCACGTTGGTCGGACGCAGGCCGTTCACTGACGCGTCCTGCGCGCCGCGGCGCTTGGCGTCCAGCCACATGCCGGTGCCGTGCACCTGCCACGGCCCGCTGTGCCAGCTGAGCATGGCTTCGGCGCCGCGATGGCGCGCGCTGCCGTCGATGTGGCCGGTGCAGGGCGCTTCGGTGGAACAGCTTTCTTCGGCCACCTGCGGCCGGTCGATGTCGAACAGTGCCGCGCTGGCGTCGATGTTCTCGCCGTCGTGCTTCAGGCCCAGCTCCACCTGGCGGCTCTTCAGTGCGGGCAACGCTTCGCCGGCGTTGGTGTAGTAGCTGCGGTTGGGCACCACGGCGCTTTCGATGCCCTGGCCCCAGCTCGCGTACACCAGGGTCTTCGGCGTGATGCGGTGGGCCACGGCCAGCCACGGCGTGGTGAACTGCTGGTCGTAGCTCGTGGCGCGGGAGCCGTCGGTGCGCACGCTCTCGCGCGCCAGGCGGGTGTGGCGCAGCCCGGCCCACACGCTCCATTGGGGTGACAGCTCGATGGCATCGCGCAGGTAGAGCTCGGTGCTGCGTTCGTCGCGGTTGGTGTTCTCGTCGGTCAGCTCGGGCGCCGCGGGCACTTGCGTGTTGCCGTCGATGGTGCCCACGCCGGCCCAGTTGTAGGCCTGGCGCTGGAAGCGGCTTTGGAAGCGGGTGAAGAGCACGCCGGCGCTCAGCTGGTGGCTCACGCCGCCGGTGCGCAGCGCGCCGTGCAGGGCCAAGTCCACCGCGTCGCTGTCGCGGTGTTCGTTCTCGCTGCGGAAGTCGTAGAGGTCGAAGCTGCCGTCGCTGCAGTAGCGGTCGTACACGTCGGCCGCGCTGCAGCCGAAGGGGAAGGCCACGCGGTCGTCGTTCACCAGGCGCTGCGCCATCGCCTGCGCGGTAATGCGCCAGTCATCGTTCAGGCGCTGCTGCAGGCGCAGCGAGCCGGTGTTGGCCTTGAACACCACCGGCAGCGACCAGCTCTGGTTGTTGAGGTTGATGCGCGGGTCGATGCTCCTCGCATCGGGCAGGGTGCTGCCCAGCAGGCTGAAGCCCGGCACGCTGGGTTGGGACTGGCGGCTGTTCTCCACTTCGGCTTCGATCAGCGTGTCGGGGCTCACGCGCCAGTCGCCGGCCAGCGCCAGCAGGTGGCGCTCGCCCTTGGCGCTGCGCACCTGCGGGTCCAGGTGTTCAGCGCTCGCATTCACGCGCAGGCCGAAGGCCTCGTCGGTGCCGAAGCGTTGGCTGATGTCCACCGCGCCGCCCACGCTGCCGTGCTCGCGCCACTCGATGCCGGCGGTGCGCAGGTTGCGGGTGGGGCGCTTGACCACCAGGTTCACCAGGCCACCGGGCGCGCTGGTGCCGGCCTGGATGCCGGTGGTGCCCTTGAGCAGTTCCACGCCCTGCTTGTTGCCCAGCGGGATCACCGCCTCGGCATTGATCGGCAGGCCGTCGCGGCGGTAGTTGAAGCGGTTGTCGATGACGAAGCCGCGCACGGTCAGCGACTGCCAGTAGCCTTCGGCGTTGTAGGCGTCGCTGATGGCGGCGTCCAGCCGCGTCAGGTCAGAGATGCCGCGGGCGCCGGCATCGGCCAGCTGGCTGGCGGTGATCAGGCTGGCCGCAAAGGGCGACTGAGCCAGCGGTACGTCGCCGAAGCCGCCCACCTGCAGGGGCGAGCCGATGATGCGGCCGGTGACGGTGACCTGCTGCACAGGTTCAGCGGCCGTGGCGGCCAGCGCGCACAGCAGCGAGAGGGAACAAAAGAGAACGGGCTTTGTCATCGTGCGTCCGAAAGCGACAAAGCAGGTCGGCGGAACGTCACGGCGCCCGTGTCGGGCGATCAAGAGCGTTTGCTTCCCTGCGCGAGGATTACCTCAATCAGGTTCAAAGGGACTTTCTCAGTCGGCCGCCCGCGCGATGCGAGGGCCAACACCCCTAGCGAATGCGGCGCTTTGGAAAACTGCTGCGCGCCGCGGCAGCGATTATGTCAGTCGTCGAAGCTGGGCGTTTCCACGCCCAGCACCTTGTGCAGCTTCGGGCTGGTGGTGGTGTACTGCAGCAGCACGCGCTTGTCCGGGAAGATGTAGGGCGACGCGCCAAAGGCCGCCAGCGCCGCCTCGTGAAAGCCCGAGAGGATGAGCTTCTTCTTGCCCGGGTAGGTGTTCACGTCGCCCACGGCGAAGACGCCGGGCACGTTCGTCTCGAAGGTCTCGGTGTTCACCACCACCTGCTTGCGCTCCAGGTTCAGGCCCCATTCGGCGATGGGGCCGAGCTTGGGGCTGAGGCCAAAGAACACCAACACGCTGTCGCAGGGCACCACGCGCGTCACGCCATCGCCGCCGGTGACCTTCACCGCATTGAGCTTGCCGTCGTCTTCGTCATAGCCGGTGACCTGGCCGACGATGAACTGCATCTCCAGCGCGTCGCACAGTTCGCGCATGCGCGCCACGCTGGCGGGCGCGGCACGGAAGCCGTCGCGCCGGTGGATGAGGATCACGCTCTCCGCCTTGTTGGGCCCGTCCTGCACGAAGTTGAGCGACCAGTCGAGCGCCGAATCGCCGCCACCCACGATCACCAGGTTCTTGCCTGCGAACTGCGCCGGGCTCTTCACGCGGTAGAACAGCTGCGTGTCGTTGTATTTCTCGATGCCATCCAGGCGCAGCAGCCGGGGCTGGAAGGAGCCGACGCCGCCTGCCACGAAGATGGTCTTGGAGATGAAACGCGTGCCCTTGGACGTGGTCACGTCGAAGCGGCCATCCTCGCGGCGCGCGACCTCGGTCACTTCCTGCCCCAGGTGGAAGGTGGCACCAAAGGGCTCGATCTGCTTGAGCAGGTTGTCGGTGAGCTCGCGGCCGGTGCACACCGGCACCGCCGGAATGTCGTAGATCGGCTTGTCGGGGTAGAGCTCGATGCACTGCCCGCCCGGGTAGGCGAGCGAGTCGACGATGTGGGCCTTGATCTCCAGCAGCCCGAGCTCGAACACCTGGAACAGGCCCACCGGGCCGGCACCGACGATGAGGGCATCGGTCTCGATCACGCCGGCGGGCTCGCTCATCGTGTTCAGCGGATCAGGTGCGAGACCTTGTCCTTGACGTCCTTCCACTCATCCGCATCGGGCAGCGCGGCCTTGCGCTTGGTGATGCTGGGCCAGTTCTTGGCCAGCTCCGCATTGAGCTTGATGAAGGCCAGCTGGTCGCTGGGCACGTCTTCCTCGGGGAGGATGGCGTTCACCGGGCACTCGGGGATGCACACGGCGCAGTCGATGCACTCGTCGGGGTCGATCGCGAGGAAGTTCGGGCCCTCGCGGAAGCAGTCCACCGGACACACGTCCACACAGTCGGTGTACTTGCAGCGGATGCACGATTCGGTGACAACGTGGGTCATGACCTGGAGGCTCGGGTTGAGGGTGTGTGGTGTGCGGCCCGCCCGGACGCGAGGCGGAAGCCCGCGATTTTAGGGCTTCAGCGGGGAACGGGCCGGCAGCGGCACCTCGGCGCCTGAGGGCTTGTTGACGCCGCGCAAGGCGGCCGCCCCGGCGCCCACCGTCACCACGCTGGGCCGGCCGGCATGCAGCAGGCTGGCTTGCGGCAGGGTGGCCACGGTGTGGTCGCTGTGCAACTGGTCGGGCCAGCCGGCACGCGACAACACGCTTACCGGCGTGTCCGGCGCCCAGCCGGCCTGCTGCAGCCGGCGTGCGAGCGCAGCCAGTTGCTTGCCGGCCATGTAGAAGACTTCGGTGTCGGCCGTGCGCGTGGCGTGCAGTTCGCCGGCCTGGGTCATCGCGGTGGTCAGGCTCACGCTGCGGCCTTTGCCGCGGCGGGTGAGCGGGCGCTGGATGGCGGCCGCGGCCGCAATGGCGGCGGTGACGCCGGGCACCACTTCGCTCTGGATGCCGGCCTGGGCCAGCGCTTCCAGCTCTTCTTCCAGCCGGCCGAACACGCTGGGGTCGCCGCCTTTCAGGCGCACAACCACCGCGTGCTCGCGGGCGTGTTTCACCAGCAAGGCGTTGATCTGCGTCTGGGCCGTGCTGTCGCAAAACCCGCGTTTGCCCACATGCACCCACAGCGCGTGGGGTGCCAGTTCGCGCAGCGTGGGGTCGGTGAGCGCGTCGTACAGCACCACCTCCGCCTGCGCCAGCCAGCGTGCGCCCCGCAGCGTGATCAGGTCGGCCGAGCCGGGGCCCGCGCCGACGAACACCACCTTGCCGGGCACGTGGCTGCTCATCAGAGGGCTTCCTTCACCAGCAGCGCGCCGCTGGTGCGGTTGGTGGTGGGGTCCACCACGATCAGCGCACCGCCCACGCGGTTGTCGGCATAGGCTTCCACCGGCAGCGCCTGCTGGGTTTCCAGGGTGACGTGGCCGATCTCGTTGACGGCCAGCTCGTGGGCGTCGGTGGGCTGCAGGGAATGGATGTCCAGCCGGTGTTCGATGGCGCTGATGCGCGCCTGCACCCAGCGGTTGCCATGGCGCACCCAGTACTTGCGGCCCACGATGGCGGGCTCGGTGTCCAGCCAGGCCAGGGTGGCGGCAAAACGCTGCGTCGATTTCACGGCGCCCGGCGTGCCGATCCAGTCGCCGCGCGACACGTCGAGCTGGCGGTCCAGCACCAGGCCCGCGGACTGGCCCGCCTCGGCGCGCGCCACCACTTCCGCGGCGCGCCGCACCTCGGCCACCACCGCACGTTCACCGCTGGGGAACAGCTGCACCTCGTCGCCGGCCTTCACCGTGCCGTGGGCGATGCGGCCCCACAGCGTGCGCGGCTGGTTGCCGGTGCCTTCGCCTTCGCGCGCCACGTACTGCACCGGCAGCAGCAGCGAACCCTGGGTGCGCTCCTGCGTGGTGGGCAGGCGCTCCAACAGCTGCAACAGCGACGGGCCGTCGTACCAGCTGGCCCAGCTTTGCAGGCCCGGTCCGGAGTGGCTGGGGGTCAGCGTCACGTTGTCGCCCCGCAGCGCCGACACCGGGATGATGCCGGCCACCTCGATGCCCGCGGCATCGGCAAAGCGCTGCAGCGCGCCGCTCACGGCCTTGAAGGCGGCTTCGGCCTGCTCCACCGCATCGAGCTTGTTCACCGCGAACACGATGCCGGGCACGCGCAGCAGCTGCGCCAGCAGCGCATGGCGGCGGGTCTGCGGCAGCAGCTTCACGTCGGCCGCGGTCCAGTCGATCTTGGTGATGTCCACCAGCACCACCGCCGCATCGCTGCCGGCCGCGGCGGTGACCATGTTGCGGGTGTACTGCTCATGCCCCGGCGCATCCGCAATGATGAACTTGCGCGTGCGGGTGGCGAAGTAGCGGTAGGCCACGTCGATGGTGATGCCCTGCTCGCGCTCGGCCTCCAGGCCGTCGGTGAGCAGCGACAGGTCGATGGGCGCACCGGCGGCGCGCTTTTCCAGCGTGTCCAGCTGGTCGGCCAGGATGGCGCGGCTGTCGTACAGCAGGCGGCCGATCAGCGTGCTCTTGCCGTCGTCCACACTGCCGGCGGTGAGGAAGCGCAGCGCGCGGTGGTCGGTGGCTTGTTGCTCGGCCACGGTCTCTTCTTTCAACACGGCAGACATCAGAAATACCCTTCCTTCTTGCGGCGCTCCATCGAGGCCTCGGAGGTGCGATCGTCCATGCGGGTGGCGCCGCGCTCGCTCACGGTGACGGTGAGCGTTTCGGCCACGATCTCGGCGGCGTTGGCCGCATCGCTTTCCACCGGGCAGGTGCAGGTCATGTCGCCCACAGTGCGGAAGCGCACCTGCGCGGTCTCGACCGTTTCGCCGGCTTCGGGCGGGGTCACCTCCGTCACCGGCACCAGCAGCCCCTTGCGGCGGATCACCTGCCGGTCGTGCTTGTAGTACAGGTTGGGCAGCGGGATGTTCTCGCGGGCGATGTACAGCCACACGTCCAGCTCGGTCCAGTTGCTGATGGGGAAGCAGCGGAAGTGCTCGCCCGGCTTGTGGCGCGTGTTGAACAGCGTCCACAGCTCGGGCCGCTGTTCCTTGGGCTGCCATTGGCCGAAGCTGTCGCGGTGGCTGAAGATGCGCTCCTTGGCGCGCGCCTTTTCCTCGTCGCGCCGGGCGCCGCCGATCAGCGCATCGAAGCGGTGCTCCTCGATCGCTTCCAGCAGGGTCACCGTCTGGTGGCCGTTGCGCGACTCCAGCGGATGCGCCAGGCGCACGGTGCCGCGCTTCATGCTGTCTTCGAGGTGGCCCACCACCAGGCGCTCGCCCATCTCCGCCACGCGGCGGTCACGGAACTCGATCACCTCGGGGAAGTTGTGTCCGGTGTCCACGTGCAGCAGCGGGAAGGGCAGCTTGCCCTTGAAGTCGTTGCCGCTGATGCGAGTCTTGAAGGCCTTTTCGGCCAAGCGCAGCACGACGCAAGAATCCTTGCCGCCCGAGAACAGCAGGGCGGGGCGCTCGAAGGTGGCGGCCACCTCGCGCAGGATGAAGATGGCCTCTTCTTCCAGCCAGTCGAGGTGGCTGTGGTCCAGCTGCGGCAGCAGCTTGTCGACACTGATCGGTGCGTTCATTCAACGGGCTCCCAGCATGGAGACGGCACCCGTCTCCTCGTCATCGTCTTGTTTCACGTGCAGGCCGCATTCCTTGGCCGCTTCGTCTTCCCACCACCAGCGGCCGGCGCGGAAGGGCTCGCCCACGGCGATGGCGCGCGTGCAGGGCGCGCAGCCGATGCTGGGCATGAACTCGTCGTGCAGCGGGTTGTAGGGCACGTCGAAGGCCTGGATGTAGTGCCACACGTCGTTCCAGGTCCAGTCGGCCAGCGGGTTGAGCTTCAAGCGGCCCTGGTCGTCGGTGTCCTCGAAGGGCACCTCGCCGCGGTTGTTGCTTTGCTCGCGGCGCAGGCCGGTCACCCAGGCGCTGCGATCGGCGAGCATGCGGCCCAGCGGCTCCAGCTTGCGGATGCCGCAGCAGGCCTTGCGCAGGTCGATGCTCTGATACATCGCCTTCTCGCCGTGGTCGCGCACGAAGTGGATCACCGCCTCGGCCTGCGGACGGTAGAGCTCCACCGCCAGGCCATAACGCTGCTCGATGCGCGGCACCAGGGCCAGCGTCTCGTCATGCAGCTTGCCGGTCTCCAGCGTGCCCAGGGCGATGGGCAGTTGCAGCCGGGCGATCAGGTCGGTGACCACCATGTCCTCGGCGCCCAGGCTGGTGGCCTGCACGATGCGGCCCGGGTGGGCGGCAGCGGCGGCCTGCAGCAGGCGGGTGGCGTTGGCCAGCTTGGCGTCGAAGTCCGCGCTCTTGCGGGCATAGAGGGCGATGGCGCTCATATCGCAGCCCCCACGTTCAGGAACTCGGTGGCGGCGGCGTTCTCTTCCGGCGTGCGGGCAAACAGCGGCCGGGTCTGCTGCACGTCGCCCTGGTAGTGACCGGCAAAGAAGGTGAGGGCGCGTTCGGCCGACTCCCGCTTCTGGTCACCGCGCAGCACCACCGCGTCGAAGCCGGTGCGCTGCAGCAGGGGCAGCATGTCCACCACCACGTCGCCGATCGCACGCACCTCGCCGGCATAGCGGAAGCGGCTGCGCAGGATGCGGGCCTGGCTGTAGGCGCGGCCGTCCACCCACTTGGGGAACTGCAGCACCAGCAGCGCCAGGCGCGGCAGGTCGGCTTCCAGGGTCTCGATGTCAATGTCGTTGGGCACGAGCACGCCGGTGGGCAGGTTGGCCGGCCAGCTGTCGCGCACGGCATGCCACTGCTCCAGCGTCAGCAGCTGGTGCGGCAGCGGATTCGGGTGCGGGATCGGGCCGTCTTCGCCGGCCGCGGCACGCCAGGGGTCATGGGGCTTGTCGATGAACTTCATGGGGCTGTCCTCAGGCCACGGCGGTGGCATGACGCTCGGCGTCGGCGGCCTGCTTGAAGGGCGCCAGGCCGATGCGGCGCACCGTGTCGATGAAATGCTCGGCCGCCTGGCGCTCGCGCTTGTAGGTGGTGATCAGGGCCTCGATCACGTCGGGCACCTCGTCGGCGGCGAAGGAGGGGCCGATCACCTTGCCGGGGATGGATGCGCCGCTCAGCGTGGAGCCGTCGGAGCCGCCCAGCGACACCTGGTACCACTCCTTGCCGTCCTTGTCGACGCCGAGGATGCCGATGTGGCCGCTGTGGTGGTGGCCGCAGCTGTTGATGCAGCCGCTGATGTGCAGGTCGATGTCGCCGATGTCGTGCAGCTCGTCGAGGTCGTCAAAGCGCTCGGTGATGGCTTCGGCGATCGGGATGGAGCGGGCGTTGGCCAGCGCGCAGAAATCGCCGCCGGGGCAGGCGATCATGTCGGTGAGGTAGCCGATGTTGGGCGTGGCAAAGCCGTGCGCCTTGGCCTGCTGCCACACGGCGTACAGCTCGGCTTCGCGCACCCAGGGCAGCAGCAGGTTCTGGTCGTGCGTGACACGCAGCTCGCCGTGGCTGAATTGATCAGCCATGTCGGCCGCGCGCTCCATCTGCTCGTCGGTGGTGTCGCCAGGGGCCTGGCCGGGCCGCTTGAGCGACAGCGTCACGGCACGGTAACCCGGCACGCGGTGGCCGTGCACGTTGCGCGCCAGCCAGCGCTGGAACGCGGCCGGTGCGTCGGCTGGGGCCTGCAGGGAGGCCTCGGTCGGCTGCACACCGGCGGGCTCCACGAAATACTGCGCCACCCGGTCGAACTCGGCCTGCGGGATGAGGTGCGCGGCGCCGTCGACGTCGCGCTCCAGGATGTTGCGGAACTCCGCGTTCACCGCGTCGAAGAACTTCTGGCCTTCCGCCTTGACGAGGATCTTGATGCGGGCCTTGTAGAGGTTGTCGCGCCGGCCGTAGCGGTTGTACACACGCACGATGGCCTCGATGTACACGAGGATCTGCTGCCAGGGCACGAACTCGCTGGCCACCGTGCCGATCACCGGCGTGCGGCCCATGCCGCCACCCACCAGCACCTCGAAGCCCACTTCGCCGGCGGCGTTCTTCTTCAGCTGCAGGCCGATGTCATGCCAGGCGATGGCGGCGCGGTCTTCCTTGGCGCCACTGACGGCGATCTTGAACTTGCGCGGCAGGAAGGCGAACTCCGGATGCAGCGTGCTCCACTGGCGCAGGATCTCGCAGTACGGCCGCGGGTCCACGATCTCGTCGGGTGCAATGCCGGCGAGCGCGTCGCTGGTGATGTTGCGTATGCAGTTGCCGCTGGTCTGGATGCCGTGCATGTCCACCGAGGCCAGCAGGTCCATCACGTCGGCCGCCTTGGGCAGCGGAATCCAGTTGAACTGGCAGTTCTGGCGCGTGGTGAAGTGGGCATACCCACGGTCGAACTCGCGTGCGATGCGGGCCAGCATGCGCAGCTGGCGGCTGGCGAGCTCGCCATACGGCACCGCGATGCGGGCCATGGGCGCGTGGCGCTGGATGTACCAGCCGTTCTGCAGCCGCAGGGCCCGGAACTCGTCGTCGCCCAGTTCGCCGCGCAGGTTGCGCTCCAGCTGGTCGCGGAATTGCGCGGCGCGCGCATGCACGAACTGGCGGTCGAAATCGGTGTACTGGTACATGAAGGTCGTCGTCGGTTCAATGAATCACTTTGAGGCCTGCGGTCACCAGCGACACGCACAGCAGCGTGCGGGTGATCTTTTCCGGCATGGACTTGGTGAGCCGCGCGCCGAGCCAGATGCCGGGCAGCGAGCCGATCAGCAAGGCGCCCAGCAGGGCCCAGTTCACGTTGCCCAGCGCGGCGTGGCCGATGCCGGCCACCAGGGTGAGCGGCACCGCATGGGCGATGTCGGTGCCCACCAGGCGCTGGGTGGGCAGGCGAGGGTACAGGATCAGGATCAGCGTGGCGCCGATCGCGCCCGCGCCAATGGAGCTCAGCGACACCAGCACCCCCAGCAGCACCCCGGCGGCCACGGTGAAGTAGGGCTTGCGCGAGGGTGGCAGCCAGGCCTCCAGCTTCAGGCCCACGCGGTGCCAGGCCTGGCGGTAGGCCACCGTCACCGCGGTGAGCAGCAAGGCAATGCCCAGCGAGAAGGTGAGCGCGCTGGCCCAGCCCTTGGTGATGCCGGTGAAGTGCATCAGCGCGATGGTCACCAGCGCGGCCGGGATGCTGCCGGCCAGCATCAGGCCGGTGATGCGGTAGTCCACATGGCCGTGGCGGTGGTGCGCGATCGACCCGCTGGTCTTGGTGATGGCCGCAAACCACAGGTCGGTGCCGATGGCCACCGCCGGGTGGAGCTTGAACACGCCCATCAGCAGCGGCGTCATCAGCGAGCCGCCGCCCACACCGGTCATGCCGACGATGGCGCCGACGCCGAATCCACTCGCGATTGCCAACCAGTCCATGCCGCTCCAACGGGTTTACCCGGGTTTCAACCCGTCGGGCGACTTTAAGGATCGTATATATATATGAGAAGAACAGTTTAGTTGATTGCTTATTCCAGCCTGCGTCGGGAAATCTTGCCGCATGCGCGGCGCTGGCCAGGGAAGCCGGCTCCTAGAATCCGCCGATGTTGTGCCTGACCTCTGTTTCTTGGCGCCGCCGCGGGTTTGCGCTGGCTCTCCTGATCGGCCTGGTGGGCTGTCAGACGGCGCCGGTGAACCCACCCACCACACCCCCGGTGGTACAGCCGCCCGCCGTGGTGGTGGCGCCGCCCAAGCCGGTGCGCCCGCCGCGGATCGGCCTGGCCTTGGGCGGCGGTGCGGCCCGCGGCTTTGCCCACATCGGCGTGATCCAGGTGCTGGAGGAGCACGGCATCAAGCCCGACCTGGTGGTGGGCACCTCTGCCGGCAGCCTGGTGGCCGCGCTGTACGCCGCGGGCCGCAGCGGCGCGGAACTGGGCACCTTGGCTCAGACCATGGACGAGACCGCGATCACCGACTGGGCGTATCCCGGGCGGGCGTTGATCCGCGGCGAGGCGCTGGCGCGTTACGTGCGCGACCACACCGGCGGCCGGCTGATCGAGCAGATGAAGCTGCCGCTGGGCATCGTGGCCACCGACCTGGACAGCGGTGCACCCATCCTGTTCCAGCGCGGTGACCCCGGCATGGCGGTGCGCGCCTCCAGCGCGGTGCCGGCGGTGTTCCAGCCGGTCAAGATCGGCAGCCGCGAGTATGTTGACGGCGGCCTGGTGTCGCCAGTGCCGGTGCGTTTTGCGCGCCAGATGGGCGCCGAGCTGGTGATTGCGGTGGACATCTCCGCCGCGCCGGAAGGCAACCCCACGGGTGACGCGATGCGCATGCTGCTGCAGACCTTTGCCATCATGGGCCGCAGCATCAACCAGTATGAGCTCAAGGACGCCGACATCGTGCTGCGCCCCAAGCTCAACGGCGTGTCGAGCGCGGACTTCAGCGTGCGCGCCAAGTCCATCCAGGCCGGCCGCGAGATCGCCACAGCGCTGTTGCCCGACCTCAAAGCCAGAATCACGGCCCTGACGAAGTAGCGCTGCCGCAGCCATCTCGCCGGGCGCGTGCATTGGTCCCTGGGGACAGGCCGCGCAGCGGCCAGGGGCGCAGCGGTGGATGACGAGCGGGTCGCGGACGGGTTGCCCGGCCGCGACCCGAGCCCCCACGGGGGGCGGCCGCGAGGCGGCCGGGGGCCAAAGAAAAGGCCCCACGCGGAGCATCGGGCCTGAAGGTACCTTGAAAGGGGGTTTCGAGAGGTACCGAGGAGACAACCTTTCAGGGAGACCGCAGTGCGGTCAAACGCTGCGGTGCTCCATAGATGCGGCGATCGGACAAAAGTTCAATCGCAAGATCCGGTCGTTGTTCAAGCTCAGGCGGCGGCGGTGGCGCGCTTGCCTTTGCCGGTGCTGGCCTGGGTGGCCTTCACCGCGGTGCTGGTCATCGCCTGGATGTTGGCTTCAGCCACATCGGCGGCTTGCTTCGCAGCCTTGTGCACGCTTTCGTAGGCGTTGTTCGCGGCAGCCAGGGCCGACTTCACCAGGGTGACGGCGTTTTCGGTGCCGGCCGGGGCGTTCTTGACGGCGGTGTCGACCAGGCTCATGAAGTTGCTCTGGCCTTCGGCCAGCTTCTCTTCAGCGACGCGGGTCACTTCGGCACCGGTGGCAGAGGCGATGTCGTACACGTGGCGGCCGTAGGCGGCAGCCTTCTCGGCCACCGGCTGCAGCAGCGCGGCTTGCAGGGCCACCAGCTCTTGCGCGTCCTTCACGGACAGGGCGGCCTGGGTGTTTTCAGCCACTTCGCCCAGCGCGGTCTTGGCGACCTGCAGGTTCAGTTCGACCAGCTTTTCCACGCCTTCGAAGGCCTTGTTGGTCAGGCCGAACAGGGTTTCGACGTTGGCTTTGTGGGCGGCGAGCAGTTGTTCAACAGTCAGCATGTGAGACTCCAATGAGGTAGATGGGCGGAGAGAGCGTTTGCTGCACTGCAGCATGGCCTGAAGTATAGGGACCTGCCGCCGCCATGCAAGTCTTTTTTGTTGCGATGCAGCATTTTAGGGGGCCGTTTCTAGATGCGGGCTTTTTACGCCGACACCTTCGTGCTGCCGGTGCCGGCCGGGCACCGCTTTCCGATGACCAAGTACCGCCTGCTGCGCGACGCCGTGGCGGCAGAGCTGCCCGGTGTGCGACTGGAGGTCGCCCCGCCGGCCAGCGACGGTGAACTGGCGCTGGTGCACACCCCCACCTACGTGAACGCGGTCGCGGAGGGGCTGTTGTCGCCCGCGCAGCAACGCGAGATCGGCTTTCCCTGGTCCGAACGCATGGTGGACCGGGCCCGGCGCTCCGTGGGCGCCACCATTACTGCCGCGCGTGTGGCGCTGGCCGAAGGCGTCGCGGCCAACCTGGCGGGTGGCACCCACCACGCCCAGGCGGACAAGGGCAGCGGCTACTGCGTGTTCAACGACGTGGCGGTGGCCGCCCGGCTGATGCAGGCCGAGTGGCACCGGCAGCACCGGGCCTTGTTGCGGGTGGCCGTGATCGACCTGGACGTGCACCAGGGCAACGGCACCGCGGCGATCTTCCGCGACGACCCGACGGTGTTCACCCTGTCCCTGCATGGCGCCAAGAACTTCCCTTTCCGCAAGGAGGCCAGCGACCTCGACGTGGAGCTGCCCGACGGCTGCACCGACGCACCCTACCTGCAGGCGCTGGACACGGCCCTCGCCGAACTTTGGCTGCGCCACGCCGGCGCCTTGCCTGGCCTGGTGTTCTACCTGGCCGGCGCCGATCCGCACGAAGGCGACCGGCTGGGGCGGCTGAAGCTCACGGCGCAAGGCCTGGCCGAACGTGACCGGCGCGTGTTCGCCGCGCTGCGCGAGCGCCGCATTCCGGCGGTGATGGCGATGGCCGGCGGCTATGGCCGGGTGATCGAAGACACCGTGGCGGTGCAGCTGGCGAGCTTCCATGCCGCGCTGGCCAGCTGGCAGGCCTGGCAGTCGATGGAACAATGCGGCGCATGAGCTCGCCGCCTGCCCGCCCCGCCGCCCAGCCGCGCAGTGCCTACCGGCACTTCGGCGCCATCACTACCCGCTGGATGGACAACGACGTCTACGGCCACGTCAACAACGTCGTCTACTACAGCTTCTTCGACACCGCCGTGAACCGCTACCTCATCGAGGCTGGCGCGCTGGACATCCACCGTGGCGAGGTCATCGGGCTGGTGGTGGAGACGCACTGCAACTACTTTGCGCCGCTGGAGTTTCCCCAGACGGTGGAGGCCGGCTTGCGCGTGGCCCACGTCGGCAGCTCCAGCGTGCGCTACGAAGTGGGCCTGTTCGCCGCCGGCGAGCCGCTGTCCGCCGCTGCCGGCCACTTCGTGCATGTGTACGTGGACCGCGCCACCCGTCGCCCCGCGGCGCTGCCGGCCGCACTCCTGACCGCCTTGCAACCCCTCCGGACCGCCGAATGAGCGACACCCCCAGCCCTGACGCCACCGCCGCGGTGGATGCCGCCATCACCTCGCGCCGCTCGATGCGCGCTTTCCTGCCCACACCGGTGCCGCGCGAGACCATCGAGGACATCCTTCGCGTGGCCGCGCGTGCCCCCTCGGGCACCAACACCCAGCCGTGGAAGGTGACGGTGCTCACCGGCGAGGCCAAGGCCGCGCTCTCCGCCAGGATCCGAGCCGCCTACGACGACCCGCAGCAGCGCGCCCAGCACACGGAGGAGTACGCCTACTACCCCACCGAATGGGTATCGCCCTACATCGACCGGCGTCGCAAGGTCGGCTGGGACCTGTACGGACTGCTCGGCATCGCCAAGACCGACAAGGCCCGCATGCATGAGCAGCACGGCCGCAACTACCAGTTCTTCGATGCGCCGGTGGGCCTGATCTTCACGATCGACCGCATCCTGCAGCAGGGCAGCTGGCTGGACTACGGCATGTTCCTGCAGAACATCATGGTGGCCGCGCGTGCACGCGGGCTGCACACCTGCCCGCAGGCCGCATTCACCCAGTTCCACCGCATCATCATGGAACACATCGGTGCGCCGGCGAACGAGCAGGTGGTGTGCGGCATGTCGCTCGGTTATGCCGACATGGGCGCGGTGGAGAACACGCTGGTGACCGAGCGCGAACCGGTGGAGCGCTTTGCGCGCTTTCTCGCGCAATGAACGGCGCGCAGCTCTCCGCCTGGTGGGGCGTGCCGTTCGCCGGCATGCTGCTGTCCATCGCGCTGATGCCGCTCACGTGCCCCAAGCTCTGGCATCACCACTACGGCAAGATCGCGGCCGGCTGGGCGCTGGCCTTCCTGCTGCCCTTTGCGGTGCTGCATGGCCCGGCTGAAGCCGGCCATGCGCTGGCGCATGCGCTGCTGGCCGAGTACCTGCCCTTCATCATCCTGCTGGTGGCCTTGTTCACCGTGGCGGGCGGCATCTTCATCCGTGGCAACCTGCATGGCAGCCCGGGCCTGAATGTGCTGCTGATCGCCATCGGCGCGGTGCTGGCCAGCTTCATGGGCACCACCGGGGCATCGATGCTGATGATCCGGCCGCTGATCCGCGCCAACGACAACCGGCCCTATGTGGCGCACGTGGTGGTGTTCTTCATCTTCATCGTGTCCAACGCGGCCGGCTCGCTCACGCCGCTGGGCGATCCGCCGCTGTTCCTCGGGTTCCTGCAGGGCGTGGACTTCTTCTGGACGGTGTCGCACCTGCTGCCCGAGACGCTGTTCCTTTGCGGTGCGCTGCTCGCGATCTTCTACGTGATCGACAGCTACCACTACCGCAAGGAAGGCGTGCTGCCGGCCGACCCCACGCCGGACACCGAGTCGTTCGGCATCGACGGCAAGCTCAACTTCCTGCTGCTGCTGGCGATCGTGGGCCTAGTGCTGCTGAGCGGCCTGTGGAAGTCCGGCGTGGCTTTCCAGCTCGCCGGCACCGACATCAACCTGGAAGACCTGGTGCGCGACATCGGGCTGGTGGTGGTGGCGCTGCTGTCGTACCACCTGACGCCCAGCGCGCCGCGGGTGGCGAACCAGTTCTCCTGGGGCCCGATGCAGGAAGTGGCCAAGCTCTTCATCGGCATCTTCCTCACCATGGCGCCGGTGCTGGCCATGCTCAAGGCCGGCATGAACGGCCCCTTCGCTTCGGTGGCGGCCGCCGTCACCGCGCCGGATGGCCGGCCCGAACCCTGGGCCTACTTCTGGTTCAGCGGGATGCTCTCGTCCTTCCTGGACAACGCACCCACCTACCTGGTGTTCTTCAACCTGGCCGGCGGTGATGCACCCACGCTGATGACCACGCTGGCCACCACGCTGGCCGCCATCTCCGCCGGCTCGGTGTTCATGGGCGCCAACAGCTACATCGGCAACGCACCCAACTTCATGGTCAAGGCCATCGCCGAGGAGCGGGGCATCCGCATGCCCAGCTTCTTCGGCTACATGCTGTGGTCGGGTGCGGTGCTGATCCCGCTCTTCGTGTTGATGACCTTCATCTGGTTCCGCTGACGAGGCAGTCGATGAAACCCAGCATCCTGGTGGCGCGTGCGGTGTTTCCCGACCTGGTGGAGCGGCTGCGCGCCTGGTTCGAGGTGGACGACAACCCGGAGGACCACATCCTCGACCGGCCTCAGCTGATCCAGCGGCTGCAGGGCAAGGCGGGCGTCATCACCACCGGCAGCGAGCGCATCGACGCGCAGGTGCTGGATGCCTGCCCCGAACTGCGGGCGGTGTGCAACATGGCGGTGGGCTACAACAACCTCGACGTGCCGGCCTGCACCGCCCGCGGCGTGCTGTGCAGCAACACGCCGGACGTGCTCACCGAGACCACGGCGGACTTCGGCTTTGCGCTGATGATGGCCACCGCCCGCCGCATCACCGAGGCCGAGCACTTCCTGCGCCGCGGCGAATGGACCCGCTGGGCCTACGACATGTTCATTGGCGCGGACGTGCACCGCGCCACGCTGGCGGTGCTGGGCATGGGCCGCATCGGCCAGGCGATCGCGCGGCGCGGGCGCTTCGGCTTCGGCATGCAGGTGATCTATCACAACCGCTCGCGCCTGCCGGCCGACACCGAGGCGGAACTCGGCGCACGGTACGTGGACAAGCCGACGCTGCTGCGCGAGGCCGACCACCTGGTGATCGTGGTGCCGTATTCGGCCGAGTCGCACCACCTGATCGGCGCGCAGGAGCTGGCGCAGATGAAACCCACCGCCACCCTGACCAACATCGCGCGCGGCGGCATCGTGGACGACGTCGCCCTCGCGTCCGCCCTGCGCGAGCGGCGCATCGCCGCCGCGGGGCTGGATGTCTTCGAAGGCGAGCCGCGGGTCCACCCCGATCTGCTCGCGGTGCCCAACGTGGTGCTCACGCCGCACATCGCCAGCGCGACGGTGGCCACCCGGCGTGCGATGTTCACGCTGGCCAGCGACAACCTGGTGGCCGCGCTGGGCTGCGGCCCCGATGCCGGGCGCCCGCCCACCCCCTTGAACCCGGAAGTGCTGTCGCGCATGCGACCCGGCCTTACGTGAAACCCACAGCGCTTGTTGGGGGATGCGCTGCCTAGAATCCGGCGCATCACAAGCCCACAAGGGGACAAGCACCGTGAAGATCAAGAGCCAGAAGGATTTCTGGTCCGGGCTGATGTTCGTCGTCGTCGGCACCACGTTCGCCGTGGGCGCGCTGAACTACAGCTTCGGATCGTCGGCCCGCCCCGGGCCGGCCTACTTCCCGTTCGGCCTGGGCGTGCTGCTCGCCATCCTGGGCGCGATGGTGCTGTTCAAGGCCCTGACCATCGAAGTCGAAGGTGGTGATCCGATCGGCAGCTTCGCCTGGAAGCCGCTGATCATTCTCGTGGTGTCGCTGGCTGTGTTCGGTGCCATTCTGCCGCGCCTGGGCATGGTGATCTCCCTGCCGCTGCTCATCCTCATGTCCAGCCTCGCGGGCGACGAGTTCCGCCTGAAGGAGGTGGTGCTCAACGCGCTGGTGCTCACATTCGGCAGCTGGGTCATCTTCATCTGGGGCCTCAAGCTGATCATCCCGGTGTGGCCCACCATCACGTTCGGCGCCTGAAGGAACCACCATGGACTTGCTGAACAACCTCGCGCTGGGGTTCTCCACCGCGCTGACGCTGCAGAACCTGCTCTATGCCCTTGGCGGCTGCATATTGGGCACGCTGATCGGCGTGCTGCCCGGCCTGGGGCCGGTGGCCACCATCGCGATGCTGCTGCCCTCGATCTATGCGCTGGACGCGACGCCGGCGCTGATCATGCTGGCCGGCATCTACTACGGCGCGCAATACGGCGGCTCCACCACCGCCATCCTGATCAACGTGCCGGGCGAGTCGTCGTCGGTGGTCACGGCGATCGACGGTTACCAGATGGCGCGCCAGGGCCGTGCAGGCGCGGCGCTGGCGGCGGCCGGCCTGGGTTCCTTCTTCGCCGGCTGCGTGGGCACCATCATCATCGCGGCCTTTGCGCCGCCGCTCACCGAGCTGGCCTTCAAGTTCGGCCCGGCGGAGTACTTCTCGCTGATGGTTCTGGGCCTGATCGGTGCCGTGGTGCTGGCCTCCGGCTCGCTGGTCAAGGCCATCTCCATGATCCTGTTGGGCCTGCTGCTGGGGCAGATCAACACCGACGTGATCTCCGGCACGCCGCGCTACAGCTTCGACATTCCGGAGCTGACCGACGGCATCGGCTTCGTGGTCATCGCGATGGGGGTGTTCGGCTTCGGCGAGATCATCGCCAACCTGGGCATGCCGGCCGAGCACCGCGAGGTGTTCACCAAGAAGGTCAAGGGCCTGTGGCCCACCAGGCAGGACTTCCAGGAGGCCTGGCCTTCGGTGCTGCGCGGCACCACGCTGGGCTCGGTGCTGGGCGTGCTGCCCGGTGGTGGCGCGCTGCTGGCCTCGTTTGCGGCCTACACGCTGGAAAAGAAGCTGACACGCAACCCGCGTGTGCCCTTCGGCAAGGGTGCCATCCAGGGCGTGGCGGGGCCCGAGTCGGCCAACAACGCGGGTGCGCAGACCTCCTTCATCCCGATGCTGACGCTGGGCATTCCGCCCAACGCGGTGATGGCGCTGATGGTGGGCGCGATGACGATCAAGGGCATCCAGCCGGGCCCGCAGGTGATGACCAGCAACCCCACGCTGTTCTGGGGCCTGATCGCCTCCATGTGGATCGGCAACCTGATGCTGGTGATCCTGAACCTTCCGTTGATCGGCATCTGGATCAAGCTGCTCACGGTGCCCTACCGTTTCCTGTTCCCGGCCATCGTCACCTTCTGCGGCATCGGCCTGTACACGCTCAATAACAACAACTTCGACGTGTATGTCGCATCGGTCTTCGCAGCGGTGGGTTACCTGTTCTACAAGCTCGGCTGCGAGCCGGCGCCGCTGCTGCTGGGTTTCATCCTGGGGCCGATGATGGAAGAAAACCTGCGCCGGGCGCTGCTGCTGTCGCGCGGCGACTGGAGCACCTTCCTGCAGCGGCCGCTGTCCGCAGGCTTGCTGATTGCCGCGGCGCTGATGGTCGTGGTGGTGATGCTGCCCTCCATCCGGAGCAAGCGGGAAGAGGCGTTCCAGGAGGATTGACCTCACCGGGTTCGTCAGGGAAAGGGCCGCACCACGCGGCCCTTTTCGTTTGCACAATCAGGCATCTTCCTTGACGAGCGCGCCATGAACCACAGCTTCGATTGGACCAGCGGCTACCCCTCCGCCCGCCTGCCGGTGTTCGGCCGCAACGTGGTGTCCACCTCGCACCCGCTGGCCGCCCAGGCCGGCCTTCGCATGCTGCTCAAGGGCGGCAATGCGATCGATGCCGCGATCGCCGCCGCCGCAGCCATGACGATCGTGGAGCCCTGCAGCAACGGCCTGGGCTCGGACGCCTTCTGCATCCTGTGGGACGGCACCCGGCTGTACGGCCTGAACGCCTCCGGCCGTGCCCCCGCGGCCTGGACCCCCGACTACTTCCAGCGCAAGTACGGCACCGACGCGCGCCATCCGCCGGCGCGCGGCTGGGATGCGGTCACCGTGCCGGGCGCGGTGGCCGGCTGGGTGGCGATGAGCGAACGGTTCGGGCGCCTGCCGTTTGCCGACCTGCTGGAGCCGGCGATCGAGATCGCAGAGCGCGGTTATGCAGTGCCGGTGGTGGTGCAGCAGAAGTGGGCGGCCGCGGCGCAGGTGCGCGAGCTGGTGTCGCAGCCGGGCTTTGCCCAGGCCTTCCTGCCGCACGACCGCGCGCCGAATGTGGGCGAGCTGTTCCGCTTTCCGGCTGCCGCCCGCGCCCTGCAGGCGATTGCCGACACCCGCGGCCACGCGTTCTACGGCGGCGAGATCGCCGAGTGCATGGTGCGCCACGCGCAGGCCGAAGGCGGCGCCCTCACACGGCGCGACCTGGCCGACTACCGGCCGGAGTGGGTGACACCGATCGAAAAACGCTACCGCGGCCACACGCTGCACGAGATTCCACCCAACGGCCAGGGCATCGCGGCGCTGATCGCGCTGGGCATCCTCTCGCATTTCGACCTGGCGTCGCTCAAGCCGGACAGCCCCGAAGCCATGCACCTGCAGATCGAGGCGATGAAGCTCGCCTTCGCCGACGTGTACCGCCACGTCGCCGAGCCCGAGGCAATGGAGGTGTCGGCCGAGCAGATGCTGGACGAAGGTTACCTGCGCGGGCGCGCGAAGTTGATCGATCCGAACCGTGCGCAGGACTTCCAGGCCGGCAACCCGGTCAAGGGCGGCACCATCTACCTCACCGCCGCGGACGCCAGCGGCATGATGGTGAGCTTCATCCAGAGCAACTACCTGGGCTTCGGCTCCGGCGTGGTGGTGCCGGAATTCGGCATCTCGCTGCAGGACCGTGGCCATGCCTTCAGCCTGGACCCGCGCAGCCCGAATGCGGTCGCGCCGGGCAAGCGGCCCTTCCACACCATCATTCCGGCCTTCCTCACGAAGGACGGCCACCCGGTGATGAGCTTTGGTGTCATGGGTGCCAACATGCAGCCGCAGGGCCATGTGCAGACGGTGGTGCGCATGCTGGACCATCGGCAGCAGCCCCAGGCTGCTTGCGACGCGCCGCGCTGGCGCTTCAACCAGGGCCTGTCGCTGAACGTGGAAGGTGCGATGGACCGGGCGGCGGTGCAGGGCCTGGTCGACCGCGGCCACCAGATCGAGGCGATCAATGACAGCTACCAGGACTTCGGCGCCGGCCAGTTCATCTGGCGCCTGGGCGACCCGGCGGTCGAAGGCTACGTGGCGGCGAGCGACCCGCGCCGCGACGGGCAGGCGGCGGTGTTCTAGACAAGCGGGCCCTCGGCTGCACACACAAGCGGGCCTTTCCCGGCAGCGAAGGCGGCCTGCCAACACGCTGCCTAGAATCGTCCGCAATGTCGTCTTCTTCCATCGCGGCGCCTTCGGCCGCCAAGCCCGCGCCGGTGTGGCCGGGCCTGGTGCTCGCGTTGCTCGGCTCGATCGCGTTTTCCGGCAAGGCGATCATCGTCAAGCTCGCCTACCGCCATGGCGTGGACGCGGTCACGCTCATCATGTACCGCATGCTGTTCGCGCTGCCGATGTTCGTGCTGCTGGCCTGGTGGGCCGGCCGCGGCAAGGCGCCGCTGCAGCGGCGCGACTGGGTGGCGATCGGCGGGCTCGGTGTGTCGGGCTACTACCTCGCGAGCTTCCTCGACTTTGCCGGCCTGCAGTACATCAGCGCCAGCTTCGAGCGCCTGATCCTCTACCTCAACCCCACCATCGTGCTGCTGCTCGGCGTGGTGCTGTTCAAGCGCCGCACCACGGCGCGCCAGCTCATCGCGCTGGGGGTCAGTTATTGCGGCGTGCTGCTGGTGTTCGGCCATGAGCTCACGCTGGCCGGCGCCAACGTGGTGCTGGGTGCGGTGCTGGTGTTCGGCAGCGCGGTCAGTTATGCGATCTACCTGGTCTACAGCGGCGAGGTGGTCCGGCGCATCGGCTCGTTGCGCCTCACCGGCCTGGCCACCTCGGTGGCCTGCGTGCTGTGCATTGCGCAGTTCCTGATCGTCAAGCCGCTGGACGCGGCACTGGTGGCCCCGCAGGTGGTGTGGCTGTCGGTGCTCAATGCCGTGGCCTGCACCTTCGCGCCGGTGCTGATGGTGATGATGGCGATCGAGCGCATCGGCGCGACCATGGCGGCGCAAACCGGCATGGTGGGCCCCATGTCCACCATCCTGATGGGTGTGTTCATCCTGGGCGAGCCGTTCACCGCCTGGGTGGCCGCCGGTACGGTGCTGGTGCTGGCCGGTGTGTGGCTGCTGGCGTCGGCGCCCGCCGCAGCCAAGCCGGGCACGGCGGCCACCAAGTGAACATCGTTTGAACGCTTGAGAGAAGGATCGACATGGACCTCGGCATCCAAGGCAAGTGGGCGCTGGTGTGCGCCGCCAGCAAGGGCCTCGGCAAGGGCTGCGCGAGCGCGCTGGTGCGTGAAGGTGTGAATGTGGTGATCACCGCGCGCGGCCCCGAGGCGCTGGAGCTCACCGCGATCGAGCTGCGTGCGCTCGGCGGCGGCGAGGTGCACGCGGTGGCCGGCGACATCACCACGCCGGAGGGCCGGGCGGCCGCGCTGGCCGCCTGCCCGCAGGTGGACATCCTGGTCAACAACGCGGGCGGGCCGCCACCCGGGGACTTTCGCGACTGGGGCCGCGACGCATGGATCCAGGCGCTGGAAGCCAACATGCTCACGCCGATCGAGCTGATCAAGGCCACGGTGGATGCGATGGCCGAGCGCGGTTTCGGCCGCGTCGTGAACATCACCTCCGGTGCGGTGAAGGCGCCGATCGATGTGCTGGGGCTGTCCAACGGCGCGCGCTCCGGCCTCACCGGCTTTGTGGCCGGCCTGGCGCGCCAGCCGCGGCTGGCTGCACGCAACGTCACGCTCAACGGCCTGCTGCCGGGCGCCTTCGACACCGACCGGCTGCGTGGCACCACGCAGGGCGCGGCGCAGAAGACGGGCCAGTCCTTCGATGCACTCTGGGACAAGCGCCGCATGGGCATTCCGGCACAGCGCTTCGGCAGCGCGGAGGAGTTCGGCGCGGCCTGTGCCTTCCTCTGCAGCCAGCATGCCGGCTACATCACCGGGCAGAACCTGCTGATGGACGGCGGGGCATACCCCGGCACCTTCTAGGGTTGCGGCCCTGTCGCACACTGGCCGTCCAACAGCAAGGAGGCCAGCATGGGTGACAGCGGTGAACATGTGCTTTACGGCTACCAGGGCAGCGGCAGCGCGGCGATCGAAGCGGCGCTCACCCTCGCCGAGCTGCCATTCCGGGTGGTGAATGCTGCGTCCTGGGACGCGGCCTCGGAGCTGGGGGCTTTGCGCCAGGTGAACCCGCTGCTACAGATCCCGGCCCTGCGCTGGCCCGACGGCAGCACGATGACCGAAAGTGCCGCCATCCTGATCGAGCTGGGGCTGCGGCATCCGCACAGCGGCCTGCTGCCTCAGTCGCCCGCCGCACGGGCCCATGCCATCCGTGGCCTGGTGTACATCGCAGCCAACTGCTACGCTGCCATCGGCGTGATCGACTACCCGGAGCGCTGGACCAGCGGGACCACCGACACGGAGAGGGAGCATGTGCGCCAGGGCACGCGTGCGCGCCTGCATGCGCTGTGGGACCGGTTTGCCGGCACCTTCCCGGCGCAGCCCTTCCTCAGCGGCGAACAGCCCGGTGCGCTGGACCTGCTGGCCGCGGTGGTCTCGCGCTGGTCCGGTGCGCGCAAGCACCTCGGCACGTCGCGGCCGCAGTGGTTCCCGGTGCTGGAGCGCATCGACCACCTGCCCGCCGTGGCGCCGGTCATGGCGCGCCACTGGCCTGCGGCGGCCTGAACCTTCAGCGGCGCGAGGACACCGCGATGCCTGCCACGATGAGCGCGAACGCCACGCCGTGGTAGGGCTGAGGCGCCTCGCCCAGCATGGCCGCCGACAGCACGGCGGCAAACAGCGGCGTGAGGTTGCTGAAGAAGGCTGCCACCGCCGGCCCCACCAGCGTGACACCCTGGCCCCAGCAGCGATAGGCGATCACCGAAGGGCCCACGGCCACGTACAGCAGCGCCACCGCCACGCCGGGTGACCAGTGCACCGTGGCCCCGGTGAGGGCGAATTCCGCGCTGGCCGCCGTGGCGCCGAAGGCGCTGCCGAAGAGCGTCTGCACCAGCAGCAGCTCGGCCCAGTTCCAGCCCGGCCGCGCCTCGCCGCGCATGGACTTCGGCGGCCGTGCCAGCAGCCAGCTGTAGAAGGCCCAGCTCATCACCGCCAGCAGCATCAGCAGGTCGCCGGTGACGAAGTGCACCCGCGCCAGCGCGGCCACGCTGCCGCGGGACAGCACCACCAGCACGCCGCCCAGCGACAGCGCTGCGCCCAGCCATTCGCGCCCGCGCGGGCGCACCTGGTAGAAGACCGCGCCGATGCCCATCATCCACAGCGGCATGCTGGCCGCGATGAGCGTCACGTTCAGCGGC
Organism: Ideonella sp. BN130291; assembly: GCF_036231905.1. Lineage (NCBI taxonomy): Bacteria > Pseudomonadati > Pseudomonadota > Betaproteobacteria > Burkholderiales > Sphaerotilaceae > Ideonella > Ideonella sp. BN130291. Next base: position 460,133 of record NZ_JAZARE010000002.1, on the reverse strand, counting down.
GTGGAAGTGGTGAGCGCCAGGTACTGCAGCGAGTTGTAGCAGCCCACGCCGAGGAAGCTGAGCAGCGCCAGCTCGGGCCAGCGTTGTGCGATCTGCGCGCGGGCAGCCGGCGTGGCGATGGCCCTCCATCCCAGCGGCAGGAGCAACAGGCTGGCCAACACCCAGCGCATTGCGTTCAGCGCCAGCGGCGGCACCTGGCCCACCATCAGGCGGCCCACCACCGCGTTGCCCGCCCACAGCAGCGGTGGCAGTGTGAGCAGCAGCACCAGCCGGGCATTGAGCTTCACCATGCCGGCCCCATCGCGCCACATTGCCAGCACTGGTCAAACGGCCCGTCGATGCGTTCATGGCACTGCTGGCACACCCAGTGGCGCCAGGGCGGATGCTGCAGCTCGCGCAGCTGCGCCTGCGCGGCGTCGAACTGCGTTTCGTCCAGCACCCACACCTCGGGCAAGGCCTGGTCAGGCGGAATCTCGCCCGCAATGCTGCTGGTGTACAGCCGCTGCACATTGGCCGCGATGCCGGCCTGCGTGAGCATGTCGGCCCACAGCGTGGCGATGGCGATGTTGGGAGCTTGGGCGAGGCGCTTCAATTCGCAGGGTTTTGGCGGGGCAGCGCGCATGCTAGTTCACGGCTGGCGTAACCTCGCCGCTTCCCTTGCAAACCAGGAGTGCACAGATGCCCAAGGCCATACAGATCAGCGAATTCGGCGGCCCCGAGGTGTTGCGCCTGACCGAGGTGGCGGTGGGCGAGCCGGGGCCCGGTGAGGTGCGCATCCGGCACCAGGCCTGCGGCCTGAACTACATCGACGTGTACCACCGCACGGGGCTGTACCCGAACAACCTGCCGCTGGTGCTGGGCATGGAAGGCGCGGGCATCGTGGAAGCAGTAGGTGAAGGCGTGATGCACCTCGCCCCCGGCGACCGCGCTGCCTATGCCAGCCAGCCGCCCGGCGCCTACAGCGAGCTGCGGGTGATGCCGGCCCGGTGCGTGGTGCGGCTGCCCGACGGCATCGACTTCGAACAGGGCGCGGCCATGATGCTCAAGGGCCTGACCGTGCAGTACCTGCTGCGCAAGACGCAGCCGCAAGGCGGCCTGAAGGAGGGCGACTTCATCCTCTTCCATGCCGCCGCCGGCGGTGTAGGGCTGATCGCCTGCCAGTGGGCGCGTGCCATGGGTGTGCAGCTGATCGGCACGGCGGGCAGCGATGCCAAGTGCCAGCTGGCGCGCGACAACGGCGCCGCGTTCACCATCAACTACAACACCGAAGACTTCGTCGCGCGGGTGAAGCAGATCACCGGCGGACGCGGCGTGAAGGCGGTGTACGACTCGGTGGGCAAGGACACCTTCGAGCGCTCGCTCGACTGCCTGCAACCCTTCGGCCTGCTGGCGCTGTTTGGCAACTCCTCGGGGCCGGTGGCGGCGCTCAACACCGGGCTGCTGGCGGCCAAGGGTTCGCTGTACGTGACCCGGCCGACCTTGTTTGCGCACCTGGCCACGCGCGAGGCCACGCAGGCCATGGCGGACGACCTGTTCGACATGGTCGGCAGCGGCCGGGTGAAGATCCAGGTCGAGCAGCGCTACGCCTTGGCCGACGCCGCGCAGGCGCACCGCGACCTGGAAGCGCGCAAGACCATCGGCTCCAGCGTGCTGCTGCCCTGAGTGCGCGGGGCGGCCGCGCCCGTCGGCGGGCAGGGCTCGCGGTCGCCGGCGAGCCCGGGTGCAGGCCCTAGCGCCCGCGCCGCACGCGCAATAGCTCGTCCAGGATCAGGCAGGCGGCGCCCACGCTGATGGCGCTGTCGGCGACGTTGAAGGCCGGAAAGAACCAGCCGGCGTGGTGCACCTGGATGAAGTCGACCACGTAGCCATGCAGCAGGCGGTCGATCACGTTGCCCAGCGCCCCGCCCAGGATGAGTGCCAGCGCGGTGGCAAACAGGCGCTGGCCGCCATGTTTGCGCAGCATCCAGATGATGAAGCCGGCGGCCGCGACACCCAGGCCCACGAACATCCAGCGCTGCCAGCCGGAGGCACCGGCCAGGAACGAGAACGCGGCGCCGGTGTTGTGCGCGCGCACGATGTTGAACCACGGCGTGATGGTCACCGAGTCGCCATAGGCGAAGGTGCGCAGGATCATCGCCTTCGTGATCTGGTCCAGCAGGATCACGATGGCGGCCAGCCCCAGCCAGGGGAGCAGGCTGGCGCTGGCGGAGGAAGGAGCGGTCTTGGCCATGCTGTGCGCGCGCTCCCTCAGGCGACGGTGCGGGGTTCACCCGCGCCGAACAGGTTGCTCACGCAGCGGCCGCAGATCGTGGGATGTGCGGCATCGCTGCCCACATCGGCGCGGTAGTGCCAGCAGCGTTCGCACTTGGGGTCGGCCGAGGGCGACACCTGCACCTGCAACTCGCTGCCGGTCTTCACTTCCGCCCTGGAGGTGATGAGCACGAACTTCAGGTCCTCGCCCAGCGCACGCAACAGCGCCTCGTCTTCGGCCGCCGCGCTCAAGGCCACGTTGGCCTGCAATGACGAACCCACGCTGCCGGCCGCGCGCAAGGTCTCGATCTCCTTGTTCACCACCTCGCGCACCTCGCGGATGCGCGCCCACTTGGCGAGCAGCGCATCGTCCTGCGCCGGGAACTGCCAGTAGGTCTCCGTGAAGATCGTCTCGCCGCCGTTGAACACCTTCCACGCCTCTTCCGCGGTGAAGCTCATGAAAGGCGCCATCCAGCGCAGCATGCCGTTGGTGATGTGCCACAGCGCCGTCTGCGCCGAGCGGCGCGCGTGGCTGTCGGCCTTGGTGGTGTAGAGCCGGTCCTTCAGCACGTCGAGGTAGAAGGCGCCCAGGTCTTCGGAGCAGTAGACCTGCAGCTTGGCCACCACCGGGTGGAACTCGTACACCTCGTAGTGCGCCAGCACCTCGGCCTGCAGCTGCGCCGCACGCGACAAGGCATACCGGTCGATCTCCAGCAGCTTGTCCAGCGGCACCGCGTCCTTCTTCGCGTCGAAGTCGCTGGTGTTGGCCAGCAGGAAGCGCAGGGTGTTGCGGATGCGGCGGTAGGCGTCCACCACGCGGGCCAGGATCTTGTCGTCGCCGGCGATGTCGCCGGAGTAGTCGCTGGCGGCCACCCACAGGCGGATGATCTCGGCGCCCAGCTTCTTGCTGGTTTCCTGCGGGTCCACGCCGTTGCCCAGGCTCTTGCTCATCTTGCGGCCCTGGCTGTCCACCGTGAAGCCATGGGTGAGCAGGTGGCGGTAGGGCGCCCGGCCTTCGAGCGCGCAGGCGATTAGCAGGGACGAATGGAACCAGCCGCGGTGCTGGTCATGGCCCTCGAGGTACAGGTCGGCTTCGGGGCCTTGTTCATGGCTGCCGCCCGGGTGCGAGCCGCGCAACACATGGAAGAAGGTGGAGCCGGAGTCGAACCACACGTCGAGGATGTCGGTGCTCTTGCGGTAGTGCTCGGCGGAGTGTTCGCCTTCGCTGCCCAGCCATTCCACCGGGTCCAGCTTGGCCCAGGCTTCCACGCCGCCCTTTTCCACCAGGTCGGCGGCCTGGTCGATCATGCGCAGTGTCTCGGGGTGCAGCTCGTCGGTCACCTTGTGCAGGAACAGCGGCAGCGGCACGCCCCAGTTGCGCTGGCGGCTGATGCACCAGTCGGGCCGGTTCGCGATCATGTCGCGCAGGCGGGCCTTGCCGTTTTCCGGATAGAAGCTGGTCTGCTCGATCGCGTCCAGCGCCATCTGGCGCAGCGTCTTCGGCGCCTTGTCCACGGTGAACACGCCGTGGCCTTCGTCCATGCGCACGAACCACTGCGCCGCGGCGCGGTAGATCACCGGCGTCTTGTGGCGCCAGCAGTGCGGATAGCTGTGCTGCAGCTTGGCGCTGGCCATCAGGCGGCCAGCATCCTGCAGCGCCTGCACGATGTTCGGATTGGCCTTCCAGATGTACTGCCCACCAAACAGGGGCAGGCTGGTCTCGTAGACGCCGTTGCCCTGCACCGGGTTGAGGATCTGGTCGTGCTTCACCCCGTGCGCCACGCAGGAGTTGAAGTCCTCCACGCCATAGGCCGGCGCCGAGTGCACGATGCCGGTACCGTCTTCGGCGGTGGCGTAGTCGGCCAGGTACACCGGGCTCAGGCGGTCGAACCCGAGGTCCACATGCGCCAAGGGGTGGTGGAAGTGCAGGCCGTCCAGCGCCTTGCCCTGCGCGGTGGCGATCACCTGGCCGGTCAAGCCGTAGCGCTCCAGGCATTTGTCCACCAGCGCGCTGGCCAGCAGCAGCACGCCGCGCTCGGTGTCGACCAGCGAATACTCGAGGTCGGGGTTGAGGTTGAGCGCCTGGTTGGCCGGGATGGTCCAGGGCGTGGTGGTCCAGATGACCACGAAGGCGTCCTTGTCGAGCTGGCTCAGGCCGAAGGCCTCGGCCAGCTTTTGCGGCTCGGCGGCCAGGAAGGCCACGTCCACGGTGGGCGAGGTCTTGTCCGCGTATTCGATCTCGAACTCGGCCAGCGAGCTGCCGCAGTCGAAGCACCAGTACACCGGCTTCAGGCCGCGGTAGACGAAGCCGCGTTCCATCACGCGCTTCAACGCGCGGATCTCGCCGGCTTCGTTGCCGAAGTCCATGGTGCGGTACGGATGGTCCCAGTCGCCCAGCACGCCCAGGCGCTTGAAGTCCACCATCTGCTGCGCGATCTGCTCGGTGGCATAGGCGCGGCTCTTGGCCTGCACCTCGTCGCGCGGCAGGTTGCGGCCGAAGGTCTTCTCGATCTGGTTCTCGATCGGCAGGCCGTGGCAGTCCCACCCCGGCACGTAGAGCGCGTCGAAGCCGGCGAGCTGGCGCGCCTTGACGATCATGTCCTTGAGGATCTTGTTGACCGCGTGGCCCATGTGGATCTGGCCATTCGCATACGGCGGGCCATCGTGCAGCACGAACTTCGGCTTGCCGCAGCGTGCGTCGCGCAGCTTCTGGTAGATGCCCTTGTCCTCCCATTCCTTCACCCTGCCCGGCTCGCGCTTGGGCAGGTCGCCGCGCATCGGGAAGGGGGTGTCGGGCAGGTTGAGCGTGGCGCGGTAGTCGGTCTTGTCGGTCACGATGGAATCTCGCGAAAGGAAGTCGAATGGCAGCCCGCTTCGGAGGAGAGGCTGCAGTGCGGGGTGGGAGATGTGAGCGGTGCGCTCACCGCGCCTTCAGCGGCGCTCAAGCACTGCGAGAGTCAAATTCGGCTGCGCGTGGTCTCGCGCCGCGTGTGGGTGTGCGGCGTGAGCAGGGAGGGCGACGGGCCGGAGAAGGCCTGTTGCATGGCGCGTTGCATGCCTGCGATTGTACGGGGCGCCATGGCCAAGGGCTCAGGTGGGATGGGCCGCCAGCCAGCGCCGTGCATTGGCTTCGTCCACCGCAATCGCTTCGCGCAGGGCCTCCAGCGACTCATAGCGGCGCTCATCGTGCAGCTTGTGCAGCAGCTCCACCCGCACCACGCGGCCATAGCCGCCTTCGTCGCCGAGGCCGGCCGGCCAGTCGAGGCAATGCGTTTCGAGCAGCACGCGCCCGCTGTCTTCCACCGTGGGCCGCACGCCGAGGCTGGCGACGCCGGGCAAAGGCGCGTCGGTGAGGCCATGCACCCGCACCACGAAGATGCCGTGCGCGGCGGGCTTGGCATGCTGGAAGCGCAGGTTGAGGGTGCGAAAACCGAGTTCGCGGCCCAGCTTACGGCCATGCTGCACATGCCCGCTGATGCTGAACGGCCGGCCCAGCAGGCTGGTCACGCGCTCCATGTCGCCGACGGCCAGCGCCTCGCGCACCGCCGAGCTGGACACGCGCAGGCCGTGCACCTCGTAGCTCATCATGCGGGCCACGTCGAAGCCGGCGGTGGCGCCTGCCGCGTCCAGCATGGCGTAGTCGCCGGCGCGCCGGGCGCCAAAGCGGAAGTCGTCGCCCACCAGCACGTAGCGCGCGCCCAGGCCGCGCACCAGCACCTCGTCGATGAAGGCCTGGGGTGCCAGCGATGCCAGCTGTTCGTCGAAGCGCAGCACCACCACCTGCGCGATGCCGCAGCGTTCCAGCTCGCCCAGCTTGTCGCGCAGGTTCGCGATGCGGGCCGGCGCCAGCTCGGGCTTGCCCGCCCGCACGGCAAAGAAGTCGCGCGGATGCGGCTCGAAGGTCAGCACGCAGCTCGGCAGCTTGCGGTGGCTGGCTTCGTTGGTCAGCAGCGCCAGCATCGCCTGGTGGCCGCGGTGCACGCCGTCGAAGTTGCCGATGGTGAGGGCGCACTCGCGCGCGATGCCGGGATGGTGGAAGCCGCGGAAGACTCGCATGCGGGCGATTATGTCCACCGGCCGGGCTCCGGCCCTCCGGGGCCGTGCACCCGGGGTGCGCCCGGTGCCGCCGCGGCCGGTGCCGGTGCCGCGGTGGAGCAGCCAGCGAGGTGGCGCTGCAGCAGGGCACCCAGCTCGTTCAGGTCGAAGGGCTTGGCGAGGTAGTCGTCCATGCCGGCGGCCAGGCAGCGCTCGCGGTCGCCGGGCACGGCGTTGGCGGTCACGGCGATGATGGGCAGTCGCATCGCGGCAGCCTCCTGCGCGCGCCAGCGGCGGGTGGCCTCGAATCCGTCCATGCCCGGCATCTGGCAGTCCATCAGCACTGCGTCGTAGCGCGTCGTGTGCAGTCGCTGCAGCGCCTGTTCGCCGTCCTCCGCCAGGTCCACGCTGAGGCCGAAACGTTCCAGCATGCCGCCGGCCACCATGGCGTTCACCGGGCTGTCGTCCACTACCAGCACATGGCCGCGCAGCTGGAAGGCCTGTGCGGCCCAGGCCCTCGGCAGGGCGGCATCCTCCGTGGGCATGGGGGCTGCCGCCACGGTGAAGACAAAGGCCGCACCACCGCTCGGCTCGCCCTGGTAGCGCACGTCGCCCCCCATGGCACGCGCCAGCTGGCGCGAGATCGTCAGGCCCAGGCCGGTACCCGCGCGCCGGGCCGCACCTTCGCCGGCCTGCGCAAACGCGTCGAAGATGCGCTCGGCTTCTTCAAGGGCGATGCCCTGGCCGGTGTCGCGCACCGTGAACGCCAGGCCCTCGGGCGTGGCGGCCACTTCCAGCGTGATGCCGCCTTCGCGGGTGAACTTGATCGCATTGCCGAGCAGGTTGTGCAGCACCTGCTTGATGCGCGACGCGTCGCCGCAGGCGCGCGCCGGCAAGCCCGGCTGCAGCAGCACGCGGAAGGCCAGCCCCTTTTCGGCGGCCACGGCGCTGAGCAGGTCGCTCACCTCGCGCACCGTGTCAGTGAGGATGAAGGGCTCCAGCTCGATCTCCAGCCGGCCGAACTCGATGCGCGACAGGTCCAGCAGGTCGGCGATCACGGTCTGCAGGTGGCGCGCCGAGCGCCGCATCACCTCGAGCTGATGGCGCTGGTGCGGGTCGCTCACCTGGGCGCCCAGCAGCTGCGTCATGCCGAGGATGCCGTTCAGCGGCGTGCGCATCTCATGGCTCACTGCAGCCAGGAAGCGGCTCTTGGCCGCGCTGGAGTGTTCCGCCAGCGCCAGCGCCTGGCGCCGCTGCTCCGCGATCCAGGCGTTCTGGTAGCGCAGCCTCAGCATCTCCACCAGCCGGCTCTCGCTGCGCCAGCCTTCGAAGGCCAGCACGCCGAAGTAGATGAGCAGCGCGGCGGCGGTGAGCAGGTTGTCGCGCTCGCCAATGGCGAGCTGGTCCACCATGATGGGCGCAAGCACCGAGACGAGGTACACCAGGCTGGTGCTCCAGTGGCTGAAGGTGGTGAACACACCGACCGAGGCCACGCCCACCGCACCGGCGAGCAGCACCGTGCTGGCGATGCCGTGTGCATAGGGCATGAACACCACCGTCATGCCGCCCCAGCTGATCGCATCGATCGTCATCAGCGTGAGGTAGCGCGCCAGCCAGCCCCGCAGCGCGGGCGCGGGCGCGCTGCAGCGGCGAAAGGCCGCTGCGTCCACGATGCGCAGTGCGGCCATCAGCAGCTTCAGCCCCAGCCAGCCGGCAGTGAGCAGCGGGGGCGCCACAGGTGCCATCATCAGGGCCACCAGCAAGGCGAACCCTGCGCCGGCCATCACCGGCGGCGGCGTCAGCTCGTAGAGGGTGCGCACGCGTTCCAGCGCGATCTGTGCGCCGATGCCGGAAGCGTCGGATGGGTCGACCGCTGAAGCCGAGGTGCGCGAAGGCGGCGGAGATACAAGCATGGAACAACGATGCCCTGGCCGCTGTGAGGCCGCCGGGCGGCGCCGCGGCGGTGTAACTGATTGTTCACAGCTTATCGGCCGGCCGCCGCGCAGGCCCCGGGCCAAACCCGCTCAGCGCGTGCCGAAGATCACGCCAGGGTCAGGTATCCAGCGCCACTGGCCTGGGCCCAGGTCGGCCGGCAACGCGAGCGCGCCAAAAGCGCTGCGATGCAGCTGCTCCACCCGGTTGCCTACCGCCGCCACCATGCGCTTGACCTGGTGGTACTTTCCTTCGGTGAGCACCAGCTGCAGATGGCGCTCGCCGAGCGCCTGGGCGGCTGCGGCGCGCACCGGCAGGGGGTCGTCGTGCAGCACCACACCCTTGAGCAGGGCACTCACCTGGCCGGGCGTGACGGGATCGGCGGTGGTCGCTTCGTACACCTTGGGCACATGGTGCTTGGGCGAGGTGAGCTTGTGGATCAGGGTGCCATCGTCGGTGAGCAGCAGGGCGCCGGTGGTGTCCTGGTCGAGCCGGCCGATCGGCTGCACGCCGCGCTTGCGCAGGGGCGCGGGCAGCAGCGAGAGCACGCTGGGCCAGGCGGAGGGCTTTTGCGAACACTCGTAGCCGGCCGGCTTGTGCAGCAGCACCAGGGCCTTCTCGTGGTACGTCCAGGCCTTGCCTTCCACCTCGAACTGCAAGCCCTCGGTAGGCACATCAACCGCCGGGTCGTCCACCACCTGGCCGCCGACGCGCACCAGGCCGGCGGCGATCAGGCCTTCACATTCGCGCCGGGCACCAAAGCCCTGGCTGAACAGCACTTGTGCAAGCTTCATCGGGCGGCCTCGGTCGCATCGCCGGACGCCGACCACTCGCTGGCCGATGGCCAGCCGGGCAGGCCCTGCGCCTGCGTGATCGCGTTCAGCACCGCCGCCGTGGTCACCCGGGCGGCCAGCGCGCCCAGCCAGGTGAGGTGGGGCGTGCGGCCGCTGCGGCCGGTGGCCAGCGCGAACATCGTGTCGCCGTCCGTCATGGTGTGCACCGGGTCGATGCAACGCGCCAGGCCGTCGTGCGACAGGGTGGCGAGCTTGTGGGCCTGCGCCTTGGTGAGCACCGCGTCGGTGGCCACCACGCCGATCGTGGTGGCACCGCCGGCCACCAGCTGGCTGGGCCCTTGGCCGCGCACCATGGCGTCGGTGCTGCCGATCAGGCTGCGGCCGTCGGCGCTGCGTGCGCCGGCCAGCAGGCGGCCGGTGGCCGGATCGATGATGTCGCCCACCGCGTTCACAGCCACCAGCGCCGCCACGGTGACGCCGTCCACCGTGAGGCTGGCACTGCCGATGCCGCCCTTCATGGCGTGCGCGATGCCGAACAGCTTGCCCACGAGGGCGCCGCTGCCGGCGCCCACCGAACCTTGTGCGATGGCGCCTGCGTCGGCTGCTTCGCACGCCGCATAACCCGCCGCCGCATCCGGCCGGATGTGGCCGTCGCCCACCCACAGGTCGAACAGCACCGCGGCCGGCACGATGGGCACACGCACCGGGCCCACGGGCAGGCCGATGCCACGCTCCTCCAGCCAGCGCATCACACCGCCAGCCGCGTCCAGCCCGAACGCACTGCCGCCGGCCAGCAGCACCGCATGCACCCGCTCCACCAGGTTGTCCGGGCGCAGCAGGTCGGTTTCGCGGGTGCCGGGGGCTGCGCCGCGCACGTCGACACCGGCGATGGCGCCTTCTTCGCACAGCACCACGGTGCAGCCGGTGGGGCGGCGGCCGTCGGTGTGGTGGCCGACCTTGAGGCCGGCCAGGCCGGGTGCACCAGCAGAGGACAGGGTCCGCTGGCTCATGGGCCGGTGAGTTCCTGCACCAGAATATGCGAATAGCTGCCCGGCGCCTCCTGACCAAGCAGGCTCGGATAGGTGGTGGTCGTCACACACTTCACGTTGCGCTTGAGTGAAACAGACCACCAGCAGTCGATCGACTGGTCGTAGCCCGCCTGGCCGCCCGAGCCCAGAGGCAGTCGCGGATCGTTCGACTGGGTCACGATGACGTGCGTGTGCAACCGGAGTGCATCGTGGGTCGTCCCGCCCACCGTGACCGGTTCGTAGTCCGCCACCGTGGTGATGGAGTCCACAGTCTCCTCAAACCCTTGCTGACAGCTGTAGTGCCACTGGCTCGTCCAAGGACTCTTGCCGTAGTAAAGCGGGAACTTCAGGAGCTTGCGCACCGGGTCGTAGGTGCAGCGGTTGTTGTTTGCGATGGTGCGCTCGAGGAGGTTGTCCTCGCTGTCCAGCAGGCGCGTCTCGGTCACGGTACCGGGCGACGTGGTGATGTCGCGCACGCTCTGGTCGTAGCTGCCATCGCCATGGACCGCGGCGGTGCTCACCTCGTTCTTGACCACGACGATGCTGCCGTCCTTGTGCGTGTCGGTCTCGGTCCAGGTTCGCACTTCGCCGACTTGCGCCGCCGCGCGCTCGTATTTCTGCGCATTCACCACCGCCGTGATCTCGACTTCCTGCGACGGATCGTTGCTGGAGACCGCCTTGATCACCACCTGCCCGCCCTTGGGGCTGTTGAGCACCGCGCTGAAGCTGCTGCCGTCCTGGTTGGCGTCGGCCTGGATCACGTTGCCATCGGCCGTTACCGTCCATTGCGCGCCGTTGGGGCTGGCCTTGACCTCGATCTTGTCGCCCGACTCCATGGTGATGGAGTACTTGATGCCCAGCGCGGGCACCGGCAGGCCGTTGACGGTGGTGATCACCAGGAAGGGTGTCACCACCGGGGTGGGCTCGGAGCCACCGCCCCCGCCGCCACAACCGCCGATGAACGCCAGGGAAAGGGCCAGGCAGGCCCGCGCCAGATACTGCTTCATGAATGGCTTTCGTCGAATGCGGACGACCGGCCCGCCAGCCCGCATTGTCCGCGTAGCGGCCTCAGTTCTCGCGCAAGCCCTCGATCACCGTGGCATCGAGTTCTAGCACCACCGAGGTGTAGTGCTCGATCTTGCCGACCACACGTTCGCGCGGGCCCTGGCGCCATTCGTCGCTGCCGTAGAAGGCGTCCTGGCTGGCCTGGCGCTCGGCCAGGCTGGCGTAGGCGCGCATCAGCACATACGAATCATCATCGTGGGCGGACGGGCCGCAGCGCACCACGTCCACGCCCCAGCGCTGCAGCATGGGCAGTGACTCCTCCTGCATCACGCGGTGCAGTTCGACCCGGGTGCCGAGTTTGAGGGTGTAGGAGCGGATTTCCAGCCAGCGTTTCATCGCAGCCTCCGGGGGGACGAAGGCTGCGAGTATCGCGTTCAGGCAAACACGCCCGCGGTGTCCTGCATGCGCTGGCTGACCTCGCCCAGGTGGTGCAGGGTGTCGCCAAAGCTGAGCTCGATGCAGGTGAGGCGCTTGAAGTAATGCGCGCCGATGTATTCGTCGGTCACGCCGATGCCGCCGTGCATCTGCACCGACTCCTGGCCGAGGAAACGCATGGAGCGACCCAGCTGCACCTTGGCCTGCGCGATGGCGCGCCGCCGCACGGCGGGCTCGTCGTTGAGCTTCAGGCTGGCGTAGTAGCTCATGGAGCGCGCCAGCTCCAGCTGCATCTTGCAGTCGGCCATGCGGTGGCGCAGCGCCTGGAAGCTGGCGATCGGCACGCCGAACTGCTTGCGCGTGTTGAGGTACTCCGCGGTCAGCGCCAGCAGCTTGTCCATCGCACCCACGGCTTCGGCACAGAGGGCGGCGATGCCGGCATCCACCGCTGCTTCCAGCGTGGCGAAGGCGGCGCCCGGTGCAGCGATCAGCGTGGCGGGCGCATTGCCGAACTGCACATCGGCGGCACGGCTGCCGTCCTGCACGCCGTAGCCGCGTGCGCTGACGCCGGCGGCGGCGCGCTCGACCAGGAACAGCGCGATCCCGGCCGGATCGTCCACCGCCCCGCTCACGCGTGCAGGCACGATGAAGGCATCGGCCTGGTCGCCCGCGGGCACGATGTGCTTGGCACCGGTGAGCGTCCATCCGCCCGCAGCCTGCGTCGCGCTTGTCTCCACGTGGTTCAGCCGGTAGCGCGCGCCACGTTCCTGGTGCGCCAGCACCACCAGCGCGTCGCCGCTGGCGATGCGCGGCATCCACTCGGCCTGCACCGCCTCGGGTGCCGACTGCAGCGCGGTGGGCGCGACCAGCGCACCTTGCACCAGCGGCTCCATCACGATGCCGCGGCCCAGCTCTTCCATCACGACCATGGCGTCCACCGGCCCGAAGCCCATGCCGCCATGGGCCTCCGGCACGTACAGGCCCGTGAGGCCCAGCTCCGCCAGCTGCGTGTACACGCCGCGATCGAAGCCGCCGGCTTTCACGATGGCCCGCCGGCGCTCAAAGTCGTAGCCCTTGTCGACCCAGCGTCGCACCGCCTCCCGCAGCGATTCCTGGTCCTCGGTGAAATCGAAATTCATGGCCTGTCCTTCCTCGTCCTTCTGACTGGAGCCCCCTCCCGGAGGGGAGCAATCCTGTTGCGCAACGCGCAAACGGTGATCGGCCTCAGCCGAGCACCGTTTGAGCAACGATGTTGCGTTGCACTTCGTTGGAGCCGCCGTAGATGGTGGTCTTGCGGGTGTTGAAGTAGGTGGCGGCCAGGGGCGCCAGGTAGGCCGGCCCGGTGAACTCGCCCTGCCAGCCGGCCTCCATCGCCTCGTGCACGAAGGGCAGGCTGTAGGGGCCGGCGGCCAGCATCATCAGCTCGGTGTAGCGCTGCTGGATCTCGCTGCCGCGGATCTTCAGCAGGCCGGCGATGTCCAGCGACTTCTTGCCGCCTTGCTCGGCGCTCAGCACGCGCAGCACCATCATCTCCAGCGCCACGATGTCCACCTCCAGCAGCGCCACCTGGTCGCGGAAGCGCGGCTCGTCGTACACGCCTTCGGCCTTGGCGATGCGCTTCAGGCGCTCCAGCTCGCGCTTGGCGCGGTTGACGTCGGCGATGTTGGTGCGCTCATGCGCCAGCAGGTACTTGGCGTAGGTCCAGCCCTTGTTCTCCTCGCCCACCAGGTTCTCCGCCGGCACCTCGACGTTGTCGAAGAACACCTCGTTCACCTCGTGCTCGCCGTCCAGCGTGATGATGGGCCGCACGGTGATGCCGGGCGTCTTCATGTCGACCAGCAGGAAGCTGATCCCGGTCTGCGGCTTGCCCTCGTTGCTGGTGCGCACCAGGCAGAAGATCCAGTCGGCGTGCTGGCCGAGCGTGGTCCAGGTCTTCTGGCCGTTGACGATGTACTTGTCGCCGCGGCGCTCGGCGCGGGTCTTCAGCGAGGCCAGGTCGGAGCCGGAGCCGGGCTCGCTGTAGCCCTGGGCCCACCACACCTCGCCGCTCATGATGCCGGGCAGGTGGCGCTGGCGCTGCTCCGGGTTGCCGAACGCCATGATCACCGGGGCCACCATCACCGGGCCGAAGGGCAGGATGCGCGGCGCGCCGGCCAGGGCGCACTCTTCCTCGAACAGGTGACGCTGGATCGAGTTCCAGCCCGGGCCGCCGAACTCCTTGGGCCAGCCATAACCCAGCCAGCCCTTCTTGCCGAGGATCTTGGCCCAGCGCTGGATGTCGTCACGGCTCAGGCGGAAGGCGTTGTGCACCTTCTCGCTGATGTCCTTGGGCAGGTTGGCGGCCACCCAGTCACGGATCTCGTGGCGGAAGGCGATCTCTTCCGGCGTGAAGTTCAGGTCCATGGTTCGTCTCCTGTAGCCCGGCGTTTTAGCACGATCGTTCGATTCGCGGCTGTCCCTGGGGTGACAAGCGGGTGCGCGGGGCGGGCACGCCGTTAGCATGCTCCCTCTTGCCCGAACCCTGGGTGCCTTTTGATGACTGCGATGGAAATCCTGCTGTGGCGCCATGCCGATGCCTTCGATGCCCGACCCGGGCAGGACGATTCGCAGCGTGCCTTGACGCCCAAGGGCCTGGAGCAGGCCCGTCGCATGGCGCGATGGCTCAACAGCGTGCTGCCAGCCGACACCCGGGTGATCGCCAGCCCGGCCCAACGCACGCAGCAGACCGCCCAGGCGCTCGGCCGCGAAGTGCAGACGGTGGCGGCCCTTGCACCTGGCGCATCGGTACAGGCCGTGCTGCAGGCGGCGGACTGGCCGAACGCCAAGGTGCCGGTGCTCGTGGTCGGCCATCAACCCACCATGGGGTTGGTGGCCTCCTGGCTGATGACAGGCCAGCAGCAGCACTGGTGGGTGCAAAAGGCCGGGGTCTGGTGGCTGCGCAGTGAACGCGACGACCGTGCCACCTTGCTGGCCATGCGCACGCCGGAGCACGAGCCGCGTTAAGGCCGCCCGTGCAGGGCGCGGCGCCACGCCCGCAGCCAGCGGCCCGGCATGTTCCTAGAATCGCCTGCCGGCCGCGCCTTTGCGCGCCGTTCAATGCCAGGAGAACACCCCATGCAGCGTGACGACCTCGACAGCCTCTTGCCCGCGCGCGATTTCAGCCGCCGCGACTTCGTCCGCACCACCGTGGGCAGCGGCTTTGCCGCGGCCGTGCTGCCCGTGACCGCGCAGACGGTGAAAACCGACACGCAGGGGCTGGTGGCCGGCGAAGTGGCCATCCCCGTGGGTGACTTCAAGATGCCCGCCTACCGCGCTGCGCCCCAGGGCAAGCGCAACCCGCCCGTGATCCTGGTGGTGAGCGAGATCTTCGGCGTGCATGAACACATCGCCGACGTGGCCCGCCGCTTCGCCAAGCAGGGCTACATGGCGATCGCGCCGGAGCTCTTCGTGCGCCAGGGCGACGTGAAGGCCGCCATCGAGGTGGCCAAGGTGATGGAGGTGGTGGGCAAGGTGCCCGACGCGCAGGTGATGGGCGACCTGGACGCGACCGTCGCCTGGGCCAAGGCCCAGGGTGCGGACACCACCAAGCTGGGCGTCACCGGCTTCTGCTGGGGCGGGCGCATCACCTGGCTGTACTGCGCCCACAACTCCGGCGTGCAGGCGGGTGTCGCCTGGTACGGCCGTCTGGCCGGCGCGCCCACCCCGCAGCAGCCACAGCATCCGATCGACATCGCCACCAAGCTGCACGCTCCGGTGCTCGGGCTGTACGGAGGCAAGGACCAGGGCATTCCGCTTGACAGCGTTGATAAGATGAAATCGGCCCTGGCGCAGGGCAGCGCGGCCTCGCGGGCGTCGCAGTTCATCGTGTACCCCGACGCCGGCCATGCCTTCCATGCGGACTACCGGCCCAGCTATGTCAAGGAGGCTGCGTCCGATGGGTGGGCCCGCTGCCTGGCCTGGTTCAAGACGCACCAGGTCGGCTGACCCGCCCAGCCGCCACCACCGCGCCTGCAGAAGGCGCGGTTCTTTTTTGCACTTTCGAAGAGCCCATGACGCAAGGAGCCCCATGACGCTGCTGTACATCGTGCTGGCCACGCTGCTGGGCGGCCTGCTGTCGGTGTTCATCGCGGCCAGCCTCACGGTGAGCATGCTGGGGCGCATCGTCAAGAGCCTGGTCAGCCTGTCGGCCGGCGTGCTGCTGGGCACGGCGCTGCTGCAGGTGCTGCCGGAAGCGTTTGAAAGCAAGGCCAGCCCGCAGGCCTTGTTCATGACGCTGCTGCTGGGCCTGCTGTTCTTCTTTCTGCTGGAGAAGGCCGAGCTCTACCGGCACGGCCACCACCACGAGGGCGACGGGCACCACCACCACCACCACTTCGACGCGCAGCAGGCCGGCCGTGGCGGCTGGAGCGTGCTGGTGGGTGACAGCATCCACAACTTCTGCGACGGCGTGCTGATCGCGGCGGCCTTCCTGGCCGACACGCGGCTGGGCATGGTCACCGCGCTGGCCATCATCGCCCACGAGATCCCGCAGGAGGTGGGCGACTACATCGTGCTGCTCAACGCGGGCCTGTCGCGCGCCAGGGCGCTGCTGTACAACGCGCTGTCCGGCCTGGCGGCGGTGGCCGGCGGCATCGTCGGCTACTTCGTGGTCGGGCCCTGGGAGGCGCTGTTCCCGTACATGCTGGTGGTGGCGGCGAGCAGCTTCGTGTACGTGGCGGTGGCGGACCTGATCCCGCAACTGCAGCGGCCGCTGCCGCTGAAGGACACGCTGTCGCAGCTGCTGTGGCTGGCGATGGGCCTGGGGGTGGTGCTGTTCGCCACCCAGTTCATGCATCACTGAGCGCCGGGCGGGCCCAGAGGCAGCCGGCCGCGCAGCCGGCTAACGAACGATCAGGACCGGAATGGTGCTGTGGGTCAGCACCTTCTGGGTTTCGCTGCCCAGCAGCAGCGAGGCCATGCCGCGCCGCCCATGCGACGCCATCACGATCAGGTCGCAACCTTGCTGCCTGGCGTAGTCCACGATGGCTTCCCAGGGGTGCAGCGCTTCGAGCGTGTGCGCCTGGCAGGGCAGGTCGGCCACCCGGGCAGCCTCCACCACCTGCTGCACCCGGCCGGAAGCGATGCGCTCCTGTGCGTCAAAGAACTCCTGCGGTGGCGTGGGTTGCATCTCGGAGATGGCGCTGTAGGGAAACGGCTCCTTCACGCTGATGGTGAACAGCTGGGCGCCGAGCCGGCGCGCCAGGCCGATCGCGGTCTGCACCGCCTTGGCGGTGATGTCCGAACCGTCGGTGGGGACGAGGATGCGCTGGTACATGGTCACCTCCTGGCGTGGGGCCCTTGGGCAGCCCGCGGGGTGCGGGTCGGGTGCAGTGTCCCCTCAACAGTATGAACAGGCTTGCGTCACGTCAAGAAGGGCGAACAAGCCCCCGCCACCTCAGCCGCGGGCCACGGGCCGCGCCGGGTCGGCGGACCATTCGCTCCAGGAGCCGGGGTACAGCCGCGAGCCGGCCAGCCCGGCATGCTCCATGGCCAGGATGTTGTGGCAGGCGGTGGCGCCGGAGCCGCACTGGTGCACCACCTCGGCGGGCGGCGTGGTGCCCAGCAGGGGCACGAACTCCGCGCGCAATTGCCCGGGCTGCTTGAAGCGGCCATCGGGCTGCAGGTTGAGCTGGAAAAAGCGGTTCAAGGCGCCGGGAATGTGGCCCGCCTGCTTGTCCAGCGGCTCCGCCTCGCCGCGGTAACGTTCCGGCGCCCGCGCGTCGATCAGGGTGACGGCGCCCAGGCGCTGCTGCAGGGCGTCAGCGTCCAGCGTGGGCATCGCGTCGGTGCTGGCAGGGTAGGGCGCCGCTGCTTCAACCCGCGCGGGCACGGCCTGATCCATCGGGCCGCCCGCGGCTTGCCAGGCCGGCAGGCCGCCGTCCAGCACCGCGACCGCGCGGTGCCCGATCCAGCGCAGCATCCACCAGGCGCGCGCGGCGAACATGCCGCCTTGTGCGTCGTACACCACCACCTGCGTGGCTGGCGTGATGCCCAGTGCGCCGGCCAGCGCGGCAAAACGCTGTGGCGGTGGCAGCGGATGGCGGCCGCGGAAGCGGCCCTGGGCGTCGACCTTGGCGTCTGCCAGGTCGCGGTCCAGGTGCAGGTAATGCGCACCCGGCAGGTGGCCGGCGGCGTAGGCGCGCTCTCCGGCAGAGGGGTCGGCCAGGTCGAACCGGCAGTCCAGCAGCACCAGCGGTGCGCGCTGCTGCACCAGGGTCAGCAGGTCCGGAGCGGAGATGAGGGTGCGGTGCTCGGATGTCATGGTTCGGCGGTGGGGAAGGTGGAATCCGGCGGTGCCTTCTGGCTGCGCAGCAGGGTGGCAGCCAGCCCGGCCGCCACGATCAGCAGCATGCCGGACAGCGCCATCCATGTCACCGGGTCGTCGAACAGCCACACGCCGTAGAGGAAGGAGAACACGATGCCCATGTACTGCAGGCTCGCGTTGGACAGCGTGCGCCCGATCGCATAGGCCCGCGTCATCAGGATCTGTGCCACCGTGGCCAGCAGGCCAGTGGCCAGCAGCAGGAGCACGCCGCGCAGGCTGTGGGGCGACATGCCGGTCCACAGCGTGGACAAGGCACCGGCGGCCACGCTGCCGAGCGAAAAATAGAACACCACGCGGTACTCGGGCTCACCGGCCCGCCCGAGCGCGGTGACCTGGAGATAGGCCAGTGCGGACAGCATGCCCGACAGCAGCCCCACCAGGCCGGCCCAGAGCTGGTTGTGTTCCAGCGTGGGCCGCAGCACCAGCGCCACGCCGGCAAAACCCGCCAGCACCGTGGCCACCAGCCGGCCATCGATGCGCGAGCGCTCGCCGGCATTCAGCATCACGGCGCCGCCAATGAGGAACAACGCCATCCAGACCGAGGACATGTAGTTCAAGGTCACCGCGGTGGCCAGCGGCAGGTGGCCGATGGCATAGAACCACAGGCACAGCGCCGACACGCCGCAGATCGAGCGCCAGAAATGCATCGCCGGCACGGCAGTGCGCAGGCTGCCGCCGCGAAAGCGCGCCATGCCCGCAATGAACAGCGCCCCGATGAGGCCGCGGTAGAGCACGATCTCGCCAGTGCCGTAGTGCGCCGACGCCAGCTTGACGCACACCCCCATGGTGGCGAACAGCAAGGTGGCGAGCAGCATCAGCAGGGGTGCGGACATGGCGGCCGATGGTAATGGCCGCAACCGGACGTATGCGGCGCGCGCGTGGGAGCCGGAAAGAACACGGGGCCTTCAAGAGGCCCCGTGCGGTCACACCATGCGCAGCTGCTTGCGGTACCACTCGTGGAAGTGCTGCATGCCGTCTTCCATCGGGCTCTGGTACGGCCCCACCTCGTTGTCGCCGCGCTCCATCAGCGCCTTGCGCCCGGCGTCCATGCGCATGGCGATCTCGTCGTCCTCCACACAGGTCTCCAGGTAGGCGGCCTGCTGGGCCTCCACCAGCTCGCGCTCGAAGGCGGCCACCTCTTCCGGATAGAAGAACTCCACCACGTTGGTGGTCTTCTGCGGCCCCTTGGGGTACAGCGTGGAGACCACCAGCACGTGCGGATACCACTCCACCATGACGTTGGGGAAGTAGGTGAGCCAGATCGCGCCGTGCTGGGGCGCCTGCCCGTTGTTGAAGGCGAGCACCGCGTCGTGCCATTTGCGGTAGATGTCCGAGCCCGGCTTGGCAAGCGAGCCGTTGACCCCCACCGTCTGCACCGAGTGGTGCGAGCCGAACTCCCAGCGGAGGTTGCTGCAGGTGACGAAACCGCCCAGCCCGGGGTGGAACGGCCCCACGTGGTAGTCCTCCAGGTAGACCTCGATGAAGGTCTTCCAGTTGTAGTTGCACTCGTGGATGTGCACCTTGTCCAGCACGTAGCCGTCGAAGTCCAGCGCGGCGCGCGGCCCCAGCTTGGCGAGGTCGGCGGCCACGTTGCGGCCGTTGTCCTCGAACACCATGCCGTTCCACACGTGCACCGGGTAGTTGTTCAGGTGCAGGCAGGGGTCGTCCTGGAAGTGGGGTGCCCCGATCAGCTGGCCCTGCAGGTCGTAGGTCCAGCGGTGCAGCGGGCAGACGATGTTGCGGCTGGTATGGCCGCGCCCACGCAGCATCACCGCCTGCCGGTGGCGGCAGACGTTGGATATGAGCTCCACGCCCTGGGGCGTGCGCACCAGGACCCGGCCTTCGCCTTCCTGCGGCAGCGCGTAGTAGTCGCCTACCTGGGGCACGGCCAGCTCGTGCCCCAGGTAGCGAGGACCATCCCTGAAGATCGTTTCCTGTTCCTTGCGGAACAGGCCCTCGTCGTGATAGGCGGATACGTGCAGTTGCGAGCGCGTGCGCTCAAGAGCTTCCAGAGTGATGCTCAGGTCGGACATGATCCCCAGGATCTCCAAAAACCAATGTCAACCCCCCACCGCTTCAGGGATCGGTGGGCAAAAAAGCCGCTGTTCGGGCTCCCGAAAGCGGCCGGCGATTGTACCCAGTCCCCCAACATGGGTCGGGCGAGAGGAATCACAAGCGAAATGTGCGTCAACCCCCTTTGGAGGGAGCTCACCACAACCCCTGAGGGTTCACCTTGGGCCGAGGGTTCCACCTGACTACAATTCCACCCTTGATTTTTCATCCTCCGAAATGACGTCCAGCGCTTCCCCCACCGTATCGGTCCCCGCGAGCTATGAAGAAGCGTTGGCCGAACTGGAGCGGCTGGTGCTGGCGATGGAGGGTGGCCAGATGCCGCTGGACCGGCTGCTCGAAAGCTACCAGCGGGGCGCGGAACTGCTGGGCTTTTGCCGCACGCGCTTGCAGGCCGTGGAAGAGCAGGTCAAGGTTCTAGAGGACGGGCAGCTCAAACCGTGGACAGCGAACGCGTGAACCGGGACAACTTCGACATCTGGATGCGCCGCGAGCTCGACGCGGTGGAACGCGCGCTGGAAAGCTGGGTACCCTCCGACGCACCGGCCGGGCTGGGCCAGGCCATGCGCTACGGCGTGCTCGACGGCGGCAAGCGCCTTCGGCCGCTGCTGGTGATTGCCGCCTGCGAGGCGGTGGACGGCCTGCGCGAAGCGGCCCTGCGCGCCGCCGTGGCGGTGGAGCTGATCCACGCCTATTCGCTGGTGCACGACGACATGCCCTGCATGGACAACGACGTCCTGCGCCGGGGCAAGCCCACGGTGCACGTGCAGTACGGCGAGGCGCAGGCCATGCTGGCCGGCGACGCGATGCAGGCGCTGGCCTTCGAGATTCTCACGCCCGACGATGGCGTGCCGCCCGCGCTGCAGGCGCGGCTGTGCAGCCTGCTGGCGCGCTCGGCCGGCCATGCCGGCATGGCCGGCGGCCAGGCCATCGACCTGGCCAGCATCGGCGTGAGCCTGGACGAAGCCGCCCTGCGCGACATGCACCGCCGCAAGACCGGCGCGCTGCTGCAGGCCAGCGTGATGATGGGCGCGGCCTGCGGGCCGGCCAGCGCGGCCGCGCTGCAGGCGCTCGCCGACTACGGTGCCGCCATCGGCCTGGCCTTCCAGGTGGTGGACGACATCCTCGACGTGACCCAGGCCTCCGAGACGCTGGGCAAGACCGCGGGCAAGGACCTGCACCACAACAAACCGACCTATGTGTCCGTGCTGGGCTTGAGCGCGGCACGCCGCCATGCCGCCGAGCTGCGCGACCAGGCGCATGCGGCGCTGGCCCGCAGCGGCCTGAGCCATGCCGCCCACCTGAGCGTGCTGGCCGACAAGGTCGTGGAGAGGGAGAGCTGACACCATGAACCACCCGCTGCTGCAAACGATCGCCAGCCCGTCCGACATGCGGCGTCTGTCGCGTGCCGAACTGAAGACGCTGGCCACCGAACTGCGCGACTACGTGCTGCAAAGTGTCAGCAGGACGGGTGGGCACCTCTCGTCCAACCTGGGCACGGTGGAACTCACCATCGCGCTGCACTACGTGTTCAACACGCCGCACGACCGGCTGGTGTGGGACGTGGGCCACCAGACCTATCCGCACAAGGTGCTCACCGGCCGGCGCGACCGCATGCATTCGCTGCGCCAGCTGGGCGGCATCAGCGGCTTTCCGCGCCGCGACGAAAGCGAGTACGACACCTTCGGCACGGCGCATTCGTCCACCTCCATCTCCGCCGCGCTCGGCATGGCGATGGCCGCCAAGCTCAAGGGCGAGGACCGCAAGGCGGTGGCCATCATCGGCGACGGCGCCATGACGGCCGGCATGGCGTTCGAGGCGATGAACAACGCCGGTGTCAGCAACGGCGGCGTGCTGGCCGACATGCTGGTCATCCTGAACGACAACGACATGTCGATCAGCCCGCCGGTGGGTGCGCTCAACAAGTACCTGGCGCGCCTGATGAGCGGCAGCTTCTATGACGCCGCCCGCGAGGGCGCCAAGCAGGTGCTGAAGAACACGCCCCTGTACGAGCTGGCGCGCCGCTTCGAGGAACATGCCAAGGGCATGGTGGTGCCGGGCACCATCTTCGAGGAGCTGGGCTTCAACTATGTGGGCCCGATCGACGGGCACGACCTGGACTCGCTGATTCCCACGCTGGAGAACCTGCGCGAGAAGAGGGGCCCGCAGTTCCTGCACGTGATCACCAAGAAGGGTTATGGCTACAAGCTGGCCGAAGCCGACCCGGTGAAGTACCACGCAGCGTCGGGCAAGTTCGACCCGGCGGTGGGTTTCGCCAAGCCGGCTACCGCGCCCAAGATCACCTTCACCCAGGTGTTCGGCCAGTGGCTGTGTGACATGGCGGCCGCCGATGAGCGCCTGGTGGGCATCACGCCGGCCATGCGCGAAGGCTCCGGCATGGTGGAGTTCGAAAAACGCTTCCCCCGGCGCTACTACGACGTGGGCATCGCCGAGCAGCACGCGGTCACCTTCGGCGCCGGCCTGGCGTGCGAAGGCATGAAGCCGGTGGTGGCCATCTATTCCACCTTCCTGCAGCGCGCCTACGACCAGCTGATCCACGATGTGGCCATCCAGAACCTGCCGGTGGTGTTTGCGCTGGACCGTGCCGGCATCGTGGGGGCCGACGGTGCCACCCATGCCGGTGCCTACGACATTGCCTTCATCCGCTGCATTCCGAACATGAGCCTGCTGACGCCGGCCGATGAAAACGAATGCCGCATGGCGCTGACCACCGCCTTCCGGCAGAACCATCCGGTGGCGGTGCGGTATCCGCGCGGCGCCGGCGTAGGCGTGCAGATCGAAGCGGCGCTCACCGAGCTGCCCTGGGGCAAGGGCGAGATCCGCCGGCGCGGCCAGCGGGTGGCGATCCTGGCCTTCGGCACCTTGTTGTACCCGGCGCTGGAAGTGGGCGACCGGCTGGACGCGACCGTCGCCAACATGCGCTTTGCCAAGCCGCTGGACGCGGAGCTGGTGGCCGAGCTGGCACGCACCCATGAAGCCATCGTCACGGTGGAAGAGGGCTGCCTGCCGGGCGGCGCCGGCTCCGCGGTGATGGAGGCGCTGCACGCAGCGGGCCTGAAGACGCCGGTGCTGGCGCTGGGCCTGCCCGACGAGTTCATCGAACACGGTGACCCGGCCAAGCTGCTGGCCTTGTGCGGGCTGGATGCGGCCGGCATCGAGCAGTCCATCCTGAAGCGGTTTGCGCTGCGCCCGGCGCTGGTGCGGCCCGCGGCCAACCAGTAGGGCGCCCGGCGAACGCGCCGGCCGTGGAAAACCGCCTCTAGAAAAGCACCCAGCCGGGCAGGGGCCGGCGGTTTGATGCGATGCTCCGGTCTGGCGCCGGGCAATCGGCATGCCGTTGCTGTACTGACTTCACCATGACGCACCCCACCGACGCCCTGCACATCCCCGACACACAGAGCGAGCGCGACCAGCGCCAGCTGGTGATCCAGCGCGTGGGCGTAAAGGACGTGCGCTACCCGCTGCAGCTGCGCGTGGCGGGCCAGGTGCAGCAGACGGCCGCCCAGTGGGATTTGGACGTCATGCTGCCGGCCGACAAGAAGGGCACGCACATGTCCCGCTTCGTCGCCTGGCTGGACGCGCTGGATGCGCCGCTGGAGTCCAACTCGCTGCGCCTGCAGCTGGGCAGCATGCTGGACAAGCTGCAAGCCACCGAAGGCCGCATCGAGGCCCGCTTCACCTTCTTCATCCGCAAGCGCGCGCCGGTGTCGGGCGTGCAGAGCCTGCTGGACATCCAGGGCCGCTGGATCGCCGAAAGCCGCGGCGGCAAGACGGCGGTATGGGCCGAGGTGGGTGTGCCGGTGAAAAGCCTGTGCCCCTGCTCCAAGGAAATCTCCGACTACGGCGCCCACAACCAGCGATCATTGGTCACCATCCGCGTGGAGCTGCAGCAGGACATCGGCTGGACTGAACTGGTGCGTTACGCCGAGGAGTCGGCCTCCAGCGAGATCTGGCCGATGCTCAAGCGCGCCGACGAAAAGTGGATCACCGAGCGCGCCTACGAGAACCCGAAGTTCGTGGAAGACCTGGTGCGCGACGTGGCGTTGAAGCTCAACGCCGACACGCGCATCGGCCGCTACAGCGTGGATGTGGAGAACTTCGAGTCCATTCACAACCACAGCGCTTATGCGCGCATTGAGCGCGCATAAGCCCGCGCTTCACTGCTGCGGGACGCCCTTGCGCCACAGCGGCCAGCGCCGCACCACGTCCTCCACCCACGGCGCGCCGGCCAGGTAGAGGTTCTGCGTCGCGATCGGGAAGCCGCCGGAATTGGCCTTGAGCGACTCAAAGGCCGTCTGCCCGGCATGGGGGCGGTCGAAGTTCGAGCCGGTGCGCAGCACCGCCACCCGCTTGATGTCCAGCAGGCCCGCGCTCGCGCCGCGCGTCAGCGCCTCCATGGTCGCGTTGTCCTCCTGCTGCGTGGTGCAGTAGGTGCCCTGGCCATCGGTGAGCAGCTTGGTCCAGTCACGGGCGCGCTGGCCCAGCGCGTGGCCATGCCACCAGGTGTTGCCCGAGGCGGTGTCGCATTGCAGCACCGTGGGTGGCAGGTTGGCCGGTGCACTGCCGTACAGCGCCCGGTACTGCTGAGCTTGCGGGCTGTCGGCCAGCGGGGCGTTGCGGGTCAGTTGGAGGATCTTCTGCAGCAGCGCCTCGTCCAGCTTGAACACCTCGTTGTGGTAGTCCGGGCTGGGTTTCTGGTTGGGGCCGCTGGTCATGATGCCGATGTAGCCGCTGGGCCAGTCGGCCGGCTTTTCACGGGCGTCGATCTCCTGCTGCAGCGAAAAGTCGACCACGTAGCGCGCCCAGGCGGCGCTGCCCAGCGTGCCTTGTGCCGGGTCGATGCCCGCGATGCCGGCGATCAGGAAGTAGCTGTGGCGCAGGTCGAACTGGCGGCTGAAGACGAGCGCACTGATCGAGCTGGCCACGTTCGCGTAGCCCATCCCGGTGGTGACCTGGCACACGTCATCCGCATTGCAGTGCACCTGCGGGCCGTCGGGGCTGAGGCCCGGCACCGGGATCGCCTGGGTGAGCGATAGGCCGCTCTGCCAGGGCTGCGCCTCCGGCGCGAACATGCTGATGATCAGCAGCTTGACCGGCCGCGGGCGGCCGTGCCCGTGGCCCTGGCTGTCAGCTGCGGCGGGCGCCGCCTGGCACCAGCCGCAGGCCGCAGCCAGCAGCAGCGCGCCCAGGCGGGCGCCCCGTGAGGTGATTCGTTTCATGGTTTCCATCCCTTGGTGTGTGAACCGGCAACCCCCTGGTCGCCAGTCCGCCTTTGTGCCGCAGGATGGACGGCCGCGCTGAATCGGAAGGTAACGGCAGCGGCCGGGCTCAGGGCCGCTTTTCCAGGCGCAGCGTGTCGTTGTCGCGCTTCATCTGGAAGCGCGACAGGAAGGTATTGCCCAGCAGGATGTGCTCCATGGGCGCCGGCATCACCACCGCCTGCACGTTGTACGTTTCGACGTCGCCAATGCGCACGGAAGTGAGGTTGATCAGGTAGCCGGGCACGGTGCCGTTCGCGGTGTTCATGGGGATCATGCGGCCGCTGCGGTAGTTCAGCCCCATGCGGTCCGCGTCGGCCTGGGGAATGGAGATCGCAGTGGCGCCGGTGTCCACCATGAAGCGCGCGGCCTTGCCGTTGATGCTGCCGTTGGCGAGGAAGTGGCCGCCCAGCCCGGCACTGAGCACGATCTCCTGGCCGCCGCCACCCGACGCGGCGCCGCCCATGCTCACCGGTGTGCCGTGGCGCAAGGCCAGGCTGCGCCCACCGAATTCCACCTTCGCCTCGTCGGCGCTCAAGCCGGTGAGGCGCACGCCGGCCACGGTGGCGCCCAGGGCCACCGTGCGCGGCTGGCCGTCGATGACGAGCAGGGCCTTGTCGCCCATGCTGCCGTTGAAGGTGACGGTCTGCGCGCTTGCGGTAGCGCACAGCGCCGCCAGCAGCAACGCGGCGGCGATGCGGTGTGTCATGAAAGCCTAGTCGCGGAAATTGTTGAAGGACAGCGGCACGTCGGCCACGTCCTTGCGCAGCAGCGCCATGGCTGCCTGCAGGTCGTCGCGCTTAGGCCCGGTGATGCGCACCGTGTCGCCCTGGATGGCGGCCTGCACCTTCATCTTGCTCTGCTTGATGAGGGTCTGGATCTTCTTGGCGGTCTCGCTGTCGATGCCCGCCTTGATCTTGATCAGCTGCTTGACCTTGTCGCCGCCGATCTTCTCGATCTTGGCGGTGTCGTCGAGGAAGCGCACGTCCACGCCGCGCTTGGTGAGCTTGGCCAGCAGGATGTCCTTCACCTGGCTGATCTGGAAATCGCTGTCGGCATAGAGCGTCATGCTCTTGTCGGTGCCCTTGTCGACAAGCTCGATGCGGGCGTCGGAGCCCTTGAAATCGAAGCGCGTGCCGATTTCCTTGTTGCTCTGGTCGACCGCATTGCGCAGCTCCACCAGGTTGGGTTCGAGGACGGTATCGAAGCTCGGCATGGAAATGGCTTTGGCAAGCGTGATGATCGGCGAAAATTCTGCCATGCCAACCCCTCTTGCGGTCGAGCGCGGCGTCAACCTGCGACCCTACAACAGCTTCGGCCTGCCGGCGGTGGCGCAGCAGCTCGTGCGCGTGAAGGCTGACGCGGATATCCGCCGCGTGCTGGGGGATCCCCAGCTCGGCCGTGCGCCCAAGTTCGTGCTGGGCGGGGGCAGCAACGTGGTGCTCACCCGCGACCTCGACACCCTGGTGCTCAAGGTGGAGGTGATGGGCAGGCGGGTGGTGCAGGAGCGCGACGATGCGGTGATCGTGGAGTTCGGCGCCGGCGAAACCTGGCATGACGCGGTGGCCTGGACGCTGGACCAGGGCTTTGCCGGCCTGGAGAACATGGCGCTGATCCCAGGCACCGTGGGCGCGGCGCCGGTGCAGAACATCGGCGCCTACGGGCTGGAGCTGAAGGACCGCTTCGAGTCGCTGGACGCGGTGGACCTGGTCACCGGCCGCAGCGTGCACTTCGACGCCGGCATGTGCCACTTCGCCTACCGCGACAGCGTGTTCAAGCGCGAACTCGCCGGCAAGAGCGTGATCACGCGGGTGCGCCTGAAGCTGCCCCGGCCGTGGACGCCCGTGGTGGGCTACCTCGACCTCGAGCGCAAGATGCACGAGAGCGGCATCACATCGCCCGACGCACGCCAGATCTTCGACTGGGTGTGTGCCATCCGGCGCAGCAAGCTGCCGGACCCGGCCCTCATCGGCAACGCGGGCAGCTTTTTCAAGAACCCGGTGGTGAGTGAAGAGCAGTGCCGCGACATCATCGGCCGCGATCCGGAGATCGTGCACTACCCGCTGCCGGACGGCACGGTGAAGCTGGCCGCCGGCTGGCTGATCGACGCCTGCGGCTGGAAAGGCAAGACCATCGGCCGCGCCGGCGTCTACGAGAAGCAGGCGCTGGTGCTGGTGAACCGCGGCGGCGCGAGTGGCGCCGAGGTCGTCACGCTGGCCCGGGCGATTCAGGAGAGCGTGTACGGCCGGTTCGGGATCCGCCTCGAACCCGAACCGGTGGTCGTTTAGGCCTTCGTGCCGTCGTCGGACAGTTTGGCCAGCGCCGCACCCTGGCCCAGTGACAGCAGCCCGCTCTTGGCGTAGATGGCCAGCTTCTCCCGCGTGTCCACGATGTCGAGGTTGCGCATCGTGAGCTGGCCGATGCGGTCGGCCGGGGAGAAGGGCGCGTTCTCCACCTTCTCCATGCTCAGGCGTTCCGGCGCGTAGGTCAGGTTGGCCGACTCGGTGTTCAGGATGGTGTAGTCGTTGCCGCGCCGCAGCTCGAGGGTCACCTCGCCGGTGATGGCGCGCGCCACCCAGCGCTGGGCGGTCTCGCGCAGCATGATGGCCTGCGGGTCGAACCAGCGGCCCTGGTAGAGCAGGCGGCCCAGGCGGCGGCCGTTGTCGCGGTACTGCTCGATGGTGTCCTCGTTGTGGATGCCGGTGACCAGGCGCTCGTAGGCGATGAACAGCAGCGCGAGCCCGGGCGCTTCGTAGATGCCGCGGCTCTTGGCCTCGATGATGCGGTTCTCGATCTGGTCGCTCATGCCCAGGCCGTGGCGGCCACCGATGCGGTTGGCTTCCATCAACAGGTCCACCGGCGAGGCGAACTCCCGGCCATTCAGCGCGACCGGGCGGCCCTCGTCGAAACGCACAGTCACCTCTTCGCGCTTGACCTCCACGTCGTCGCGCCAGGAGGCCACGCCCATGATCGGCTGCACGATCTTCATGCCGGTGGACAGGTGCTCCAGGTCCTTGGCCTCGTGGGTGGCGCCCAGCATGTTGGAGTCGGTGGAATAGGCCTTCTCGGCGGACATCTTGTAGGCGAAGCCGGCCTTTTGCATGAAGGCGCTCATCTCGGCCCGGCCACCCAGCTCGTCGATGAAGGCTTGGTCCAGCCAGGGCTTGTAGATCTTGAGCGCCGGGTTGGTGAGCAGGCCGTAGCGGTAGAAGCGCTCGATGTCATTGCCCTTGAAGGTGCTGCCGTCGCCCCAGATGTTGACCTCGTCCTCCTTCATGGCCGCCACCAGCATGGTGCCGGTGACGGCGCGGCCGATCGGCGTGGTGTTGAAGTAGGTGCTGCCGGCGGTGGTGATGTGGAAGGCGCCGCACTGCAGCGCGGCCAGGCCTTCGGCCACCAGCTGCGCGCGGCAGTCGATCAGGCGCGCCTTCTCGGCGCCGTACTGCATCGCGCGGCGCGGGATGTCGTCGTAGTCCGGCTCGTCGGGCTGGCCCAGGTTGGCGGTGTAGGCGTAGGGAATGGCGCCCTTGTTGCGCATCCAGTGCAGCGCCGCGCTCGTGTCCAGGCCGCCGGAGAACGCGATGCCGACTTTCTGGCCGGAGGGAAGGTGCTGGAGGATGGTGGGCATGGTGTGCGGGGGCGGGAAGTGGTCGGACGGGCGGGGCCGGGGAAAACACGGATTTTATGGGCCGCCGGCTGGCGGGCCGCTGCGGTGTATCGCAGTGCAACAAGTCACGCGTGCCCGGGGCCTGTCGTGGGGTCTTCGGCGGCACCCGGCTCGAGGCGATAAGCTGGCGGGATGTCCGAGGCCTCCCCCGCGCTGAAGGGAGGGCCGCCGCCATTGGCTGCCCACCCGGGCGACGCCTTGCCCCAGGGCACACGGCTCGCCGAATTCGAGATCCGCCAGGTGCTGGGCGCGGGTGGCTTCGGCATCGTCTACCTCGCCTGGGACCACGCGCTGGAACGCGAGGTGGCGCTCAAGGAATACATGCCAGTCACCCTGGCCGGCCGGGGCCCGGGCCACCGGGTGACCATCCGCGCCCAGGCCCATGAAGAGACCTTCGCGCTGGGCCTGCGCTCGTTCGTGAACGAGGCGCGCCTGCTGGCCCGCTTCGACCATCCGTCGCTGGTCAAGGTGTACCGCTTCTGGGAGGACAACGGCACCGCCTACATGGCCATGCCGATGTACCACGGCCGCACCCTGCGCCAGGTGCGCCAGGCGATGGCACCCGGCTCCCCGGGGGAAGCCTGGTGCCGGGCGATGATCGACCCGATGCTGGGCGCACTGGAACGCCTGCACCGCGAGGACGTGTACCACCGGGACATCGCGCCCGACAACATCGTGCTCACCGACGAGGGCCATGCGGTGCTGCTGGATTTCGGCGCCGCCCGCCGGGTGATCGGCGACCGCAGCCATGCGCTCACCGCCATCCTCAAGCCGCATTTCGCGCCGATCGAGCAGTACGCCGACGTCGCCGCCATGCGCCAGGGCCCCTGGACCGACCTGTACGGCCTGGCCGCCACCGTGTACTACCTGCTCACCGGCCAGCCGCCGCTGCCGGCCGCCGCGCGTGCCCTGCACGACGAGCTGCCGCCTTTGGCGCGGCTGCAGCCGTCCGGCTGTTCGCTCGCCTTCCTGCAGGCGGTGGACTGGGCGATGGCGGTGCGGCCGCAGGAGCGCCCGCAGAGCGTGGTGCTGTGGCGCGACGTGCTGGAAGGCCGCATGGCCGTGCCCAGCCTGATGCGTCACGACACCACGGTGCCCAGCGTGGCGACACGCGCCTCTGCGCCGCCCCCCGTGACGGATTTCGACCCCACCATGCCCGCCTCCGCGGCCGCCGCCAGCGTGCTGCCGCTGCAGGCGCCCACCCTTCCTCCGCCCGGCCAGGCCGAGGCCAGCCATCCGCTGTGGCGCGGGTTCACCGTCCACCGGGTGCCTGAAGCCGCCACCGACCCCGCTGCCGCTGCGCCGCCGGCCCTGCCTTTGCCGGCCGCGGTGCGGCGCAAGCTGTGGGCCGGGGCGGGTGAGCCTCGCCGCGCATGGCAACTGCGGGCCGCTGCCGTGGCCGGGGTGGTGGGCCTGCTCGCCGCATTTGCGTGGGTCCTGCCCTCAGCGAAGCCGGATGGGCGGGCAGCCACTGCACCGGCCGCGTCCGCGCCCGCGGCGGCGCCCGCGCTGACCGCTGCGTCTGCAGCCCCGGTCGAAGTGGAGACCATCGAAACCGTGCTTCCACCTGCCAGGCCCGCTCGCCGGGTGGCTGCCCCGGCAACGGCACCCACCACGGTGGCCGCCTCTCCCGCATCCACACCGGCCGGCCAGGAGCCCGCAGCGGCGTTGCCCGAGAACGGCAGCGCCGAGCAGCCGATCGTGGTGCTGCCTGCGGCGCCGCGAGAGCGCTCACGCGACAAGGAGCGTGCCAAGCCGCGGCCGGCTCCTGCCGCCCATGCAGCCGTCACCGGCCCGCAGGAACGTTGCGCCGACCGCATGTTCCTCACCCGGCTGATCTGCATGAAGCATGAGTGCGACACCGATCCCCGGCTGCGCACGCATCCTGAATGTGTGCGCCTGCAAAAGGCGGAACAGGACCGCCGCGAGCGCATGCTGGAGCGCTGAAGCGCTGACACCTGGGTGACAGGCCCGATCGGGAATTGGCGGATGCGCCGGTGCCTGGGCTTGGGGTACATCTGACGTCTCACGTCAGGAGTGTTCAGGTGACTTCGTCTTCCCCGGTGCGCCCGCACCATGCCATCTGGCCGCGCCGCCTGCCGCGTGCGCTGACCGTGCCGCAAACATCCTTGTGGTTCAACCTCGAGGTGTCGGCACGGCGGTATCCGGACAAGGCGGGCTACGTCTTCTTCGGCCGCGAACTGCGCTTTGCCGAGCTGATGGCGCAGGCCGAGGCCATCGCCGGCTGGCTGCAAAGCCGCGGCGTCAAAAAAGGCGACCGGGTGCTGCTGTACATGCAGAACTGCCCGCAATACATCGTGGGCTACTACGCCATCCTGCGCGCCGACGCGGTGGTGGTGCCGGTGAACCCGATGAACCGGGCCGACGAGTTCGGCCACTACATCGTGGACCCGGAGGCCAGGGTGGCGCTGTGCAGCGCCGACCTGGCCGGCATCGTGGCACAGGCGAATGCCGCGCTGCCCGAGGCACAACGCCTGCAGCACCTGCTGGTGGCGCGTTATGCCGATGCCCTGCCCGAGACCGGCATTCCCGAGGACCAGAAACCCTCGCCCGCGCTGCTGGACTGGCTGCTGTCCGACCCGCCGCTGCCCGCCGGCTGCACGCGCTGGCAGGACGCGCTGGCGGCCGGCCTGCAGCCCGGACCGCACACCGCCCAGGTGGACGACCTGGCGGTGCTGCCCTACACCTCGGGCACCACCGGCCTGCCCAAGGGCTGCATGCACACCCACCGCACCTTGCTGTCCAACACCGTGGGCGGCGGGCTGTGGAGCCATGCCAGTGCCGAAACCGTGACGCTGGCGGTGGTGCCGCTGTTCCACATCACCGGCATGCTCTACGGCGTGCTCGGGCCGGTGTACCTGGGCTGCACCGCCGTGCTGATGCCGCGCTGGGACCGCGAGCTCGCCGGGCGGCTGATCTCGCGCTACCGGGTGACGCACTGGACCTGCATCCCCACGATGATCATCGACCTGTTCGGCAGCCCGAATTACAAGAGCTTCGACCTCTCCAGCCTCACCTACCTCAGCGGTGGCGGCGCCGCCATGCCGCAGGCCGTGGCGGAGCGGCTGCAGCAGGAGTTCGGCCTCACCTTCGCCGAGGGTTACGGCCTCACCGAAACCGCTGCGCCCAGCCACGGCAACCCGCCCGAGCGCGCCAAGCTGCAATGCCTGGGCATCCCGATCTACGGGGTGGACTCGCGCGTGGTGGACCCCGTCACCCTGCAGGAACTGCCGCCGGGCGAAGTGGGCGAGATCGTCACCCACGGCCCGATGGTGTTCAAGGGCTACTGGCGCTACCCCGAGGCCACGAAGGCCGCGTTCATCCAGATCGACGGCAAGCCCTTCTTCCGCACCGGCGACCTGGGGCGCATGGACGAGGAGGGCTACTTCTTCATCACCGACCGCCTGAAGCGCATGATCAACGCCAGCGGTTTCAAGGTGTGGCCCTCGGAGGTGGAACTGCTGCTTTTCAAGTGCCCGCTGGTGCAGGAAGCCTGCATCATCGGCGCCAAGGATGCCTATCGCGGGGAGACGGTGAAGGCGGTGGTGGTGCTGCGCGCGGAGGCCAAAGGCAAGGCCACCGAGCAGGACATCATCGACTGGTCACGCGAACACATGGCGGCCTACAAGGTGCCGCGCATCGTGGAGTTCGTGGACGCCCTGCCCAAGAGCGGCTCCGGCAAGGTGATGTGGCGCCTGCTGCAGGACCAGGAGGCCGCCTGAGGCGGTGTGTCAGAAGCCCGAGCCGGGCTGCCGCAGGAATTCCAGCTCTTCCGGGGTGGACTCCCGGCCCAGCAGCGCGTTGCGGTGCGGGAAGCGTCCGAAGCGCTCGATGATCTCGTGGTGCCGGCGCGCGTAGTCGGCATAGCCGGCCAGCCCGGGCGCCTCGGCCACCAGGGCGTCGAACAGGCGCAGCGCCTCCCGCTGGGCCGCCAGGTCCTCGGCATGCTCGAACGGCAGGTACACGAACACACGGCGCAGCAGCGGCAGCTGCTGGTCCTGGCCCAGCGCCACCATCTGGCGGGCCGCTGCCAGCGCGAGCGGGTCGCCAGCAAAGGCGCGGGCAGAGTCGCGAAAGGCATTGCGGGTGAACTGGTCGAGCAGCAGGATGCGCGCCAGCGCAGGCCCCGGCTGCCAGGCCCAATCCGTCAGCTCGCCGGCCAGCGCGCGCTCGATCAGTGCGCCGAAGCGGTCGCTGATCTCCCGGTCGAACGCGGCGTCCTTGCGGAACCAGCGCGAGGTGACCGCTTCGGTGTCGGCCAGCTCGGGCGGGCCGAACCAGAATTCCAGCACTCCGGCCGGTTCGCTGCCCGCCAGGGGCGCGGCCGCGCTCACGCGAGCACGTCCTTCGCTTCGGGGTGGCGCTGCATGTACGCAGCGACGTAGGCGCACTGCGGCTCGATCTTCAGCCCCTGCTCGCGCGCATGCGCGATGGCCTTTTCCACCAGGGAGGCGGCGATGCCGCGGCCCTCCAGCGCGGGCGGCACGCTGGTGTGGGTCATGGTCATCACGTCGCCGTTGAGGCGGTAGGCCGCCTCGCTGAGTTGGCCGTCCACGGTGGCTTCGAAGCGCGACTGCGCCGCGTTGTGCGTCACCGTCCAAGAGGGTGTGTTGTTCATGCGATCGGTCCAGCGAACGCCGTGCCCGTCAGCGTGCGAGCTGCTGCCACAGGTAGCTGAACTCCAGTGCCTGCAGGTCGGCGCGCTGGAAGTTGTCTGCCGCGCCGCCATGGCCGCCCTCGATGTTCTCGTAGTACAGCAGCTCGTGGCCCTGGGCCAGCATGCGCGCGGCCATCTTGCGGGCGTGGCCTGGGTGCACGCGGTCATCGCGGGTGGAGGTGGTGAACAGCACCTTGGGGTACTTCACCCCAGACTTCACGTTCTGGTAGGGGCTGTACTTCGAGATGAAGGCCCATTCGGCGGGATCGTCCGGGTTGCCGTACTCGGCCATCCACGAGGCGCCCGCCAGCAGCTTGTGGTACCGCTTCATGTCCAGCAGCGGCACCTGGCACACGACCGCATTGAAGAGGTCCGGCCGCTGCACGAAAGTGGCGCCCACCAGCAGGCCGCCGTTGCTGCCACCCTCGATGCCGAGGTGGCGCGGGCTGGTGATCTTGCGCCGGATGAGATCCTCGGCGACCGCGATGAAATCGTCGTAGCTTTTCTGCTTGTTGGCCTTGAGGGCAGCCTGGTGCCAGGCCGGGCCGAACTCACCGCCGCCGCGGATGTTGGCCACCACCAGCACACCGCCGTGGTTGAACCAGGCGGTGCCGAAGCCGCCCGAGTACCAGGGCTGCATGGACACCTCGAATCCACCGTAGCCGTACAGCAGGGTCGGGTTGCTGCCGTCGGCGGTGGCACCCTTGGGCCAGACCACGAAGTAGGGCACCTCGGTGCCGTCCTTGGACTTGGCGAAGGCCTGCTCCACCCGCATGCCGGCAGCGTCGAAGAACGCGGGCCGCGCCTTCAACGCCTCCCGGCGGTTGCTGCCGGTGCGGCCCAGGGCCAGGGTGTCCGGCGTCAGGAAGTCGGTGTAGGTCAGCAGGTAGGCGTCGCCCAGCGGGTCATCCTTGAGCAGGGGATCCCACAGGCCGCTCACGCCCAGCGTGCCAGGGAAGGGCGCATCCACCTCGCGCATGCGCCACCGGCCATCGGCCACGTGCCATTCCTCGACGCGGCTGGCAACCTTGTCCATCAGGTTCAGCAGCACATGCGAGCGTGTGAGCGTGAAGCCGGCCAGCGAGCGCGTCGGTGTGGGCGTGAACAGCGCATGCAGCTTGCGTTCGCCTTTGAGATAGGCCCCGGCATCGGCCACCAGCAGGGAGCCGCGTGGGAAGGTGGTGTCGCCTTGCTTGAAGTCGCTGCGCAGTTCGAGGAACAGGTGTTCGCGCCAGAACGACACCGAGGCGTCACTGGGTTTGTCGATGCGTTGCAGCGAGCCGTCCTTGGCCTGCAGGAACGCCTCGGTGTTGTAGAAGTCCAGCGAGCGGCCGAACACCGTGCGCTCGAAGCCGGGTGTGCGGTCCACGGTCACGAAGGCGCTCACGTCCTTGGGCTGGGCCTCGAAGACGGTGACGGCCGCGCTCAGCGGCTGGCCGCGTTTCCAGCGCTTGATCACGCGCGGGTAGCCCGACTCGGTGAGCGAGCCGGGGCCGAAGTCGGTGCCGACGTACACCGTGTCGGCGTCCAGCCAGTCCACGCTGGTCTTGGCCTCGGGCAAGGCGAAGCCGCCGTCCACGAAGCGCTTGGTCTGGGTGTCGAACTCGCGCACCACCGCCGCATCGGCCCCGCCGCGCGACAGGTTCAGCAGGCAGCGCGCGTAGGCCGGCCCGAAGCAGGTGGCGCCGTGCCAGACCCAGTTTTCCTTTTCGGCCGCGCCCAGGGCGTCCAGGTCCAGCACCGTCTCCCACGCCGGGTTGGGCTTGCGGTATTCGGCCAGCGTGGTGCGGCGCCACAGGCCGCGCTTGTTCTTCTCGTCCTGCCAGAGGTTGTAGAACCAGTCGCCCTGGCGCGACACGTAGGGGATGCGTTCCTTCGAGTTCAGGATCTTCAGCAGTTCCTCGCGCGTGGCCTGGAAGCGCGGGTGCGCCTCCAGCTGCTTGCGCGAAACGGCATTGCGCTCGCGCGCCCAGTCCAGCGCCTTCTCCCCTTGCACCTCCTCCAGCCATTGGAAGGAATCGTCGTTGGAGGGAGCGGAAGTCTGGGCCATGGCAAACAACGGGACAGCAAGAAAACCGGTGAGCGCCGCGGATCGCAGCGCGCGCGAGAGCAGGGTTCGCATGAGGCTTGGTGCGGCTTGTGGCCGCCGAGCTGCAAAGCCCCGGATGATAGGAGCCGCGCCGCCTTCAGCGTTCGCGGGGTTTCATCAGCGGCTGCAGCGTCAGTTCGACCCCCCGGCTGCCGTTGTCCATCGACACGGTGCCGTCCTGGATGTTCACCTGCAGCCGCATGCTGCGTTCGGCCAGCAAGGCCAGTGCCTGGCTCTGGTCGGCCGGCAGCTGCCACACCGCGAGGTTCTCCGCCCGCGTGAGCCGGTTGGCCAGCGGTTGCCACCACAGCAGCGCGCTGCTGCTGTAGGCGAAGACGCTCACGCGCTCGGCGCGGCCCGCCGCCTTGAGCAGCCGGCGCTCGTCGGGTTGGCCCACTTCGATCCACTGGACCAGGGCGCCGGTGAGGTCCTTCTGCCAGAGGTCCGGCTCATCGGGGTCGGACAGGCCCTTGGCGAACTCCAGCGCACCGCGGTGGTCGTCGGCGGGCAACTGCAGCGCGTAGGCCAGCACCCGCATCATCATGCGTTCGTCGGTTTCCGACGGATGGCGGGCGAGCGTGAGCGCATGGTCGCCGTAGACATGGCGGTCCATGTCGGCCAGCTGCAGCTGGGCTTTGAAGATGGTGGACTTGAGCGCCATGGTGGGGGCCGGCAAAGCCGTCCACTGTGCCACAGGCGAGCGTGCGACCGCTCGCCTGTGGCTTCCTCCCGGGGGTTCAATCGGGAGATCGTCGGGAACGTCGATACGCCGCGCCGATGCACGCAGCACCAACCAGGGCCAGCGCCCAGGTGCTTGGCTCAGGTACGGGAACGGGAGCGGAGAAAACGCTGTAGTGGATGCCAAAGTCCCACAGGCTGGGGTCTGCCTGCGCCGTCCGGAAGACCAGCTGATCTATGCCCTGGACGAAATTGACTTCGAAGAGGTCGGTCTCTCCACCAATTACCCGCAGCGCATCGCTGGCGACCAGTTGGCCAGCACGGTAGGCGTCCACCACATAGTCGGAGGCGCCGGGCAGGCCGTTGAAGAGCATGCCCGTGATGCGCTGGTAGCGCCAAGTGCCGGAAATGGTGAGCGTGAGGGCGCTTTGCAAGCTGTCGTCACCCAGATGGGACGTGGCGTACGTCGTGTGCAGCGTCCCTGGCAATTGGAATGAAGTGAAGGGCGGGATGCCAAGCACCACACCACCATCGATGCTGAGGTCTCCAAAAGTCAAGGACTGCACGGCGCCGGCGGCCGCAAACGTCGCGGCAGCGGGTTCGCTGTCGAAGGTGAGAGGAGGAGCGAACTGGGCTTGCGCAGCGCTCGCAGCGACGAACAGCGTCGCGCTGAACATCAGTGTCTTCATGCGAGGCTCCCCGGAGCGGCGGCGCGGCGGTCTCTTGCACGACGCAAACCCGCGATACCGGCCAAGCCGGCCAGCATCAAGGCATAGGTCTGCGGTTCCGGCACGGCCAGCGCGCTGCGGCCACCAGCCCAAACATTGGCTTCGAAGCTGAACTGCAGAGGCTGGTCCGTCAGATTGGTCAGCGACACCTGGAGGTGTTGAACGCTGTCGAATGTGATCGGGCCGGACCCGGAGCCCAGCAAGCTGTGGTCCAAGCGGGCGATGGAGCTTTGCTGGCCCAACCCTCCGGAGGCATCCGGTGCAAAAAGCTTGAGCTGCGCACCGCCGTAGGCCTCCTGGCAGCTCTCACCCCATCGGGTGGAGAAGCATTGGTCGGTGAACACGGACAACGCCAGGTCTCCCGACAGGACGAGCACCGAGTTGGGCGCCAAGGTGAGCATAAGCGCACCGAACAACAGCTTGCTGTCGACGCGGGCGCTGAAATTCTCCAGCACGTTGACGCTCGAACCGGTGGTCGACGCCCGCGCCGACATGGCGTTTGCGCCGGAAGAGGCCGACAGCTCCGTCGAGCCAGATATCAGCGTGCTTTGCGCCGGTCCGGCGAGGCCCGCGGCAAGGTCGTCGGCGTGATCGGTAATGGTGACCGTCGACAACATCAAATGGCGGTCGTACCCCGCGGTCGTCGCGGTGGCCATGCCGTCGATGCCGAAGACGGCCGGCGTCACGCCGTCTCCCAGATCGAGGTCAATGAAGCTGAAGCTGAGGTTGTGGAAATCGGCGGACGCAGCGGCCATGGGCGACGCATGCGCCGATGCCGCAAAGCCGGCCGCCAAGGCTAAGGCGGCCGCGAGGCAGGCAGGTGTCAAGGAGGTACTACGTGTCATGGCTTGGAAGGTGTGTAGGGAAGAGGCGGAACCGCCCTTATAGATGCCGACCTTTGGGCGTGCCACTTCCAACCGAGGTCTTGTCGTCCGTCGCGTCGTTTGATATGTCCGGGCTGTTATAGCGAAGCGCGCATGAGGGATTGGCTCAACGCAGAACAAGTCTGTAGGCGTAAGCCCTTGTATGGCAACCAAGGCAGGCCAGCAGGCGGCGACGGGCGCTGGCATCATGGATGCTCCGGTCTACCACCGGACTAGCAGGAGTGCAGTTGCCATGACGATGCTGACGAACGGCGTGCCGGCCACGAGCCCTGGCACCGACCACAACCCTTTGCTCCAGCCCTGGGAGGCGCCGTACCACGTGCCGCCCTTCGAACGCGTGCGCGCGCAGCACTTCGCCCCTGCCTTCGAGGTGGCCATGCGCGAGCACCGCGCGGAGCTGGACGCGATCGCCAGCCAACCGGACGCACCCACCTTCGACAACACGCTGGCTGCCTTCGATCGCAGCGGGCAGACGCTGGCGCGGGTGCAGGCCTTGTTCCACAACCTCTGTGCCTCCGAAACCTCGCCTGAGCTGCAGGCGGTGCAGCGGGAGATGGCGATGCCGCTGGCGGCGCACGAAAGCGCCATCTACATGCACGAAGGGCTGTTCCGGCGGGTGCATGCGCTGCATGAGGCACGCCTGGGCCTGGGGCTGGCGCCCGAGCCGTTGCGGCTGCTGGAGCGGGTGCACTTGGACTTCGTGCGCGCCGGCGCCCAACTGCCCCCAGCGGCGCAGCAGCGTTATGCCGCCGTGATGCAGCGCCTGGCCGAGCTGACCACGGCCTTTGCGCAGAACGTGCTGCACGACGAAGCCGGCTACCAGCTGGTACTGCAAGGCGAAAACGATCTGGCGGGGCTGCCCGACTTCCTGCGGGCGGCCGCGCGCGAGGCCGCCGCCCAGCGCGGCGTGCAAGGGTATGTGATCACCTTGTCGCGTTCGCTCATCGTGCCGTTCCTCACTTTCTCGGAGCGCCGTGACCTGCGTGAGCAGGCCTGGCGGGCCTGGATCACGCGTGGCGAACACGACGGTGCGCACGACAACCGGCCGCTGATCCGCGAGATCCTGGCCTTGCGCCAGGAGCAGGCGCGCCTGCATGGCTACGCCAGCTATGCCGACTACGCCCTGGTGGACCGCATGGCGAAAGAGCCGGCCGCGGTGAACCGCCTGCTGGCCGACGTGTGGCAACGCTCCAAGGCCGCGGTGGAGCGTGAGCGCGCAGCGCTGCTTGCGGTGCAGCGCGCCGAGGGCGCGACCGAGGCTTTGCAGGCCTGGGACTGGCGCTACTGGGCCGAGAAGGTGCGCCAGCGCGACTACGCGATCGACGACGCCGAGGTGAAGCCGTACTTCCCGCTGGACGCCATGGTGTCCGCGGCCTTCGACTGTGCGCAGCGCCTGTTTGGTGTGCGCTTCACGCCGCGGCCGGACCTCAAGCTCTACCACCCCGACGTCAAGGCCTACGAGGTGCACGACGAGCGGGGCCAGCGCATGGGCGTGTTCCTGCACGACAACTTCGCGCGGCCCAGCAAGCGCAGCGGTGCCTGGATGAGCGGCTTCAGCTGGCAGTCACTCAACGGTGATGCGGCCGGCTCGCCGGTGTACCCGGTGATCATCAACAACAACAACTTCGCCAAGGGGGCCGCCGGCGAGCCCACCCTGCTGAGCTTCGACGACGTGCGCACGCTGTTCCACGAGTTCGGCCATGGCCTGCACGGCCTGCTGTCCAGCGTCACCTACACGCGGCTGTCGGGCACCCAGGTGCTGAGCGACTTTGTCGAGCTGCCGTCGCAGCTGTATGAACATTGGATGTCGGAGCCGGAGGTGCTGCAGCGCCATGCGCGCCACTGGAAGACCGGCCAGCCGATTCCCGATGCCCTGATCGAGCGGCTGCAGGCCGCGCGGCGTTTCGGTCAGGGGTATGACACCGTTCGCTATTGCGCCAGCTCCCTGGTCGACATGGCGGTGCACAGCCATCCGGACCCGGCGAGCATCCAGGACGTATCGGCCTTCGAGGCGCAGGTGATGCGGGAGCAGGGCCTGCCCGATGCGGTGGGCCTGAACCATCGGCTGGTGCATTTCCAGCACCTGTTCTCCAGCGACGGTTATGCGGCCGGCTACTACGTCTACCTGTGGGCCGAGGTGCTGGACGCTGATGGCTACGGCGCCTTCAAGGAGGCGGGCAGCCCCTTCGACCCGGACGTGGCGGCGCGGCTGAAGCGCTTCATCTATTCGTCGGGCAACAGCCTGGAGCCGGGGCAGGCGTTTGCGGCCTTCCGCGGCCGGCCGCCCACCATCGAGCCGCTGCTGGAAAAACGCGGCCTGCTGCAGCCAGCCTGATGCGGCGAAGCGGGTCAACCAGGGGCGGTCGCCACTCGTTGTGGGCTGTGAGCGAATCGCTCAACGATCCCCATCGCGAGAGGAAAACACATGAAGAAACTGTTTGCTGCCCTGGTTGCCACCGCATTTGCCGCCGGCGCCTTTGCCCAAGCCACCCCGGCGACCCCGGCCACGCCCGCGACCTCGGCTTCCGCCGCTGCGCCGGCTGCTTCGGGCGCCCACAAGGCTGCCAAGCACAAGAAGGCTGCCAAGGCGAAGAAGGCCGCCAAGGCCGCCAGCGCCAGCTGAGCTGTCGTACCCGGCGCTCAATCCAAGCGCCCAACAAAAAACCCGGCATCGCCGGGTTTTTTCATTTCTGGCCGGGCCGGTTGTGTTTGGGCGCCTGGTCCAGCGGGGCCAGCAGGCGGCTCTTGGCGATCCGGTCCCACTTGCGCTGTTCCCAGGTCTGCGGGCCTTCCAGCGGCCACTGCTCGATCGCACCACTGAGTTCCGCACGCGCCACGCGCATGTAGCCGGGGCGCTGGCGCCGCAGGATCCACAGCCCGGGCCGCAAGCGGCGGGGCAGGGCGGCGTGCGACTCGCTCACCCAGTAGATGCAGTTGCGCTGGGCCCAGAACGCCTGGCGCTCGAAGTGCACCCGGCCGGCAATGCCGCTGTCGGCGGGCAGCACCACGGCGTCCGCGCTGGTCTCGATCACCGCGAACGCCAGGTCGCCGGGTGTGTCACCCGCGCCCCGGCAGACCAGCACCACCCGCTGGATGTCGTCCGCCGGAATGCGATCGAGCTCCTGACCGTTCTGCGTGACGATCAGCTCCATGCCCTGCCATGCGGTGTGCAGCTCGGTCCTCATTCGTCCTCCATCAAGGCCGGAGAGCGTAGTGCGGGACCGACCCTGCCGTTGTGAGCACCTACTACAAACTGAAAGAGTCGGCAGCAATGGCGACCGACCGCGGCGTGGGGATACGCCGCGATATAGCGCTCAGCGCTTCGGCTGGGTCAGGCGTGCGCCGGGGCGGGGGCCACCTTCACGGCGTGCCGGCGCAGGGGCCGGGGCTTGGCTGCGTGGGGCCGGCTGGGGAGCCGCCGATTGAGGCGGGCGCCCGGAGCGCTGAGCCTGGCCTTGGGGCTGCTGGGGCCGCCCGCCACCATGGTTTTGCCCGTTGCCGCCCTGGCCGCGGGCGGGGGCCTGCGACCGCGACTGGCCGCCGCCGCCACCGCCGCGGCGGTTGCTGTTGCCGCCTCGGCCACCGGCACCCACGCCGATCACCATGCGGCCCAGCACGATCGGCTCTGCCTTGGCGTTCGGGTCCGGCTCGAATCCCGGCACCACCTCGCGCGGGATGCTGCGCTTGATCAGCTTTTCGATGTCGCGCAGAAAGATGTCCTCGTCCACGCACACCAGCGAGATCGCTTCGCCCTGCGCCCCCGCGCGGCCGGTACGGCCGATGCGGTGCACGTAGTCTTCCGGCACGTTGGGCAGCTCGAAGTTCACCACGTGGGGCAACTGGTCGATGTCGATGCCGCGCGCCGCGATGTCGGTGGCCACCAGCACCTGCAGGTCGCCGCTCTTGAACTCGGCCAGCGCCTTGGTGCGTGCGCCCTGGCTCTTGTTGCCGTGGATCGCCATCGCGCTGATGCCTACCTTCTCCAGGTATTCCTGCAGGCGGTTGGCACCGTGTTTCATGCGCGTGAACACCAGCACCTGGTGCCAGTTGCCCTGCTGGATCAGGTGGGC
This sequence comes from Ideonella sp. BN130291, assembly GCF_036231905.1. NCBI lineage: Bacteria > Pseudomonadati > Pseudomonadota > Betaproteobacteria > Burkholderiales > Sphaerotilaceae > Ideonella > Ideonella sp. BN130291. The sequence goes on along the minus strand of NZ_JAZARE010000002.1, from coordinate 418,147 downwards.
CAGCAGTTCCTTCTTCTTGTCGCGGTCCACCGGGTGGATCTTCTGCGCGATGGTGTCGGCGGTGGCGTTGCGGCGCGCCACCTCGATCAGCGCGGGCGCATTCAGCAGGCGGTCGGCCAGGGCCTTGATCTCATCGCTGAAGGTGGCACTGAAGAGCAGGCTCTGCTTCTTCTGCGGCAGCACCGCCAGCACCTTCTTGATGTCGTGGATGAAGCCCATGTCGAGCATGCGGTCGGCTTCATCGAGCACGAAGATCTCCACGTGCTTCAGATCGAGCGTGCCTTGCTGGTGATGGTCCAGCAGGCGGCCCGGGGTGGCCACGAGGATGTCGACGCCGCGGCGCAGCTTGTCGATCTGCGGCTGCATGCCGACCCCGCCAAACATCACCATGCTGGTGAGCTTGAGGTACTGGCCATAGGTACGGACGCTTTCTTCCACCTGCGCTGCGAGTTCGCGCGTGGGCGTGAGGATGAGCGCGCGGATGGCCACGCGGCCCTTGGCGTCGCGCACCGCCGGCGTGGCCGACAGGCGGTGCAGCAGCGGCAACGTGAAACCGGCGGTCTTGCCGGTGCCGGTCTGTGCGCCGGCCAGCAGGTCACCGCCCTTCAGGACGGCGGGGATCGCCTGGGCCTGGATGGGTGTGGGGGTGTCGTAGCCTTGTTCGCGAACGGCACGCAGCAGGGGCTCGGCCAGGCCGAGGGAATCGAATGACATGGAGGGATGACAAAGATCGGCCTGTCGCCGCCAATGTGGGGCGCCAGTCGCAGGCAGAAGGTGGGGAAGGTGCGCCGGACTGGCGCTCAGGTCGGAATCGACCGCAGTGAAGAGACGACTGGAATCGCAACTGCTTGAGGCGGGATTGTACCTGGTTGGTTCATCCCGTGTTCGCGGGGGCCGGCACCCCCCTGGTGCTTCGCATAATCCGCGCTGCATGCACTTTTGGGGAGGAACGCATGACGAAGAGAGCCGTGCGCGCTGTGCAGCGCGTCGCCGCGTTGGCTGCCATGACGATGGGTGCGGTCGCCGCGCAGGCCGCCAACTACCAGGTAGACGTGTTCACCCTCGAAGGGCAAAGCACATTCTTGGCGGACATCAACAACGCCGGCGTATTGCTGGGAAGCAACTTCACCTACAGCCATGGCGTGACGACCTATCTGCCGCTGCCGCCCGGAGCGCTCGGCGCATTTTCCGGCGCCATCAGCGATAACGGGGTGATCGCCGGCACGTACTTCACCACGCAGCAGGTGGATCCTTGGACCGGCGATCTCTATGACGGTCCGTACAGTGGCTACCTGTACAACGGCAGCACATTCACCTCGTTCGATGTGCCCGGTGTCGACTCCCCGATGGTGCGGGGTATCTCACCTGACGGACGTTTCGTGTCCGGACTCAATATGAGCGGTGGCGGGTTTGTGTTCGACACGCAGGGTGGGCTGGGCGTGCAACTGATCGGCGGTCCCGGCCCGACGATCGCGCAGGGCGTCAACAGCCACGGAACGGTCGTTGGCAGCGAGGGCATCTTCGGGGAAGACGGGTCGTTTACGAAAGTCAGCTTCACCTACGACCTGAACACCGGCGTGCGGCAGGACTTCAGCTTTGCCGGTTTTCGCCAGACCAACTTCCGCGACATTACCTCGGACGGCCGCATCGGCGGCTGGCTGGCCACGAACGAGGTGGACCCCGAGACGGGCTCGACACGCATCGTTGGGTTTTTCGGTACGCCGGACAATTTCCAGATCATCGAAGTGCAGGGCGCCCAAAGCACCTTCGTCGAGGGCGTCAACGACCAGGGCTGGCTGGTGGGCAACTACACCAATGCCGATGGCACCGGTGGCGCCTTTGTTGCCCGTCCGGTCCCGGAGCCAGCCACCTGGCTGCTGCTCGCTGGCGGCATGCTCGGCTTGGCTTCGGTGCGCCGCCGCGGCTGACAGGCGGCATTCACCCCAAGCCCGGCCTCGCCGGGCTTTTTCATTTCCCCGGCCGCGTCGACCGCCAGAACCGATCTGGTACCCTAGCGGGTTACCCCGGAAGTCCAGCAGAGAAGCACCCGCCATGGCCCAGTACGTCTTCACCATGAACCGCGTCGGCAAGATCGTGCCGCCGAAGCGGCAGATCCTCAAGGACATCTCGCTGTCCTTCTTCCCCGGCGCCAAGATCGGCGTGCTCGGCCTCAACGGCTCGGGCAAGTCCACCCTGCTGAAGATCATGGCCGGCCTGGACAAGGACATCGAGGGCGAAGCCGTCGCCATGCCCGGCATCAAGATCGGGTACCTGCCGCAGGAGCCGCAGATGGAGCCGTCGCAGACGGTGCGCCAGGCGGTGGAAGAAGGCCTGGGTGGCGTGCTGGCCGCCAAGAAGCGGCTGGACGAGGTGTACGCCGCCTATGCGGAGCCGGACGCCGATTTCGACGCGCTGGCGGCCGAGCAGCAGGAGCTGGAGGCGGTGATCGCCGCCGCCGGCAGTGAAAACACCGACCTACAGTTGGAGATCGCGGCCGACGCGCTGCGCCTGCCGCCCTGGGAAGCCACCATCCAGAACCTGTCAGGGGGCGAGAAGCGCCGCGTGGCGCTGTGCCGCCTGCTGCTGAGCAAGCCGGACATGCTGCTGCTGGACGAACCCACCAACCACCTGGACGCCGAGTCGGTGGAATGGCTGGAAGTGTTTCTCAAGCGCTTCTCCGGCACCGTGGTGGCCATCACCCACGATCGCTACTTCCTGGACAACGCGGCCGAGTGGATCCTGGAGCTGGACCGCGGCCGTGGCATCCCCTGGAAGGGCAACTACAGCGACTGGCTGGAGCAGAAGGAAGCCCGCCTGGAGGCCGAGCAGAAGGCCGAAGACGCCCACATGAAGGCGATGAAGGAGGAGCTGAAGTGGGTGCGCTCCAACGCCAAGGGGCGCCAGGCCAAGAGCAAGGCTCGCCTGGCGCGCTTCGAGGAACTGTCGGACGTCGATTACCAGAAGCGCAACGAGACCAACGAGATCTTCATCCCGGTGGCCGAGCGCCTGGGCAACGAGGTGATCGAGTTCGAGGGCGTGTCCAAGAGCTTTGGTGATCGTGTGCTGATCGACAACCTGAGCTTCAAGGTGCCCGCGGGTGCCATCGTCGGCATCATCGGCCCCAACGGCGCCGGCAAGTCGACGCTGTTCCGCATGATCTCCGGCAAGGAGCAGCCCGATTCCGGCACGGTGAAGATCGGCAAGACGGTCAAGATGGCCTTCGTGGACCAGAGCCGCGATTCGCTGGAAGGCGACAAGACGGTGTGGGAAGACGTCTCCGGCGGGCTGGACAACATCGTGGTCGGCAAGTTCGTGATGCCCTCGCGCGCCTACATCGGCCGCTTCAACTTCAAGGGCAACGACCAGCAGAAGCTGGTGAAGAACCTGTCCGGCGGTGAACGCGGCCGCCTGCACTTGGCCAAGACGCTGGCCCAGGGCGGCAACATGCTGCTGCTCGACGAGCCGTCGAACGACCTGGACGTCGAAACCTTGCGCGCGCTGGAAGATGCGTTGCTCGAATTTGCCGGCTCGGTGATGGTGATCAGCCATGACCGCTGGTTCCTGGACCGCATTGCCACGCACATCCTGGCCGCTGAAGGCGACTCCCAGTGGTTCTTCTTCAACGGCAACTACCAGGAGTACGAGGCCGACAAGAAGAAGCGCCTGGGCGAAGAGGGCGCCAAGCCGCATCGGCTGCGCTTCAAGGCGCTCAAGTGAACCGAAGCGACCTGCGGGTCGCTTTTTTCATGGGGCGCTGGCCGCGTGGCGGCGCAGGCCGAGAAATAGGCCGCGCGCACCGGTCAATTCGCGATGGCCGGGAACGAAACGCGGTGTTAGTGTTCTGACGCAACGCTGGCGGCTCGGGCCGCAAGCACGAATTCCAAGGCAGGCAACCCACGTGCCTGCCCCCTCTGCCCGTCCTGCCGCTGTATCCATGGACCGACCCTCGCGCTCTATCGCCGCCCGCACGGCGCTGTCTGCCACCGCTGCTTGCGTCGTGTGGTTCCTGACCGGCTGCGCTGCGGTGAGCAACCTGGTGGCCGTGGCCACCACGCCGCCCGCGCCGGCCCCGGCCCACCTCACCGGCACACCGGTGCCCGCCGCCCCCGGTGCTTCGGCCCCGGTGGTGACACTGGCCTCAGCCGCGCCTGTCGCAGCCACCCCCCCGCTGCCACCCGGCAGCCCGCCGCACTTTGCCAACGTCATCAAGGACGCGCGCAAGACCGAGGGCCTGTTCACCCTGTGGCAGAAGGACGAGAAGGTCTGGATCGAGCTGCGGCCGGAGGATTTCAACAAGCCGTTTTTCCTGAGCCCCAAGTTCGCCAGCGGCATCGGCGAAGGCGGGCTCTTCGGCGGCACCATGACACGTAGCTGGGGCGAGGCCTATGGCAAGCCGCAGGTCGTGGAATTCCGGCGCATCCACAACCAGGTGCAGATGATCGCGCGCAACACGGCCTTCGTGGCCAAGGCGGGCAGCGCCGAGGCGCTGGCGGTCAAGGCGGCGTTTTCGCCCAGCCTGCTGGGCAGCTCGCCGGTGGTGAGCCAGCCGCACCCGGAGCACAAGTCGGTGCTGATCGAGGCGAACGGCCTGTTCGTGAGCGACATGCTGGGCGTGGGCATGCTGCTGCAGCGCAACTTCCACCAGGGTTATGGCTTCGATCCGCGCCATTCGGCCATCACCGCGCTGCGCGGCAAGGCCGACGAGGTGGTGTTCGAGGTGATGAACCACTACGCCACCTCCTCCATCGCCAGCTCGTCCGGCGGCGGCAGCGGTGCGCCGGTGGTGCCGGGCGGCCTGCCGGATGCGCGCAGCCTCTTCGTCAACCTGCACTATTCGCTCGGCCGGCTGCCCGAGGAGCCGATGGCGCCGCGCAAGGCGGATCCGCGCATCGGGCACTTCACCACCAACGTCAACGACTTCGGCGATGACCTCGCCCGCAGCCCGCGCGTGCGCTACGTGAACCGCTGGCGCCTGGAGAAGAAGGATCCGGCCGCGGCGCTGTCCGAGCCGGTCAAGCCGATCACCTTCTGGCTGGACCGCACCATCCCGCCCAAGTACCGCGAGGCCATCACCGCCGGCGTGCTGGAGTGGAACAAGGCCTTCGAGCGCATCGGTTTCAAGAACGCGCTAGTGGTGCAGGTGCAGCCGGAGAACGCCGACTTCGACACGCTGGACATGGGTTATGCGTCCATCCGCTGGATGACCAACAGCAACCCGCAGTTCGGCGCCATCGGCCCCAGCCATGTGGACCCGCGCAGCGGCGAGATCCTGGATGCCGACATCGGCATCGAAAGCCTGTCCTCCCGCTCCATCCGTTCGGTGCGCGCGCAGGTGCTCGGCAAGGCGCTGATGAGCGCGTGGCCGGGCCTGCTGGAAAACGGCGGTGCGGTGGCCGCACACGCCCACGACCCGCTGCAGTGCAGTTATGCCCAGCATGCCGGCGAGCAGATGGACTACGCGCTGGACGTGCTGGAGGCGCGCGGCGACCTCGCCCCGGACGGCCCGCAGGCGCAGCAGTTCGTGTTCGACTACCTCAAGGACACGACGATGCACGAGGTGGGCCACACCCTCGGCCTGCGCCACAACTTCCGCGCCTCCACCGCCTACACCGAAGCCCAGCTCAGCGACCCGCAGTTCACGCGCGCCAACGGCAACACCGGCTCGGTGATGGAGTACGCGCCGATCAACCTGCCGCGCCCCGGCGACAAGGGCGGCACGCCGTTCCAGACCACCCTGGGCCCCTACGACTACTGGGCGGTGGAATACGCCTACAAGCCCTTCGCGCCCGGCACCACACCCGAGCAGGTGCAGGCCGAGCTGGCCAGGATCGGCGCGCGCAGCCGCGAGCCCCAGCTGGCCTACGCCACCGACGAGGACAACTTCCTCGGCGTGGACCCGGACGCCGTGCAGTTCGACCTGGGCAGCGATGTGCTGGCCTTCGCCCGCAAGCGCATCGACATTGCACGCGACCTGCTCAAGCGCCAGGAAGCGCGCGAGCTCAAGCCCACCGAGGACTACTCGGTGCTGCGCCGCTCGGTGAGTTATGCCCTGCGCGACGTGAGCCGTGCGGCCGGTGCGCTGGCGCGCCAGATCGGCGGCGTGCGGACCTTGCGCGACTTCCCCGGCTCCGGCCGCGACCCGCTCACGCCGGTGCCGGCCAGCCAGCAGCGCGAGGCGCTGGACCTGCTGATTCGCGGCCTGCTGTCGGCCGACAGCTTCCGCATCTCGCCGGCACTGGCGCGCCGCCTGGCGCCGGACTTCCAGGAGCGCACCGACGCGGTGTTCGAAGGCGACGCCATGGCCAGCGTGCAGACCGACTTTTCGCTCGACGGCATGGTGCTGTCGCTGCAGCGCGCGCTGCTGGGGCAGCTGATGAGCGACACCGTGATCTCGCGCATCGTCGACAGCGAGGGCAAGAGCCGCCCGGGTGAGGCCTTCCATGTGTCCGAGCTGTACGGCCGCCTCAATGCCGAGGTGTGGAGCGAGCTGGCCGCACGCAAGGGCGACATCCCGCCGCTGCGCCGCGAACTGCAGCGCGACCATGTGAACCGGCTGGCGTCACTCGTGCTGCGGCCCTCGGCCTACAGCCGCAGTGACGCCCGCAGCCTGCTGCGCAGCGAAGCGCAGGCGCTGCTCACGCGCATCAATGCGGCCACCAAGCGGCCGGGCTTGAGCGTGGAGGCCAAGGCCCACCTGGCCGACAGCGCCGAAACGCTGTCCCAGGCGCTGGCTGCCAAGCTGGTGCGCGCCGGGGTGTAGCGCGCGTCGGGCCGCCAGCGGCAGCCCCCAAACCGTCGTCCGTCGCATCCGGCCTGCGCGGCCATTGGAGGGCCGCAGTGCCGGGGGTATCGTCGGGCCCTATGTCTGCAGCCCCGCCCGTGGTGCCCACGCCGCCACCCGATACCGCGCCGCCGCCCGGGTCGTTTTTTTCCGCCCTGACCGGGCGCAGCGTGCTCATCGCGCTGGTGCTGGCGGTGGTGGTGGCCGCAGCGCTCAACCCGCTGTTCCTGCCGCCCTTCCCGGTACTGCTGGGGCGCACGCTGTTCCTGTCGATGGCGCTGCTGCTGGCCTTCACCGCGGCGCGCCAATGGTCGCCGCGCTGGCTGCCGCGCTGGATGGCGCAGGTGCTGGCGGTGGTGATCGCCGCGCCGCTGGCCACGCTGCTGGTCTACCTGCTGTCGGTGGGTGGCAATGTGAGCGCGCTGCTGGCGCTGCCCGAGCGAGTCACGGGGATCGTGATCGTGTCCAGCGTGTCGCTGGTGCTGGGGCTGGTGCTGGCGCTTGGCGCGCTCTACCGTGAGCGCGATGCGCAGGCCCACCAGCAGGAGCTGCGTTTCGCGCTGGAGCGCGCCACGCTGGAGCGGCAGGCCCTGGACGCGCGGCTGTCGCTGCTGCAGGCGCAGATCGAGCCGCACTTCCTCTTCAACACCCTGGCCAATGTGCAGGCGCTGGTGGAAAGCGGCTCGCCGCGTGCCGCCGAGGTGCTCAAGAGCCTGATCGCCTACCTGCGCGCGGCCATGCCCAAGCTGCATGGCGACGCCCCCACGCTGGGCAGCGAAGAGGCGCTGGTGCGGGCCTACCTGGAGCTGATGTTCATGCGCATGCCGGACCGTCTGCAGTACCAGGTGGAGATCGACCCGGCCCTGCGCGCGTTGCGCTTTCCCGCGATGGCGCTGCTCACCCTGGTGGAAAACGCCGTGCGCCACGGGGTGGACCCGAGCGAGCAGGGCGGCCGCATCGAGGTGGGCGCGCGCAACGATGCAGCCGATGGCAGCGTGCATGTCTGGGTGGCCGACACCGGCGTGGGCATGGCCGAAGCCGCCACGCCGGGCACGGGCCTGACCAACCTGCGCCAGCGCATGCAGGCCTTCTTCGGGCCGGGCGCCCGGCTGGAACTGACCGAACAGACCCCGCACGGCGTGCGCGCCGAACTGATCTTCACCCCCGCACCATGAGCACTGCCCTGATCGCCGACGACGAACCGCTGCTGCGCGAGCGCCTGGCGGCCCACCTGACGCGCCTGTGGCCGGAGCTGGCCGTCGTGGCGCAGGCCCGCAACGGCCGCGAGGCGGTGGAGCTGTTCGACGAGCATGCGCCCGACGTGGTGTTCCTCGACGTTCACATGCCCGGCATGAACGGCATCGAGGCGGCCCGCTCCATCGCCCGCCGGGCCCAGGTGGTGTTCGTCACGGCCTTCGAACAATATGCCGTGCAGGCCTTCGACCACGGGGCCATCGACTATCTGGTCAAGCCCTTCGACGAGGCGCGCCTGGCCGACACGGTGCAGCGGCTGAAGCAGCGCCTCGGGGCCGGCGACCCGGCCGCACAGGCGCCGGTGGCGCTGGATGCCGTGCTCGAGCGCCTGAGCGCCGAACTCAAGCGCCACCAGGGCACCGGTGGCTGGCTGCAATGGATCAAGGCGTCGGTGGGCAACACCGTGCGCCTGATCCCGGTGGACCAGGTGGCCTACCTGCGCTCCGACGAGAAATACACCCTGGTGGTGTGGGAGGGCGGCGAGGCCCTGATCCGCAAGACCATCCGCGAACTGGCCGACGAGCTCAACCCCGATGTGTTCGTGCAGGTGCACCGCTCGGTGATCGTCAACCTGCGCCAGGTGCTGCAGGTCACCCGCGGGCCCAACGAAACGGCCGAGGTGCAGATGCAGGGCCGGCCCGAACTCCTGCCGGTCAGCCGCAGCTACCTGCACGTCTTCCGCCAGATGTAGGCCAAAGAAAAAGGCCGGCGGGAGCCGGCCTGAAGACGATCCCTGTGTGGGTTGTGCCCGGGATCGCGGGAGGTCTGTCGATCGCGCTTTCGGGACGCGACCATGCCACTCTAGGCGGGCCGGGCATGACCCGCCAGCGGCCTGCGACGGACGGCGGCCTGCACGGCATGAACTGCAGGCGGGCGGCCCGCCCGCATCGCGCCGCAGCGCCGCCCAGCGCATGCACGTGCGCACAAAGTCCTCAACTGGCAGGGGAAGCGGCCGATATTTGGCCCAGTGACCGCCGAAACGGCCACTCACAATTCCGTGACCATGCACTCCAAGAGGCAGCCCATGACGCTTTCGTCGCTCACCCATTTGTCCGTAGGCCGGCGCCTGGCCCTCGGCTTTGCCAGCCTCGTTGTGATGCTTGCCGCCGTGGCAGGCCTGAATACGCTCGAATTCCGCAACATGGGCGAGCGGGTGCGCCAGATCGTGGAGGTGAACAACCCCAAGAGCGACCTGGCCTGGCAGATGCTCAACCACATCAATGAGCTGGCGGTGCAGGCCCGGTCCATCACGCTGCTCACGGACGTGAAGGAGATCGACTCCGAGGTCAAGATGCTGAAGGCCGCCGAGGCCAACTATCTCAAGGCCGAGAAGGCCCTGGCTGCCAGCATCGAAGCGGCCGGCGCCACGGCCGAGGAGAAGAAGCTGATGGAGGAGCTGCAGGCCGCCGCCAAGAAGACCATGCCGCTGGTGCTGCGCGCCGCCAAGGAGGGCCAGGACGGCGCCAACATCGAAGCCACCATGACGCTGATGCTGCAGGTGCGGCCCAACGAGCAGGTGTGGCGCAAGAAGGTGGCCGAGCTGGTGGCCGTGGAAGAAGCGCTCAGCCACAAGAGCTATGAAGATGCCAAGGCCGGCCAGATGCGGGCGATGGTCATCGCCGGCGCCCTGGTGGTGGCTGCAGTGGTGGTGGGCGGCCTGGTGGGCTGGCGCATCACACGCAGCGTCAAGCTGCCGATTGACCGCGCCATCCGCATCGCCGAGCGCATCGCCGAAGGCGACCTGAGCTCCACCGTCGAGGTGACCTCGCGTGACGAGATCGGCCGCCTGCTGATGGCCATCGGCGCGATGCAGGACCGCCTGCGCGCCCTGGTCGGCGAGATCCGCCAGTCGGCCGAAAGCATCCAGATGGCCAGCGCCGAAGTGGCCACCGGCAACCAGGACCTGAGCCAGCGCACCGAGATGGCGGCCTCCAACCTGCAGCAGACCGCCAGCTCGATGGAGCAGCTCACCGGCACGGTCAAGCACAGCGCCGATGCAGCGTCGCAGGCCAATCAGCTCGCCAGCTCCGCATCCGCCGTCGCCTCGCGCGGCGGCCAGGTGGTGAGCCAGGTGGTCTCCACGATGACCGAGATCAACACCAGCTCCAAGAAGATCGCCGACATCATCGGCGTGATCGACGGCATTGCCTTCCAGACCAACATCCTCGCGCTGAACGCGGCGGTGGAAGCCGCCCGCGCCGGCGAGCAGGGCCGCGGTTTTGCGGTGGTGGCGGGCGAAGTGCGTTCGCTGGCCCAGCGCAGCGCCGAAGCCGCCAAGGAAATCAAGGCGCTGATCGGCACCAGCGTGGACAAGGTGGAGACCGGCTCGCGCCTGGTGCAGGACGCCGGCAGCACGATGAACGAGATCGTGGCCAGCGTGCAGCGTGTGACCGACATCATCGGCGAGATCACCGCCGCCTCCAGCGAACAGAGCAGCGGCATCGGGCAGGTGAACACCGCCGTGGCCCAGCTGGACCAGATGACACAGCAGAACGCGGCGCTGGTGGAAGAGTCGGCGGCGGCAGCGGAGAGCCTGAAGGAACAGGCCCAGAAGCTGGCCGGGATGGTGACCGCGTTCCGTCTGACGGCAGCCTGAACGGCTGCAGTCCCCGGCCCGCGGTCACCATTCCGGCGGGCCGGTGAATGTTCGCTCCCCCGGGCCCCCGCCGGGAGGGGGTTCCAGTCAGAAGTTGAAAAGCCGGCGTGAGCCGGCTTTTTTCGTTCAGAGCGGTTGGGTCCGCATTTCTAGCCAAGCCAGTGCGTCGCCGCTCACCAAGGGCGCCAAGCGTTCGCGGACGGTGGCGTGGTAGCGGTTGAGCCAGTCGATCTCATCCTGCCGCATCAGGCTGCGGTCTATGCAGCGGGTGTCGATCGGGCAGAGGGTGAGTGTCTCGAATTCCAGGAACTCGGCGAAGCGGTCGCCTTCGGGCGTGTCGGCCGGCACGTTGAGCACCAGGTTCTCGATGCGCACGCCCCATTGGCCGGGGCGGTACACGCCGGGTTCGATGGAGGTGATCATGCCCGGCTCCATCGCCATGTTGGCGTCGGGCAGGGCCTTGGAGATGCTCTGCGGGCCTTCGTGCACGTTGAGGAAGTAGCCCACGCCGTGGCCGGTGCCGTGGCCGAATTCCACGCCTTCGGCCCAGAGCGGCGCGCGTGCCAGCGCGTCCAGCATGGGGGACAGCGTGCCGCGCGGGAAGCGCGCGCGCGACAGCGCCATCGTGCCCTTGAGCACCAGGGTGAAGTCGCGTTTCTGTGCGTCACTCACCGTGCCGATCGGCCATACGCGGGTGATGTCGGTGGTGCCGCCCAGGTACTGGCCGCCGGAATCGATGAGCAGCAGGCCGTCGCCTTCGATCACGGCGTGTGAATCCGCCGTGGCGCGGTAGTGCGGCATCGCGCCGTTGGCGTTGAAGCCGGCGATGGTGGAAAAGCTCAAGCCCACGAAGCCCGGGCGCCTGGCGCGTGCGGCGGTGAGGCGCTCGTCGATGGTGAGTTCGGTGATGCGCTCCGTGCCCTGCGCCTGCTCGAACCAGGCGTAGAACTCGCACATCGCCGCGCCGTCCTGGGCCATGGCCTCGCGCACGAAGGCCGCTTCCTCGGCGGTCTTGCGGCTCTTGGCCAGGGTGCTGGGGTTGATCGCCTCGATCACCGCCACGCCGGTGGGCACATGCTCGCGCAAGCCGAAGGTCACGCGCTTGGGGTCCACCAGCAGGCGGCTGCCCACGGGCAGGGCCGCCAGGGCGCGTGGTGCCTCGGTGTAGTCCGCCACGCGCACGCCGTCGGCCTGCAGGGTGGCTCCCAGATCGCTGCCCACCTTGCCGGGCGCCAGGTAGAGCGTGCAGCCGCTCATGTCCAGCAGCGCATGAGCCAGGAACACCGGGTTGTAGTCCACGTCGCTGCCACGCAGGTTGAACAGCCACGCGATGTCGTCCACCGTGGAAATGAAGTGGTGGCTCGCGCCCGCGCGCGCCATCGCCTCGCGCACCTGCGCCAGCTTGGCGCTGCGCGGCAGGGGTGCATGCGGCGCACGGTGTTCGAACACCGGCGCGGTGGGCAGCGCGGGCCGGTCGGGCCAGATGTCGTCCAGCAGGTCGATGTCGGTGCGCAGCGTGATGCCAGCCTTGTCCATCGCGCTGCGCAGTTGCTGCGCGGCGGCCAGGCCGAGCACCTGGCCGTCCACCGCCAGCGTGCCGCGCGAGCCCAGTTGCTGCACGATCCAGTCGATGTGGTGGGTGGCCGCTGCGGTGGGAATCTTCACCAGCACCAGGCCGGTGCCGGCGAGCTCGCGTTCGGCCTGCTCCCAGTAGCGCATGTCGGCGAACAGCGCGCCGCCGTCGCGCGTGACGACCAGCGTGCCCATGGAGCCGGTGAACCCCGACAGCCACTCGCGGCCTTGCCAGCGTTCGGGCAGGTACTCGCTGAGATGCGGGTCGCTGGAGGGCACCAGCAGCGCATCGATGCCGCGCCGTTGCAGGGCTTCGCGCAGGCGGTCGAGGCGAAGGCGTTGGGGCGAGGTGCGGGTGTCCATGGTGTGGGGCTCGCGGTTGGGGCCGCGAGGCGCCGGGTGGGCGCCGCGGCCCGGTGGGCAGGGGGTAGGCGCCGATTCTAGGCGGGGGCGTCCTTCGGCTCTTGTGCGCTTTCGGCCACCACGCGGGCATGGCGCTCAAAGGTCCAGTACGACCAGGCCCAGTCGAACAGCACGATCAACCGGTTGCGGAAGCCGATCAGGAAGTACACGTGCGCGAAGAGCCAGAACAGCCAGGCGAAGTAGCCGCCCCACTTCACCTCGCCGATGGCCGGCACTTCCAGCTGCACCACCGCCGACTTGCGGCCGATGGTGGCGAGCGAGCCGTAGTCCAGGTAGCGGAAGGCTACAGCCGGCTCGCCGCGCAGGCGGCGCAGCAGGTTGCGCGCGGCCAGGCGGCCCATCTGCTTGGCCGCCGGGCTCACACCCGGCACCGGCTTGGGGTCGCTCTTGCCGTGGCTCTTGGCGGCCGCCAGGTCGCCGATCACGCTGATCTCGGGATGGCCGGGCACCGTGAGGTCGGCCTCCACCACCACCCGGCCGGCGCGGTCCAGCGTGGCACCGGCGGTTTCCGCGAGGGAGCGGCCCAGCGGCGAGGCGGCCACCCCGGCGCCCCACAGCACGGTGCGCGCTTCGATGCGCTGGTCGCCCTGCTCGGGATGGGCGGCATCGTGATAGGTCACGCCGTGGTGGTCGATGCCGGTGACGCGGCAGCCGGTGCGCACCTCCACGCCCAGCTTTTCGAGCTGGCGACGGGCGCTTTCCGAGAGCCTGGGATGAAAGGCCCCCAGCACCCGGTCCGAGCCCTCCACCAGCACCACGCGGGCGCGGCGCGAGTCGATGCGGCGGAATTCATCGGGCAGGGTGTGGCGCGCAATCTCCACCAGCGCACCGGCCAGCTCCACGCCGGTGGGGCCGCCGCCGATGACCACGAAGTTGAGCCACTGCTGCGCCTGGGCGGTATCGGCGCAGAGCTCGGCCCGCTCGAAGGCGCCGATGATGCGCGCGCGGATGTTGAAGGCGTCGGCCAGGGTCTTCAGGCCAGGCGCCACCGGCTGCCATTCGTCGTGGCCGAAGTAGCTGTGGGTGGCACCGGCGGCCACGATCAGGTGGTCATAGGGCAAGGCCTGGCCCTGGTCCAGCAGCAGCTCGCGCCGGGTGGCGTCGATGCGGGTCACCTCGGCCTGCAGCACGGTGAGGTTGCCGCGCCGCATCTCGCGCCGCAGGATGTGCCGGATCGGCCCGGACACCGCCGGTGCGCTGACGTTGGCGGTGGCCACCTGGTACAGCAGCGGCTGGAACAGGTGGTGGTTGGTGCGGTCGACGAGCGTGATGTCCACCGGTGCGCTGGAGAGCAGGCGCACTGCTTCCAGCCCGCCGAAGCCGCAGCCGATGAGCACGACACGGGGGCGGGTGGGGGCCGGGGAGGCGGAGGTGTGGTTGTTCATCGTGGTCCTGGTCGGTCAAGCCTTGGGGCAAACCCTAGGCCGATCCTACCGGGCCGCGGCGCTGTCAGGCCGGGCGGGGCTGCAAACGTCGCCGCACCTGCTGGATGTGGCCCTTGAGCGCATACAGCTCGTCGGCATAACTCAGCGGCAGCGTGATGCCCGCCACCCGGGCCTCGATCTCGTCCAGGCGCTCGTTGAGCTCCTGCGCCGGCGTGCGGCCTTCCTCCGCCTCGATCGCGCGCAGCTGGCCGTACCAGCGGAACACCCGCGAGCGGATGCGGAACTCCACCAGCGGCGGCACCACCCGCGACAGCGGGATCAGCAGGCCGACGATGGACAGCAGCACCACCCACATGCGGTCGATCAGGTTGGCCAGCCAGAACGGCAGGTAGCGCTGCAGCAGCGGCTCGCCATGGCTATAGACACGCTCGGCCTCGCGATGCAGCGCGCGTTCGTTGTCGCGCGCGTTCGGGAAGTCGCCCTTGCGTTGGAACCAACCGGCTTCGCCATGCACCTGCTGCGCCGCCTGCACGAACAGCTGCACCAGGGCCGGGTGCAGGCTCTCGCGCGCCACCAGCGTGGCGGTGGGTGCCACCAGGTGCACATCCTGGCGCGGCAGGTCGCCGGCCAGATCCACCACGCCGCGCGGCAGGTTCACGGGGGTGAGAAAGGGAAATCGGCGCGCATAGGCCTCGGCCTGGGCGAAGTCGAACAGCCGGATGCCGGGCGTCTGCAGCAGCATCTGCACCATCAGCGACTCCGGGGCGGAGGCGAACACCAGCGCGTCGATGCGGCCTTCGAGCAGGTCCACCACCGCGGGCGTCTGCGGCTGCTGCTGCAGGGTCAGCGTGGCGGGCTCGATGCGGTTGGCCTCGATCAGGCGCTGCATCAGGTTGGGCACGCCGCTGCCGGGTGCGCCGATGTTCACCCGCCAGCCCGGCAGCTGCGACAGGCTCCTGAGTTCCTGAGCCTTCAGCAGCCGCTGGGCGGATTCCTCCCGGTAGAACAGCCACACCGGCTCGTAGAACATGCTGCCGAGCGATCGCAGGTTCGCATCCGGGTTTTCGTCCGGCCCGCGGTCGCGGTCGGCGCCGCCTTGCACAAAGGCCAGGTCCACCTTGCCTTCGCGCAGCAGCTGCAGGTTCTCGGCCGCGCCCTGGGTGGCGCGCAGCTCCACCCGGATGTGGTGCTGTGCCAGCCGCGCCGCATAACGCTTGCCGAACTCGGCATAGGCGCCCTGGTCCACGCCGGTGGCCAGCACCACATGGCGCGGTGGCGACGGGTCCAGCACCAGGTAGGCCACCACCAGCAGCGCCAGCGCCAGCAGGGCGAAGGGCGCGGCCGTGCTGGCGAATTCGCGCACGGCGGTGAGCGAGAAGCTAATGTGGGGCAGGGAGGGCCGGGGCATGGGGCGCAACGATAACGTGATTGGTATCCTCGCCCGATGCGCCTGTTACTGGTAGAAGACGACCGCATGATCGGCAGCACGCTGCGCCAGGCGCTGCGGCTGGAAGGCTACGCGGTCGACTGGGTGTACGACGCACCGGCCGCGGCCGCGTCGCTGGCCAGCGAGCGCTTCGACCTGGTGCTGCTGGACCTGGGCCTGCCGCCGTCTCCTCAATACGGCAGCGGCCTGGACGTGCTGCGCGAGCTGCGCCAGCGCGGCGACACCACGCCGGTGATCGTGCTCACCGCGCGCGACGCGCTAGAGGACCGGGTGGCCGGCCTGGATGCCGGCGCCGACGACTATCTGGTCAAGCCCTTCGAGCTGGACGAGCTCAACGCCCGCATGCGCGCCGTGCTGCGCCGCCATGCCGGCCGCGCCGCACCCCGGCTGGAACACGAAGGCGTGGTGCTGGACCCGGCCACCCGCCAGGTCACCAAGGAGGGCGAGCCGGTGCTGCTGTCGGCGCGCGAGTTTGCCTTGCTGGAAGCGCTGATGCAGCGGCCCGGCGCCATCCTGTCGCGGGCCCAGCTGGAAGACCGGCTCTACGGCTGGGGCGAAGAGGTCGAGAGCAATGCGGTGTCGGTGTATGTGCACCAGCTGCGCCGCAAGCTGGGCGCGGACTTCATCCAGAACATGCGCGGCGTGGGCTACTTCCTCGGCAAGACGCCGAGGGCCTGTTAACGCTATTTGGAGCCTCACGTGACCCAGGAAACGGGTGCCATCAAGGCGCAAAGCACAGCCGTAGCACAGGCTACGGCGAGCATTTGCAACGCGGAGGGCGCCCGTTTCCTGGGATCACCCTTCGGGCTCGGGGCCCAAGGCGCGCATACCGTCGTTGCCGGCTCGTTGCGTGCATCTAGCACGCGGCCTCGCCAGCGCCTAGGTCTGCGCGCCTTGGACCCCGAGCGTGAGGCTCCAAATAGCGTTAACAGGCCCTAAGCATGAATTCCATCCGCACGCGCCTGCTGGTGTCGCTGGTGCTCACCTTGCTGCTGGCCGCGCTGGTGCTGGGCGGCATCACCTACCGCAATGCGCTTCAGGAGGCAGAAGGCCTGTTCGACTACCAGTTGCGCCAGATGGCCTTGTCCCTGCGCGACCAGGGCGAGATCGCGCCCGACCAGGCCAATGCCTTCGCCGACGCGGGGCTGGACTTCGTGGTGCAGATCTGGACGGTGGACGGGCGCGCCATCTATTCGACCCGCGCGCATGCCGCCTTGCCGGCCCGCGCGGTGCTGGGTTTTGCCGACGTGGCGGTGCAGGGCCAGACCTGGCGCACCTTCAGCGTGGCCGCGCGCGACCGGGTCATCCAGGTGGCCCAGCCGCGCCAGATCCGCGAGCGGCTGGCGGCCGGCGCGGCGCTGCGCAGCGTGTTGCCCTTGCTGCTGATGCTGCCGCTGCTGGCGGTGGTGATGAGCTGGCTGGTGGCCGTGACGCTGCGGCCCTTGCGGCAGGTGTCGCAGCAGGTCACCGAGCGTGGCGCCGAGGCCCTGAGCCCGCTGCCGGCCGAGGGCCTGCCCGACGAAGTGGCCCCACTGGTCGGCTCGCTGAATGCGCTGCTGCAGCGCCTGTCAGCTGCCTTCGATGCCCAGCGGGCCTTCGTGGCCGATGCCGCACATGAACTTCGCTCGCCGCTCACCGCGCTGAAGCTGCAGGTGCAGATGCTGCGGCGTGCGGCCGACCCGGCTGATCGGGCGGCCGCCACCGAGGCGCTGGCCCAAGGCGTGGAGCGCGCCAGCCGGCTGGTGGAGCAGCTGCTCACGCTCGCACGCAACGAACCCGGCGCGCGCCAGGCGCCGCTGCAGCCGGTGGACCTGGCCGAAGCCGTGCGCCAGGCGCTGGCCGATGCCGGCCCGCTGGCCGCGGAGCGGGGCACCACGCTGGCGCTGGAAGCGGCCGGCCCGGTGCAGGTGCAAGGCGATGCCATCGCGCTCGCGGCATTGGCACGCAACCTGGCGGACAACGCGGTGCGCTACGCGCCGCCCGGCGCCCGCGTGCTGGCGCAGGTGGCCAACGAGGGCGACGCGGCGGTGCTCACGGTGGACGACAGTGGCCCCGGCATCCCGAGCGCCGAGCGCGAGCGTGTGTTCGACCGCTTCTGGCGCCGCGAGGCCACGGCCGCGTCCACGGCAGGCACGGGGCTGGGCATGGCCATCGTCAAGAGCGTCGCCGAGCGCCATGGTGCGCAGGTGAGCCTCGGCGATTCGCCGCTCGGCGGCCTGCGGGTGACGGTGCGCTTCCCGCGCGCCGCTTGAGCCGCGGCTTAACTTTCGCTTCATCTTCGGCTAACGCTGGCCTCATGTGCCGGCCGCAGCATGGTGGCCAAGCGGATTCATCCGCGCTCACCCCAGGAGAGAACACACCATGGCCAACCATCGCCTCACCCCACTCGCTGCCGGGCTGCTCGGCGCGGGCATCGCCGTCGCCGGCAGTGCCGGCGCCCTCAGCTTGAACCCGAGCGACTGGTTCAAGAAGGACAAGGCCAGCGACACCACCGCCCCGCCTGCGCCGCCCACCCAGCTGGCGGCCAACACGCCGTCGCCGGTGGTGCCGGTAGCCCCCACCAATGCCAACGGCATCGCGCCGGTGGCCGCGCCCAACTTCCGCTCCATCGTCAAGCAGTACGGCCCCGCGGTGGTGGGCGTCACCGTCGAAGGCATGCACAAGGCCAGCGCCGAGGAGCAGGGCCTGCCGCCCGGCGCCGAGGACGACCCCTTCTTCCAGTTCTTCCGCGGCATTCCCGGCTTCGGCCAGCGTGGCCGCCGCGGTGGCAGCCCCGAAGTGCCGTTCCGCGGCCAGGGCTCCGGTTTCATCATCGACAACGCCGGCACCATCCTCACCAACGCCCACGTGGTGCGTGAAGCCAAGGAGGTGACCGTCAAGCTGCAGGACCGGCGCGAGTACCGCGCCAAGGTGCTGGGCCTGGACCCGGTGACCGACGTGGCGGTGCTGCGCATCGACGCCAAGGGCCTGCCGGCAGTGCGCCTGGGCGACCCGAAGCAGATCGAGGTGGGTGACCCTGTGCTGGCGATCGGCGCGCCCTACGGCCTGGAGCAGACGGCCACCCAGGGCATCGTCAGCGCCAAGGGCCGCTCGCTGCCGGGCGACAGCACGGTGGTGCCTTTCATCCAGACCGACGCCGCGGTGAACCCGGGCAACTCCGGCGGCCCGCTGTTCGACGGCGCCGGCAACGTGATCGGCATCAACGCGCAGATCTACTCGCAGACCGGCGGCTACCAGGGCCTGAGCTTCGCGATCCCGATCGACGTGGCGCTGAAGGTCAAGAACCAGATCGTCGCCACCGGCAAGGCCAGCCATGCGCGCCTCGGTGTGCAGATCCAGGACCTGAACCAGACGCTGGCCGAAAGCTTCGGCCTGCCGCGCCCGGACGGCGCGCTGGTGGCGCAGGTGGCGCCGGGCAGCGCCGCCGACAAGGCGGGCCTGAAGTCCGGTGACGTGATCACCGAGGTGAACGGCGAGCCGGTGGTGCGGGGTGGTGAGTTGTCCAGCCGGATCGGCCTGGCATCGCCCGGGGAGAAGGTGAAGCTGAAGGTCTGGCGCGACAAGGCGCAGCGGGAGGTCGAAGTCAAGCTGGGCTCGGCCGATGAGCGCAGCGAGCGTGCCGCGGCCGGCGATGACGAAGCGGACGGTGCACGCCTGGGCCTGGCCCTGCGCCCGCTGTCACCGGCCGAACGCTCGCGCGCCAAGCTGGAGCACGGCCTGGTGGTCGAAGACGTCGGCGGCCCGGCGGCGCGGGCCGGCGTGGCGCCCGGCGACGTGCTGCTCGCGGTGAACGGCAAGCCGGTGGATTCGGTCGACGAGGTGAAGGGCTTGCTCAAGAGCAAGCCCAAGAACGTGGCGCTGCTGATCGAGCGCGACGGCGAGCGGATCTTCGTGCCGGTGCGGCTGGGCTGAGTGGCCCGGAACCCTCAGGACACGCGCAGCTTCAACTGGACGGCGTACGCGCCGTCCACCCGCTTGCCCACCGACGGGATGTAGAGGAAGTTGATGCCCACGCGCTGCCACTCGAGCGACATCACCGGCACCAGGGTGGCGAAGTAGCCGCCGTGGCGCACCTTGGGGTAGCCGTTGATCACGCCC
The DNA here is from genome assembly GCF_036231905.1 of Ideonella sp. BN130291. Taxonomy (NCBI): domain Bacteria; kingdom Pseudomonadati; phylum Pseudomonadota; class Betaproteobacteria; order Burkholderiales; family Sphaerotilaceae; genus Ideonella; species Ideonella sp. BN130291. Next base: position 398,591 of record NZ_JAZARE010000002.1, on the reverse strand, counting down.
ACGCTGGCACCGCCACGCACACGGAAATCGCTTGGCAGGGCGGTGTCCAGCGGCGTCCACGCCACCTGCGCATAGGTGCTGCCATGGCGCACCGAGTTGCGGTAGTGGCCTGCGTTGAACTGCACCTGCGGCGACCAGCGCCATTCGAGCCCCAGGCCATCGTTGCGCTGGTTGTAGCGGCTGGCGTGGGCGGTGTGGTGGGAGCGGAACCCGGTGGCCACCCACAGCTCGCGCTCGAAGCCGCTGACCGCGGGCGAGGCATCGGCTTGCGCGATCGCGGGGCCGGCCAGGCCGGCGGCAAGCGTGAGGGGCGCGAACCGCGCGAGGGACCAGAGGTGCATACAGCCCCCTCCCGATAACCGAAGGACCATGGGCGCCCGGCGTGGCGCCGGACGAGATGATGTGTCTATCGGTTACGGCGGCGGGCGCCTTGAGCGCTGGCCTCGTGCTGCGGCGATCGGCCGCGCACTCGGTCACGCACCTGGCCGGGAACGCGGCTGCGATGGTCTCCGGCGCGAGTGCCCGGCGCGCGGGTCAGCTGCGCGCGGCGAGCGGCAGCGGAACGGGCGGCTGCACCGGCATGTGCTGCTCCACCGCGTCCAGCACCTGCTCGGGCTCGTCCGCTTCGGCGTCGCTCTCGTTGTTGAGCTGGCGCTGCAGGCGTTCGGTGTCCAGGTCGCCGGTCCACCGGGCCACCACCAGCGTGGCCACGCCGTTGCCGATCAGGTTGGTGAGGGCGCGTGCTTCGCTCATGAAGCGGTCGATGCCCAGGATCAGCGCCAGCCCGGCCACCGGCACGCCGCCCACCGCCGACAGCGTGGCCGCCAGCACGATGAAGCCGCTGCCGGTGACACCGGCGGCGCCCTTGGAGGTGAGCAGCAGCACCGCCAGCAGCGTGAGCTGCTGCGTCAGCGTCATCGGCGTGTTGGTGGCCTGGGCGATGAACACCGCGGCCATGGTGAGGTAGATGGAGGTGCCGTCCAGGTTGAAGGAGTAGCCGGTGGGAATGACCAGCCCCACCACCGACTTGCGAGCGCCCAGGTTCTCCATCTTTGCCATCATGCGCGGCAGCACCGATTCGGAGGACGAGGTGCCCAGCACGATCAGCAGTTCTTCCTTGATGTACTTGATGAACTTCCAGATCGAGAAGCCGTGCACCCGCGCCACCAGCCCGAGGATCAGGAAGATGAAGATCAGGCAGGTGGCGTAGAAGGTGCCCATCAGCTTGCCCAGCGACAGCAGCGAGCCGACGCCGTACTTGCCGATGGTGAAGGCCATCGCGCCGAAGGCACCGATGGGCGCCACCTTCATGATGATGCCGACGATGGCGAAGAGCACGTGCGAGATCTTCTCGATCACGTCGAACACCAGCGTGCCGCGCCCGCCGAAGCGATGCAGCGCAAAGCCGAACAGCACCGAGAACAGCAGCACCTGCAGGATCTCGCCCTTGGCGAAGGCATCCACCACCGTCGACGGGATCACATTGAGCAGGAAGTCGGTGGTGGTCTGCATCTTGCCCGGCCCGGTGTAGGCGGCCACGCTCTTGGTGTCCAGCGAATGCGGGTCCACGTTCATGCCCACGCCCGGCTGCACCAGGTTCACGATCAGCAGGCCCACCACCAGCGCGATGGTGCTGAAGATCTCGAAGTACAGCAGCGCCAGGCCGCCGGTCTTGCCGACCTTCTTCATGTCTTCCATGCCGGCGATGCCGACCACCACGGTGCAGAAGATGATGGGCGCGATCATCATCTTGATGAGCTTGATGAAGGCGTCTCCCAGCGGCTTCATGGCCTCGCCGGTGGCGGGCCAGAACTGGCCCACCAGCACGCCGATCGCGATGGCGATGATGACCTGCAGGTACAGCGACTGGTACAAGGGCTTGCGTGGCATGGCGTCTCCTGTGGCGAGAGGACGCGAAGTGTGATCTTCTGCCGGCCGGCGCGCATACGTAGCATCCGCAACCGGCGTGAGGGCTCACCGCAGGCACGCCACGGCCGGCTGCCTACCCGGGCTTGCTGTCCATCGGAACGATGGAGATGCCGCCCGCCGGCTCGAGCACCGCGTACTTGATCTGCGCCATGTTCTCCAGGCCCTGTTTCTCGCGCGCGCTCTGCAGGATGTCGTCCACCGTCACGTGGGTGCTGTCCAGGCTGTCGCGCAGCAGCTTGCCGTGGGCCACCACGATCACCGGGGTGCCTTCGACGAGCTTCTCCACCCGGGGCACGCGCTTTTTGGCGTAGGCCAGCGCCAGGTCGATGAGCACCAGCGTGAGGATGGCCGTCATGCCGTTGACCACGGAGAAGTCGTCGCCGATCAAGGCGTTCTGCGTGGCCTCGCTGACGATGAGCAGCAGGACGAGATCGAAGTTCGACAGCTCGCTCAGGGTGCGCTGGCCCGCGATGCGGAACAGCACCAGCAGGAAGAAGTAGATCGCGGCGGATCGAAGCACGGTGTCCATGGGGGGGCTCCCGTCAGGGGTAGACGAACTGGCTGAACTCCAGCGCAGGGCCGTTGTCCGCGCGCCAGCGTGCCTGCAGGCGGCCGGGGTGCGTGGCCTTGACCTGCAACTGCACCTGCAGCGGCACGCCCGGCGTGGCATGGAACACCAGCAGGGTGGCCTGGGCTTGCGCCTGCACCTGCGCCGGTTGCGGCACCACCTGCTCGATGCTCACCTGCTGCAGGTAGGGCGTGTCCAGTTGCAGCACGACACGGCTGGCAACCGGCATCACGCTGAGATGCAGCTCCTGCATCGCGTCGCGGCGGGCGAAGCGGGGATGGTCGAGCACCACACCCGGCTGGCCTGACAGGTGCGCCCGCGCGAGCGGGCCGTCGCCCAGCAACCCGAGCGCGATCGCCAGCAGCAGCGCGTACAGCAGCGGCCGGGCAATGCGCTGCAGGCGCCCTTCGCGTTGCTGCTGGCGCAGGTTGTCGTCCAGCTCCAGCCCGGGGTGGTGGTGATGGCGGACCATGGTGTCAGTGGGCTCGGGAGGGGGTGGTGCGTGTCATCGGTTCCCGCGCAGCGGCTTCCTGCGCGCCGGAGAGGACGACGGTGCGGGTGGGGAACGCGAAGTTCACGCCCATGCGGCCGAGCTCGCGCATCAGCGCCAGGTTGATCAGCTGCTGCTCGTCCATGTAGAGCGTGTAGTCCGGCTCGGTGACGAAGTAGACGACCTCGAAGTCCAGCGAGCTCTCGCCGAAGCCCTTGAAGTGGGAGCGGTCGAACTTCAGCTTGGGGCGCTGTTCGATGATGCGCTTGACCACGCCGGCAATGCGCTCGGCCTGGTCCGGCGTGGTGTCGTAGGTGACGCCGAAGCCGAACTGCACCCGGCGCTGCGCCTGGCGCTTGAAGTTGCTGAGGGTCTGCTTGAGCAGGTCGGTGTTGGACACCACCACCTGCTCGCCGCTCAGGCTGCGGATGCGCGTGCTCTTCAGGCCCACGTGCTCCACCGTGCCCGACACGCTGCCGAAGGCGATGAAGTCGCCCACCTCGAAGGGCTTGTCGATCGCGATGGACAGCGATGCGAACAGGTCGCCCAGCACGTTCTGCACCGCCAGCGCCACCGCGATGCCGCCCACGCCGAGGCTGGCCACGAAGGCGGTGATGTCCACGCCCAGGTTCGACAGGATGCCCAGCATCACCATGGACCACAGCGCGGTGTGCAGGCCCCAGGACATCAGGGTGGCGCTGGCGCTGGCGTGCGCGCCGCTGGCGGGAGCGTGGCGCTGCAGGTAGCGATCCAGCCCGATGCGGATGGCACGCCCGCCCCACAGCGCCAGCTGCAGCGCCACCGCCACGAACCAGAGCTGGCTCACCCGCGTGGCCCAGCGGTCCGGCAGGTCCAGCAGGTTCACGCCGATCAGCAGTGCGGCCACCGCGATGAGAACGCGGTTGGTGCCGCTGAGCACCTGCACCGCTGCGTCGTCGAGCGTGGTGCGGCTGCGCGTGGCCATGCGCTGCAGCCGCTGCAGGGCGAAGCCCAGGGCCCAGGTGGCCACCAGGTAGGCCAGCAGCGCCGCGCTCAGCGCCAGCAGCCAGTGGGTAATGTCGGTGCCCAGGAAGAGGGTGCTGTCACCCCAGTGCTTGATGTCGGCTGTGTTCATGCCGCACAGTCAGCAAGTGCCGCGCCTTGGTGCTGCCCATGCCGCGGGTATGCCGTTTGCTCGGTGAGGGCGCCCTCCCTATGATCGGGCGCCCCTTCTCATCCGGAATCGAGCCATGAAGACAGTACACCTTCTCATCGGAATCGCCCTGGCCGCGGGCACGGCGATGGCGCAGGCGGCCAGTGCCGCGGCCTCCGCGGCCAGCGCGGCCTCCTCGGTGGCCACCAAGACCGAAAAGGCCGTGAAGCACGGCGTCAAGAAGGGGGCCAATGCGGTGGAACACGGCGCCCATGTGGCGGGCAGCGCGGTGCAGCGCACGGCCAAGAAGATCGGCCTGCCAGTGGCGCCGGCGTCCTCGCCGGCCAGCGAGGCGAAGTAGCGCGCCGGTAGCGGCCGCGCGGCTCTAGAGGTCGGTGCGCAGCTTCCAGATTTCGGGGAACAGCACCACGTCCAGCATCTTGCGCAGGTAGCCCACGCCGGAGGTGCCGCCGGTGCCGCGCTTGAAGCCGATCACCCGCTCCACCGTGGTCACGTGGCGGAAGCGCCAGAGCCGGAAGGCGTCTTCCAGGTCGGTGAGTTCCTCGCCCAGCTGGTACAGGTCCCAGTGGTGCTCGGGGTCGCGGTACACCTGCAGCCAGGCCTGCTCCACCTCGGCGCTTTCCGCATAGGGCTGGGTCCAGTCGCGCTCCACATGGCTGGCCGGCACGGGCAAGCCGCGGCGCGCCAGCAGGCGCAGGGATTCGTCATACAGCGACGGTGAGTCGTAGGCCGCTTGCACATCGGCCAGGCGCTCCGGCTTGTGCGAATGCGGCTTCAGCATGGCCGCATTCTTGTTGCCCAGCAGGAACTCCACGCAGCGGTACTGCCAGCTCTGGAAGCCGCTGCTGTTGGAGAGGTAGGGCCGGATGGCGGAGTACTCCGGCGGCGTCATGGTGGCCAGCACGTCCCACGCATGCACCAGCTGTTCCATGATGCGGCTCACGCGCGCCAGCATCTTGAAGGCACTGCCGAGCTTGTCGTCGGCCACGCACTGGATGGCAGCACGCAGCTCGTGCAGCATCAGCTTCATCCACAGCTCGCTGGTCTGGTGCTGGATGATGAAGAGCATTTCGTTGTGCTCGGGCGAGCGCGGATGCTGGGCGCTGAGCACCTGGTCCAGGTGCAGGTAGTCGCCGTAGCTCATGTCCTTGGAGAAGTCGAGCTGCGCTTTTTCAGCGCGCACGATCGCCTCGCCCTTGCCGCCGCCCATGGGGCAGCCTTCGTTCTGTGCGCTCATGTCACTGCCGCCCGTTGGTTGAAGCGCGCCTCGCGCCATTCGCCGCTCGCCAGCACCTGGCGAAGTTGTTCCACCGCGTCCCACACGTCCACGAAGCGGGTGTAGAGCGGCGTGAAGCCGAAGCGCAGGATGTCAGGCGCGCGGAAGTCACCGATCACGTTGCGTGCGATCAGCGCCTGCATGATGGGGTAGCCGGCGCTGGGATGCGAGAGGCACACCTGGCTGCCGCGCCGGGCATCGTCGGCGGGTGAGGCGAGGGTGAGGCCGTGGCCATCGCAGCGCTCGGCCGCGAGCGCCATGAACAGGCGTGTGAGGGCGATGGACTTGCGGCGAAGCGCCTGCATGTCGCCGGCGGCGAGCACCGTGTCCACGCCGCACTCGAGCGCGGCCATGGCGATGACGGCCGGTGTGCCGCAGAGGTAGCGCGCGATGCCGGGCGCCGGCCGGTACTGCGGCGTGAACTCGAAGGGCGCGGCGTGGCCCATCCAGCCCGACAGCGGCTGCCAGAAGCGTTCCGCATGGCGCGGGTGCGACCACACGAAGGCCGGTGCACCCGGGCCGCCGTTGAGGTACTTGTAGCCGCAGCCCACCGCGAAGTCGGCCTCGGCGGCATGCAGGTCCACCGGCACCGCGCCGGCAGAGTGCGCCAGGTCCCACAGCGCGAGCGTGCCGGCCTCATGCGCGTGCCGCGTGACGGAAGCCATGTCGTGCATGCGGCCGGTGCGGTAGTTCACGTGGGTGAGCATGAGCACCGCCACGTTGCGTTCGGCCAGCAGCGGCTCGATCTGTTCCGGGTCGTCACACAGCACCAGCTCGAAGCCGCGTTCGCGCGCCAGGCCTTCGGCGATGTAGAGGTCGGTGGGGAAGTTGTGGCGCTCCGACAGGATCACGCGCCGCGTGGGGCTGTCGGCCTGCGAGATGGCGAGGGCGGCACTCAGCACCTTGAAGAGGTTGACGCTGGTGGAGTCGGCCACCACCAGCTCGCCCGGGCCGGCGCCCACCAAGGTGGCGATCTTGTCGCCCACGCGCTGCGGCAGGGTGATCCAGCCGGCGGTGTTCCAGCTGCGGATGAGGTCGTGGCCCCACTCCTGCTGCACCACCTGCTGCACGCGGGCCGCGGTGGCTTTGGGCAGCACGCCAAGTGAATTGCCGTCCAGGTAGATCAGCCCCGGCGGCAGCTCGAACTGGTCACGCAGGTGGCGCAGCGGGTCGTCGGCATCGAGTGCGATGCAATCCGCACGGCCGGTGGTCATGGTGTGTCCTTCAGAGTTCGCGCAGCACGGCGCGCACCGGGCTGGCATCGGCGGTCATCAGCTTGAGCGGCAGGGCGATCAGCTCGTAGTCGCCCTCGGGCACTTCGTCCAGCACCAGGTTCTCCAGCACGCGCAGGCCACGCTCGCGGATCACCTGGTGGCTGTCCAGCGTCTTGCTCTCGGCCGGGTCGATGCTGGCGGTGTCGATGCCGACCAGCCGCACGCCCAGGTCGGCCAGGCGGCGGATGGTGTCGGGTGCATAGGCGGGCAGGGCCGGGTCCCAGCGGTCCACCGGCGCTTGCCGGTACGTGCGCACCAGCACGCGCGGCGGCAGTGCCTGTACCGCATGTTCGATGTGATGCCATTGCACCAGCGCGCCGCAATCGATCGCATGGATGACACGGCAGGGCCCCAGATAGGGCTGCAGGTCCAGCGCGCCTGCCGTCTGGCCCTGCGGGTCGTAGTGCAGGGGCGCGTCGGCATGCGCACCCACATGCGGCGACAGGGTCAAGGTGCTCACATTCACCGGGCAGCCGGGGCCCAGCGTAGCGGCCCATTGCTGCTGGTAGGGCGTGTCGCCGGGGAACACCGGCGAGCCCGCCTGCACGGGCGGCGAGATGTCCCAAAGGCGCTTCATCGAGGGATCATATGCCGCCATCCCAGCCCGCCCCAAAATAGTTGACAACTAAAGTATATCGGCCTAGATTGCCCTGCAACGATGCTCCGACCCGGAGGCTTGGGCCATGACGCGCAGCGCGCACCTCGACACGTTTGCGAGTGACCATCTGCCGCCGCGCGAGCTGTGGCCGCAGCTGCTGTTCGAGCTGCCCGAGCTGCAGTTCCCTGAGCGGATCAACTGCGCCGATGCCCTGCTGGACCGCTGGGTGCGCGAGGGCCAGGGCGAGCGTCTGTGCCTGCAGGGCGCCGGTGTGCGCTGGACTTATGCGCAGCTGCAGGCCCAGGCCAACCGCATCGCCCATGTGCTGGTGCAGGACATGGGCCTGGTGCCCGGCAACCGTGTGCTGCTGCGCGGTGCCAATTCGCCCATGCTGGCGGCCTGCTGGTTTGCGGTGATGAAGGCGGGTGGCATCGCGGTGGGCAGCATGCCGCTGCTGCGTGCACGCGAGCTCGCCGCGATCATCGACAAGGCGCAGATCAGCCACGCACTGTGCGACGCCCGGCTGGTGGACGAGCTGCAGACCGCGCGTGCCGGCTGCCCGGTGCTGGCGCAGATGGCGCTGTTCAATGGCCCCGGCGGGGAAGGCCTGGAGGCGCAGGCCGCCAACAAGCCGGCAGCGTTCACCAACGTGGACACTGCCGCCGACGACACCTGCCTGATCGCCTTCACCTCCGGCACCACCGGCGTGCCCAAGGGCACCATGCATTTCCACCGCGACGTGATGTCAGCGTGCGCCTGCTGGCCGCCGCATGTGCTGCGTGCCACGCCCGACGACGTGTTCATCGGCAGCCCGCCGCTGGCGTTCACCTTCGGGCTCGGTGGGCTGTTGCTGTTTCCGCTGTCCATCGGTGCGAGCAGCGTGCTGATCGAAAAAGCCACGCCCGAACAGCTGCTGCCCGCCATTGCCCAGTACAAGGCCACGGTGTGTTTCACCTCGCCCACCGCCTACCGGGCGATGGCGGCCGCCGCGCCGCAGCATGACCTGAGCTCGCTGCGCAAATGCGTGTCGGCCGGCGAGGCGCTGCCCGCGGCCACCCGCGCGCTGTGGAAGCAGGCCAGCGGCATCGAGATGATCGACGGCATCGGCTCCACCGAGATGCTGCACATCTTCATTTCGGCCGACGAGCAGCGCGCCAAGCCGGGGGCCACCGGCTTCCCGGTGCCGGGCTACCAGGCCTGCGTGCTGGACGACGAAGGCCGGCCGTTGCCACCCGGCCAAGTGGGCCGCCTGGCCGTGAAGGGCCCCACCGGCTGCCGCTACCTGGCCGACGAGCGCCAGCGCGCCTATGTGCACAACGGCTGGAACCTCACCGGCGATGCCTACCTGGTGGATGCGGACGGCCAGTTCGTCTACCAGGCGCGCACCGACGACATGATCATCTCCGGCGGCTACAACATCGCCGGCCCGGAAGTGGAAGGTGCATTGCTGCTGCACCCGGCGGTGGCCGAATGCGGCGTGGTCGGTGCGCCGGATGAAGAGCGCGGCCAGATCGTCAAGGCCTTCGTGGTGCTCAAGCCCGGGCATGAGGCTGATGACGCCATGGTGCGCACCTTGCAGGCCTTCGTGAAGCAGACCATCGCGCCCTACAAGTACCCGCGCGCCATCGAGTTCCGCGCCAGCCTGCCGCGCACCGAGACCGGCAAGCTGCAGCGCTTCAGGCTGCGGCAGGAAGCGGCGGCTCCCCAATGAACTTCGAACGAGAGGAGACGGTGCGTTTCGGCCACTGCGACCCGGCCGGCATCGTCTTCTATCCGCAGTACTTCGTGATGCTGAACACCCTGGTGGAGGACTGGTTCGACCGCGGCCTGAAGATCCCGTATGCACAGCTGGTGCTGCAGCGGCGCCTCGGCCTGCCCACCGTGCGGCTGGAGGTGCAGTTCACCGCGGTCAGCCGCCTGGGTGATGTGCTGCGCCAGGTGCTGCGGGTCACCCACCTGGGCCGCACCTCCATGCACCTGGAGTCGGCCTTCCATGGCGGCGACGAGCTGCGCCTGCGTGTGAAACATGTGCTGGTGTGCACCTCGCTGGAGGACCACCGCCCCCGCCCCCTGCCGGACGACGTGAGGAATGCCGTGCCGGCCTACCTGGAGACATCACGATGAGTGCCCATCGCGTTCTGCAACCGGCCGGCTGGGTGCCGCCGCGCGGTTACGCCAACGGCGTGGCCGCACGCGGCACCACGGTGTTCGTGGCTGGGCAGATCGGCTGGAACGCCGAGTGCCGCTTCGACAGCGACGACTTCGCGGTGCAGGCGCGCCAGGCGCTGGCCAATGTGTGCGCGGTGCTGGCCGAAGCCGGCGCGCGGCCGGAGCACATCGTGCGCATGACCTGGTACGTGACGGACAAGCGCGACTACCTGGCCAGCGGCAAGGCGCTGGGCGCGGCCTTCCGCGAGCTGGTGGGCCACTACGCGATCGCCATGAGCGCGGTGGAGGTGAAGGCGCTGATCGAGGACCGGGCCAAGGTGGAGATCGAGGCCACCGCCGTGATCCCTGACGCCTGAGGTTGCCGTTTTCTACAAGACGGCGGGTCGCCCGGCGCGTAGCCTGGAGGCTTCATCACCAGGGAGCGCCCCATGATCCACGAGGTATTTGCCTACCTGTCGGTGCACGACACCCAGGCCGCCATTGAGTTCTACGAGAGAGCGTTTGGCGCGGAAGAGATCTTCCGGCTCACGGAGCCCAGCGGGCGCATCGGCCATGCCGAGATGAAGCTCGGGCCGGCGGTGCTGATGCTGGCTGACGAATACCCGGAATACGGCATCGTCGGGCCCAGGACGCTGGGCGGCAACGGCAGCCGCGTGCACCTGCATGTGGGCGACGCGGACGCGATGGCGGCGCGCGCCGTGGAGGCCGGCGCCACGCTGGTGATGGCACCGCAGGACCAGTTCTACGGCGAGCGCAGCGCCCGGGTGCGCGACCCCTTCGGCCACGAGTGGTTGATCGGGCACGAGATCGAGAAGCTCACGCCCCAGGAGATGCAGAAGCGCTACGACGCGCTGTTCAAGTAACGCCGCGCCTGGCCCGCATCGGCCGTGCGTCAGTTCGTGATGCGGATCAGGTTGAATCCGGTGCTCATGTCGCTGCAGGCCACCAGCGGCTCGCCGGGGAATTTGTAGACGCCCCAGCAGCCGCCCAGCCCCGGGCCCTGCAGTGCATTGGTGTCCAGGTGCGCCACCAGCTGGGGTGCCGACGGGTTGCCGAGGTCGTACACCGCCAGGCCTTCGGTGTAGTGGCTGAAGTAGGCGCGCTGGCCCTCGATGATCACGTTGTGCGGCGTGCCGCTGCCCACCTTCAGCGTCGCCAGCTGCGTGGGTGTGGCACCCACCTGCTGCCACACGCGCGCCGGCAGGCCGTTGGGGATCTCTTCCGTCGTGATGACCAGGCTGCCGTCCGCGCTGGGCCACAGGCTGTGCGCAAACCCGCCCACCGACCAGCGCGACACCAGCACCGGGGCCCTGGGGTCACGCACGTCCCAGCGCGAGAAGGTGGAGGCGTTGCCTTCGGCCACGTAGACGAAGTCGCCCGCGGCGGTCATGTCGTGCACGCTGCGGTGCTGGTTGAAGGTGGTGAGGTAGGCCGGGTTCTCCGGGTCGGTGGCGATGTCGTAGATCTCCACCGAGCCGGTGTTGGCATCCCCCACCGGATGCTCTTCCCCGCTGTGCAGCGCCGTCGCGCGGCCGCTGCCGGCCGCGCTGGGCGCCCCCAGGTTGGTCACGCGCTGCAGGTACAGCAGGCCGCGGGTGGTGTCGACGTCCACCGTGTGCGCGGCCAGCTGCCCGTCACGCGGCACCACGCTGCGCACGTAGCGCACGCTGTCGGGCAGGCCGGCCAGGTCCAGGATCATGATGCCGCCGCGGACGTTGGTGTGCTCGGAGACGATGTAGGCGTGGGATCCGTACACCCGCATCTCGCGCCAGTACACACCGGCCGTGTGCGTGTCGTCCGGGCCCTGCACCTCGTCCACCACCCGCGGCTGGGCCGGGTTGCGCAGGTCCAGCACCAGCACCCCGCGGGCGGTGCCCATGAGCGCATAGCGTGAGCCGTCGGGTGCCACGTAGCCCCAGGTGCCGGAGACACCGCTGGCGGGCACCCGGCTCACCAGCTCGGCGCCCATGTCGGGGGCGGCTGGCGGCGGCGCAGGCGGTGCATCGCTGCCGCCGCCGCCACAGGCGGCCAGCAGCGTGGTGAGCAGCAGCGGCATGAGGGATGAGCGCAGTGCCGGCATGTCAGCCTCCGAACACGCGCCGCAGGATCGCGCTGCCGGTGCCCACCGGATCCTGGCGGATCAGGCGCTCCTGCTCGCCGATCACCTGGTACAGCCCGTCCAGCGCCCGGCCGGTGACGTAGCGCGGCAGGTCCGCGTCCTCCGCCTTCATCAGCCCGAAGGCCGCCGCCTTGCCGGCCACCGCGTTGTATTTCTCCGCCAGTGCCACGCGGTGCGTGGCCCGGGTGACGATGGGCAGGAAACGCTCCCCCAGCGGCTCGCGTGTCTTGCCGGCAAAGAACTGGGTGGCCGCATCGTCGCCGCCACTCACGATGCGCAGGCCGTCTTCCACGCTCATGCTGCGCACGGCATCGATCAGCAGGGCCTTGGCCTGCGGCACGGCGGCCTCGGCCGCCCGGTTCATGGCCACCACGAGTTCATCGACACGGTGCTGCTGGCCCAGCGCCTGCAGCAGCTTGGCCGCGTCCTTCAAGGGGCCGGGCAGCGGTATGCGCACCTTGGGGTTGGCGAGGAAGCCGTCGTTGCGGCCCAGCTGCGCCACCGCGGCGGCCGCGCCGCGCTGCAGCGCGACGCGGATGGCGCTGGCCGCATCCGTTTCGCTGGCGGCACGCGCCTGCCAAGGGGTGGCGGCCGTGACCAACACGCTGATGACCCAGTGACGCCGTTGCATGACGAGCTCCGCAAAAGATGGCTCAGCATAGCGTGCGCTGCGCGGCAGAAACGCCGCGCTTGTGGCCACCGTGGTATTGGCTGCCGATACCGTGCGGCGCGGCCTTGGGCCACCCGGCGTGAAGTGCTGGCAACGCCGCCTCGCGGCGGCGAGCATCGCGGCCCATGAACCTGCCCACCCGCTCTCTCACGCAGCCACTCGGCGGTGCTCACGGCGACACATCGCCTGGATGGAACGAACGCCGGCGCTTCCTCGCCAGCGGCCTGTGCTGCGGCGTCGCCACCGCGCTGGGTGTCTTCAGCCTGCCGCAGGCCTTCGGCTTTGCGCCGGCGCGCTGGCCCGCCGACGTGCAGGCCCTGTGGCAGCAGGCCTGGGCCGGCGTGCGGCCCGAGCAGGTGCTGGACGTGCATGTGCACCTGCTGGGCCACACCGCGCATGCGCCCGACGACGATGCCGGTGCCTGGATCCATCCGCGCACGCTCAGCCCGCTGGCACTGGGCGACTGGGTGCGCCGCACGGCGATCGAACACGCCAGCGGCGTGGCCGGCCGGCGCGCCGAACTGTCGGCGGTGTACCTGCAGCGCCTGGCCGCGCTGTGGGCCGAGTTCCCGCCCGGCGCCAAGCCGCTGCTGCTGGCGTTCGATGCCGCGGTGGCAGCCGATGGGCGGGTCGATGCCGAGCACACGATGTTCCGCACCGGCAACGCCTACGCCGGCGCGGCGGCGCGCCAGCACGGCTGGGGCTGGATCGCGTCGGTGCACCCAAACCGGCCGGATGCGATCGACCGGTTGCAGGCCGCCCATGCGCAGGGCGCCCGCGCGGTGAAGTGGCTGCCCTCGGCCATGGGCATCGATCCGTCGCTGCCGCGCCATCGCCGCTTTTATGCCGAGCTGGCGCGCCTGAAGCTGCCGCTGCTCAGCCACGCTGGCGAGGAGAAGGCTGTGACCGGCGCCAACGCCCACGAGGCGCTGAACCCGCTGCTGCTGCGCCCAGCGCTGGGCGAGGGCGTGCGGGTGATCCTGGCGCATTGCGCCAGCCTCGGCCAGGCGCGCGACCTGGACCATCCGCATCAAGCGCTGGTGCCGGCCTTCGAGCTCTTCGCGCGCCTGATGGACGACCCGTCGCTGGGGGCGCGGGTGCACGGCGACATCTCGGCCATCACCCAGGTGAACCGTTCGCCCGGGGTGCTGCGCACGTTGCTGCAGCGGCGCGACTGGCATGGCCGCCTGCTCTTCGGTTCCGACTATCCACTGCCGGCGCTTGCGTGGTTGACCTCGGTGCCGCGCCTGGCCCGCGCAGGGCTGCTGGACGCGCAGGACGTTTCGGCGCTGGAGCGCTTGCAGGCGCTGAACCCGCTGGCCTTCGACTTCGCGCTCAAGCGCCGGCTGCAGTGGCAGGGCGAGGGCTTTGCGCCTGCGGTGTTCGAGACCGCCAGGCACCTGGGCGGCGCATGAAGCGCGCCGGCTTCAACCCGCTGCGCGCACCACCGTGACGGTGCAGCCGCTTTGCGCCACCACCTGGGAAGAGACGCTGCCCAGGTAGCGCCGCAGCGCCGAGCTGCCGCGCGCGCCCATCACGATGTGGTCCACCTCGTTGCGCTGCGCAAAGTCGATCAGCGCGGCGGCCGCGTCGGGCGCTTCCAGCACATGGAAGGTGAGGCGGCCTTCGTCCAGCCCATGCGCCATGGCGATCGGCCGGGCCCAGTGCTTCAGGCCGATCAGCTGCTTCAGGTGCAGGCTCTGGCCGTGCGCGTCGGTGAGCTGGTCCATGCCGATGCGCGCAGTGCGCATCACACCCACGCAGGCCAGGCGCGCGCCCGGCTGGGTGCCCACCAGGCGCTGCACCGTCTCGCGCAACTGGTCCAGCAAGGCGGCTTCGGCGTTGAGGTCCACCGCGGCCAGCACGATGGGGCTGCGCTGCACCTGCGCGGCGGTGCTGTCGACGCCTTGGGGCTCGCTGCCGAGCGCGGCGAACCAGCGTCGCATCGCCTTCCAGCGGCCGCCGCCTTGCAGGCGCTCGGCGCGCCGGGTGAGCGGCATCTGCTCAGGGTTGTGCAGGTCGAGCGCGAGCTGCGCCGCGGTCTGGTAGCGCAGCTCGGGTTTCACTTCCAGGCAGCGCAGGATCACCTCCTGCAGCCAGGGCGGGCAGTCCGGCCGCAGCGCACGCGGCGGCGTGGGCTCCGCGTACAGCCGCTTGCGCAGGCCGGCCACGCTGGTGGGGTGGCCGAAGGGCCGCTGCCCGGTGGTGAAGTGGTAGAGCATGACGCCCAGCGCAAACAGGTCGCTGCGCGGATCGTTGCGCACGAACTGCACCTGCTCCGGCGACATGTAGGGCGCGGTGCCCATGGGCAGGCTGAACTCCTCGTCCAGCAGGTCGGGCAGGTGGTCGTGGCGCGACAGGCCGAAGTCGATGAGCACCGCTTCGCCGCTGGGCCGCAGCAGGACGTTGCTCGGCTTCACGTCCAGGTGCACCACATGCTGGCGGTGCAGCTCGTGCAGCGCCTGGGCCACCTTGGCGCCCAGTGCGGCCACTTCGGCCACCGGCAGCGGCGCGGCGTCCAGGCGCGGGCGCAGCGAGGGGCCGGCGATGTGTTCCATCACGATGTAGGGCTGGCGGATGAAGTCGCCCTTGGCCACGAAGGCCGGCACATGTGGGCCCTTGAGCATCGGCATGATCATCTGCTCGACCTCGAAGCCGACGATGGTGGCCGGATCGTCGCCGCCCTTGATGCGCGGCACCTTCATGATCAGCGGGAAGCGCGCGTCACCGTCATCGCGCCGCACACGCCACAGGTTGGCCATGCCGCCCTGGTGCAGGTGCTCCTCCAGCACGAAGCCGTCGACCACCTGCCCGGCCTCCAGCGGGGCCGGCGGCGCTGCGGCGGTTTCACTGTCCATTGACCAGCCGGTCGGCGAACGACGTGGGCAGTCCCGCGGCGCGGATCTTGTCGGCCGCGGCGTCGTGGTCGTAGGGCACACGATGGAAGGTGAGCTGCGCCTGGGCCAGGTCCATGGTGGCGTAGCAGGCGGCTGGGTTGCCGTCACGCGGCTGGCCGGCCGAGCCGGGCAGCACCAGCCACTGCCGGTGCGGCGGCACGGGGATGTCCACCTCCGGCGTGGGCCGGAACTCGCCGGTCTTGCCGGTGGACGACAGGTGGTACAGGCAGGGCTCGTGCACGTGGCCGCAGAAGGTGTAGCGGCTGGCGGTGCACAGCAGGCTGCGCGCCGCGTCGTGCCGGCCGACGATGTAGCCCCATTCCATGGGCGCGTAGGCGTTGGCGTGCACGTAGAGCCGGTCGTCCTCGGTCACCGCATAGGGACGCGCGGCCAGGAAGGCCACCTGCTCGTCGCCCAGCTGCGCACGCGTCCACTCGATCGCCTGGCGCGGCTCCAGGCGCATCGAGGGCGTGGGCCCGCGCACCACCGCCGCGTCGTGGTTGCCCAGCACCGCGGCCGAGCCCTGGGCCACGAACTCGCGCACCCGGTCCACGACCCAGCCGGGGTCGGCGCCGTAGCCCACGTAGTCGCCCAGGAAGGCATAGCGCTGCACCCCCAGGCCCTCGGCATGCGCCAGCACCGCGCTGAGCGCCTCCCGGTTGGCATGGATGTCGGTGATCAGCGCGAGCTTCATGGGGCGCTGCCGGGCCCTAGAACCCGAAGGCGTTGCGCATGACGTGGAAGATCCAGTTCTCTTCCATGCTGCCTCGCACCAGGTGGGCACGCGGGCCGCGGGCCCAGATGGCGACGTCCTCGCCGCCGTGGGTTTCGCTTTCCATCGGGATGGCCGCCTCCTGGTGGAAGTCGAGCTCGGTCGTGTCCACCGCGCTCAGGTCCGTGCGCGGCCCTTCGCGATGGCCGGGGCCGTTCTGGTAGCCCAGGGTGGTGTAGGGCAGGCCTTTCTGGTCCTTGGCCGGCGCCGTGGGGTTGCCGTCCACCTCGGGCACGTCCTTCACCACGCCAAGGATGTTGTTGCCGCGGTGCGGATAGCCGGCGATGGTGAACACATGGCTGTGGTCCGCGGTCACGATAATCAGCGTGTCGCTCTCTCGCGTGAGCTCCATCGCGCGGCGCACCGCGTTGCTCAGCTCGATGGTGTCCAGCAGCGCGCGTTTGGCATTGCCGCCGTGGTGGCCGTGGTCGATGCGGCCGGCTTCCACTTCGAGGAAGAAGCCCTGCCGCTGCCGGCTCAGCAGGCGAATCGCCTTGTCGGTCATCTCGGTGAGCGAGGGCTCGCCCGCTTGGTCCTGCGCACGGTCGGCTTCGTAGCGCATGTGCGAGGGCTCGAACAGGCCGAGCAGGTGCTCGGTGCCGGCCAGGTCGATCGCATCGAACTGCGCCTTGTTCCACACGTACTGGGCGCCGTTGCCGCGGCTGCTCAGCCACTCGGCGGTAAGGTTGCGGCCGTCGGTGCGGCCGCCCTTGACCGGGCCGTATTCGGGGTCGTCCACGGTGGCGGCGTCAGGCTGGCGCGGCAGGAACGCCGAGCGCCCGCCGCCCAGGGCGACCTTCAGGCTCTTGCGCACCGCCGGCGACACCTCGATCAGCTGGCGCGCGATGTCCTTCACGCCGCAACCGGCGGGCTGGTGGGTGTCGGCTTCCCAGTCGCGCGCCGGCACGTGCGCGTAGGCGCCGGCCGGGGTGGCGTGCGTGAGCCGCGCGGTGGTCACCACGCCGGTGGCCTTGCCGTGTTCGGCCGCCAGCTCCAGCATCGTCTCCACCGAATGCGCCGCGACGTTCGCCGCATCGCAATCGTTGCGCGGTGTGAGGTGGTCCACGCCCAGCATGCCCTCGCGGGTCTTGTAGCCGGTCATGATGGCGCTGATGGTGGGCGCCGAATCGGAGGTCTGCTGGTCCCAGGAATAGGTCTTGGACAGCGCGCTGTACGGAAAGGTCTCGAAGGACAGCCGGTTCTCCTCGCCCGGCTGCCCACGCAGCTGGCCCTCGAGGATGCGCGCAGCCGTCTGCGTGCTCACGCCCATGCCGTCGCCGACAAAGAGGATGACGTTCTTCGCGCGCCCGGTGATCGGCTTGACCGCTTTCGATTCGCGGATGAAGCGCTGGCCGGCGTCGTACCAGTCCTGCACTTTTTCAGGGCCGCGCACGGCGGGCTCGGCGGCAGCTGTGGTGAACGACAGGATGCACAGCACGGCCGCCGCGCCGGCGACCACAGGGGTGTTCTTCTTCATGTGCAATGTCAGCCGATGCGCCCGAGCAGCAGGTATTCCATCAGGGCCTTCTGCACATGCATGCGGTTCTCGGCCTCCTCCCACACCACCGACTGCGGGCCGTCGATCACCTCGGCCTGCACCTCCTCGCCGCGGTGCGCGGGCAGGCAGTGCATGAACAGCGCATCGGGCTGGGCCACGGCCATCATGTCGGTGTCCACGCACCAGTCGGCAAAGGCCTTCATGCGCACCGCGTTCTCGGCTTCGTAGCCCATGCTGGTCCACACGTCGGTGGTCACCAGGTGGGCGCCGCGGCAAGCGTCCATCGGGTCGGCGAAGGTCTTGTAGCAGCCGGTGTCGCGGATGCCCGCCACCTTGGCATCCACTTCGTAGCCCCCGGGCGTGCTCACATGCACCGTGAAGCCCAGGATCTCCGCCGCCTGCAGCCAGGTGTTGGCCATGTTGTTGCCGTCGCCCACCCAGGCCACCGTCTTGCCGGCGATGCTGCCGCGCTGCTCGATGAAGGTGAAGATGTCGGCCAGGATCTGGCAGGGATGGAACTCGTTGGTCAGGCCGTTGATCACCGGCACGCGCGAGTGCGCCGCGAAGGTGTCGATCTTGGCCTGCTCGAAGGTGCGGATCATCACGATGTCGACCATGCGGCTGATCACGCGGGCCGAATCCTCCACCGGCTCGGCGCGGCCGAGCTGGCTGTCGCCGGTGGTCAGGTGCACCACCGAGCCGCCCATCTGGTACATGCCGGCCTCGAAGCTCACGCGGGTGCGGGTGCTGGCTTTCTCGAAGATCATTGCCAGCGTCCGGTCCACCAGCGGCTGGTACTTCTCGTAGTTCTTGAAGCGCTTCTTGATGATCGCGGTGCGCTCGAACAGGTAGGCGTACTCCTCGGCACGCAGGTCCTTGAACTGCAGGTAGTGCTTCATCAGGCTGTGGCCGGGCTTCATGCCGCGGGCGAGGACAGGAACTCTTTCACCAGCGGCGCGAGGATGGCCACGAGCTGGTCGGCTTCTTCGCGCGTGAGGATCAGCGAAGGCACCAGGCGGATCACCTTGTCGGCCGTCACGCTGATCAGCAGGCCCGCCTCGCAGGCGCGGCCCAGCAGCTCACCGCAGGGGCGGGCGAGTTCGATGCCGATCATCAGGCCCTGGCCACGCACTTCCACCACGCCGGGCAGGCCCTTGAACTCGCGCTCCAGCGCGGCCTTGAGGTGGGCGCCCACCGCGGCGGCGTTCTCCAGCAGCCGCTCCTCTTCCATGATGCGCAGCGTTTCCACGCCGGCGCGCATGGCCAGCGGGTTGCCGCCGAAGGTGGTGCCGTGGTTGCCCGGGCCCAGCACGTTGGCCGCACGCGGCCCGCAGACGATAGCGCCCACCGGCACGCCGGAGCCCAAGCCCTTGGCCAGCGGCATCACGTCGGGCTGGATGCCGGCCCATTGGTGCGCAAACCACTTGCCGGTGCGGCCGATGCCGCACTGCACCTCGTCGAGCATCAGCAGCCAGTCGCGTTCGTCGCACAGCTTGCGCAGTGCACGCAGGTAGTCCAGCTGCGTGGGGTTGATGCCACCTTCGCCCTGGATCACTTCGAGGAAGACCGCGACCACGTTGGGGCGGGTGCGTGCGGCTTCCTCGATCGCGGCCAGGTCGTTCAGCGGCACGCGCACGAAGCCTTCGACCAGCGGGCCGAAACCGGCCTGCACCTTCGGGTTGCCGGTGGCCGACAGCGTGGCGATGGAGCGGCCGTGGAAGGCCTTTTCGTAGACGATGATCTCGGGCCGGTCGATACCCTTGTCATGGCCGAACTTGCGGGCGATCTTGAGTGCGCCTTCGTTGGCCTCCAGGCCGCTGTTGCAGAAGAATACGTTGGTCAGCCTTGACAGCTCGCACAGCTTCGCCGCGAGCTGCTCCTGCAGCGGCACGTGGTAGTAGTTGGAGCTGTGGATCAGCTTGCTCACCTGGTCCTGCAACGCGGGCACCAGCTTGGGGTGCGCGTGGCCCAGCGTGTTGACCGCGATGCCACCCAGGCCGTCGAGGTACTTCCTGCCGTCGGTGTCCCAGAGCCAGCAGCCTCGGCCGTGCGACAAAGCGATCGGCAGGCGGCCGTAGGTCTTCATCACATGCGGTTCGGGGGCGTTCATCGAGGCAGCTCCAGAGGAAAAAAGTCATTCTACGGGCGTGCTGCGCCGCAACACATCCGCGGCACAATACGGGGTTGCCCTCGCATTGACTGCCGCCAGCGTGTCGACCGAACCGAAACCGCGCCAAATCTTCATCCAGGGAATCACCAAGGATGGGCGCACCTTCCGTCCCAGCGACTGGGCCGAGCGGCTGGCCGGTGCGATGTCCAGCTTTCGCCCTGAAGGCGTGGTGCAGGGCAGGGCGGCCTACATCGGCTATTCGCCCTACTGCGTGCCGCGAGTCATCAATGGCGTGAAGTGCGTGATCGTCAACGAGGCGCTGAAAAGCGTGGAGCCCATGGCCTGGGACTTCGTGATGAACTTCGCGCGCGACAACGATCTGCAGGTTGCCGAGGCCTGCCTGGTGCCGGACACACCCGCCTCCCCGCCGGCCTGAGCGCCTGGGGAAGGGCGCCCACGGCGCGCCGGGGTGCTCAAGTTGGCGCCGTGGCGGCCGATACCCGAAGGTGCCACCGCCTGCACCCTCCATGACCTTCGACGGTGATCGACTGCCAAGCCGCGCACCCGATGGGCTGCGCATGGCCGCCGTGCTGCCCTGGCTGGCGGTCGGCGTTTCGTTCGCCCTGGGGGTGGCTGGGCTGCTGGCCCTTGGCCTGGACCTGGACCTGGTGTATGGCCAGCCCTGGCTGGTGGCCTTGCCGGCGTGGGCCTGCGCGGCCCTGGTGCTGGGCGCGCTGGGCATCGCGGCCCGGTGGGGAGCGTTGCGGCGCCCTACGCCGATGGATTCCCGGCACAGCGAGCGCCAGATCCTCCTGGCTTCCATCGTCTTCGTCGGGCTGGCGGCGGCCGGCGCTGCCGTGGTCGGGTTTGCAGCCCAGCAGCGCACCCGCCTGGAAGCGACCAACGCCGCCCTCAGCGCGGCGATCGACGCACGCACCCGGCTGCTCGACGAAGTGCTTGAAGCGGGCTCGCGCCGCGCCTTGCATGCGTCGCAACGCATGCCGCCGCTGCCGCCCCCGAGCCAGGCGGCCAACCATGCGGCGACGCAGGCAGCCAAGGTGCAGATCGCCCTGTTCGCACGCAGCCTGGTGGACACCGGCTACGCCGGCGTCGTGGTCACCACCGCTGACGGCTCGCCCATCGTCTCGGTGGGTGACGTGGCCGCCGCACGCGGGCTGCAGGCGCGGCTGGCACACGGCGTTCACAGCCAGCTTCTGTGGGACGACGGCCTGGTGCTGCGCCAGCAGGTGCAGGCCGGGGATGCCGACGGCACGGTCCGCAGGGTGCAGCTCGACCAGCGGCTGGACGCCCTGTGGCGTGACTTTTTCACCGCGACGGGTTTTGGCACCACCGGCGAGGTGCGGCTGTGCGTGCGCGCCGATGCCGGCCTGCGCTGCATCGCCGGGCCCCCTGAGCGGACGCCGGTCGAGATGCCAGCCGCCGGCGCGGCCAACGCACCCATGCTGAGTGCGCTGGCCGGCAGCCACGGCGTCGCGCGCTTCAACATAAACCGCGGTACCCCGACGCTGGCCGCCTACGGCCCGCTCGGTCCGGATGTGGGCGTGGTCGTGCAGCAGGCAGCGGTGGAGGCCTTTGCGCCGGCCCGGCGCACCCTGGCCTGGTCGCTGCCCCTGCTGGGGCTGCTGGTGCTGGCGGCCGTGTTTGGCGTGTGGGCGCAGGTGAAGCCGCTGGCGGCCCGGCTGGGCGCGGCGCAGCGTGAGGCCGCACGCAACGAGACCCAGATCCGCTCGGTGATGGACAGTGTGGCCGAAGGCATCCTCACCATCAGCGAGGACTGGGTCATCACGAGCGCCAACCGGGCCGCCTGCGAGATGTTCGGCTACAGCGCCCAGGAGATGGTGGGCCGCGACATCGTGGACCTGGTGCCCGAGCGCCTGCGCGGCGCGCACCGCGCGGCCATCGAGCTCTATCGCCAGACCGGCGACAGCAAGGTGGTGGGCCAGCGCTGCGTGGAGCTGGCCGCCCGCGCCAAGAACGGCAGGGAGTTCCAGGTGGAGTTCACCATCGGCGTGATGGCGCTGGACGCCGAGGCGGTGTTCACCGGCGTGGTGCGCGACATCACCGCCCGCAAACAAGCCGAACGGCGCTTGTTCGCCGAGAAGGAGCTGCTGCGTGTGACGCTGGGCGCCATCGGCGACGGCGTGATCGCGGTGGATCGCAGCGCCCGGGTCACCTATCTGAACCGGGTGGCCGAAGCCATGACCGGCTGGCAGGGCGACGAGGCGGTGGGCCGGCCGGTGCAGGACGTGCTGCGCCTGTGCGACAGCACCAGCCGCGCCCGCACCCAGGACCCGGTGGAGCAGGTGCTGCGTTCCGGCCAGGCCACCAGCCGCGAGCAGGACGTGCTGCTGGTGTCGCGCGACGGCGCCGAGCGGCCCCTGGAGGACGCCGCCGCGCCCATCTTCGACGACCATGGCCAGGTGGCCGGTGCAGTGGTGGTGCTGCACGACGTGACACGGGCGCGCAAGCTGGCGGCCGAGCTGTCCCACCAGGCCACCCACGATCCGCTGACCGGGCTGCTCAACCGGTCGGCTTTCGAGCAGCGGCTGGACACCGTATTGCAATCGCCCGGCGGCAGCGGCCAGACGCACGGCCTGCTGTTCCTCGACCTGGACCAGTTCAAGGTGGTCAACGACACCTGTGGCCACGCGGCCGGCGACCTGCTGCTGCGGCAGCTCGCGCAGCTGCTGCGTGGTGCCCTGCGGCGCGGCGACACCATCGCCCGCCTGGGTGGGGATGAATTCGCCGTGCTGCTGAACGACTGCCCGGCCTCGGCCGCGGCGCAGGTGGCGGAGAACCTGCGCCAGCAGGTTCAGGACTTCGCCTTCAGCTGGGAGGCGCGCCACTTCCACGTGGGCGCCAGCATCGGCCTGGTGTCGTTCGTGCCCGGTGAGTTCGATCGTGCCGGCGTGCTGCGCGCGGCCGATTCTGCCTGCTACGTGGCCAAGGAAAAGGGCCGCAACCGCGTGCATGCCTTCCATGCCAACGACGTGGACCTGCAGCGCCGCGCCGGCGAGATGGACTGGGTGAGCCGGCTGCAGCAGGCGCTGGCGGAGGACCGCTTCGTGCTGTACGCACAGCCCATCGTCGGCCTGGATGCCTTGCCGGGTGCCACGCCGCGCTTCGAGATCCTGCTGCGGCTGCTGGACGAGCAGGGCCGCATGGTGCCGCCGATGGCCTTCATCCCGGCTGCCGAGCGCTACGGCCTGATGGGCGACATCGACCGCTGGGTCATCCGCCATGCGCTGGCCGAGCACCGCCGCCACCGCGCGGCCGTCGGCTGCCCGGTGCACTACAGCATCAACCTCTCGGGCTCCTCGCTGTCCGACGACACCCTGGGTGCCTACGTGCAGGCCGAGCTGCTGACGAACGACACGCCGCGCGGGGAGATCTGCTTCGAGGTGACGGAGACCGCGGCAGTGGCGAACCTCGAGGTGGCCGTGGACCTGCTGGGCGCGCTGCGGGCGCAGGGCTGCCAGGTGGCGCTGGACGACTTTGGCGCCGGCATGTCGTCCTTCAACTACCTCAAGCGCCTGCCGCTGGACTACCTGAAGATCGACGGCGGGCTGGTGCGGCGCATCGGCGACGACCTGACGCACCGGGCGATGGTGGAGGCCATCCACAAGATCGGCCACCTGATGGCGCTGAAAACGGTGGCCGAGTTCGTGGAGGACCAACGCATCCTGGACGAGCTGCGCTCGGTGGGCGTGGACTTCGTGCAGGGTTATGCCATCGCCAAGCCGGGGCCGCTGTGCGACGCCTTCAGCGCCCGTGCCGTGGACCCCGTGGCGGCTGGCTGAAGCAGCCGCACAAAACAAAGCCGCCGAAGCGGCACCACAAACAAAAAAGCCCGCCGAAGCGGCACCACAAACAAAAAGCCCGCCGAAGCGGGCTTTGCTGCTCACACCTGGACGGTGTTCTTCAGGCGGCGGGCGCGGCCAGCGCCTTGATCTTCGCCGACAGGCGGCTCTTGTGGCGAGCGGCCTTGTTCTTGTGGAAGATGCCCTTGTCGGCCACCGAGTCGATCACGGCCTGGGCGGTCTTGAAGAGGTCAGCGGCCTTGGCCTTGTCGCCGGAGACAACGGCCTTTTGCACGTTCTTGATGACCGTGCGGAATTTGGAACGCAGCGCGGTGTTCGCGGCGTTGAGCTTCACGTCCTGGCGGGCGCGCTTGCGGCCGGATGCCAGGCGGACGGTCTTCTTCTTGGCTTTGGAAGAGGTGGCCATGCTTGAGTTCGGTGTCCAGGTGGTGAGCCGGCGAGTATAGCATCCTTGGGCGGCGGCGGACAAGCCGCGCGCCTGGCCAGCCGGGCGGGCCCAGGGGCCTTCCTATAATCGCCCGCCCTGTTGCCAGGCCGCCCGGCCTTCCCCGATGAACCTGCTGAAGGCCGCCTCCACCGTCTCGCTGCTCACGCTGGCTTCTCGCGTCACCGGGCTGATCCGGGAAATGCTGGTCGCCGCCACCTTCGGCGCCACCGCCACCACCGACGCCTTCAACGTCGCCTTCCGCCTGCCCAACCTGCTGCGCCGGCTGTTCGCCGAAGGGGCGTTTTCGCAGGCTTTCGTGCCGCTGCTGGCGGCCAGCCGGGAGCGCCAGGGCGATGAAGCCACCCGCCGGCTGATAGACGCCGTGGCCACGGTGCTGCTGTGGGCCCTCATTGCCACCAGCGTGCTGGGTGTGCTCGGCGCGCCCATCCTGGTGTGGCTGATCGCCGAGGGCCTGCGCGATGGGGGCAGCTTCGACCAGGCGGTGGTGATGACCCGCATCATGTTTCCCTACATCGGCTTCATGTCGATGGTGGCGCTGTCGGCGGGCATCCTGAACACCTGGAAGCGCTTCGCGGTGCCAGCGGCCACGCCGGTGCTGATGAACCTGTGCTTCATCGGCGCGGCGCTGTGGCTGGTGCCGCAGTTCAAGGCCTGGGGCATCGAGCCGATCTACGCCCTGGCCGTGGGCGTGATGGCTGGCGGCGTGCTGCAGCTGGCCGTGCAGCTTCCCGCCCTGCGGCGCATCGGCGCCTGGCCGCGCCTGGGGTTCACCCCGGGCCGTATCCGCGAGGCCTGGCGGCACGACGGCGTGCACCGCATCCTGCGCCAGATGGCGCCCGCGCTGGTGGGCGTGTCGGTGGCCCAGGTGTCGCTGCTGATCAACACCCAGATCGCCTCGCATGTGGCGGTGGGTGGGGTGTCGTGGCTGACCTATGCCGACCGGCTGATGGAGTTCCCGACCGCGCTGCTCGGCGTGGCGCTGGGCGTGGTGCTGACGCCGCAGCTGTCGGCCGCGCAGGCCCGCAACGACAGCGTGGGCTATTCCGGCCTGCTGGACTGGGGCCTGCGCCTGGTGCTGCTGCTCGCGCTGCCCTGCGCAGTGGCGCTGCTGGTGTTTGCGCAGCCGCTGGTGGCGGTGCTCTACCACCGCGGCGCCTTCGACGTGGAGGCATTGCAGCGCACCACCACGGCGGTGATGGGCTACGGCGTGGGGCTGATCGGCCTGGTCGGCGTGAAGATCGTGGCGCCCGGCTTCTATGCCCGCCAGGACATCCGCACGCCGGTGAAGGTGGCGGTGGTCGTGCTGTGCCTCACCCAGCTGATGAACCTGTTGTTCGTGCCGTGGCTGGGCGTGGCCGGGCTGGCGCTGTCCATCGGCCTGGGCGCGGTGATCAATGCCGTCTGGTTGCTGATCGGCCTGCGCCGGCTCGGCAGCTACACGCCCCTGCCGGGTTGGTGGGGCTTCCTGCTGCGCGTGGGGCTGGCCTGCGCCTGCATGGGGGCCGGCCTGTGGGCGGCGGGCCACTACCTGGACTGGGTCGCACTGGGCCAGCACCAATGGCTGCGGGCCGGCTGGATGGCCGGGGTGCTGGGTGCCGCGGCGCTGCTGTACTTCGGCGTGCTCGTGGCGCTGGGGCTGCGTCCGCGCGACTTCATGCGCCGCAGCTGACTGCCTAAACTGTCGGCATGCAGTTCCGGCCCATCACGCCGTTGGAGTACTTCGCCAGCCTGGTGGCCGAGGACGACGGGCTGGCGCTGACCGAGGCGGCCATCACGGTGGCGCAGGACGAGCACCCGTCGCTGGACCCGCAGGCCGTGCTGTCGGACATCGACCAGCTGGCCGAGCGCCTGAAGCGCCGCCTGCCCGCAGACGCCATGCCGCTGCAGCGGCTGCGCCTGCTGAACCACTACTTCTTCAACGAGCTGGGGTTCGCGGGCAACGTCAACGACTACTACGACCCGGGCAACAGCTACCTGCACCAGGTGCTGTCCACCCGGCGCGGCATCCCGATCACGCTGGCGCTGCTGTACATCGAGCTTGCCGGCCAAGTGGGCCTGGCCGCGCGGGGCGTGTCCTTCCCGGGCCACTTCCTCGTCAAGCTGCGCATGCCGCAGGGTGAGGTGGTGATCGATCCGTTCAACGGCCACTCGCTGTCGCGCGAGGAGCTGGACGAGCGCCTGCTGCCCTATCGGCGCCAGCAGGGCCTGGTGGACGACTTCGAGGTGCCGCTCGGCTTGTTCCTGCAATCGGCCTCCGCGCGCGACGTGCTGGCTCGCCTGCTGCGCAACCTGAAGGAGATCCATCGCGCTGCCGGCGACCCGGGGCGCTGGCTGGCCGTGCAGCAGCGCCTGGTGGTGTTGCTGCCGCAGGCCTGGGAGGAGCGGCGCGACCGCGGGCTGGCCTATGCCGAGCTCGGCCAGCGCCTGATGGCGGTGGACGACCTTGCCGCCTACCTGGAACACCGGCCCGGCGCCGCGGACGCCGCGGAGCTGCTGCAACGCATCGACGAGCTTCGCCACGGCAGCCCGCCGCGGCTGCACTGAAGGCGGTGTGAACGAGCGGCCGGGCCGGCTCCTGCCGGCGGGCTGGCACAGCGCACCGGCGGCCTACCCGGCGGCAGGCTCGCCGTGGTGATGGCCGTGCCCGGACGGCCGCCACATAGAATGGCGCCCGCCTGCCGGCTCCCTGTGCCCCTCGCGAGCGGCTCGCGGCCCCTCGCCACCATGTCGCTCACCGCCACCCAACGCCAGACCCTCAGCTGGGCCGCCATCGGCCTGGTGGCCTGCCTGTTGCTGTGGCGGCTGGCGCCGGTGCTCACCCCCTTCATCGTCGGTGCCGGCCTGGCCTACGCGCTGTTGCCGGCGGTGGAGCGCCTGGTGCGCCGGGGGTGGCGCCGGCCGCTGGCGGTGCTGCTGGTGGAAACCGCCGCCATCACCGTGGTGCTGGCGCTGCTGCTGCTGATCGTGCCGGTGCTCACGCGCGAGCTGCCGCTGCTGAAGGAACAGCTGCCCCTGTTGGTGGACCGGCTCGATGCCACCCTGACACCCTGGCTGGCCCAGTACGGTGTGCAGGTCTCCTTCGACATGAACAGCGTGCGCGACTTCATCGTCAAGCACTGGGACGCGAATTCGGACGACTGGCTGTCCCGTGCCTTCGCTTCCGCGCGCATCGGCGGCAGCTACGTGCTGGCGATCGTGGGCAATGCGGTGCTGGTGCCGCTGGTGCTGTTCTACCTGCTGATGGACTGGCCGCGCATCGCGGTGCAGCTGCAGATGCTGGTGCCGCCGCGCCAGCGCGAGCGCTTTGCGTCCTTCATGGGGGAATGCGACCAGGTGCTGGGCCAGTACCTGCGCGGCCAGCTGCTGGTGATGTTGCTGCTGGCGCTGTACTACGCGGTCGGCCTGGCGCTGTTCGGTTTTCACCTGGCGTTGCCGGTGGGTGTGATCACCGGCTTGCTGGTCTTCATCCCCTACCTCGGGTTCGGCCTGGGCCTGGCGCTGGCGCTGGTGGCGGCGCTGCTGCAGTTCGGCGGCTGGTACGGGCTGGGGAGCGTGGCGGTGGTGTACGGCTTCGGGCAGCTGCTGGAAAGCTTCTACCTCACCCCGCGGCTGGTGGGCGAGCGCATTGGCCTGAGCCCGCTGGCGGTGGTGTTTGCGCTGTTGGCGTTTGGCGAGCTCTTCGGTTTTGTCGGCGTGCTGATCGCCTTGCCGGTCAGCGCGGTGATGCTGGTGGCGGTGCGCCGGGTGCAGGGCCTGTACCTGGGCAGCCGGTTGTACCTGGGATGAAACAGATTCCGTTGGCCATCTTCCCGGAGGCGTCGCCCAGCTTCGAAAGCTACGTCACGGGCGCCAACGGCGCGGCCGTGCAGCACCTGCGCAACCTGCAGGACGTGGCGGCGCCGGTGTACCTGTGGGGGCCCTCCGGCACCGGCAAGACGCACCTGATGCGTGCCCTGGCCGCCGAGCGCCAGAACGCCGGCGAGCGGGTGGGCTGGTTCGATGCGCGCAGCGAGGTGCCCTGGCCGGTGGACGAGGCCTGGTCGCTGGTGCTGCTGGACGACTGCCAGGATTTCGACGCCCAGCAGCAGCAGGCCGCGTTCACGGTCTTCGTGGAGGCCGTGACGCTGGGCGTGCAGCTGGTGGCCGCCGGTCGCGTGCCGCCGGTGGACCTGCCGGTGCGCGACGACCTGCGCACCCGGCTCGGCTGGGGCCATGTGTTCGCCCTGGAGCCGCTGGCCGAGGACCAGGCGCGTGCCGCGCTGCGCCGCGAGGCCGACCGCCGCGGCATCTTTCTCTCCGACGATGTGATGGACTACCTGTTGACCCGTTTCGCCCGCGACCTCAAGCACCTGATGCGCCTGCTCGACCGGCTGGACGTGTTTGCCCTGTCGCACCAGCGCGGCATCACCGTGCCGCTGCTCAAGAGCATGCTGGCCGAGGAGGGAGCGGCATGAAGAATCTCACCCTGTTTGACCTGGACGGCACGCTGATCCCGGTAGATTCCGACCACGCCTTTGGCGATTTCCTGGTGCGGGCCGGCTGGGCCAACGGCGACGAGTTCAAGCGGCGCAACGACGCGTTCTACGCGCAGTACCTGGACGGCACGCTGAACCTGGAGGCCTACCTGGACTTCGCCACCTCGGCCTGGCGAGACCGCCATCCGGACGAAGCGCAAGCGATGCGTGAACGCTTCATGCGCGAGGAGATGGCGCCCTCGCTGCGGCCCGAAGCGCTGGCGCTGGTGCAGCGCCACCAGCAGGCTGGCGACCTGGTGGCCATCGTCACCGCCACCAACGAATTCGTCACCCGCCCGATCGCCGATGCCTTCGGCGTGGCCGAGCTCATTGCGCTGGAACTGCAGCGCGACGGCGAAGGCCGCGTCACCGGCAAGATCCACGGCGTGCCCACCTTCCGCGAGGGCAAGATCCAGCGCGTGCTCGACTGGCTGGACCAACGCGCGCACAGTTGGGACCAGTTCGAGCGCATCACCTTCTACAGCGATTCGACCAACGACCTGCCGTTGCTCGAACGCGTGAGCCACCCGGTGGCCACCAATCCCAGCCCCGCGCTGGAGCAGATCGCCCGCCAGCGTGGCTGGCCCATCCTGAAGCTCTTCGAATGATCAAGAAACTCATCAACAAGCTGCTTGGCAAGACCGAAGCGGGCGACGACAAGAAGAAGGGCCCGAAGATCCCCCTGGGCAAGCGCACCGAAGTGCCCGTGGCCGAACACGGCATCGACCCCGCGCTGGTGGACGAGCGCGCCATCAAGGTGGTGCGCACCCTGCAAGACGCCGGCCATGAGGCCTACATCGTGGGCGGCGCCGTGCGCGACCTGCTGGTGGGCCGCCGCCCCAAGGACTTCGACGTGGCCACCAACGCCACGCCCGAGCAGGTGAAGGCGCTGTTCCGGCGTGCCTTCATCATCGGCCGGCGCTTCCGCATCGTGCACGTGGTGCATGGGCGCGGGCGCGACCATGAGGTGATCGAGGTATCCACCTTCCGCGCCTACATGGACAACACCGCCTCCGAGCAGGTGGAAGGCAACGAGAAGACCTCCCGCGAGGACCTGGCCGGCAAGAGCCATGCAGTGGACGCCAGCGGCCGCGTGCTGCGCGACAACGTCTGGGGCCCGCAGATCGAGGATGCCGCGCGCCGCGACTTCACGGTCAACGCGATGTACTACGACCCGCAGACGCAGATCGTGGTGGATTACCACGGCGGCATCAAGGACGCCAAGAAGCGCCTGCTGCGGATGATCGGCGACCCGGAGACCCGCTACCGCGAGGACCCGGTGCGCATCATCCGTGCGGTGCGTTTTGCCGCCAAGCTGGGCTTCGACATCGAGGAGAAGACCCGCGCGCCCATCCAGCGCATGGCCGCCCTGCTGGACAACGTGCCGCCCTCGCGCATGTTCGACGAGATGATCAAGCTGCTGCAGACCGGCCACGCGCTGAGCAGCCTGGAGGAGCTGCGCAA
This sequence comes from Ideonella sp. BN130291, assembly GCF_036231905.1. Taxonomy (NCBI): domain Bacteria; kingdom Pseudomonadati; phylum Pseudomonadota; class Betaproteobacteria; order Burkholderiales; family Sphaerotilaceae; genus Ideonella; species Ideonella sp. BN130291. The sequence continues at coordinate 368,800 of NZ_JAZARE010000002.1, read as the reverse complement.
ACAGGGCCTGCACCGAGGTGTGTTCCCGGTGATCGACGTGTTGCTGGACGAAGCCCACCGCCACGACGGGCGCGAGAAGTTCGTGCACCTGGCGATGAGCGACACCGACCGCCGGGTCGAGGAGGGCCGCTCGGTCGCCCCCAGCTTCCTGCTGGCCTGCATGCTCTGGCACGACGTGCTGGACCGCTGGAACAAGCTCAAGTCCGCCGGCGAGCCCGGATTCCCGGCGCTGCAGCAGGCGATCGATGCGGTGTTCGACGCCCGCATCGGCGACATCTCCGGCCGTGGCAAGCTGGCCGCCGACATGCGCGAGATCTGGATGATGCAGCCTCGCTTCGAGCGCCGCGTGGGGCAGGGGCCCTACACCCTGGTGGAGCAGCCGCGTTTCCGCGCCGGGTTCGACTTCCTGCGCCTGCGCGCCGACGCGGGTGAAGCACCCGCCGAGCTGGCCGACTGGTGGGAGGATTTCGCCCTGGGCACGCCGGAGGAGCGTGAAGGCCTGCTTGCAGCTGCGCGTGAAAGCGGCCATCCGCGCCGTGCAGCCGGTGGCGCCGCCCACTCGGATGCGCCCGAGGCGGATTCCGCGCCCGCCAAGAAAAAGCGTCGCCGCCGCCGCAAGCCCGGCGGCCGCTCGGGGGGCGAGGGTGCGCCCGTGGTGTCCGACAGCCCGGGCGGCGAGGGCGCTTGAACGACCCGGCGGTGCCGCACACCGCCTTCGTGGGCCTGGGCGCCAACCTGGGCGACCCGGCGGCCACGGTGCGCGACGCTGCCGCGGCCATCGCCCGCGTGCCGGGCGTGGAGGCGATGAGCTTGTCCTCCCTGTACCGTTCCGCGCCGGTGGACGCCGGTGGGCCGGACTTCGTGAATGCGGTGGCGCAACTGCGCACCGGCTTGTCACCACAGGCTTTGCTGGCCGCGCTGCAGGCAATCGAGCAGCAGCACGGCCGCCAGCGGCCGTACCGCAATGCCCCGCGCACGCTGGATCTGGACCTGCTGCTCGTGGACCAGATCAGGATCGACACACCCGAGCTGACGCTGCCGCATCCGCGCCTGCACTTGCGCGCCTTCGTGCTGCAGCCGTTGGCGGAGCTGGCGCCGGGGCTGGTCATCCCTGGGCAGGGGCCGCTGGCCCTGTGGCTGCAGCGCTGCGCGGACCAGCCGATCGAACGCCTGGCGTAGGCCACCGGGCGCTGCCTGCATGCCGGCCTTCCTAGAATGCCGGGATGCCCTCGCTGAGCCTTCCTGTGCAGACCTTCGGCCTGCTGCTGCTGTCCAACGTGTTCATGACGGTGGCCTGGTACGGCCACCTCAAGAGCCTGGCCGATCGCCCCTGGTACGTGGCCGCCCTGTTGAGCTGGGGCATCGCGCTGTTCGAGTACCTGCTGCAGGTGCCGGCCAACCGCATCGGTTATGCCGGCGGCTACAGCCTGGCGCAGCTGAAGATCGCGCAGGAAGTGATCACCTTGTCGGTGTTCATGCCCTTCGCCGTGGTGGTGATGAACCAGCCGCTCAAGCTGGACTACCTCTGGGCCGGGCTGTGCCTGGTGGGGGCGGTGTACTTCATCTTCAGGGGCTGAAGTGCGGCGTTTTCGCCATATCGCGATCGAGGGCCCGATCGGCGCGGGCAAGAGCTCGCTGGCCCGCAAGCTGGCGGCCACCCTGGGCGCTGAGCCCTTGCTGGAAAAACCGGAAGAGAACCCCTTCCTCGCCCGCTTCTACGAGGACGGCAGCCGCTATGCCCTGCAGACGCAGCTGTTCTTCCTGTTCCAGCGGGTGGAGCAGTACCGGGCGCTGGCGCAGCCGGGCATGTTCAGCCCGCGCATCGTCAGCGACTTCATGTTCGCCAAGGATGCGCTGTTCGCCCGCCTGACGCTGTCGGACGACGAGTACCGGCTCTACCTCCAGATCCACCAGCACGTGGCCGCCTCCCTGCCGCAACCCGACCTGGTGATCTGGCTGCAGGCCGCCACGCCGGTGCTGCAGCAGCGCATCCACCGCCGCGGCATCGACATGGAACAGGCGATTCCGGACGCCTACTTGGAGCGCCTGTCGGCCGCCTACGCCGAACATTTCGAGCGGGAGCCGGGATTGCCGGTGCTGGCCGTGCCCACGGACGGGTTCAACCCGCTGGCGCAGGAGGCGGACTTCCACCGGCTGCTGCAGGCGCTGGCCGACTTTCAGGGGCCGCGCGAGAGCCTGGCCACCGATAGCGGCCTGCCGGCGCAAGCCGGCCTCTAGAATCGCGCCCGAACCAAGGAGAACCATCATGCTGTTCGGCAAGCTGCTGCCGCGCGAGGGCAATTTTTTCGAGCTTTTCAACGAGCACGGCAACAAGATCGCCGAAGGGGCCCGCGCCTTCATGCTGATGGTGCAGAACTACAGCGACCCCTCGCTGCGCGAAAAATACGCGGCCGAAGTGGACGCGGCGGAGCGCCAGGCCGACAAGGTCACCGCGGAAGTGAGCCGCCTGCTGCACAAGACCTTCATCACGCCGATCGACCGTGAGCAGATCCACGGCCTGATCAACGCGATGGACGACATCCTCGACCTGCTGCAGGACTCCAGCGAAACCATGTCGCTCTACGACGTGAAGGCGATGACCGAAGAAGTGCTGCGCCTGGCCGACCTGTCGGTCAAGTGCTGCGAGCGGGTGCAGCATGCGGTCTCGCTGCTGCCGCGCCTGTCCGAGAGCGCGGTCGCCGAGGCCGCGATCAAGACCTGCGAAGAAATCGACCGGCTGGAGTCGGATGCCGACCGCGTGATGCGCTCGGCGATGTCCAAGCTGTTCCGCGAGCAGCCCGACGTGCGCGAGCTGATCAAGCTGAAGGCGGTGTACGAGCAGCTGGAGTCCATCTCCGACCGCTGCGAGGACGTGGCCAACCTCATCGAGGGCGTGGTCCTCGAGAACTCCTGATCCTGGCCTGACATGGAAGTCATCCAGATCAGCTTCTGGGTCGTGGCGCTGCTGGTCGTGCTGGCGGTGGTGTTCGACTTCATGAACGGATTCCACGACGCGGCCAACTCGATCGCCACCGTGGTGTCCACCGGCGTGCTCAAGCCGCAGACCGCCATCCTGTTCGCCGCCTGTTTCAACTTCATCGCGATCTTCATCTTCCAGCTCAAGGTGGCCGCCACCGTGGGCAAGGGCATCGTGGAGCCGGGCATCGTGGACCACCATGTGGTGTTCGGCGCCCTCATCGGCGCCATCACCTGGAACGTGATCACCTGGTGGTACGGCATCCCGTCGAGCTCCTCGCATGCGCTGATCGGCGGGATCGTGGGCGCGGCCATCGCCAAGGCCGGCGCGAGCAAGCTCATCGCCGCCGGCATCGTGAAGACGGTGGTGTTCATCTTCGTGTCGCCGGTGCTCGGCTTCCTGCTCGGCTCGTTGCTGATGGTGGCCGTGGCCTGGACCTGCAGGCGAACGTCCCCGCTCAAGGTGGACAACTGGTTCCGGCGCCTGCAGCTGGTATCGGCCGGCCTGTATTCGCTGGGCCACGGCGGCAACGACGCACAAAAGACGATCGGCATCATCTGGATGCTGCTGATCGCGGCCGGCTACGCGAACGCGGGCGACAGCGCGCCGCCCTGGTGGACCATCTGGATCTGCTACATCGCGATCGCGGCTGGCACCATGTTCGGCGGCTGGCGCATCGTGAAGACCATGGGCCAGAAGATCACCAAGCTCAAGCCCGTGGGCGGCTTCTGCGCCGAGACCGGCGGCGCGATCACCCTGTTCATCGCCACCGCCATGGGCGTGCCGGTGTCCACCACCCATACCATCACCGGCGCCATCGTCGGCGTGGGCTCCACGCAGCGCGCATCGGCCGTGCGCTGGGGCGTGGCCGGCAACATCGTGTGGGCCTGGATCTTCACCATCCCGGCCTCCGCCTTCGTCGCGGCGATCTTCTACTGGGTGAGCCTGACGCTGTTTGCCTAGCGGCTGGGCCCTATTGGCTGATCTTGCGCGCTTCCTCGGTCTGCCACTCGAAGAAGCGCTGGCCGCTGAAGGCGATGGTGGCCATCAGCACGCCCGCGCCCACCATCAGTGCCGCGATCGCGCCCAGCACCGGCGCCCAGCGCGTGGCGTGAACCGGCAGCCCGGGGTTGTGGCGGGTGTCCCAGGTTTCGTCAGGCGTCAGGCCATAGCGGATGGCGGTGAGCATGGCCTGCGCCACCATCAGCCCCAGCAGCGGGATCAGCAGCCACGAGAGCCGGTCGTCCTGCCCCAACTGCTGCACCCGGCGAATGCCGTAGAGCCCAAGCAGGGTGGGCAGCGGATGCAGCCAGCCCAGCCGGTCACCAAGGCCGTGCAGGTAGAACCGATGCAACCCCAGGCTGCCGCCGATCACGGCGATCCAGGTGGCGAGCGACTTCGATCGGTACCGGTTCATGGCAAGCAGTTTATAATGGAGGGTTTTCGGAGCCGGTCGGGTGAAAGCCCGGCGTATCTACGGAGCCGAACAGCGGGGGCGGATTGGGCTTTGGTGCAGCCCGCCTCTCATTGAACTGCCTCGCCTTGAGTGTCTCCTGGGTGTGGCGGTCGCCTCGAACACTCAAGGAAAAATCATGGTCGTGATTCGACTGTCCCGTGGTGGCGCCAAGAAGCGTCCGTTCTACAACATCGTGGTGTCCGATTCCCGTGAGCGCCGCGACGGCCGCTTCATCGAGCGTGTGGGCTTCTACAACCCGATGGCCTCCGGTGGCGAGCAGCCGCTGCGCGTGGCGATCGACCGTGTGACCTACTGGGCCGGCGTGGGCGCACAACTGTCGCCCACCGTCACCCGCCTGGTCGAGCAGGCCAAGGCCGCCACCCCGGCCGCCTGAGCTTGCAGGCCGACCGCACCATGGCGGCCGCAGGCTGGCCGGAGGATGCGGTCGAAGTCGGCCGCATTGCCGACGCCTGGGGCGTGAAGGGCTGGATCAAGGTCCAGCCCTTTTCCAATGAACCGCAGGCCTTGCTGGCCGCGCGCCATTGGTTGCTGAAGCCGGCCGATGGCCCCGGCGCCGTCCGGCCGGTGACTGCGGCGAAGCCGCTCCCCCATGAACTGAAGATCACCGCGGCCCGCCGCCATGGCGATGCCGTGGTCGCCAGCGCCGAGGGGGTCCAAGACCGCTCGGCCGCCGAATCGCTCAGGGGTGCGCGCGTGTTCGTCTCGCGCGCCACCTTCCCGCCGGCGGAGACCGACGAGTACTACTGGGTCGACCTGATCGGCCTGGCCGTGGTCAACCGGCAGGGCGAGCCGCTGGGCACGGTGGCCGACCTGATCGACACCGGGCCGCACACCGTGCTGCGTGCGGTGAAGGAAGGCGATCCGCCCTCCGAGCACCTGATCCCGTTCGTCGCCGCCTATGTGGATGACGTCAACATGGCACAGCGCCGCATCACCGTCGATTGGGGGCTGGACTACTGAAGTCCGGCAGCGCGGCCATGCGCTTCGACGTCATCACGCTGTTTCCCGACCTCTTCACGCCGCACCTGCAGCTGGGCGTGACCCGGCGCGCCTACGAAAGCCGCCAGGTCGACCTGCGCCTGTGGCCGCTGCGCGACTTTGCGGAGGATGCCTATCGCCGCGTGGACGACCGGCCCTATGGCGGCGGCCCCGGCATGGTGATGCTGGCCGAGCCGCTGGAGCGCGCGCTGGCCGCGGTGCGGGCCGATCGCGCCGAGGCCCCCACCGCACCCCTGGTGCACTTCACCCCCACCGGCCGCCGCATCGACCAGGCCTTGGTGCGCGAGATGGCCGCCGGGGCGGGGGCGGTGCTGCTGTGCGGCCGCTACGAGGGCGTGGACCAGCGTTTCCTGGACCGGCATGTGGACCTGGAACTGAGCCTGGGCGACTTTGTGCTCTCCGGCGGGGAGCTGCCTGCGCTGGCTCTGCTGGATGCGATCGCCCGGCTGCAGCCGGGTGTGCTGAACGACGCGCAATCGCACGAGCAGGACAGCTTTTCTGCCGACGGCCTGCTGGACTGCCCGCATTACAGCCGCCCTGAAGTGCTGGACACGCCGGAGGGCGCGATGCCTGTGCCGGTGGTGCTGCTGTCGGGCCACCATGCGCAGATCGCCCGCTGGCGGCGCGAGCGGTCGCTGGAGCTCACCGCCCGGCGCCGGCCCGAGCTGATTGCCGCGGCGCGGGCAGCCGGGCGCTTGTCCAAGGCCGATGAACAGTACCTCGCCGGCTTGTTGCTATAATCATCGGCTTTTCGATCCTCTGCCGGGTGGACTACAAGCAGCGGGGCCCTTTCCCGCTGCAGGCGCTTTTGAAGGTGCCACCTCAGCACGCCGGCATGATCACAGGAGAAACCCCGTGGATCTGATCCAAACCCTCGAGCAGGAAGAGATTGTTCGCCTGAACAAGACGATTCCCGCGTTCGCCCCCGGCGACACCGTGATCGTGAACGTCAACGTGGTCGAAGGCACGCGCAAGCGCGTGCAGGCCTACGAAGGCGTGGTGATCGCCAAGCGCAATCGTGGCCTGAACTCCAGCTTTATCGTGCGCAAGATCTCCAGCGGCGAAGGCGTGGAGCGCACGTTCCAGCTGTACAGCCCGCTGATCGCCTCGATCGAAGTCAAGCGCCGCGGCGATGTGCGCCGTGCCAAGCTGTACTACCTGCGCCAGCGCAGCGGCAAGTCGGCACGCATCAAGGAAAAGCTCGCCTGACGAAGTCGGAAACCGCACAGCGGTCATGGCGCCAGCGATGAGCCTGCTTTCGGCGTAGCCAAAAGCAGGCTTGATCCAGGGTCTCATGTCCGACACCAAGCCGCCTGCGGTCCACCGCCCAGGCGGCTTTGTTGTTTTGTAGTCCATGGCCACTTCATTCGATCCCGAGAAGCTGCCGGTCATCGGCATCGACGAGCACCTGCCGCCGGTGGGCGACCACGACCTGCTGCCACACGCGCTGCGCCAGCGCTTCACCGCGCCGCCGGTGTGGTCGCCGGAAATCGTGGTCGAGCGCCGCTTTACCGAGCGCAAGCAGGCCCATGCGAGCGTGCTGGTCCCCATCGTGCTGCGCGAGGAGCTCACCGTGCTGCTGACGCAGCGCACCGACCACCTCACCGACCACGCCGGCCAGATCAGCTTCCCCGGCGGCCGCGCGGAACCCTATGACGCAGACGCCGTGGCCACCGCGTTGCGCGAGGCGCAGGAGGAGATCGGCCTGGCGCCCGAGCATGTGGATGTGCTGGGCAGCCTGCCCACCTACACCACCGGCACCGGCTTCATCGTCACGCCGGTGATCGGCCTGGTGCAGCCGGATCGCGCCTTGCAACCCGATCCCTTTGAAGTGGCCGAGGTGTTCGAGGTGCCCCTGGCCTTCCTGATGAACCCGGCCAACCACCGCCGCCATGCCATCGAGCTGGGGGGCGTGCAGCGCGAATTCCTGTCCATGCCCTGGGACACGGTCGATGAACAGGGCACAGCGCGGCGCTACTTCATCTGGGGCGCCACCGCGGCGATGCTGCGCAATCTTTACCGCTTCCTGTCGGCCTGAGCGGACAGCGTCGTTATGATGCGCGGCGATGAGCTTCTTCGCCGTTCTGCTCGCCTTGATGCTCGAGCAGCTCAAGCCCCTGCCGCGTGACAACTGGGTGCACGACACGCTGATCTCCTGGGTCGGCTGGACGGGGCGCAACTTCGACGCCGGCAAGGAACATCACGCCTGGGTGGTGTGGTGCGTCACCGTGCTGGTGCCCACCGCGGTGACCATCGGCCTGTACCTGGCCATCGTGCACTTCACCCTCATCGGTGCCTTCGTGTTCGATGTGGCGGTGCTGTACCTCACGCTGGGGTTCCGCCAGTTCAGCCACTACTTCACCGACATCCGCGATGCGCTGGATAGGGGCGATGAATCGGAAGCGCGCCGGCTGCTCGCCGAATGGCGCCACCTGGACACCAGCGAACTGCCGCGCACCGAACTGCTGCGCCATGTGATTGAACACTCGCTGCTGGCCGCGCACCGGCACGTGTTCGGCGTGTTCTTCTGGTTCGTGGTGCTGTCGGCGGTGGGCGCCGGCCCGGCCGGTGCGCTGCTGTACCGCATGGCGGAGTTCGCCGGCCGCTACTGGGCCTTCAAGAGCCGCGCGCTGGACGCGCCCACCAACGAACGCCTGATGGCCCTGTCGCAGCGCCTGTTCAGTGCGATCGACCACATCCCGGCGCGCCTCACCGCCTTCGGCTTTGCCGTCGTCGGCAACTTCGAGGAGGCGGTGGCCGGCTGGCGCCGTGACGCCAGCCTGTGGAAGCATGAAAACGAAGGTGTCATCCTGGCCGCAGCTGCCGGCGCGGTGGGTGTGCAGCTCGGCGGTGCTGCGCCCCCCGGCGTGACGCCGGACCGCTCCAAGACCTTTGCGAGTGGCGTCGCACCCGAGACGGTGGGTTCGGCCGGTTCGACGGCCGGCATGCCTCCCGTGCAGGGCCACCTGCAAAGCGTGGTCGGCCTGGTGTGGCGATCGGTGGTGCTGTGGATGTTGCTGGTGGCCCTGCTCTGGGTCGCCCATCTGGTGGGCTAGCCGCGGCCAGCCTGGCGCGCAGCGGCTTCGGTCACCAACGCGGCGGTTGGGTCAGTTCCTCGTGGATCTCGCCGTAGATGCGGTAGCGCGCCGGGCTGATCTCGCCCCGCTCCAGCGCGGCGCGCACGCCGCAGCCGGGCTCCTGCCGGTGGGTGCAGTTGTAGAACCGGCATTCGCCCACATGTGCCCGCAGGTCTGGCATCAGCAACGCCAGCTGCTGTGCCTCGATGTGGCGCATGCCGAATTCCTGGAAGCCGGGTGAATCGATCAGCGCGCTGGTGCGTGCCTCGTCGATCCAGTACCAGCGCGTGGTGGTGGTGGTGTGGCGGCCCGAGTTGAGCGCCTGGGAGATCTCCCCCACCTCGGCCGCAGCGTTGGGCACCATGTGGTTGATCAGGGTGCTCTTGCCGGTGCCGCTGGGCCCCAGCACAAGTGTGGTTCGCCCCTGGAGCTTCGGCTGCAGGATCGCCATCGCGTCCTCGCGGCGGGCCTTGAGCGACAGCTCCAGCAGCTCGATCCCCATGGCGCGATACGGCTGCAGCCGCTCGCGCGCCGCGGCGGCTGCCGGCAGGTCGATCTTGTTCAGCACGATGCACGCCGGGATGCCGGCGCTTTCGGCCGCGATCAAGGCACGGGTCAGCTGGCTTTCGCTGAACATCGGCTCGCCGGCCACCAGCACCATCAGCTGGTCCAAGTTGGCCGCGAAGGATTTGGTGCGCCACTCGTCCTGCCGGAACAGCAGGTTGCGGCGTGCCTCGATGTGCTCGATCACGCCTTCGGCGTCGCTGGCCGCGCCCACCGGCATCCAGCGCACCCGGTCCCCCACCACACAGTCGCTCTTTTTGCCGCGCGGGTGGCAGATCAGGCGCCGGCCTTCCGGCGTCTCCACGATGAAATGGCGGCCGTGGGCGGCCACCACCAGGCCGAGGTCGAGTTCGACGGTCTTGTTCAAGGCAGCAAGGCGTCGACCTGGGCCGCGCAGATGAAATCGTTGATGGACAGGCCATTCACCGAATGGGTGGTGTAGCGCACGGTACAGCGCGTGTAGCTGACGCGCAGCTCTGGATGGTGGTCCTGCACATGGGCGATCCAGGCCACGGCATTCACGAACGCCATCGTCCGATGGAAATCCGGGAAGCTGAATTCGCGTTCGATCGTTGAGCCAGCCACCACCGTCCACCCAGGCGCTTGCGCGAGCAACGCGCCAGTCTGGGCCGGGTCCAGGGCTGGGCCCTGTTGCGGCTGGCAGTGCTGCTCCTTCAGCACCATCGTCAAGCGCCTTTCAGCGCGCTGAGCCGCTCGGAGGCGGGTGGATGGGAATAGTAGAAGCGCACGTACAGCGGGTCGGGTGTCAGCGTACCGGCGTTGTCCTCGTGCAGCTTGAGCAGGGCACTGGCGAGGTCCTTGCCGCTCGCCTGGGCGCAGGCGAAGGCGTCGGCCTCGAATTCATGCTTGCGCGACAGCCGCGCGAGCAGCGGCGACACGAAGAAGGCAAACACCGGCACGGCGAGCATGAACAGCAGCAGGGCCAGCGCGTCGTTGGGCGCGTTCACGTTCGGCTGCACACCGAGGCTGGTGTAGAACCAGGCCTGGTTGGCCAGCCAGCCCAGCACGCCCAGTGCCAGCAGGCTGAAGGCGAACATGCCCAGCATGCGCTTGAGCACATGGCGGTGCTTGAAGTGGCCCAGCTCATGTGCGAGCACCGCTTCCACTTCGCCAGGCGTCAGCTGCTTGAGCAAGGTGTCGAAGAACACCACCCGCTTGGAGCGGCCCAGGCCGGTGAAGTAGGCATTGGCGTGTGCCGAGCGCCGGCTGCCATCCATCACGAACAGGCCCTTGGCGGCGAAGCCACAGCGCTGCATCAGCGACTGCACCCGCTCGCGCAAGGGCTCGTCGGGCAGCGGCTGGAACTTGTTGAACATCGGGGCGATCACCGTGGGGTAGATCAGCAGCATCAGCAGCTGGAAACCCGTCCAGGCCACCCAGGCCCACAGCCACCACAGGCCGCCGGTGGCACCCATGATCCAGAGGATGAGGGCGGCCAGCGGCAGGCCGATCACCGCGCCCAACACCAGGCCCTTGGCCATGTCGGCCAGGTACAGCCGCCAGGTCATGCGGTTGAAGCCGAAACGCTGCTCGATGCGGAAGGTGCTGTAGAGCTCGAACGGCAGGTCCAGCAGGCCGGAGATGAGGGTGAAGGCAGCCAACAGCGCGAGCTGGTAGGCCATGCCGCCCCAGCGGGGCATGACGGCATCGCGCACCGCGGCGTTCAGCGCATCGAGGCCGCCCAGCAGCGTCCAGCCCAGCAGCACCACCGTCCCGAAAGCCATGCTCAGCAGGCTGAAGCGGCCCTTGGCCAGGGTGTAGTCGGCCGCCTTCTGGTGCGCCTGCAGGCTGACCGAGCCGGCAAAGGCCTCGGGCACGGTTTGCCGGTGGGCCGCCACGTGGCGCATCTGCCGGGTGGCGAGCCACAGCTTCACGAGCAGGGAGGCCACCAGGGCGACGGCAAACAACAAGGTCAGGGGAGCGCTGGACATGGGGGCGAGTGTAGAAGGCGCGGCGCCAGCTGGAGCGACAATGGCCGGCGAATCGCCCGATTTCAAGCCTTGAAGGATTACGGATGGCCGAGACCGTCACATCGCTGCCGCTGCACGAACAGAACCTGATCTGGATTGACCTGGAAATGACCGGGCTGTTCCCGGACACGGACCGCATCATCGAAATCGCCGTGGTGGTGACCGATGCCCAGATGACCCAGCGGGTGGAAGGCCCGGTGTTCGCAGTGCACCAGAGCGACGCCACCCTGGACGGCATGGACGCCTGGAACAAGGGCACCCACGGCCGCAGCGGCCTGATCGACCGGGTGAAGGCCTCCACGGTCGACGAAGCCGCGGCCGAAGCCCAGACGATCGCCTGGCTGTCGCAGTTCGTGCCCAAGGGCAAGTCGCCGATGTGCGGCAACTCGATCTGCCAGGACCGGCGTTTCCTCGCCAACTACATGCCGCAGCTGGAAGCGTTTTTCCACTACCGCAACCTGGACGTGAGCACGCTGAAGGAGCTGGCGCGGCGCTGGAAGCCGGACATCCTGCCCGGCTTTTCCAAGGCCCAGGCGCACACCGCGCTGGCCGACATCCACGAGTCGATCGACGAGCTGCTGTACTACCGCCAGCACTTCCTTCAGGCCTGATCCGGCCCGGCTGGGCGGCTCCTGCGGCGCCAGGCATGCAGGAACCAGCGCGCCTCGTCGTCCGGCCGCTTGGCGAGCTTGCGGTATTGGGAGCAGTCGCTCTTGCGCGCGAGCAGCCGGTCGTTGATCAATTCGCGTCGCAAGGTGGCGTGGTCGCCGAAGGTGTGCCAGGCCTTGAGCACCTCGTTCACCTCACGCTCGGTGTACAGCCGGCGGCCGTCGAAGCGGGTCCACAGGGCCCATATCGCCAGGCGCTGCACCGAGAACTTGGTCGGCCAGCGCACCAGCCGCCCATGGGCGTCGAAGTGGGTCAGCGCCTTGCGCGCCGTGGCGCTCAAGGCCGGCATGGCGGCTTGCTCGTCGGGCGAGGCGGCGGGTGGGGGCAGGGCGCGCGCAGACGCCTGCAGCGCCTGCAGGTTGCGGTGACCGGCCGCGCGCGCCAGCAGGTTCATCAGCTCGACATGGCTTGGCGCTTGCGGCTGGGCCGCCAGGCGCTCCTTCAGGGAGCGACCGAGGGCGCGGGCGAACTGGGAAAGATCGGGTGCCATGAAGGGCACGGACTCACGAGTCATGGAAGGTTCTCCGTCTCGCGTGCGCCTTGCCAGCCCGGGCCATGCACGGGCGCTGGTGGTTGCCGTCTTCCAGCTGCGGGGCGCACGCTGCAACGCGTGACCTTCATGCTGAACTGTCGAGGGCAGGTTTAGCACGCGGCACGGGCCGCGCGGCAACGCCTGGGTGAACTGCCGACCGGGGCTGTGAGTTTAGCCTGCCGGCCGTGGCCGCAGCGCACCGGCCGACCTCCTGAGATTCGGTCCGCCCAGCCCCGCATGGCTCTCGGCTGGCGCTTGAAACGCAGCGGGAGAAGAAGCGCAGCCGCTGAAGATTAGGGTTATTCCGGGATCCGCTGTAGAATCGCAGGCTGCCTTGGGGTGTGCTCCAGGGCAGTTCGTTCATCCCCTCTGACCTCTTCGATGCTTCCCGCAGGTTTTGCTGCGCGGCTGGTCTCGAATCCCCTCGTGGAACGGTTGGCGGCGATGCCGTCGCAGTAGGACCGTTTCACACCCGCGTTGCACGCGGGATCGGCGCATTCCTTCGCAAGCGACTTCACCTGGTGAGCCGTGTCGTGCTCGCCTCAGGTGCCTGGCGGCGTGCCCCCGTGCGCGCGGGGTGCCCTTGTTCGAGAGAAGAGAGTCATGAGTTTTGAATCCCTGGGCCTGAATCCCGCCCTGATCCGCGCCGTTGCCGATTCCGGCTACGAAAACGCCACCGACGTGCAGACGCGCGCCATCCCGCCGGCGCTGCAAGGCCACGACCTGCGTGTGTCTTCCTCCACCGGCAGCGGCAAGACGGCGTCCTTCGTGCTGCCCGCGCTGGAGCGCGTGCTGGCCGCCCGCGGCGACAACACCAAGCGCCGCGAAAAAGGCGTGGTGCAAGGCCCGCGCATCCTGGTGCTCACCCCCACCCGCGAACTCGCGCTGCAAGTGGCCAAGGCCACCGTCACCTATGGCCAGCATGTACAAGGCCTGCGCGTGGCCACCGTCGTGGGCGGCGTGCCCTACGGTGCCCAGCTCAAGGCGCTGCGCGGCCCGCTGGATGTGCTGATCGCCACCCCCGGCCGCCTGATCGACCACCTGGGCAGCGGCAAGTGCGTGCTCGACAACATCGAGATGCTGGTGCTGGACGAAGCCGACCGCATGCTCGACATGGGCTTCATCGACGACATCCACCACATCGCCGCGCAGACGCCCAAAGAGCGCCAGACCGTCATGTACAGCGCCACCTTCGCAGGCCACGTGGGCCGCCTGGCCGAAGAGCTGCTGAAGGAGACCGCGCAGACCATCGCGGTCGACTCGCACACCGACACGCACGAAAACATCACCCAGCGCCTGCACTGGGCCGACAACGGCCAGCACAAGGACGCGCTGCTCGACCACATCCTGACCGAGCGCGACATGGAGCAGGCCGTGGTGTTCACCAGCACCCAGCGCGACGCCGACTGGCTGGCCGACCGTCTGGCCGACATGGGCCATGCCGTGGCCTCGCTGCACGGCGGCATGCCGCAAGGCCGCCGCACCCGCGTGCTGCAGGGCCTGCGCAGCAAGCAGCTGCGCGTGCTGGTGGCCACCGACGTGGCCGCTCGTGGCATTGACGTGCCGACGATCAGCCACGTCATCAACTACGGCCTGCCGATGAAGGCCGAGGACTATGTGCACCGCATTGGCCGCACGGGCCGTGCCGGCCGCTCGGGCCTGGCGGTGACATTGGCCGAGCGCCGTGACCTGATCATGATCAAGCGCATCCAGCAGTTCACCACCCAGCCCATTCCGGTGGCCACGGTGACCGGCCTGGAACCCAAGCAGCCCGAGCCGCGCATCTTCGCCGGCCCGCCGAACGCCCGCCCGGGTGGCAAGCCCTTCGGTGGCAAGCCCGGCCCGCGCGGTGGCAAGCCGTCGTACGGCAAGCCGTTCGCTCCGCGCCAGGACGGTTTCCCGCCGCGTCGTGACGACGGTTTCGCGCCTCGTGGCGGCGACGGCTTTGCCGCGCGTCCGGCACGCGCACCGTTCGAAGCCGCGCCGCGCCATGACCGCGCACCGTTCGAACGCCAGGCTGCTGGCCCGCGCAAGGGCCCGGGTGCACCGTTCGGCAAGCCGGCGCGTCCGCGCCAGGGCGGCTTCGGCCGCTGATCCGCTCGGGTCAGCCCTCAGTTGCAGCGCCCCGCCGGTTCGCCCGCGGGGCGTTTTCCTTTGGTGGTCCCCGGGTGTGTTGCTGCACCCCAACGGGATGTGATCCGCAAACTAGGGATTGCCTGCCTTGGATGGTCCTGTCTAGACAACGTGCCAATTCATCGTGTTTGCCCCGTGCTGCCAAAACGCCGGAGCGGCGCGCAGGGTCTGCGCGCATGCGCGTGGCGGCCAGGCGCTGGGCCGGTGCCTCCACGGGCTGCGGATAAGCGGGTTTCCCTGGGGAAGGCTGCACCGGCCGATGGACAGAATCGGTTGGCTTTGGCAAGCCATCGGTTCATGAAGCCCCTGAGCTTGCCGGAGGAACAAGGTTCATCCGATCAACCTTTGCAGGAGAGAGGCTCATGTTCGACCGAACAGCAGTGGCGCGGGCGGTTGCCCTGGCAGTGGGAAGCCTGGTCTTGGCAGGCAGTGGCACGACCTGGGCGCAAGAGGCCCAGCGCGTGGAGATCACCGGTTCATCGATCAAGCGGGTGGACGCGGAGACCGCGCTGCCGGTGACCATCATGACGCGCGACCAGATCGAGAAGAGCGGCGCCACCAACGTGGAGGACCTGCTCAAGCGCGTGTCCGCCAGCACCGCCTTGGTGTCGGACACGACGCAAGGCGCCGGTTACGCCACCTCCAACGCCAACCTGCGCGGTCTGGGAGCCAACTCGACGCTGGTGCTGCTGAACGGCCGCCGCCTGGCGAACCATCCGTTCGGTTCCATCGGCGGCAGCGCGTCGGTGGACTTGAACAGCATTCCCTTTGCCGCCATCGATCGCATCGAGGTGCTTCGGGATGGCGCGTCTGCGGTGTACGGCACGGATGCCGTGGGCGGGGTGATCAACTTCATCACGCGGCGGGACTACCAGAGGGGAGAGGTCACGCTGCGCTATGGCGACACCGAGAAGGGCATTGGAGGCACGGAGCAGGGCCTGTCCATCGCCCTGGGGTTCGGTGACCTCGCGAGTGATCGCTTCAACGTGCTTGCAACAGCGAACTACCAGAAGAACAAGCGCCTGAAGGCCATCGAGCAGCAGCTGTACAACCGCGGCGTACAGGAGATCCCGGGGTCGTCTCCGCCCACCTCCGGCGGCGGTTTCCCAGGCCGCCTGACCGACTTCCGCATCACGCCGGGCGCATTCCCCGAACTCAACCCCGGGTCCCAGTTCCTCCCGTGCGATCCGCAGTTCACGGTCGTCGTCGAGCAACCCGCCAGCCCGAACGGAACCCCCCGGAAGATCTGCCGCTTCATCTATGCGGCCACGCTCGACAACCTGCCTGACCAGGAAAAGGGCGACCTGTTCACCCGGGTGAGCTACAACCTGTCGGACGACCATCAGCTGTTCCTGGAGGCGTCCTACGCGCGAAACCACAACATCGGCCGCGTGGCGCCCACCCCGATCTTCTGGGGTGCGACTCACCTGGATCCGGTGGCCGGCGACTATGCGCACCCCTTGATGCCGGTGAGCAGCCCCTTCTTCCCGAGCGACCTGCTGTTGCAGCTGGGCTATACGCCGGCGGACTTCGACCCGGACGGTGACGGGATGACCGAGGTGGCCCTGCGGGCCATCCCGGTGGGCAACCGAATCAACGACAACGTCAACACCCAGGCGCGGGTAGTCCTTGGTGCGCAGGGCACGATGGCCGGCTGGGACTACAACACCGCGCTCAACCTGTCGCAGGCCAAGGGCGCGCTGAACTACTTCGGCTACGTACACGAGGGCCGGTTCCTCGATGCACTGGCCACGGGCAACATCAATCCGTTCGGGCCCAGCAATGCGGCCGGCGATGCGCTATGGCAGTCGTCGCTGATGGAAGGCCCGATGCGGCGCTCCAAGAGCACGACCACCGAGATCGACTTCCGTGCCAGCCGCGAGCTGATGGCAATGGGCGGCGGCAACATGGCGCTCGCCTGGGGCGTCGACCTGCGCCGGGAAAAGGCCGAAGACGTGCCGGTCAACCCGGACTACTCTGCCGGCCTGCACATCGGCGGCGAAGGCTCGGTGCCCACGACCCGTGCGTCCCGGAGCATCAAGGCGGTGTTTGCAGAGCTGAATCTCCCCTTTGCCAAGGGTTGGGAGGCCGGCATCGCGGCACGGTACGACCACTACAGCGACTTCGGGTCGACCTTCAATCCCCGGGCCACGATCCGGTTCCAACCCACCCGGGAGTTGGCGTTGCGCGCTGCGGCGGGCACCGGCTTCCGTGCACCCACCTTGTGGGACGTGAACAGCCCGCCGGCGACCACCAACACCGCCAACAGCTTGAAGGACCCCGAGTGCCCTCCGGGCTTCGAAACGGATCCGAAGTGCGAGATCCAATACAACGTCCACAACTTCGCCAGCCCGAACCTGAAGCCTGAGAAGTCGCGGCAGTTCTCGGCAGGTGTGGTGTTCGAGCCCACCCGTTCCATCTCGGCCACGTTGGACTACTGGATGATCGTCAAGCGTGACCAGATCAGCGTGATCGGTGGCGATGCGATCCTGTCCGACCCTGCCCTGTACGCCAAGTACAGGGACCGCGTCGTGCGCAATGCGCAGGGCTTCATCTCGTACATCGAGACGCCGGTGCAGAACCTCGGTGAACTGCGCACCTCTGGTCTGGACATCGATCTGCGTGGCAATGTCCCGCTGGGCGAAGGGATGCGGCTGGGCGCTAGCCTGGTGGGCACCTACGTCGCGCAATGGAAACAACAGGCCGAGCGCGGCGGCGAGTTCACGAGTTACGTGGGCACAGCGGGAGACGGCGCTTCCGTGCAACCCGTGCCGCGCTGGCAGCACACCGCTGCAGTCGACCTGAGCGCCGGCCCATGGACGGTGACGCTGGAAAACGTGTTTGTGAAGGGCTGGACCGAGAGCGCTGCGCTGGTCGACTTCAACGTGGGCGTGCTCACCGAGCACAAGGTCAAGGACACCAGCCGCTTCAACGCCTCGGTCAGCTTCAAGGGCATCAAGGACCTGACCTTGCGCCTGGGCGTGCGCAACCTCACCGACGAGGAGCCGCCGTTCACGGCCGTGTCGTCATACGGATCGCATGCCGCCGGTTATGCGGCGTCGTTTGCCGACCCGCGCGGCCGGTTCTGGTACGGGGTGGTGTCCTACCAGTTCAAGTAAGCGCGCCGTCCACGCGTCACAAAGCCCGCCCCGGCTGCAAACCGGGCGGGCTTTTTTCATCAGACCGCCAGCAGCTCCACCTCGAACACCAGCGTCGCGTTCGGCGGAATCACGCCGCCCGCGCCACGGGCGCCGTAGCCCAGCTCCGGCGGGATGGTGAGCACGCGGGTGCCGCCGACCTTCATGCCCTGCACGCCTTCGTCCCAGCCCTTGATCACATGGCCCGCGCCCAGGGGGAACTCGAAGGGATCGTCGCGGTCCTTGCTGGAGTCGAACTTGCGGCCGCGCGCATTGGCTTGCGTGGGGTCGTGCAGCCAGCCGGTGTAGTGCACACGCACCGTCTGGCCCTTGTGCGCTTCGGCGCCCTGGCCCGGCGTGGTGTCTTCGTACTGCAGGCCCGAGGGTGTGGTGGTCATGGCAACTCCTTTGAAACGTCGAAGGGGCGCATCATGCCATCCAGCGCCCCCGCCATGCCGGCACCGCGGATGCCAGCCAGTCGGCGGATGTGGCGGCGCTCTGTGGCGGCAGCCCCAGCACCTCGGCTGCCGCCTGCAAGGCCTCGATCGGGCGGGCGACGTCCAGGGCCGGTGCGCCGTGTTGCTTGGACAGCTTCTCGCCCCGCGCATCGCGCACCAGCGGCGTGTGCAGATACCGTGGCAGGGCAAGCCGGAGCAGGCGCTGCAGGTGGATCTGGCGCGCCGTGTTGTCGGCCAGGTCCTCGCCGCGCACGATGTGCGTGATGCCTTGTTCGGCGTCGTCCACCACCACGGCCAGCTGGTAGGCCCACAGGCCGTCGGCGCGGCGCAGCACGAAGTCACCCACCGCGTGGGTGACGTCCTGGCGCTGCGGGCCGAGGCGGCGGTCATGCCAGTCGACCACGACGGGGCGGGCCTCATCCCCGCAGCGCACGCGCCAGGCGCGGGGTGCGGCCGTGGGCGGGGCAAGGCGGCAGGTTCCCGGGTACACCAGCTCGTGGTGGCGCGCATGCGGGCGGCCAGCCGCCTCCAGCGCCAGCTCGATCTGCCGGCGGGTGCAGCGGCAACCATAGGCGTCACCCCGGGCGATCAGGCGCTGCAGGGCTGCCTCGTACCCCGCGGCGCGTTGGGACTGCCACACCGGCGGCTCGTCCGGCCGCAGGCCCAGGGCCGTGAGCTGGCGCAGGATCTCGACGTCTGCACCCGGCATGCAGCGCGGTGTGTCCACGTCCTCGATGCGCACCAGCCAGCGGCCGCCATGCGCACGCGCATCCAGCCAGCTGGCCAGCGCCGCCACCAGCGAGCCGGCATGCAGCGGGCCGGTGGGCGAGGGCGCAAAGCGGCCGATGTACTCCATCAGTCCACCGCGCTGGCCAGCAGGCCGGCATGGTGCTCGATCAGTGCGCGGCGGGTGGCGGGACTGTCCAGCTGGGCGAGCCACCATTGCAGCGCCAGCCCTTGCGGTGCCTTGCGCGGCTGGGGCACGGCGCCAGCGCGCCAGGCGTAGCCGAAGCGCGCCTTGTGCAGCGTGCGCGCCACCTCCTTCACCACCAGCCGGCCGGCGCGGATGTGTTCGCGCGCCAGCGGCTCGGGCACGAAGCCGCAACCCAGGCAACGCACCTGCGCTTCGATCTTGGCCTGCACGCTGGCCACGGTGAACACCTCCTGCCCGGGCAGCAGGTTCACCGTGCGTGGCGACATGCGCTGGGCCGTGTCCGCCACCGCCACGGCGCGGTGGGTCAGCAGTTCGGCATCGGTGATGGGGCCGTCATGCGCGGCCAGTGGATGATGCGGCGCCACCGCGAACACGAAGTCCATGTCGCCCAGCGGCTGCGCGTCCACGCCGGCCGGCGGCGGTGTGTCACCGAACGCGCCGATCGCCAGGTCGGCCTGGCCGGACAGCAGCGCCTCCCAGGTGCCGGACATCACTTCGGTGCGCAGGCGCAGCCGGGTGCCCGGCCCGTCCCGTCCATCGGGCCGCAGGGCATAAAACGCCTCGCACAGCTCGAACATGGTCAGCCGCGACAAGGCGCCGTCCACCGCGATGGTGAGCTGCGTCTCCCAGCCGGTGGACACGCGCTTGACCCGGTTGGCCACCGCTTCCATCTCGGCCAGCAGGCGCCTGCCTTCGTTGAGCAGCTCCTCGCCGGCCGCGGTGAGCTGGGCCTGGCGCGAGCGCCGGTCGAACAGCAGCACATCGAGCGCGTCCTCCAGCTGGCGCACGCTGTAGGTGAGGGCGGAGGGCACCTTGCCGAGCTCGCGCGCGGCCGCGGCGAAGCTGCCGGTGCGTGCGATGGTGTCCATCATCGCCAGCGCTTCGGGCGTGAGGGCATGGTGTTGGTCGGGCATGGAGTTCATCTTATTTGAACGTTCGCTTCAAGCACGCCCCGCCGCCGCATGGCCACGGCTGCCTACAGTGAAGTGACAGCACAAGGAGCACGCCCCATGATCGAACTGATTCGCGCCGCGGACCGTGGTTTTGCCGACCACGGCTGGCTGAAGTCGTACCACAGCTTCTCGTTTGCGGACTACCACAACCCACGCCGCATGGGTTTCGGCAACCTGCGCGTGATCAACGAGGACCGCATCGCGCCTGGCACCGGCTTTGGCACGCACGGCCACCGCGACATGGAAATCGTGAGCTACGTGCTGGAGGGTGAGCTGGCCCACAAGGACAGCCTGGGCACCGGCGCGGTCATCATGCCCGGCGACGTGCAGCGCATGAGCGCGGGCAGCGGCGTGCGCCACAGTGAGTTCAACCATGCCGAGGGCCGGGCCACGCATTTCCTGCAGATCTGGATCCTGCCCGACCGCATGAACGTGGCGCCCAGCTACGAGCAGAAGCGCTTTGCGGATGAGGACAAGCGCGGCCGGCTGCGGCTGGTGGCCTCACAGGACGGGCGCGACGGGTCCCTGACACTCAACGCCGACGCCGCACTGCACGCCGGGCTGTTCGATGGTGAGGAGCGCGCAGAGCTGGCGTTGGACCCGGCTCGGCTGGCCTATGTGCACCTGGTACGCGGCAGGCTGCATGTGAACGGCCAGCTGCTGGCGGCAGGCGATGCGCTGGCCCTTGCCCAGGAGGAGCGCCTGGTGCTGGGCGGCGGTGAGGCAGCCGAGGTGCTGGTGTTCGACCTGGCCCCCTGAGCGCGGGGTAGCGGCGCGCGTGGCGGTCCCCGCGCAGGCGGCTTCGGGCCGGGGCTGCCTACACTCGCGCTTTGCTTGCTGCGCGCGGCGTCTGCGGAGACCGCGCGCCCATCCTCCCATGCTGAATCGACTCCTGTTGCGGCTGCTGCCGCACACCCTGGCGCTGGTGTTCTGTGCGTGCGCCACCGACACGCCGACGCCCGCTGCGGCCGATGCCGCCTCCACGCCCGTGGCACCCCGGGCCGCCCGTGTGCCGAAGGACGTGAGCGTTCATGGCGACCAGCGAATCGACGACTACTTCTGGCTGCGCGAGCGCGACAACCCGGAGGTGCTGGCCTACCTGCGCGCCGAGGCCGCCTACACGGCCGCCTGGTTCAAGCCGCTCGACGGCTTTCGTGAGCGCCTCTACCAGGAGATGCTGGGCCGGGTGCAGCAGGCCGACGAAGCCGTGCCGACCCGCGATGGCGCGCACTGGTACTTCAGCCGCACGGTCGAAGGCGGCCAGTACCCGGTTTACCTGCGTCGCCAGGCGCAGGGGACGCAACGGCGTTATGACCCGCAGGCGCCCGAACAGGTGCTGCTGGACCTGAACGAGATGGCGCGCGGCCGCAAGTTCCTCGCGCTGGGCGACATGGCGGTCAGCCCAGATGGCCGGCTGCTCGCTTATTCCACCGACGACACCGGCGCGCGCGATTTCCTGCTCCAGGCCAAGGACATCGCCACCGGCCAGCCCCTGCCCTGGCAGCGCCACAAGGTGTCCAGCTTCCAATGGGCACTGGACAACCGCACGATCTTCTACACCACCGACGACGACGCCAAGCGCAGCCATCGCCTCTGGCGCCACACCCTCGGCCAGCCGGGCCCTGACACCCTGCTGTACGAGGAGAAGGATGAGTTGTTCGACCTGCAGCTGTCGCACACCCAGGACCGGCGCTACCTGGTGCTCAGCAGCGTGAGCAAGGACACCACCGAGCTGCGCGTGCTGGACGCGGCCACGCCGCGCGCCGCCTGGCGCACGGTGCTGCCGCGCCGTACCGGCCGCGAATACCAGCTGGAGCACCGCAACGGCCTGTTCTACCTGCTGGTCAACGACACCGGGCGCAACTTCCGCCTCGTCAGCACCCCGGCGGCCAAGCCGTCCCTGCAGGGCGCGCGGGAGCTGGTGGCGCATCGGCCTGACGCCATGCTGGAGCAGCTGACGATGCTGCGCGGGCACATGGTGCTGCAGGAGCGTGAAGAGGGGTCGATCAAGCTGCGGGTGTTCGACTTCAAGAGCGGCCGCCAGCACCGCATCGCCTTCCACGAGGCGGTGTACACCGCCTCGGCCAGCGACAACCCCGAATACGACACGGACAGCTTCCGCTTCGCCTTCCAGTCGCTCACCGTGCCACCGTCGGTCTACGACTACGACCTGGCGCGCCAGACGCGCACCCTGCGCAAGGTGCAGCCGGTGCTGGGTGGCTACGACCCGGCGCGGTATGCGTCCGAACGCGTCTGGGCCACGGCCACCGACGGCACGCGCGTTCCGGTGTCGCTGGTGTACCGGCGCGACCTGCGCCGGCCCGGCGTGCCGCAGCCCACGCTGCTCTACGGCTATGGCAGCTACGGCCTGCCGATGGACCCGCGCTTCTCGTCCGCGCGGCTGTCGCTGCTGGACCGGGGCGTGGTGTTCGCCATCGCCCACATCCGCGGCGGCGGGGACCTCGGCCGCGCCTGGTACGACGCCGGCAAGCTCGAGCGCAAGATGACCACCTTCACCGACTTCATCAGCGCCGCCGAGGCGCTGGTGCAGCAGGGCTTCACCACGCCGCAGCAGCTGATCATCCAGGGCGGCAGCGCCGGTGGCTTGTTGATGGGCGCAGTCACCAACCTGCGGCCGGACCTGTTCAAGGCGGTGGTGGCGGAGGTGCCGTTCCTGGACGTGATCAACACCATGCTGGACGAGACGCTGCCGCTGACCACCGGCGAGTTCATCGAGTGGGGCAACCCCAAGATCGAATCGCAATACCGCTGGATGCGCTTCTACAGCCCCTACGACAACCTGATGCCCGGCGCCTACCCGGCGATGTACCTGCGCACCAGCTTCAACGACAGCCAGGTGCCCTACTGGGAGCCGGCCAAATACGTGGCCAAGCTGCGCACCTTGAAGACCGACACCCAGCCGCTGCTGTTCGACATCAACATGGACGCCGGCCATGGGGGCGCGTCGGGTCGATTCGATGCGCTGAAGGAGCGGGCACAGGTGTACACCTTCATGCTGCAGCAGTGGGGGCTCACCGCCGCGCCGAACTGAACGCTCAATCTGCTGGCTGCAGGGCCGGGTCCAACGCGATGCGCTCGTCGAACACGAAGCAGTCGCCGCGCCAGTGCGGCGCGCCGGGCGCCTCTTCAAAGTACTTGAGGATGCCGCCTTCGAGCTGGTACACATGGTCCAGCCCGGCGCTCTGCATCACCAGCGCGGCTTTTTCGCAGCGGATGCCGCCGGTGCAGTAGCTCACCACCGTCTTGCCGGCCAGCTCGTCGCGGTGGGCCTGCAGCGCAGCCGGAAAGTCGCTGAACTTGGCCAGGCGCCAATCGATGGCGCCTTCGAAGGCGCCCTGGTCCACCTCGAACGCGTTGCGGGTGTCCAGCGTCACCACCGGCCGGCCGTCATCGTCATGGCCCTGGGCCAGCCAGCGGGCCAGCGTCGCGGGCGCCACCGCGGGGGCCCGGCCCGCCGCCGGCCGCACGGCCGGCATGTTCATGCGGATGATCTCGCGCTTGACCTTCACCCGCAGGCGCTTGAAGGGCACCTCGGCGCTGGTGCTCTCCTTGGGCTGCAGGTCGGCGAACCGGGGGTCGGCGCGCAGCACTGCCAGCCACTCGCGCACCGGCGTTTCCTGGCCGGCGACGAACAGGTTGATGCCCTCTTCGGCCAGCAGCACGGTGCCCTTCAGGCCACGCGCTTCAGCCTGCGCCAGCAGGTGCTGCTGCAGCGCGGGCAGGTCGTGCAGCTCGACGAACTTGTAGGCGGAGAGATTGAGGATGGGCAGCGCGGGCAGCATGGCCCGCGCATTGTAGGAAGGGGCTCAGGCGCCTAGTGCCGCGTGCCGTCGCCCGCCTCGTGGCGACGGGCGGCGTCCTGCAGCGTGAGCTGCTCGGCCCAGGCGCGCACCTGCTGCAGGTGGTCAGCCTCCTGGTCCAGCGCCAGCTGGAATCGCTGCGCCATCTCATCATGGCCCAGCGACTGGGCCAGGCCGATCAGCATCTCCCAGCCCGCGTTGTCCAGCAGCTCCGCGTCCAGCACCACGTGCAGGCATTGCGGCACCGTGGTGCGAGGGTCGTTCATCGCCTGCATGAGCCCCATGCTTTCCACGCCCACCAGGTCCGCGCAGGGTGTTTGCGCGGTGGGGTCGGCACCGATGCTCTTGATCGCCTCGACCACCAGCGCGAAGTGCTGCGCTTCCTCCTCGCGGAAGCGGCGCAGCGTGTCCAGCGCGCCAGCCGGCAGCACCTCGGGCGCGGCTTCGCACTTGATGAGCAGCGCGTCGTACAGGCGGGTGCCGCCGCGCTCGAAGGCCAGGCGCTCGCCCAGCTTGTCCACCAGCACCTGCGGATGTCTGCCCTTGAGCATGTCGGCCGCGGAAGCCAGCGTGCCCTTCAAGGTGCCGGGCACCGGCACGGAGCCCAGGCCTTCGGAGTCCTCGATGTAGGGCCGGCGAACGCTGGCCAGGCCCGCTTCGGCGGCAAAGGCGTCGGCAGGCAGCCGGTCGCTGGCGTGTTCCATGGACCTTGCGTCGATGGGCGACATCTGCACGCCGGTGCGGTTGCGTCCCAGGGGGGTGTGTTGTTCCATGATGGTGTCTCCTCAGGCGGCGTTGCGATTGAGCTCGGTGCCGGCGGTCCAGCGGTAGCCCACGGCCACCAGCTCGGAGGGCGAGCCTTCGGAATTGAGCTGCATGCGGTAGTCCAGCGACAGCGGGCTCTCCTGCCCCTTGTCGACGAACTGGCTGCCGTTGGCGCGCAGGTCCACCTCCTTGGCGAGCACCTCGCGCACGAACTCGCGTTGCGACTGGATCGGGATCGGATCGGGCAGCACCTGGGGCAGCACCTCGGCCGCATCGCGCCGCTCGTGCTGCTCGAACAGTTTGACCACGTGGTGCAGCTGGCCCAGCTCGTAGTCCAGGAAGCGCTCCCAGATGGCCCGGATGCGCGGGTTGGTCTCCTGCTGCACGCAGCCGTGGTAGTTGTAGACCTCCATCGCCTCGTGCAGCAGCCACTTCTCGAGCCAGCTCTCGTCCGGATCGATGATGGATTCGTACTGCGTGGTGTGCTGCTCCTCGATGGAGGCGATCTCGGCGTAGAGCTGGCGCGCCACCGGGTCGGCGAACAGCGGGCCGATGTTCATGTAGTAGTTGTGGGTCTGCTGCTCGGCCGCCATGATGGTCAGCGCATGCAGCTTGGACAGCGGGTCGGCCGCCACCCGGCTGTACGGCTCGCGCAGGTCGTCGTCGGGGTCCCGGTGCTCCTCGATCGTGGGCCGGCCAGGCAGGATGTCGGTGTAGCTCTGCAGGATGTTGTTGGCGTCCTTGCCCTCCAGCCGGTCCAGCAGGGCGGAGTAGCGGTACATGTGGTCAAAGTCCTCCAGCAGACCGAAGCGGTACACCTGCGCCAGGTAGGGGTCGGGCTCGCGCAGCGCCACGCCGGCGGTGACGTCGATCGCCACCTGCTCGTAGGCGATGGTGGTCTCCAGCGGAGAATGGTCCGCGCCGATCAGCCAGTTGATCATCGTGGCCTGGTGCTGCTCCACGCGCCGGATGCGCGCCAGTGCCGGCTGCAGCACCCGGTTCATGCGGGCGCACGAATGCGAGAAGCGCGAGGCTTCCATTTCCAGCCCGTTCATCAGGATGATGCGCACGCGCGTATAGGCGTCGTCGTCGAGCTTGCTGATCGGCTTTTGCACCAGGTCGCGCCAGGTGAAGCGCTGCTTGTCCAGCGGACAGCCGCGTGTGTCGAAGAGATTGAGTGCCATGCCAGTCTCCAGTCATGTGTCGGGGGGTCACATGGGAGAAGCGCGGCAATCCCGATACCTGGGAAGCGCACGGAAGGTGCCTGCGAAACGGCTCTCTACAATCCGGTGAATGCCCTTCGTCCACCTGCGCACCCACACCGAATTTTCAGTCGTCGACGGCACCCTGCGCATCGACGATGCGGCCGGCGCGGCCCGCGACGACGCCCAGGTGGCACTGGCGATCACCGACCTGAACAACCTGTTCGGCGCGGTGAAGTTCTATACGGCCTGCCGCAAGAAAGGCGTCAAGCCGATCATCGGTGCCGACGTGTGGATGGAGCCGGAGCCGGGCGACAAGCTGCCCAGCCGGCTGGCGCTGCTGGTGCAAAGCAGCGAGGGCTATCACAACCTGTCGGAGCTGCTGGCGCGCGGCTGGACGCGCAATGCGCAGCGCGCCCAGGCCTGGATCAAGTGGGACTGGCTGCAGGAGCTGGGCAGCGGGCTGATCGTGCTGTCCGGCGCCGAGGGCGGCGTGGTGGGGCAGGCGCTGCTGGCCGGTGACCGCAAGCGCGCGGCCACCTCGGCGCAGCGGCTGGGCGAGCTGTTTCCCGGCCGCTTCTACCTGGAGCTGCAGCGTGCCGGCCTGCCCAACAACGAAGCGCATGTGCGCGCCACCGTGCCGCTGGCCGCGGAGCTGAAGCTGCCGGTGGTGGCCACGCATCCCGTGCAGTTCCTGGCGCCGGATGATTTCGAGGCGCATGAGGCCCGGGTCTGCATTGCACAAGGCGAAACCCTGGCCGACCCGCGCCGCGTGAAACGCTTCACGCGAGAGCAGTACTTCAAGACCCAGGCGCAGATGGAGGCGCTGTTCGCCGATGTGCCCTCGGCCGTGGCCAACACCACCGAGATCGCCCGGCGTTGCAACCTCACGCTGGTGCTGGGCAAGCCACGGCTGCCGGACTTTCCCACGCCGAACGGCATGCCGATCGAGGCCTACTTCCGCCAGGCGTCCTTCGAAGGTCTGGAAGATCGGCTGCAGCTGCTGTACCCCGACGCGGCCGAGCGGGACAAACAGCGCCCGCGCTACGTGGAGCGACTGGAGTTCGAGATTGGCACCATCCTGAAGATGGGCTTCCCGGGCTATTTCCTGATCGTGTCGGACTTCATTCTCTGGGCCAAGAACAACGGCTGCCCGGTGGGGCCTGGCCGCGGCTCCGGCGCCGGCTCGCTGGTGGCCTACGCCCTGAAGATCACCGACCTGGACCCGCTGCAGTACAACCTGCTGTTCGAGCGTTTCCTGAACCCGGAGCGCGTGTCCATGCCCGACTTCGACGTGGACTTCTGCCAGGGCAACCGCGACCGCGTGATCGAGTACGTGAAGGACAAGTACGGCCGCGAGGCGGTGAGCCAGATCGCCACCTTCGGCACCATGGCGGCCAAGGCCGCGCTGCGCGACGTGGGCCGCGTGCTCGGCATGGGCTACGGCCACGTCGATTCCATCGCCAAGCTGATCCCGGCGCCTCCGGGGAAAACCGTCACCCTGGCCAAGGTGCCCGAGAAGCCGGACCCGGGGATCATCTACGCCCGCAAGGAAGCGCCGGAGCTCGAGCAGCGCGAAGCCGCCGAAGAGGAAGTGGCGGCGCTGCTGGAGCTGGCCGCGCGCGTGGAAGGCATGGTGCGCAACATCGGCATGCACGCCGGCGGCGTGCTGATCGCGCCCGGCAAGATCACCGACTTCTGCCCGCTCTACCAGCAGCCCGGCAGCGACTCCGCGGTGAGCCAGTACGACAAGGACGACGTGGAGGCGATCGGCCTGGTGAAGTTCGACTTCCTGGGCCTGGCCACGCTCACGATCCTGGAGCTCGCCAAGGAGTTCATCGTCGCCCGCTACCCGGAGCAGAAGGACTTCCAGTTCGAGACGATTCCGCTGGACGACCCGCGGGTCTACAAGCTGTTCTCCGACGGCCTGACCGAAGCGGTGTTCCAGTTTGAAAGCCGCGGCATGCAGGGCATGCTGCGCGACGCCAAGCCCAACCGCCTGGAAGACCTGATCGCGCTTAACGCGCTGTACCGGCCGGGCCCGATGGACCTGATCCCCACCTTCGTCGCGCGCAAGCACGGCAAGGAGCCGGTGGAGTATCCGCATCCGCTGGCCGAACCGGTGCTGGCCGAGACCTACGGGATCATGGTCTACCAGGAGCAGGTGATGCAGACGGCGCAGGTGCTGGGCGGCTATTCGCTCGGCGGCGCCGACATGCTGCGCCGGGCCATGGGCAAGAAGAAGCCCGAGGAGATGGCCAAGCACCGCGAGATCTTCCGTGAGGGCGCGGCCAAGAAGGGCATCAGCCAGGAGAAGGCCGACGAGGTCTTCGACCTGATGGAAAAGTTCGCGGGCTACGGCTTCAACAAGTCGCACGCCGCCGCCTACTCGCTGCTGGCGTACCACACCGCCTGGCTCAAGGTGCATTTCACGGCCGAGTTCTTTGCCGCGAACATGACCATCGAAATGGACGACACCGACAAGCTCAAGGTGTTGCTCAACGATGCGAAGAACTTCGGCATCACCTTCGAGCCGCCGAACGTGAACACTGGGGTCCACCGCTTCGAGCCGGTGAACCGAAAGCTCATTCGCTACGGGCTCGGCGCGGTGAAGGGCACGGGGCAGGGCGCGATCGAGGCCATCGTCGCGGCCCGCGACGGCAAGGACGGCTCCGGCGGCGGGCCGTTCCGCAGCCTCTTCGACTTCTGCGCGCGGGTGGACCGCAGCCGCATCAACAAGCGCGTGGTGGAAGCCTTGATCAAGGCCGGTGCCTTCGACCTGCTGCACCCGGACCGCGCGAGCACCCTGGCGAGCGTGTCGCTTGCGTTCGAATGGGCGGATTCCCAGGCTGCGCACGTGGACCAGGGCGGCCTGTTCGACTTTGGCGACTCGCATGCCGCCTCCACCCAGGAGCCGGCGCTGGTGGACGTGGAGCCCTGGAGCATCAAGGAGCGGCTGACGCTGGAGAAGACGGCGATCGGCTTTTACCTGTCGGGCCACATGTTCGACCAGAGCGAGGGTGAGGTGCGCCAGTTCGTGCGCCGCCAGATCGCCGACCTGGTGGACAGCCGCGAGCCGCAGATGCTGGCCGGCATCGTGGGCGATTTGCGCATCGTCAACGGCCAGCGCGGCCGGGTGGCGATCTTCAAGCTCGACGACAAAAGCGAGTTCATCGAGGCGGTGGCGGACGAGAAGCTGCTCGATGCGAACAAGGACCTGCTGAAGGACGACGAGCTCATCATCGTGCAGGGCAAGGTGCAGCCGGACCGGTTCTCCGGCGGCCTGCGGCTGAACGTGATGCAGGTGTGGAGCCTGGCGGCGGCGCGCTGCCGCTTCGCCCGCTACCTGCGCGTGGCGGTCAATGGCACGGTGCCACCGGTGCAGCAGCTGCTGCGGGAGTTCCCGCCCAAGCGCGAGGCCACCGAACAGGGCGACCTGGTGCAAGGGCTCACCGTGCGGCTGATGCTGCAGCGCGAGGGTGCGGTCGGAGAACTTGATCTTGGCGACGAGGGCCGCTTCTTCCCCAGCGATGCCGCGCTGCTGCGCTGGCAGCAGGCAGCCCACGGTGCCGCGCAGTTGGTGTACGAAGCGGGCTGAAGCGCTGAAACAGCCGGCAACAGCGGCGCCTTTCGTGAAGAAGTGTGGCTGCTGTCGGCAGTCGGGCTGATCCGGGCGTTGAACAATGCACCAGCCTCACTGTCGTTGCGCTCATCCCATGAAAAAACTCCTGCTTGTCCTCGCCGCCGCCGGCGCTGCCGCCACCACGGCCAGCCCTGTGTTTGCCGCCGATGTGGGCGTGTCTGTGTCGGTCAACCAGCCGGGTTTCTACGGCCGTGTGGACATCAACCAGCCGCCCCCCCCGGTGGCGCTGGTCTACGCCCAGCCGGTGATCATTGCCCGGCCGCCGGTGCAGGTGGTGCAGCAGCCGATCTACCTGCATGTGCCGCCCGGCCACGAGAAGAAGTGGTCCAAGCATTGCCACAAGTACAACGCCTGCGGCCAGCCGGTCTACTTCGTGCGTGACACCTACTACCAGCAACACTACGTGGTGCGCCAGGGCGACGACCACGATGGTGGCGAAGGCCACGGTCACGGCCATGGCAAGGGCAAAGGCAAGGGGCACGGCAAGCACGACTGAGGGATGCGCCGCCTGGGGGTGTGCGGTATTGACGGGTTTTGATGCCGTGTCGCCACGCCCGCCGGGCTGACCCTGATCCTTCGGTGCGGCAGCCGCTGCCACACTGCTGCCCATGCAGCCTGCCACCTCGAAGCCGCTGACCGGCCTGATCCTCACCGGAGGCGGCGCACGTGCGGCCTACCAGGTGGGGGTGCTCAAGGCGGTGTCGCGCATCCGCCGCGACTGCAAGGCGCCTTCGGGCAACCCCTTTCCAGTGATCGCCGGCACCTCGGCCGGCGCGATCAACGCCGCCGCCCTGGCCTGCCATGCCGACCACTTCGACCTGGCGGTCGCCGGGCTGGCGGAGGTGTGGTCCAACTTCCAGGCCGAGCAGGTGTACCGCGCGGATTCGCTGGGCGTCATCCGCACCGGTGCGCGCTGGCTCACCCTTTGGTCCATCGGCTGGATCATTGCGCGCTGGCGCCGCATGCGGCCGCGCTCGCTGCTGGACAACTCGCCCCTGCACGACCTGCTCAAGCGCATGGTGCACCTGGAGCGCCTGCATGAGGTGATGGAAGGCGGCCACTTGCAAGCGCTGGCGGTCACCGGCTCCAGCTACAGCTCCGGCTTCCACGTCACCTTCTACGACGCGGTGCGCGACTTCCTGCCGTGGAATCGCTCGCAGCGCATCGCGGTGAAGAGCCAGATCACCATGGCGCACCTGCTGGCGTCCTCGGCGATTCCCTTCGTGTTCCCGGCGGTGCCACTGAGTGTGGAGGGCCAGACCGAGTACTTCGGCGACGGCTCCATGCGCCAGGCCGCGCCGATCTCACCGGCGGTGCACCTGGGTGCCGAGAAGGTGCTGGTCATCGGCGCGGGCCGCATGCACGAACCGCCCGGCGAGCGCCGCGCCGCCACCGAATACCCCTCGCTCGCGCAGATCGCCGGCCATGCGCTGTCCAACATCTTCCTGGACGCACTGGCGGTGGACATCGAGCGCCTGCAGCGCATCAACAACACGCTGTCGCTGCTGTCGCCCGAAGCGCGCGCCAAGACCAGCCTGCGGCCGATCGAGGTGCTGGTGATCGCCCCCAGCCAGCGCCTGGACGACATCGCCGCCCGCCACATCGCCAACCTGCCACCCGCGGTGCGTGCGCTGTTGCGCGGGGTGGGTGTGTCCAGCCCGGAGCACGGGCACGAAGCGCGCGGCTCGGCGCTGGCCAGCTACCTGCTGTTCGAAGCGCCGTTCACGCGGGAGCTGATCGCGTTGGGCGAAGCGGACACGTTCGCACGGCGGGAGGAGGTGGCGGCGTTTTTTGGGTGGGACCAGCGTGGTGCCACGCCGGCTCAGCGCGCGGCATCGACCGAAGGGCTGCTGGCCGCAGGCGTGGGCGCATAAGGCTGGCCTGCCACGGTGAGGCCCTGGGCCGCCAGGCGCTGGGCGCTGCGGGCTCCCACACCGGGTACTCTGCGCATCAGGTCCGCCCAGCCCTCGAAGGCGCGAACGGCACGCTGCGCGAGGATGCGATCGGACAGCTCCGGGCCGATGCCCTTGACGCGTTCGAGCTCGGCCCGGCTGGCGTCGTTCAGCTCCACGGCGGGCAGCGGCAAGGCCATGGCTGCAAGCAGCAGGACAAGCGCGGCAGGGCGGGGAGGCTGCATGGTGGAACCTATACTACCGGGCTCATGAGTTCTCCGCACTTGGACGGCGTCGTTCTCGAAAGTCGGCCTTGCCCTAACGGCTGCGCGCCGTCCGACCGGCCGGTGACCGAGGGCCAGGACCGTTTGCACGGCCTGCCAGGTCGATTCACGGTGGTGCAGTGCACCGGCTGCGGCCTGATGCGCACCGACCCGCGGCCCACGGCCGATGCGATCGGAGCCTACTATCCCGACGACTACGGGCCTTACATGACCGCGCCGGTCATCAAGGTGAAGCCCAGCACCTGGCATCGCCGCTTCAAGGCGCGCTGGAACCGCTGGCTGGGCAAGGACGTGCGACGCATTCCTGACATTGCGCCGGGCCGCATGCTCGAAGTCGGCAGTGCGGGCGGTGCTTACCTGCTGGAGATGCAGGCGAAGGGCTGGACCGTCGAGGGGATCGAGTTTTCGCCCGCCGCGGCACAGAAGGCGCGTGAGCGCGGGCTGAACGTGCGTACCGGCTCGCTGGAAACGGCAACTCCGCCGCAGGAAAAGGCGGACGTGATCGCCGCCTGGATGGTGCTGGAGCATCTGCACGAGCCGCTGGCGGGCCTGCGCAAGATGCATGAATGGGTCCGGCCCGACGGTTACCTCGTGGCGGCGGTCCCGGATGCCAGCGCGCTGGAGCGTCGCGTGTTCGGTGAATACTGGTACGGTTGGCACCTGCCCGCGCATCTGTACCACTACACGCCCGACAGCCTGCGCCGCTTGCTGGACAAAGCGGGCTGGACGCTCTGTGCGATGCACTGGCAGCCCAATCCCATGAACCTGCTCAACAGCCTGGAGTGGCAGGCTGAGGCCCACGGCCGCCAGCGGCTGCTCCGCCTCGCCCGCTGGCTCAAGCATTCGCCCAAGGCCGGCAAGTTGAGGCGCTGGCTGGGCTGGCTGCTCGGCATCACCCGGCAGAGTGGCCGCATGGAGTTCTGGGCGCGCCCTAAGCCGCAGCCACGCACTGCATGAACCACGGCCCGTCGGCCCGTGCGGTACGGTGGTGGCCGCACACCACCGACATGCGCATTGCCAGCTACCGCCTGCGATGCCAGCGCATCGTCGAGCACCTGCGCGGCCTGGACATGGACGTTGGCCTGTTCCGGCCCGAGGACACCCAGGTGCCCGCGGTGCTGGTACTTTCCAAACGCTACGACCCCGCGTCGCTGGAACGTGCGCTGCAGTGCCGTCGCAGCGGCGGCACCCGCGTGCTGCTGGACCTGTGCGACAACCATTTCCACTTCGAGGGCGCCGATCCGGCGCTGGGCCAGCGTGCGGCTGTCTTGCGCCACGCTGTGGCATCGGTCGACACCGTGGTGGTGGCGTCGCAGGCACTGGCTGAGGCGGTCCGAAGCGAGAGTCCCGGCCAGTTCCGGGTCGTGGTGGTACCGGACGCGGCCGAACCACCCTTCGATACCGCGCACCCCTGGCGAGCCCCCCGCGCGCAATTCCGGCTGTTGTGCCTGCGGCAGTGGCTGCGTGGTACCGGCGTACCGCGGTCGCGCCGATTGGTCTGGTTCGGCAACCATGGCAGCGCCGGCACGGACGGTGGCATGGCGGACCTGCAGCGCATCCAGGAGGCAATGCACCAGGCGCATCGGCAAGCCGCGGTCAGCCTGACCGTCATCAGCAACGATGAGGCAAAGTTCCGCCGCATCACCGCGGGCTGGGAGTTTCCGCGTGCCTATCTGCCCTGGCATGCCGACAGCTTTTCTCCGGCACTTCGGCTGCACGGTGCGTGTGTGATCCCGGTGGGCCTGAACCCTTTCACCCGCTGCAAGACGAACAACCGGGTGGCCACCGCCTTGCTGCATGGGTTGAACGTGATGGCGACCCGCATTCCGAGCTACGACGAGTTCGCCCACTGCACCGTGCTGGACGACTGGGCGTACGGATTGGGTGGCTACCTGCACGACACCGAGCGCCGTGCCAAGGACGTGCAAGCGGGCCAGTCGCTCCTTGCCGCGCACTACAGCCTGGACGCAATCGCCTCGCGCTGGCGCACGGTGGTCGAAGCTTGACGCGTATCCACCAGCCAGCAGGACGCTGGGGCTACAGTGGCGGGCATGCCCCTGGGGGGCGACATCCATGGAGGTAACAACGTGATCAAGCTCTTCATCGGTTTCGACCCCCGCGAGGCGGTCGCCTATCACACGTTCTGCCAGAGCGTGCTCGAGAAGGCCAGCCAGCCCGTCGCCTTCACGCCGCTGGTGCTGCAGTCGCTGCCGCTTTACAAGGAGACGCACGGCGATGGCAGCAACACCTTCATCTACTCGCGATTCCTCACGCCGTATCTGTGCGGCTACGACGGCTGGGCGATCTTTGCTGATGGCGACATGATCTGCCGAGCCGACATCGCCGAGCTGTGGGCCTTGCGTGACCCGCGCAAGGCGGTGCAGGTGGTGCAGCATGACTACGTCACCAAGGCCAGCACCAAGTACCTGGGCAACAAGAACCAGAACTACCCGCGCAAGAACTGGTCGAGCGTGATGCTGTGGAACTGCGAGCATCCCAAGAACCGCATCCTCACGCCCGAGTTCCTGATGGCTCAGACGGGCGCCTTCCTGCACCGTTTCAGCTGGCTCGACGATGCCGAAGTGGGTGCCTTGCCCAGGGAGTGGAACTGGCTGACCACCGAATACGAAGACAACTACGACGCCAAGCTGTTGCACTACACCCTCGGCACGCCGTGTTTCAAGGACTACCGCGAAGCACCGATGGCGGACGAATGGCATCGCCACCATGAGCGCGCGGAAGCCGGCATGAACGTCTGACAAGCGTCCGCCCGGCCGACATGCTGGACGTCCTGGTCTGCACCAACCTGGTCAACTACGCGGTGGCGGTGCGCGGCGTGCGGAACGTGGTGCACGGCCGGGCCCTGCTGCTGTATGAACCGAGGCGCTTCGAACGCCAGCACGTCGAGCGCGTCAGCCATCTGCCGATCGGCATCTGGAGCCTGCGCCTTGTGCGAGGGCTGGCACGGCTGGGCCAGGTGCGCACGCTGTACCTGCCGCACCATCGTTTCAATCGGCGCATTGCTGCGGCCGCTGCGGATGCCCACTCCATTGCCTACCTCGACGACGGCCTGGATACCTTGCGGCGCGAACCGCGCAACTTCGAGCTGGACCGCATCACCGGCCGGCCGCCGTATTTCACCTTCCGGGACTACGGCGCGCTGCCCGGTTGGCTGCAGGACTTCCAGGTCCAGCCGGTGTGCGGCCTGCTGGACCTGGCCACCGTGTCGCCGCGCAGCGCGATGGCGCTGGACGGCATCGACCATGTGTTCTTCGAATCCCCTGGCCTGCAGCCCGCCGCCGTGATCACCAGCTTTGGCCTTGACGTGCGCCGCACCCTGGTTGTGCGCCATCCCATCGCCGCCAAACGAAGCACCATTCCGCCCGACTGCCGCACGGTGAGCGGGACGGACTTCAACCCGGAGGCCACCTTGCTGGCGTCGCAGGGCAAGGCGTTCTACTTCGGAGAGACCATGGCGCTGGTGTTCGCCCTGCATGCCGGGCCGGCGGCTCGCAACCGTGTTCGGGCCCAGTTGAGCGCACAGCAGCTGGACAACTTGGCGGTGTTGCGCCTGCGGCCAGCCGAAGCGGCGGGCGCGGTGCAGCTGTTCGGGCCGTCCGATTAGCGCCAGCGTGCCAGGCGGTGCTTCAGGCGCAGGCGCCAGCTGCGCCGGTCTGTCATGCCCAGCCGCTTGCGCTTGTCGATGATCACCGCCGCTGCGTCGAGCTCGCCGCGGCGCAGCAGCTCTTCCGCCAGGTCGTGCGCATCAAGGCCACGACACATCTCGTCGGGCAGGCCGCGCAGCAACTGCAGCAGCTCTTCCGGGCTGAACACGTCTGCGAAATTGAACAGGCCGTGGACGCCGAAGGTGGGATGGTTCGGTTTGGCGCGCTCATAGGCAAAGTGTCGCGCCAGCGCCAGCGGCGCAAACCGGATGCCGTGCTGCTGCTCCAGGTGGTCACGGTTCAGCTGGCAGATGCACACATCCTCAGGGTGCGACACCACGATTTCGGGATCCTGCAGCGCCTGCAGCAGGCGGCGCGAGCGCAAGGAGAAGCCGCCGTTGCCCACGGCGCGTTCGCCTTCCACCTTCGGCCAGGGGGCGCCGATGTAGTCATGGTCCAGGAACTCGGGGCGCCATGCCGAGGCGTCCAGCACGAACCCGTCCCATTGCACGATGAGCCAGTGGGAAGTGGCGATGTGCGGCGTGATGCCGCGCAGCATGAACTCCGAATAAGCAGCAACCGACTCGATGCGCATGTCCACCAGCCGCACACCCGGCGGTGCCTGCCTGCAAACGCGCGTGTCGGTGAACAGCAGCACCTCCGCGAAGCGGATGCCCGCCGTGCAACGCGCCAGCGCGGCCAGTGCGAGCTGTGGTGTGCGCGTGTCCACGCAGCACAGCGTCACTTGCGGCAGTTCTAGCATTAGCGCTCCAGCAGCCGCGTGTACAGCGCGACATAGCGCTCGGCACAACGCTGCCAGCTGAATTGCCTGGCATGGGCCGCTACCGCCGCCTGGCGCGCCGGGTCGGCACCTGCGGCCAGGCCGTGTTCCACCACGGCCCGCGTCGCAGCCCCATCGAAGCTGTCGAAGTAGAACGCCGCATCTCCCCCCACCTCCGGCAGCGAGGTCAGCCGCGACAGGAACACCGGCTTGCCGAAGTGCATGGCCTCCAGCGGCGGCAGCCCGAACCCTTCTGCAAGAGACGGGAACAGGAAGCCTTCGCAATGGGCATAGGCCCAGGCCTTTTGCGCCTCGCTCAGGTCATGGCGGATCAGCACGTTGTGCAGGCCGCGCTCGGCCACCATGCGGCGCACCTCGTCGGTGTAGGGGCTGGGGGCGCCGGCCAGCACCAGGCGTTTTTCCGGCCAGGCCGCTGCCAGGTCCAGCAGTGCCACGATGTTCTTGCTGGGGGCCATGCGGCTCACGTGCAGCAGGAAGGGGGCGCCGCCCAGGTCTGGCAGCGCTTGCTGCGCGTGGGCCGTGAGATCGGTGCTGCCGTTGTGGATCACCTCCACCGGCGTGCTCACTGGCGCCAGTTCACGTGCGATGTCGGCGGCCACGTGGTGGGTGATCGCCACCGCGGCGTCCAGGTGCTGCAGCCGCTGGCGATGGATGCGGCGATAGCGCTCGATCTTGGGGCCCTGCTTGTTGTGCAGGAAGTTGAGGTCGTGGATGGTTTCCACGCGCCGTCGCGTGCCCAGCGGGGGCTTCAGGCGGTTGTGCTGGTGCCAGGTGTGCCACAAGGCGAAGCGCATCGGCAGCGCGTGCAGCCAGCGCTGCGTGGTGTGCGTGGCCAGGTACCCCACCTGGTCACCAAAGCAGCCGTGGAATGCCCGGGGCAGGTGGAAGTGCAGACGCCATCCGCGTTCAGCCTGCAGCCGCGGCGCCTGGGCGGCCAGCGCCATGCCGAGCTGGCGAGAGAACTCGCCGAGTCCGTCGTGCCAGTGGCGGATGCGGCCCAGCCCGAGGCCGATGTGAATCGGCTCTCGTTCACTCATCCTGCCGCCGTGCTGGCCAGCAGCTCACGCGCCTTGGCCATCACTTCGTCGACGCTCGGCCACACCGTCGCACCGTCCGGCGGCTGCGGGTGCTGTACCACGTGCACCCGCGGCCCGTAGGGCGCCCACTGATGCGCCACGGTCGGGCCCAGCACGCTGAGCACCGTGACGCCCAGGGCGCCCGCCATGTGGCCGGGCCCGGTGTCGTTTGCAACCACCAGGGCCGCGTCGCGCAACAGCGCGCCGTAGACGGCCAGGTCGGAGCCTTCGAGCATCAAAGCATCGGGGTACAGGCTGCGCGCCAGCTCGTGTTCCCCCGGCCCGGGATACACCACCAGGCGGCGGCCGAATTCACGCGCGGCCTGGCGCACGAAATCGGGAAAGCCGGGCCACTTCTTCTCCAGCTTGCGTTCGGTGGCCAGGCCGGCCGCGAACGGGCAGATCACGATGTAGCCCGGTGGCACCGCATGCTGGGCCAGCAGTTCACGCGCTTGCGCCACCTTGGCCGGTGCCAGCTGCATGTCGATGTGGGCCGGGGGCGCGCCCTCCACACGCAGGAACTTGCAGGCGAGCTCCCAGTAGCTCACCAGGGCAGATCCGCCGTACGTGACCTTTTCAGAGCGCGCCAGCAGGAAGCTGCGCCCCTCCTGGCCATAACCCACCGCCTTCAGGCCGGCCAGCCGCATCTCCAGCGCGCTGGAGAACGACTGCGGCAGCACGAAGGCGTTTTCGCGCCGCCGGAACCCGGGGTCTTGTCGCACGCACTCGTCGCGGATGCTGCGCAGCTGAGCGGCACGCTCCATCAGCCCCTTGGGCTGCACATGCACGGGCCAGGGATAACCGGCCAGCAGCGCCGGCGCCCACTTGCCCCGCGCCACGATGTGCAGCGAGTAGCCGTGCTGTTCCAGCAGCCGGAGCGCCGGCAGGCCCAGCACCACGTCGCCCACCCAGTTGCGCACGCGCACGATGAGGGGCTTGGTCATGGGTCCACCCTCCGCGCTGACGCGCTCCGGGATTCGCGCTTGGGAGCGGCCCGGCGCGCTCATTGGGCAACCTCCGCCATACGGGCTGCGGTATTCGCCTTGGGAGCGGCCCGGCGGCTCATGGCCGTTGCTCCGCCGCGCGGATGCGCTGCACCAGCTGGGTGGTGGAAAAGCCGCTCACGAAGGGCAGGGCGAGCGAACGGCCGCCCCAGCTGCGCACCAGTGCGGTCTCGGGCAGGGCCTCGATGTCGTAGTCGCCCCCTTTGACGTAGATGTCCGGCCGCAACTGCCGGATCAGTTCCACTGGTGTGTGCTCGCCGAACAGCACCACCGCGTCCACGCAGGCCAGGCCGCCGAGCACGAAGGCGCGGTCGCGCTCGCTGTTCAGCGGCCGGTCGGGGCCCTTGTTGAGGCCGCGCGCGGAGGCATCGGAATTCAAGCCCACCACCAGGCAGGCGCCCAGGGCACGGGCGGCGCAGAGGTAGCTCACATGGCCGCGGTGCAGGATGTCGAACACGCCGTTGGTGAACACCATCGGGCGGCGCTGCGCCAAGCTGCCGAGCGCCTGTTCTGCGTCCAGCAGCTTGGCCATCGGCTCGAACACCTGCGGCTCAGTCATAGGCAAAGAGTTCGTCGTAGCTCACGGTGGCGGTGCCGAACTTGCCCACCACGATGCTGCCGGCCCGGTTGGCCAAGGCGGTGGCGCTGCGCAGGTCCACGCCACACGCCACCAGGGTGGCCATGGCGGCGATCACGGTGTCGCCGGCGCCGGTGACGTCGAACACCTCGCGCGCCAGCGCCTTCACGTGGAAGGGCTCCTTGGCGTCGAACAGGCTCATGCCTTCTTCCGAGCGGGTGAGCAGCACGGCATCCAGCCCCAGGCGCCGGCGCAGTTCGAGCGCGCGGCGTTGCAGGTCCGCTTCGTCGGTCCAGTTGCCCACCACCTGGGCGAGTTCCGCCCGGTTGGGTGTGATCACATTGGCGCCGGCATAGCGGCCGTAGTCGGCGCCCTTGGGGTCCACCAGCACCGGAATGCCGGCCTGGCGGGCCATCTCGATCATGCGCGGAATGTGCGTGAGCCCGCCCTTGCCGTAGTCGGAGAACAGCACCGCGTCATGCTCGGGCAGCACGCGCTCATAGTCGGCGAGCATCTGCTGCAGCACCTCGTGGTCGGGCTGGTTCTCGAAGTCGATGCGGATCAGCTGCTGCGAGCGGCCGATCACCCGCAGCTTCACGATGGTGTAGAGCTTGGGGTCGCTGCCCAGCACCGTGGCGATCTGCTGGCGCTCCAGCAAAGTGCGCAGCTTCTGCCCCGGCTCGTCGGTGCCGACCACCGTCATGAAGGTGCACTGTGCGCCCAGCGACTTGACGTTCAGCGCCACGTTGGCGGCTCCGCCCAGGCGTTCCTCCTCGCGCGTGACGCGCACCACCGGCACGGGGGCCTCGGGTGAGATCCGGTCCACCGCACCGTACCAGTAGCGGTCCAGCATCGCGTCGCCCACCACCAGCACGCGCTTGCCGGCGACCTGCTCCCGCGTCGGCCGCATGCCGCTCACTGCCCCACGCCGAGCCGCTGCTCGATCAGCTGGCACCACAGGTGGCCGACGAAGATGTGGGCCTCCTGGATGCGGGCCGTGGTGTTGCTCGGCACGACCACCGCATGCCGGCACAGCGCTGCAAGGCGCCCGCCATCGCGCCCGAGCAGGCCGATGGTGGTGATACCCAGCGCATGGGCGGCCTCGACCGCGCGGATCACGTTCTCGGAATTGCCGGACGTGGACAGGCCGATCAGGCAATCACCCGCGCGGCCCAGGCCACGCACCTGGCGCTCGAACACCGCGCCGAAGTCGTAGTCGTTGCCAATGCTGGTGAGCGCGGAGGTGTCCGTGGTCAAGGCCAGGCCCGCCAGCGGCGCGCGGTCCTTGACAAAGCGGCCGGTGAGCTCCGCCGCAATGTGCTGGCTGTCGGACGCGGACCCGCCGTTGCCGCAGAGCATGACCTTGCCACCCGAGCGCAGCGCATCGGCCAGCACGCCGGCCACCTGCTCCACCTGCGGCTGCAATGCTGCCAGGGCATGGAAGGTGCTGAAGTGTTCGGCGAGGGCGAGTTCGTAGGCGCTTTGCGGCATGGAGGGCACCGCGCGGACGCGCGGCGTAAGCTGGCGATAATCGCCGGCCATTGTGCCATCCGGTGCCTTGCGGGCCGGCCCTGCATTCCGCCATGAACCAGCCACTCCCTTCCGCCGACGCAGTGATCTCGCTGCACGACCAACTGCTGGCCCGGCCCGGCTGGCCGAAGTCGCATGCACCCTCGCAGCCGCAGGCGTCGGTGTGGCACTGGATCGAAACCAACCACCTGTTCAACAGCCGGTTGTGGGCCGAGGAAGACCTGGCACGCCGCACCCAGGTGAGCGACGCGGAAATCGCTGCCAACAAGCGCGCAATCGATGGTTTCAACCAGGCCCGCAACGATGCCACCGAACGTGTGGACGAACTGCTGCTGGTCGCCCTGGGCCTGGTGGACCCGGCGTCCGCCAACAGCGACGCACCAGTGAGCCGCGTGCCCGCCGGCGCGCGCCTGAACAGCGAAACCGCCGGCAGCATGATCGACCGCCTGTCCATCATGGCGCTGAAGGTGCACGCGATGGCGCAGCAGACCCGCCGCACCGACGCCGACGCCGCCCACATCGCCACCAGCCAGGTGAAGCTGCAGCGCCTGCTGGAGCAGCGCGCCGACCTGGGCGCCTGCCTGGACAGCCTGCTGGCGGACGCGCAGGCCGGGCGGGCCTACTTCAAGGTCTACCGTCAGTTCAAGATGTACAACGACCCGCGTTTCAACCCGGTGCTGGTGGCCGAACGCCAAGCCCGCGGCGGCCAGGCGTGAGCATGCGCGTCGCAGCTGCACCGGGCCCGGCATGCGTGTCCTGATCGTCAAGACCTCGTCGATGGGCGACGTGGTGCACGCGTTGCCGGCGCTGTCGGACATGGTCCGCCACGTGCCCGGCCTGCACGCCGACTGGCTGGTGGAAGCGCCTTTTGCAGCCATCCCTGCGCTGCACCCCGGCGTGCAGCAGGTGCTGCCCCTGGCCTGGCGCAAATGGCGCAAGCGGCTGTTCGACCGGGCCACTTGGCAGGCGATGGGCCAGCTGCGGCAGCAGCTGCGCCGTGAACCTTATGACGTGGTGCTGGACATGCAGGGCCTGCTCAAGAGCGTGGTCTGGGGCGGCCTGGCGCGGGGGCCGCTGGTCGGCTACGAACGGCCCGGCATCCGCGATCCTTTTGCGTCGCGCTTCTACTCTCGCAAGGTCTACGTGCCCTGGGAGATGCAAGCGGTGGAGCGCTGCCGCCGGCTCGCCGCAGCGCATCTCGGTTATGCCTTGCCGGCCACTGCGCCGGAGTTCGGCATCCAGGCCCCAGCGCCGGAGTGGGCGGCGCCCGCGGCCTTCAGCGTGCTGATCCCTTGCGCGAGCCGGCCGGAGAAGCTGTGGCCAAACCGCGACTGGACATCGGTCGGCCAACACCTCGCCGGCCAAGGCCTGCCGCCGGTGGTGCTGTGGGGCAGCGACGCCGAGCGCCACATGGCGGAGGCGATTGCGCACGGCTGTGGCGGCGTGGTGCCGCCGTTCCTGTCGGTGAAGGACACGGCTGCCGTGCTGGGCCGTGCGACCATCGTGGTGGGCCTGGACACCGGATTCACGCACCTGGGTGCGGCGCTGGGCCGGCCCACGGTGGGCATCTATTGCGACCATGAGCCGGGCCTGGCCGGCATCACCGGCAGCGGGCCCGTGGCCAGCATTGGCGGCAGAGGGCAGGTGCCCTCGCTGCAGGCGGTGCTGCGCCTGGTGGATGAGGCTCAGAGCTCCTCGATGCGCACCGGCGGGTAGCTGTCCCAGCTGAGGCAGCCCGGGCACTGCCAGAAATAGTGCTGCGCCTCAAAGCCGCAGGCTGCGCAGCGATAACGCTGCAAGGGCTTGGCGGCCTTGGCCACCGCCTGGCGCAGTGCGCCCAGCGTCTCGCCGGGCCAGGCCGCGGGTGGCGAATCCAGCACGTCGAGGGCGGCCGCCAGCGACGGCTGGGTGCGCATCTGGGCTGCCAGGCGCTGCTGCACCGCGTCGGGCGAGGGGTCCAGCACCGCCATCGCATGCAACAGGTCGATGCTGGGCTGACGCTCATGCAAAGCCTTCAGCGCACTGAGCGCTGCAGTGGTTTCTCCGCTGGCCACGGCACTCTTGGCGTAGTCGGTGGCCACCAGCAGAAAGGCCGCCGGGGCGCGGCGCCGAAGCTCGTTCCAGGCCTCCAGCGCCTCCCCGTGCCGGCCGGCCCGGGCCAGGCGCTGGCCCATCAACACCAGCGGCCGCGCGGCATGCGGCGCCACCTCTCGCGCACGGCGCAAGGCATCATCGGCTTCGGCGTGCTGGCCGCGCTCGTCGGCATCCAGCGCCACTTCGCACCAGTGGTGCGCGATGCGGGTGGCGAAGGAACCCGTGCCGCTGCGTTCGAGCTTGGCGGCGGTGTCGGCGGCGGCCTTCCAGTCGCGCGAGCGTTCATACAGGCCCAGCAGGGCGAGCCGCGCTTCGGTGTCGAACGGCGTGCCTTCCAGGGCGCGGTAGGCGGCCTCGGCACGGTCGAACAAGCCGGCTTTCATGAAGTCCTGCGCCAGGGCGTTCTGCGCCCGCTGGCGCTCGGCGGCAGGCAGGTCCGCCCGGTTGAGCAGGTGCTCATGCACGCGCACCGCGCGTTCGAACTCGCCACGGCGGCGGAAGAGGTTGCCGAGCGCAAAGTGCAGGTCCGAACTCTGCGGATCCTGCTGCACCGCCTCGATGAAGGCGTCGATCGCCTTGTCCTGCTGTTCGTTGAGCAGCAGGTTCAGGCCCTTGAAGTAGGGCTTGGGTGTGTCGCGCTGGTCGCGCTTGAGCTGCTTGAGGTCGAAGCGGGATGCCAGCCAGCCGAACGCGAAGGCGATCGGGATGCCGAGCAGCAGCCATTGCAGCCAGTGAAGGTCAAAGTCCATCGCGCGGCGGGTGTTCGGGACCGAAATCCGACAGCGGGGCCGCGGCTTGTGGCGCGGCCTGCGGCTTGGCGGGCATGTCGAGCGGGGCATGGCGGCGCGCCACGCGACGATGTTTCCACCAGCTGGGCACCATGGCGAGCACACCGAACACGCAGCCGCCGGCAAAGGCGGTCAGCACGACGATCACCATGGGCGCACGCCACTCGTAGCCGAAGAACCAGCGCACGGCGGATTCCTGCTGGTTGTTCAGCGCAAACGCGAAGAGGGCAAAAAAAACAAAGGCTCTGGCGAGCCAGACAAAGATGCGCATCACGACTCCGGCGGCGATTCTATGAGCTGCGCACCTCCGGCCGGGCCGGATGCGGCCGGCAAAGAAAAAAGCCGTGACGGCGAGTCACGGCTTGGTCAGGTGGTCTGCAAGAGCTCAGGCCGATGGCGCCTCGTTCTTCGGAGTGTCGTCTTCGACCGGAATGTTGGCATCCACCGACTCACGCAAGGCCTTGCCCGGCTTGAAGTGCGGCACCAGCTTCTCCGGAATCACCACCTGCTCGCCGCTGCGCGGGTTGCGGCCCACACGAGGCGGGCGGCGGTTGATGGAGAAGCTGCCGAAGCCCCGGATCTCGATGCGGTGCCCGCGCGCCAGGGCGTCGGACATCGCGTCGAGGATGGTCTTGACCGCGAATTCGGTGTCGCGGTGGGTGAGCTGGCTGAAACGTTCGGCCAGCTCGGCCACGAGATCGGAACGGGTCATTGAGGTCTACGGATACGAGCCCAGGTGCCGGGCCGCCCCAAGCCTGGGCGAGCAGCCCCCGGGCTCGTGAGAGCGAGCCCTTCCGGGCTCTCGGGGCGCGGCGCCACAGGCGTTGGGGGGCAACGATTACTTTTCGTCGCGGTTGTCCAGCTTGGCGCGCAGCAGGGCGCCCAGGCTGGTGGTGCCGGCGGTCTCGCGCTCGTTGGTGGCCGACAGGCGCTGCATGGCTTCCTGCTGGTCGGCCGAGTCCTTGGCCTTGATCGACAACTGGATCGAACGCAGCTTGCGGTCGATGTTGATGATCATGGCGTTGACTTCGTCGCCTTCCTTCAGCACGTTGCGGGCGTCTTCCACGCGGTCGCGGGAGATTTCCGAAGCGCGCAGGTAGCCGGTCACGTCGTCCGTCAGCTGGATCTCGGCGCCGCGGGCGTCCACCGTCTTCACCTTGCCGGTGACCAGGGCGCCCCGGTCGTTCAGCGTGGTGAAGGTGGCAAACGGGTCACCGTCGAGCTGCTTGATGCCCAGGCTGATGCGCTCGCGCTCCACGTCCACGGCCAGCACGATGGCTTCGACTTCCTGGCCCTTCTTGAAGTTGCGCACGGCCGCTTCGCCCGGCTCGTGCCAGGACAGGTCGGACAGGTGCACCAGGCCGTCGATGCCGGCGGACAAACCAACGAACACGCCGAAGTCGGTGATCGACTTGACGGGGCCCTTGACCTTGTCGCCACGCTTGACGTTGGAAGCGAATTCTTCCCACGGGTTGGCCTTGCACTGCTTCATGCCCAGGCTGATGCGGCGCTTGTCTTCGTCGATCTCGAGGACCATGACTTCGACTTCGTCGCCCAGGGACACGACCTTGCTGGGGGCCACGTTCTTGTTGGTCCAGTCCATTTCGGAGACGTGCACCAGGCCTTCGATGCCCGGCTCGATCTCGACGAACGCACCGTAGTCGGCGATGTTGGTGACCTTGCCGAACAGGCGGGTGCCGGTGGGGTAGCGGCGCGACACGCCGTGCCACGGGTCGTCACCCAGCTGCTTGATG
The DNA here is from genome assembly GCF_036231905.1 of Ideonella sp. BN130291. NCBI lineage: Bacteria > Pseudomonadati > Pseudomonadota > Betaproteobacteria > Burkholderiales > Sphaerotilaceae > Ideonella > Ideonella sp. BN130291. The sequence goes on along the minus strand of NZ_JAZARE010000002.1, from coordinate 324,002 downwards.
CCCAGCGAGACGCGGTTCTTCTCGGCGTCGAACTTCAGCACCTTGGCCGACAGTTCCTGACCGACCTGCACCACCTCGCTCGGGTGGCGCACGCGGCGCCAAGCCATGTCGGTGATGTGCAGCAGGCCGTCGATGCCGCCCAGGTCGACGAACGCACCGTATTCGGTGATGTTCTTGACCACGCCGTGCACGATGGCGCCTTCTTGCAGCGTCTCGAGCAGCTTGGCGCGCTCTTCACCCATGGAGGCCTCGACCACGGCACGGCGCGACAACACGACGTTGTTGCGCTTGCGGTCGAGCTTGATGACCTTGAACTCCATGGTCTTGCCCTCGAACGGGCTCATGTCCTTGACCGGGCGCGTGTCCAGCAGCGAGCCGGGCAGGAAGGCGCGGATGCCGTTGACCAGCACGGTCAGGCCGCCCTTGACCTTGCCGGAGACGGTGCCGGTGACGAAGTCGCCGGATTCCAGCGCGGTTTCCAGGCTCAGCCAGGAGGCGAGGCGCTTGGCCTTGTCGCGCGACAGGATGGTGTCGCCGTAGCCGTTTTCGATGGCGTCGATGGCCACCGAGACGAAGTCGCCGACCTGCACTTCGAGTTCGCCCTGGTCGTTCTTGAACTCGTCGATGGGCACATAGGCTTCGGACTTGAGGCCGGCGTTCACCACCACGAAGTTGTGTTCGATGCGCACGACTTCGGCGGAGATGACCTCGCCGGCGCGCATGTCGCTCTTTTGCAGCGATTCTTCGAAGAGGGCGGCAAAGCTGTCGCCGCCCGTGGTGGCGGATTGGGTTTGGGGCATGGTGTTTCCTGGTGTCGGCTCGAGCGCCGACGGTGTGCAGCACGAAGCTGCCGGTTGAGTTGAATGAAACCGGCGCTTCAGCGTGCTTGGCAGCACAGGAGGGAAAGCACCGGGCCCGGCCCTTCCAAATGCGCGGGCAGCGCCTTCAGAAGGGGTTGCGTTGCTGCCACCACTTCAGCACTTCATCGACCGATTGCTCGATCGTGAGGGCCGAGTTGTCCAGCAGCACCGCGTCTTCGGCGGGCTTCAAGGGGGCGACGGTGCGGTTTCTGTCCCGCTCGTCACGCATCTCCAAGTCCGCGCGAAGGTCGGCAAGTTTAGTCGAAATTCCCTTTTGAATCAACTGCTTATGCCGCCGCTCGGCGCGCATGGCGGCGCTGGCCGTGAGGAATACCTTGAGCCGCGCGTCGGGGAAGATCACCGTGCCCATGTCGCGCCCGTCGGCCACCAGCCCGGGCAGGCGGCGGAAGGACAGCTGCAGGTCGTTCAGCGCCAGCCGCACCTCGGGCAGGGCGGCGATGCGCGAGGCCATGGAGCCCACTTCCTCCAGGCGCAGCTCGTCGGTGATGTCCACCCCGTCCAGCAACAGGCGCTCGCCCTGGAAACGCAGTTGCAGGCTGCGGGCCAGTGCCGGCAGGCGCAGCACGTCGTCGCCCTGCACCCCGTGGCGGATGGCCGCCAGCGCAGTCACCCGGTAGAGCGACCCGGAATCCAGCGTGTGGTAGCCCAGGCGGTGTGCTACCGCGCTGGCCAGGGTGCCCTTGCCGGAGGCGGTGGGGCCGTCGATGGTGATGACCGGAATCCGGTGCGGCGCCGCCTGGCCCAGGTGGAACAGGGCTTCGAAGTAGTCGGGGAAGGTCTTGCCCACGCAGCGCGGGTCGAGGATGCGCTGCGGCACGGGGACCTCAGCACCTGCCAGGCCGCTGAACGACGCCAGCGACAGGCACATCGCCATGCGGTGGTCGTCGTAGGTGTGGATGGCGGCAGCCTGCCAGCGCGCGGGCGGCTGCACCTCGATGAAGTCGCCGCCTTCGACGACCGTGGCACCCACCTTGCGGAGCTCGGCCGCCATGGCGGCAATGCGGTCCGTTTCCTTGACACGCCAGCTGGCGATGTTGCTCAGGCGGGTGGTGCCATGTGCATAGAGCGCCATCACCGCCAGCGTCATGGCGGCGTCCGGGATGTGGTTGCAGTCCAGCGTGATGGCGCGCAGAGGCCATTCCCCGCGCCGGACTTCCAACCAGCCGGCGCCGGCCTGCACCTGAGCGCCCATGGCCTGCGCGGCCTCCACGAAGCGGATGTCCCCCTGGATGGAGTCGGCGCCCACGCCTTCGATGCGGATCACCCGGCCGCCGTGGGCCGCAATGGCGCCCAGTGCGACGAAGTAGGAGGCGGACGAGGCGTCCCCTTCCACGTGAATCTCGCCCGGCGTGCAGTAGGCGCTGGCCTGCGGGATGGTGAAACGGCTCCAGCCGTCCTGCGCGACCGTGATGCCGAAGCGCCGCAGCAGGTTGAGCGTGATCTCCACGTACGGCTTGGAGATCAGCTCGCCTTCGACCTCCACGGTGATCGGCCCGTCCTGGCTCACCAGCGGCAGGGCGAGCAGCAAGGCGGTGAGGAACTGGCTGGACACGTCGCCGCGCACGCGGATCGGCGCGGCGGTGGTGAGCCGGCCACCCGGCTGGCCGCTCAGGCGCAGCGGCGGATAGCCCTCGGTGCCCAGGTAGTCGATGTTGCACCCGAGCTGGCGCAGCGCGTCCACCAGGTCGCCGATCGGCCGTTCGTGCATGCGCTGCACGCCGGCCAGCTCGAACCGGCCGCCTTGTGTCGCCGCCAACACCGCCAGCGCTGCGGCCAGCGGCCGCATGGCGGTGCCGGCGTTGCCGAGGAAAAGGGCGGCCTCCTGCACTTGCAGGCGCCCGCCCAGGCCGGTGACCCGCACACTGCCGTCGCCCTCGGCCTCGATGGTGCCCCCCAGCTGCCTCAGGCCGGCCAGCATGACGCGGGTGTCGTCCGAGTCCAGCAGGTCGCGCACGACCGTGGTGCCGGCGCTCAAACCGGCCAGCAGCAGCACGCGGTTGGAGATGCTCTTGGACCCCGGCAGCCGCACGGTGCCAGAGGCGCCGTCCATCGGCGGCAGATCAAGAAAGGGAATGTCGAACATCTCAGGGTCGGCCGAGGTGCTTCAAGTGGAAACCGGCAGGCGCGAGGCCGGGCGGTGAACGATGCAGGCCGGCATCAGCGCGACGATTTGGGCGCGTTCATCTGCCAGCCGGCGCGGGCGTCGGAGGCCTTGCGGATCAGGTCCTCCAGCGCCTCGACGTTGCCCGAGCGGACCACGTGCTCCAGCGCATCCAGCGCATGGCGGAAGCGCTGCGACTGCTTCAGCACCTCCTCCCGGTTGGACATCAGGATGTCGCGCCACACCGTGGGGTCGCTTGCGGCGATGCGGGTGAAGTCCCGGAAGCCGGGGCCGGCCAGCGAGAGGAAGTCCTTGCCCGCCGGCTGCTTGACCACCGAGCTGAAGTAGGCAAACGCCAGCATGTGCGGCAGGTGGCTCACGGCGGCAAATGCCGCGTCGTGGTTCTCCGGCGTCATCTTCAGCACATGCGAGCCGATGGCCGACCACACGTCGGTGGCTTTCTGGATCAGCTCGGCGGTGGTCTGCGGCAACGGCGTCAGGATGACCTGGCGGCCGGTGTACAGCGATGCGTCGGCGTTCTGGATGCCGGCCACTTCCTTGCCGGCGATGGGGTGCGCCGGCACGAAGGCGCCCACACGCTCCTTCAGCACGCGGCGGGCGGCATCCACCACGTCGCGCTTGGTGCTGCCGACGTCCATGAACAGCACGCCGGGCTCCACCAGGTGGCGGATGGCCTTGAAGGTGGCTTCACTGGCCGCCACCGGCACCGCGATCAGCACGATGTCCGAGCCCGACACCGCGAGGAGCGCCGACTCCGCCGCCACGTCGATCACGCCCAGCTTCTTGGCGCGTTCGGTGGTGGAGGGTGATTTGCTGTAGCCGATGACGCGCTTGACCAGGCCCGCGCGCTTGAGCGCGAGCGCGAACGATCCGCCCATGAGGCCGCAGCCGATGACTCCTAGCTGAGTAAACATGGATCAGCGCCTGCCGGGCCGCCCCAAGGGCGCTGAGCGCCCCCACGGGGGGCAGTGAACGAAGTGAGCGTGGGGGCTCGTCATATCAGTGGACGTCGAGCGGATAGGTGCCAAGGATCTTGAAGAAGGCGCAGGCTGCGCGCAGTTCGTGCAGTGCGGCGTCCACGTGGGGCTGGTCCGGGTGACCTTGCAGGTCGATGTAGAAGTAGTACTCCCACTGGCCCGAGCGGGCCGGGCGGGATTCGAAGCGCGTCATGGACACGCCGTTGCGCTTCAGCGGCACCAGCATGTCGTGAACGGCACCCGGCCGGTTGGTGACCGAGACCACCAGGCTGGTGCAGTCATGGCCCGAGGCCTTGGGCTGCGGGTGGCGATCGGGCCGGGTGACGATGGCAAAACGCGTGCGGTTGTGCGGATCGTCCTGGATGCCGGGTGCCACCACATGCAGGCCGTATTCGCTGGCCGCGCGCACGCTGGCGATGGCGGCCAGCGACGCGTCCTGCGCGGCCAGCCGGGCGCCTTCGGCGTTGCTGGACACCGGCCGTCGCTCGGCGTGCGGCAGGTGGTTGGAGAGCCAGCCGTGGCATTGCGCCAGCGCTTGGGGGTGCGCACAGACCGCTTGCACGCCCTGCAGCCCGTCGTCGCGCCGCAGCAGGTTCTGGCGCACGTACAGGCTGGTCTCGCCGATGATGAACAGCGGCTCGGTGAGGAACAGGTCCAGCGAGCGGGCCACCACGCCTTCGGTGGAGTTCTCCACCGGCACCACGCCGAAGTCGGCGGCGCCCGCGCTCGTCATGCGGAACACCTCGTCGATGCTGGCGCAATGCACCCGCACGATGGAGGCGCCGAAGAAGCCGAGCGCGGCTTCCTCGCTGAAGGTGCCGGCCGGGCCGAGGTAGGCCACGCGGGTGGGCGTTTCCAGCGCACGGCAGGCCGACATGATCTCGCGCCAGATCGGCGCCACGCTTTCGGTCTTGAGCGGCCCCGGGTTGCGAGCTTTCAAGCCGTCGATCACCTGCGCCTCACGCTCGGGGCGGAACACCACCGAGCCTTCCTTCTTCTTGAGTTCGCCCACCGCCAGCGCCAGGCCGGCGCGGCGGTTCAGCAGGTCCAGCAGGTCGCGGTCGACGGCGTCGATCTGCTCGCGCAGCGCCAGCAGATCGGGTGTTGGGGCGGCAGCATCAGCCATGGCGGGCCGCGAACTCGCGCATGTAGCTCACCAGCGCCTGCACGCCCTGCAGCGGCATTGCGTTGTAGATGGAAGCACGCATGCCACCTACGCTCTTGTGGCCCTTGAGCTGCAGCAGTGCACGCTCCTTGGCACCGGCGAGGAAGCTGTCGTTGAGCTTTTCGTCGTGCAGGAAAAAGGGTACGTTCATGCGCGAGCGGCAGTTGGCAGCCACCCGGTTGACATAGAAGCCGCCGGAGCCGTCGATGCACTCGTACAGCAGGCGCGCCTTTTCGACGTTGCGTTGCTCGATGGCCGCGATGCCGCCCTGGCGCTTGAGCCAGTTGAACACCAGCCCGGCGATGTAGATACCGTAGGTGGGCGGCGTGTTGAACATCGACTGGTGCTCGGCCACGGTCTTGTAGTCGAAGGCCGAGGGGCAGATCGGCAGCGCATGGCCCAGCAGGTCTTCACGCACGAACACCAGCGTCAGGCCGGCGGGGCCGATGTTCTTCTGGGCGCCGCCGAAGGCCAGGCCCAGGCGTGACCAGTCCACCGGCCGCGAAGCCATGTGCGAGGAGATGTCGGCCACCAGCGGCGCGTCGCAGCCCAGCGCCTTGAGGTCGGGCAGCGTGTGCATCTCGACGCCGTTGATGGTTTCGTTGCTGCACACGTGCACGTACGAAAGGCCATCGCGCAGCTGCCAGCTGGAAGGATCGGGCAGGCGGGTGTGGCCGTCGGCCTGGTTGCTGGCCGCCACGGCCGCATCGCAATAGCGCTGCGCTTCCTTGTGCGACTTCTGCGACCAACTGCCGGTGATCACGAAGTCGGCCTTGCCACCACGCGACAGGTTCAGCGGCACGATCGCGTTTTCGCCCAGGCCACCACCTTGCATGAAGAGGATGCGGAAGTGAGCCGGCACCGCGAGCAGCTCACGCGCCAGTGATTCCGCTTCTTCATAGATCGAGATGAACTCGCGGCCGCGATGGCTCATCTCCATCACGCCCATGCCGCTGCCATGCCAGTTCAGCATGTCGGCAGCGGCCTCGCGCAGCACCTCTTCGGGCAGCGCTGCGGGCCCCGGAGCGAAGTTGTACGCGCGCTGGTCCATCACTTCTTCTTGGCGGGGGCCGCGCCCGACGCCGCAGGGCCGGCCGGTTGCGCCGGCTGCACGCCCAGGTGCTTGGCCATGGCGGCCTGCATCGCGCGCGCCTTGGGTTCGATGGCGGGCCGCACATCGGCTGCCAGCTTCTCCACCAGGCCCTTCTGGATCTCCGGCACCATCTGCTGGTACTTGCGCACCACGGGCGATTCCAGCCAGCCTGCCAGCTGCTTGAGTTCGTCCTCGCTGAAGCGCTCTTCGAGCATGGGGCCGATGATGGTGGGCGCCAGCTTGCCGGCGCGTTCCCGCACCAGCGGCACCGCTTCATCGAGGTACTTCTTGATGTCGGCCTGGATGTCCTTCATCACGGCCTCGCGCTTGTCGGCCGGCACCTTGCTCTGCAGCGCCATGTTGGCCTGCGGCGCCAGCTGGGCCACGGGTTCTTCGGCCAGCTGCTGGGCCATGTTCTCGATGCCGGGCTGCTGCAGCTTCAGCACGCGCTGGACCAGCTCCTTCTTGGCAGGCGACGACGGGGCCGGTGCGCTGGCGGCGCTGCCTTGTGCGTGGGCGGCGGAAGCAAAAGCCAGCGAAAGTGCCAGCGTCAGGATGCGGAATTTCAAGAGTTGTTCTCCTCGCCGGGGGTGCCGGCGATGTCGGTGTCGGTGTCGACGTTGGCATCGTTCTCGACGATGCGTTGCAGGCCGATCAGCTGTGAGCCGTCGTCCAGCGCGATGAGGGTCACGCCCTGGGTGGCGCGGCCGAGTTCGCGGATCTCGCGTACCCGGGTGCGCACCAGCACGCCCTTGTCGGTGATCAGCATGATCTCGTCTTCCGGGCGCACCAGGGTGGCGGCAACCACCTTACCGTTGCGCTCGCTTTGCGAGATGGCGATCATGCCCTTGGTGCCGCGGCCGTGGCGGGTGTACTCGACGATGGAAGTGCGCTTGCCGTAGCCGTTTTCGGTGGCGGTCAGCACGCTCTGCGTCTCGTCCTCGGCCACCAGCATGGCAATGACCTGCTGGCCTTCCTCGAGCATCATGCCGCGCACGCCGCGGGCCTGGCGGCCCATGGCGCGCACATCGTCCTCGTCGAATCGCACCGCCTTGCCGCCGTCGGAGAACAGCATCACGTCGTGCTTGCCGTCGGTGAGCGCGGCGCCGATGAGGAAGTCGCCCTGGTCCAGGTCCACTGCGATGATGCCGGCCTTGCGCGGATTGCTGAACTCGTCCAGCGAGGTCTTCTTCACGGTGCCCAGCGCGGTGGCCATGAAGATGTAGTGGTCTGCCGGGAAGGTGCGGAACTCACCGGTGAGCGGCAGCACCACGGTGATCTTCTCCTCCGGCTGCAGCGGGAACATGTTGACGATCGGCTTGCCGCGCGAGTTGCGCGAGCCTTGCGGCACCTCCCACACCTTCAGCCAGTACACGCGGCCGCGGTTGCTGAAGCACAGGATCCAGTCGTGGGTGTTGGCGATGAAGAGCTGGTCGATCCAGTCGTCTTCCTTCGTCGCGGTGGCCTGCTTGCCGCGGCCGCCGCGCTTCTGGGCGCGGTATTCGGTGAGCGGCTGGCTCTTGATGTAGCCGGTGTGGCTGAGCGTCACCACCATGTCGGTGGGCGTGATCAGGTCTTCGGTGCCCAGCTCCAGCGCGTTGTGCTCGATGTGGCTGCGGCGGGCCGCCAGCTTGCTCTGCCCGAACTCGGTTTTCAGCGAGGTGAGTTCCTCGCCGATGATGAAGGTGACACGCTCCGGCTTGGCCAGGATGTCCAGCAGATCGGCGATCTGCGCCATCACGTCCTTGTACTCGCCGATGATCTTGTCCTGCTCCAGGCCGGTCAGGCGCTGCAGGCGCATCTGCAGAATTTCGCTGGCCTGGTCGTCGGACAGGCGGTACAGGCCGTCGGTCTGCATGCCGTAGTGCGGCGGCAGGCCTTCGGGGCGGAAGGCGTCGCGCCCGCCCGGCGTGTCGGCCTCGGCGCGCACCAGCATCTCGCGCACCAGCGACGAGTCCCAGCTCTTGCTCATCAGCGCCTGCTTGGCCACCGGCGGGGTGGGCGAGGTCTTGATGGTCTCGATGAACTCGTCGATGTTCGCCAGCGCCACCGCCAGGCCTTCGAGCACATGGCCGCGCTCGCGCGCCTTGCGCAGCTCGAACACGGTGCGGCGGGTGATCACCTCGCGCCGATGGTCCAGGAAGACGTCCAGCAGCTGCTTCAGGTTGCACAGGCGCGGCTGACCGTCGATCAGCGCCACCATGTTCATGCCGAAGGTGTCCTGCAGCTGCGTCTGCTTGTACAGGTTGTTCAGCACCACCTCGGGCACTTCACCGCGCTTGAGCTCGATGACCACCCGCATGCCGGACTTGTCCGACTCGTCCTGGATGTGGCTGATGCCTTCGATCTTCTTGTCGTTGACGAGCTCGGCGATGCGCTCGAGCAGCGTCTTCTTGTTCACCTGATAGGGGATCTCGTCGACGATGATCGCCTGGCGTTCGCCCTTGCCGATGTCCTCGAAGTGGCACTTGGCGCGCATGATCACCTTGCCGCGCCCGGTGCGGTAACCCTCGCGCACCCCGGTGATGCCGTAGATGATGCCGGCAGTGGGGAAGTCCGGCGCCGGCACGATCTCCATCAGCTCCTCGAGCGTGGCCTCGCTGTTCTTCAGCAGGTGCAGGCAGGCGTCCACCACCTCGTTGAGGTTGTGCGGCGGGATGTTGGTGGCCATCCCCACCGCGATGCCGGCCGAGCCGTTGATCAGCAGGTTGGGCAGGCGGCTGGGCAGCACCAGCGGCTCTTTTTCCGACCCGTCGTAGTTGGGGCCGAAGTCGACGGTTTCCTTGTCGATGTCGGCCAGCATCTCGTGCGCAATCTTGGCGAGGCGGATTTCGGTGTACCGCATGGCCGCGGCGTTGTCGCCGTCCACCGAGCCGAAGTTGCCCTGGCCGTCCACCAGCATGTGGCGCAGGGAAAAGTCCTGCGCCATGCGCACGATCGCGTCGTACACCGCGGTGTCGCCGTGCGGATGGTACTTACCGATCACGTCGCCGACGATACGCGCCGACTTCTTGTAGGGCCGGTTCCAGTCGTTGTTCAGCTCGTGCATCGCGAACAGTACGCGCCGGTGCACGGGCTTGAGGCCGTCGCGCGCGTCGGGCAGCGCACGGCCGACGATCACGCTCATCGCGTAGTCGAGGTAGGAACGCCGCATCTCCTCTTCGAGACTGACGGCGATGGTTTCCTTGGCGAACTGGGTCATGGAGGCAGGCGGGCTCGATCCACTGGCTGAAGGGCTCAGCCGCGAAAGGCTCAGGGGGTTGGAACACCGATTCTAAAGGGCGGTGCCTGTAGCACCAGCGCAACAAGGCTCCTGCCCGACATGGCCTGGAAGCCCAAAATGACTAGCATCCGATGAGTCGGCTGGCACAATGGGTCATCGGTGGTGAGCGCTCGCCAAACCGGGCGTTTGCCAGGTTATCTCGCTTCCGATTTGGACGTTTCGCAGGCTTCTGCGGCTTTCCTTGAGAGGAGAATCATGAAGAAACTCAACAGTGTGGCGGTGCTTTTTGCATCAGCTGCGCTCGTCGCTCCGCTGGCGGCCTTTGCACAGGTCAAGACCGGTGGAGACAACTGGCGCGCAGCCGATGGCACCGTCTGGAAGAACGGGACCAATGAACTCTGCTGGCGCGATGCCAACTGGACACCCGCTACGGCAGATGCCGATTGCGACGGTGCCCTGAAGCCGCCGCCGCCGCCCCCGCCGGTGGCTCCCCCGCCGCCCCCGCCGGCTCCGGCCCCGGTGGCTCCGCCCCCGCCGCCGCCTGCTCCGCCCGCGCCGGTGAGCGAGAAGGTCACGTTCGCTGCTGACACCTTCTTCGACTTCGACAAGGCTGTGCTCAAGCCCGAAGGCAAGGCCAAGCTGGATGACCTGGTCAGCAAGACCGGTGGCATCAACCTCGAGGTGATCATCGCTGTCGGCCACACCGACTCGGTGGGTACCGACGGCTACAACCAGAAGCTCTCCGTCAAGCGTTCCGACGCGGTGAAGAACTATCTGGTGAGCAAGGGCATCGAGAAGAACCGCGTGTACACCGAAGGCAAGGGCGAGAAGTCGCCTGTGGCCGACAACAAGACCTCCGAAGGCCGCGCCAAGAACCGCCGCGTGGAAATCGAAGTGGTCGGTACCCGTACCAAGAAGTAATCCAGCGTCTGGTTGGTTGCTTGAAGCCCCGCCTCGGCGGGGCTTTTTGTTTTCCGACTCGGTACCATTGGGGAATATGACTGCCACCGTCAACGCCGATCCCCAGGAGCTCGCCAAATTCAGCGAGCTGGCCCACCGCTGGTGGGATCCGAACAGCGAATTCAAGCCGCTGCACCAGATCAACCCCCTGCGGCTGGACTGGATCGACAGCCTGGCGCGCCTGCCGGGCAGGCGTGTGGTGGACGTGGGATGCGGTGGCGGCATCCTGGCCGAGTCCATGGCCAGGCGCGGTGCGTCGGTGCTGGGCATTGACCTGGCGACCAAGCCCCTGCGCGTCGCGCAGCTGCATGCCATGGAAGCTGGCGTCGAGCAGCTGCAATACCGCGAGGTGCCTGCCGAAGCACTGGCCGTCGAGATGCCGGGTGCCTTCGACGTCGTCACCTGCATGGAGATGCTGGAGCATGTGCCCGAGCCCGCCTCCATCGTGCGTGCCTGCCACGCGTTGGTGAAGCCGGGTGGCTGGGTGTTCTTTTCCACCATCAACCGCAACGCCAAGGCGTTTGTCTTTGCGATCGTCGGTGCGGAACATGTGCTGAAGCTGCTGCCCAAGGGCACACACGAATACGCCCGCTTCATCCGTCCGAGCGAACTGGCGCAGTGGTGCCGTGACGCCGGCCTGGTGCTGCAGCAGACCCGTGGCATGGAATACAACCCGCTGACCCAGCGCTGCTGGCTGTCCGGCGACACCAGTGTCAATTACCTGGTGGCCTGCAGGAAGCCGGCATGACGACCACGCTGAACACGATCGAGACGGATCGCGTGGTGACGGCTTCCGATCCAGGCACCAGGGTGCGGGCGGTGCTGTTCGACCTGGATGGCACGCTGATCGACAGCGCGCCGGACCTTGCGGCCGCTGCCAACTGGTTGCGCCAGGCGCGCGGCCTGGAGGCCTTGCCCTACGAAGCGCTGCGCCCGATGGTGGGCGCTGGCGCACGCGGCATGGTGGGGGCCGCTTTCGGCATCGGCCCCGGTGATGCGGACTTCGAGAGCCTGCGCGACGCGTTCCTGGCGCGTTATGCCCAGGTGCTCACACAACGCACGGCCGTCTTTGCCGAGGTCGAGCCCCTCTTGCTCGCGCTGGAGCGCTCCCGCATGCCGTGGGGCGTGGTGACCAACAAGGCCACCCGCTTCACCGCGCCGGTGCTGCAGGGCCTGGGGCTGGACCGCCGGGCCGCCGTGGTGATCTGCGGAGACACCACGCCGCACGCCAAGCCGCACCCCGAGCCGCTGCTCGAGGCGGCACGCCGGCTGGGCTGTGAGCCGGGCCAGTGCATCTATGTGGGCGATGATGCACGCGACGTGCAGGCCGGCCGGGCCGCCGGCATGGCGACCTTTGCCGCCAGCTGGGGCTACCTGGGGCAGGAAGCGCCCGTGGCCCAGTGGGGCGCGGACAAAGTGCTGGAATCGCCGGGCGAACTCTTGAATTGGCTGGGATTGGCCTAAACTCTCGTTTCCTGGGGCCGACCTGGTTTCGACGTGGGTACGGATCCGGCGCAGGGCATGCCGAGCACCAGTCAGCTCGTAAATCCATCTGGAAACAAAGTAACTGCGAACGACTCTTCGTACGCTCTCGCCGCTTAACACCGGTGAGCCTCTCAACGGTTGGCCAATGGGCCGTGCTCGCAAGGGCTGAGAGGTCATTCACATTGGCTGGTTCTGAGCTGGGTCACTCGGCTCAGAACGAGATTCAGTGACTGGCGATGTTGGTAGCGTGCTGCTGCGCGACCGCATCGTGAGACTCAGATCAGTCAGCTAAGCATGTAGAACTGTCCGGTGATGGCTTGCGGACGCGGGTTCGATTCCCGCCGGCTCCACCATCTCTTTTTCTGACGCAGCGTGCCGCTCCAGGCACGTGTGCTGCTGCTGGGCATGGCCATGAGCAGCGACGCCCACAGCCCTTTCCCACCCGCTGGCGGCCGGCTTCCCGATGTGCGGCAGATCGCGGTGTTGCGCGCCAATGCGGTGGGTGACTTCATCGTCACGCTTCCCGCGCTCACGGCGCTGAAACGCGCCTATCCGCACGCTGAGCTGGTGCTGCTGGGCAAGCGCTGGCATGCCGATTTCCTGCGCGAGCGGTCGGGGCCGGTGGACCAGGTGATCGAGTTGCCGGCCGTGCCCGGCGTCAGCGTGGATCCGAATGCTCCGTTCGAGCCCGGTGCCGTGCAAGCGCTGGTGGACCGGCTGCGCGCGCGCCGTTTCGACCTCGCAGTGCAACTGCATGGCGGCGGGCGCTACAGCAATCCTTTCGTGCGGCGGCTGGGCGCTCGCCTCAGCGTCGGCCTGTGCGCGCCGGACGCCGAGCCGCTGGACCGGAACCTGCCCTATGTGGACGATCACCATCCGGTGAGCCTGCAGCTGCTGGAATGTGTGGGGCTGGCCGGTGCAACGAGTGCGCCCCTGGAGCCGCAGCTGGCCCTGCGGCCGGGCGATGTGGCGGAGGCGGCTGCCGTGGTGCCGCCGACGCCGGCGCCCTTGCTGGTGCTGCAGCCGGGTGCCAGCCATGCGCAAAAGCGCTGGGCGCCGGAGCGTTTTGCTGCCGTGGGCGACGCCTTCGCTGAACGCGGCGCGGTGGTGGCGGTGCATGGCAGCGCCCCGGAAAGTGCGCTCACCTCGGCGGTGTGCCGCGCCATGCGCCAGCCTGCCATCGACCTGGCCGGCCGCTTGTCGGTCGGTGGCTTGGCAGGCCTTCTGGCGCGCGCGCGGTTGCTGGTGTCCAACGACACCGGACCGGTGCACCTGGCGCGCGCACTCGGCACCCCGACCGTGGCGATCTTCTGGGTCGCGAATGTGCGCAGCTTCGGGCCGTTAAGCACGCGCACCCAGCGGGTGGCGACCTCATGGCGCATGAACTGCCCGCTGTGTGGCCGCAACGCCATGACCGACGCCTGCCCGCACGAGGTGTCGTTGGTGGATGACGTGCCGGTCCAGGCCGTGCTCGAACTCGCCGATTCGCTGTGGGACGACTGCCCGGGCGACCAGGGGTCGACTTCGCCTGGCCCTGAAAATACCGAGCTTCAGGTGGCCGACCAGTAGGCGCCGGCATACCCACGGTACGGGTTGCCATAGGCTTGGCGACCGGCTTCCTGGTGTTCGGCGATGAAGCGCTCGATGTGCTCGGGCGACGCTCCCTTGAGCATTTCCTTCAGCACGCCATCGGGCAGCAGCGCGCGGTAGCGCACCGCGATGCCGGCATACGCAGCGCCTTCCGGCAGGTCCTTGGGTACGCGGGTCGGGTCGAAGAACCGGCTTTCACCGAATTCGCTGTCATGTTGCCGGCGCACCTGCCGGGCCGCGGCGAGGATGCCCTCAATCACATCGCTCAGGCTGCGGCCGCTCATCTTGGCCTGCCAGGCCGCGCGCAGGAACAACAGCTCGCCCGGCTCCACGCCGGGACACGCGCCTTGGTATGCAGCGGTGAGGCAGTGGTCGCCAGCGGCCAGCAGCCGCTGGGTTTCGGTGGGTTCGCGTTCGAGCAGTTGCAGCACCTGGCCCAGCGATGAACCGTCAAGAAAGCGCTCGGCCGGCATCTCGTAGCCGGGGTCGCCGGGGTGGTGGTGGTCCACGCGCAGCGCTGGTGTTCGGCCCACGATGCCGCACTCGACAAACACGGCGGGCGCCTTGGGTGGCAGCACGGCGGAGCGCGCAACGCCGTCCAGGCCGGCCCGTACCACGCCGTCGGCCAGATAGGCGGTCTGAGCCGTGGTGCGCCGGCCTTCGCGGGCTGCGTGCAGGCAGGCGAAGCCGGCGGAGGTGACGGTCTTTTCGATTTCGCGCATCTCGGGGTCCTGCGCCCCGAGCACGAAGATGCACTCTCTGTCGATCAATGGGGGTCGTGTGTTCTGGTGGTGTCCACTTGCGACCCCGTCGGTACCGTGAACGTTCCCTACAGCGCGGCAGCCTTGGTGCCCAGCAACTGCGAGATGCGGTCCGCCGCACTGCGCAAGCGTGGCAGGAAGTGGGTGAGCATGTGCTCGGGCGGCGTGCGATTGAACTGGCCGCTGATGTTCAACGCAGCGATCGTGCGGCCGCCGCGGTCCAGGATGGGTGCGGCCAGCGATACCAGACCCTCTTCCAACTCCTGGTTGACGAGCGCCCAGCCCTGCTCGCGCGTCTGCGTAACGATCCGCATCAGCGCGGCCACGTCCACCACGGTGCGCGGCGTGCGGGCTTCGAGCGGGCTGGCGTGCAGGCGGCGTTCCAGCTCGTCGGGCGGCAGGCCGGCCAGCAGCACCCGGCCCATCGAGGTGCAATAGGCCGGCAGGCGGCTGCCGATGCCGAGGTTGATGCTCATGATCTTGTGCGTGGGCACACGCAGCACGTACACCAGCTCGGTGCCGTCCAGCACCGCGGCCGAGCAGGACTCCTTCACCTGCGCGACGAGCTCTTCCATCACCGGCTCGGCCAGGTTCCACAGCGGCAGGGACGAGAGGTACGCAAACCCGAGGTCGAGGATCTTGGGTGTGAGCCGGAACTGGCGGCCCTGGCATTCCACATAACCCAGGCCTTCCAGCGTGAGCAGGATGCGGCGGGCGCCGGCCCGGGTGAGGCCGGTGCGGGCCGCCACCTCCGACAGCGACTGGCTGGGCGCGTGGGCGCTGAACGAGCGAATCACTGCCAGGCCGCGGGCGAAGGACTGCACATAGGTGTCGCCCGGCCGGGGTGCGGCAGGGGCGTCGGAAGGCGAGCCGGGGAGGGCGGCAGCGTTGCTCATGGGCCAGGGAAGCGGCGCGATGGGGACCCGCGCATTATGGGCGGCGCCCGGTGGGCGCCATGGCCGCTACGTGGGGGTCAGCCCGAGGCGCCGGCTTTCGCCGAAGACAGGTTGATCCTCGTCGCCATGCGCGGTCACTGCACGTCCGCGACCCTGCCGCTTCGCTTCATACAAGGCCTGGTCGGCCCGGTGCAGCGCCTCGGCCAGCGTTTCGCCGGCAAGCGTCTGCACCACCCCGAAACTCAGCGACAAGGGTGGCAGCCCCAGCGGCTCGGTGCGCATCTGCACCCGTGCGGCGATGCGCGAGGCCACCGCCATGGCGTCGCTCACGTCGGTGCGCGGCAGCAGCAGCACGAACTCGTCCCCGCCATGCCGGCCCGCCACGTCGCAGGCGCGCAGCGTCTCCTGGGCGCAGCGCGACACCAGCTTGAGCGCCCGGTCGCCGGCCGCATGGCCCAGTACGTCGTTGATGCGCTTGAAGTGGTCGATGTCGAACATCAGCACCGCAGCGGTGCCGGGTGGGTCGCGTTCCAGCACGCGCCGCGCCAGCTCCTGGAAGCGCCGGCGGTTGGGCACGCGGGTGAGCATGTCCACGTTGGCCAGGTAGCGCAGCCGGCGGCGCGAGTCGCGCAGCTCGCGCTCGGTGCGTTCGTAGGTGAGCAGCAGGGTGAGGTACACGGTGATCAGCGACACGGTCACCGCCAGCAGCACCCCGCTGGCCTGCAGCAGCAGCAACGCCTGGGCCGGCGCCGGCGCCGGCGCGGCATACACCGCGCGTCCCAGTTGCACCCCGGCCACGGCGCCGAGGAAGCCGCCGATGGCGCGCAGGGCCATGCTGTCGCGGTGGGAGCCGGCCCACAGCAGCCGGCTGGCCACCCAGGCATGCAGCACCGCCGACGCGAGTGAAAAAGCCGCCATGCGCGCCAGCAGCGGCGCCTGCATCAGCCAGGGCAGGGCCCACGCGCCATAGGCGGCTGCCAGCAGGGCGGCGTCCACCCAGGCGGGCGAGGGCAGCGGTTGCCGGGCGTGGAAGCGGCGCAGCCCCACCAGGGTGATCACCGGCCACTGCAGCAACAAGGCGTGCATCATGGCGACGGCCGCCGGTGAGGAGGGCAGCAGCCCGGCCTGCAGGGCCACGCCGGCGCAGCTCAGCCACTGGGCACTCACCCACCACCAGTAGCCCCGATACACCCGCTGCACACTGCCGAACACGGTCATGACCCCTGCCGCCAGCAGCATGAGAGCGGTGCTGAACAGCAGCAGGGTGGGCAGGTGGATGTCCATGGGCGGGATCGGCGATTGTCCCGTGGGGCTGGAAAGGCGCTGATCCCGGGAAAGCGGGTCGATTGCAACAAAATGATGCTTCTGCGAGCGTCTTGTCACCAGCAGTCACGCCGCCGTCGGTTTCGCGTCAGGCGTTCCGGTGGTGCCCTGGCCTTTGGTTACCATCGCCGCCGTTTACATATTCAGTGGAGCGCGAAATGGCAATGGACGTGGTCGACTACGAGATCAAGGGCGCAGAAATGCAGTTCGTGGAGGTCGAGCTCGACCCCGGCGAGGCAGCGGTCGGCGAGGCGGGCAGCATGATGTTCATGGACGCCGGCATCTCGATGGACACCATCTTCGGCGACGGCTCGCAGAGCCAGGGCGGCTTCTTCGGCAAGCTGATGGGCGCGGGCAAGCGCCTGCTCACCGGCGAATCGCTGTTCACCACCATCTACACCAACCAGGCCAGCACCAAGCTGCGCATCGCGTTTGCGGCACCGTACCCCGGCAAGATCATGCCGATGGACCTGAGCAAGCTGGGCGGCATGCTCATCTGCCAGAAGGACGCCTTCCTCTGCGCGGCCCGCGGCGTGTCGCTCGGCATCCACTTCCAGCAGAAGATGTCGGTCGGTTTCTTCGGCGGCGAGGGCTTCGTGATGCAGAAGCTCGAAGGCGACGGCCTGGCCTTCGTGCACGCCGGCGGCACCGTGCTCAAGCGCGAGCTGCAACCCGGCCAGACCTTGATGGTGGACACCGGCTGCCTGGTGGCCTACACGCCCAACGTCAACTTCGAGATCCAGTACGTCGGCAAGGTGAAGACCGCGCTGTTCGGCGGCGAGGGCCTGTTCTTCGCCAAGGTCACCGGCCCGGGCACGGTGTGGCTGCAGAGCCTGCCGTTCTCGCGCCTGGCGTCGCGGGTGTTTGCCGCGGCCCCGCAGAACGGCGGCCGCAAGGAAGAAGGCTCGTTGCTGGGCGGCTTTGGCGCCGGCGGGCTTCTGGGCGGCGTGCTGGGTGGCGACGACGAATGAACTTTGGAGCCTGGTTTCGATCAGGCTTTTCGGTCGATCGAACGACCACCCCGCCGCCTACACTTACCGCCCTGATCCCCCCAGGGCCACCCTCTTGAAGCTCCCTTCCCGCCTGATCGGCGCGTGCCTGCTGGCCGCGCTTCCCGTGTTTGCGGCCGCAGCGCCGATGCGGCCCGTGTTTGTGCTCAATTCGCTCGATGCCTCGGTGAGCGTGATCGACGCGCAGACCTATACGGAGCTGCGCCGCATCCCGACGGGCAAGGAGCCGCATCACCTGTACCTCACGCCGGACGAGAAGTCGCTGCTGGTGGCCAACGCGCTGAGCGATTCGCTGCTCTTCATCGACCCGGCCACCGGCGAGGTGCAGCGCACGCTCACCAAGATCGTCGATCCGTACCAGCTGCGCTTCTCGCCGGACATGAAGTGGTTCGTCACCACCGCCAACCGGCTGAACCACATCGACATCTACCGCTGGGTGCCGGCCAACGCCGCCGAGCCGCTGCAGCTGGTCAAGCGCATCTCGGCCGGCAAGACGCCCAGCCACCTCACCATCGACAGCAAGAGCAGCACCGTCTACTCCTCGCTGCAGGACAGCGACCAGCTGATCGCGATCGACATCGCCACCCAGACGCCGAAGTGGACCGTGCCCACAGGCAAGATGCCGGCCGATGTGTGGCTCACGGCCGATGACAAGCACCTGTTCGTCGGCCTTACCGGCGACGAGTTCGTCGAGGTGTACGACGTCAGCGGCGCCATGCCCAGCCTGGTCAAGCGCATCAAGACCGGTGCGGGCGCCCACGCCTTCCGCGGCATGGGCGACAAGCGCCACATCTTCGTGAGCAACCGGGTCGCCAACACCATCAGCCTGGTGGACACGCAGGCCATGGCCGTGGTGGCCAACTACCCGGCGCCGGGCGGCCCGGACTGCATGGACCTGATGAGCGACGGCAAGACGCTGCTGGTCACGTCGCGCTGGGCGCGCAAGCTCACCGTGATCGACATCCAGCAGAAGAAGGTGGTGCAGCAGGTCAAGGTGGGCCGCTCGCCGCATGGCGTGTGGACGCTGGACCATGCGGCGCGCCAGTAGCCTGCTCGTCCTGACGGTTGCGGCTGGCGCGAGCGCGGTCGCTGCCGGCCTGCAGCCGGGCGCGGCTTCCGCCTCCCGGTCGGCCTCCTGCAAGCCGGTCTACCTGACCTTCGACACCGGCCACATGGGCGTCGCGTCCCTGATCGCCGAGGTGCTGCAGCGCCAGCAGGTCAAGGCCACCTTCTTTCTCGCCAACGAGCCCACGCAGACCGGCGGCACCAGCCTCGACGAGCAATGGGCGCCCTGGTGGAAGGCCCGCGCTGCCGAAGGCCACGCCTTCGGCTCCCACACCTGGGACCATGATGTGCTGCTGGCCGACACCCGCGCCGGCTTCC
The DNA here is from genome assembly GCF_036231905.1 of Ideonella sp. BN130291. Taxonomy (NCBI): domain Bacteria; kingdom Pseudomonadati; phylum Pseudomonadota; class Betaproteobacteria; order Burkholderiales; family Sphaerotilaceae; genus Ideonella; species Ideonella sp. BN130291. The sequence goes on along the minus strand of NZ_JAZARE010000002.1, from coordinate 305,133 downwards.
GCATGAAAGCCACCGCGCTGCCCGGCGCACCGGTGGCCACGCTCACCGTCGCGCAGTACTGCGAGCAGCTGCGCAAGCCGGCCGAGCGCTTCCAGGCCATGACCGGCCAGGCGATGCTTCCCTTGTTCCGGGCCCCCGCGGGCAGGACCTCGCCTGCGCTGCTGGCGGCCGCCCGCCAGTGCGGTTTCAGCCATGTGGGCTGGGCGCCTGCCGGCTTCCTGGGCGATGAGCTGCCGAGCGAGCGCTACCCCAACGACGAGCTGCTGAAAAAGGCCCTGCGCGACGTCCGTGCGGGCGACATCCTGGTGGCGCACCTGGGCATCTGGTCGCGCAAGGACCCTTGGGCGCCCGCCGACCTGGAGCCGCTGATCGTGGGCCTGAAGCAGCGGGGCTTCTGCTTCGCCACCCTGCGCGAGCATCCGCAGTACACCGGCCTCGCAGCCGCGCGTTGAGCCCCCATGATGCCGACCCTGATCGATGGATTCGACCAGCTCCAGCAGCTGGTGTACGAACACCTGCTGCAGCCGCTGATGTTCCAGCTCGGCCTGGGCAACCTGCTGGAAGACGGTTTTGCCGCCACCGGCTGGCTGCTTGCCGGCGTGGTGCAGGTGATCATCATGGTGACCGTGTTCGCTGCGCTGGAACGCTGGAAGCCGGTGGAGCACGTCACTGACCGCAAGGCCGTGCGGGTGGATGTGCTCTACACGCTGATCCACCGGCTCGGTGTGTTTCGCTTGGCCTTGTTCCTCACGGTGGACCCGCTGTGGGATGAACTCATCGGCTCCCTGCGTGTGCACGGCCTGCCCACGTTCCAGCTCGACCAGCTCTGGCCCGGTGTCACCGATGCGGCGCTGGTGAGCTTCGTGCTCTACCTGGTGCTGTTCGACTTCATCGACTACTGGGTGCACCGCGCCCAGCATCAGTTCCACTGGTGGTGGCAGCTGCATGCGCTGCATCACAGCCAGCGCCAGATGACGCTGTGGAGCGACGACCGCAACCACCTGCTGGATGACCTGCTGCGCGACAGCCTGATGGTGCTGCTGGCGCTGCTGGTGGGCATCGCCCCCGGGCAGTTCGTGGCCGTGGTGGCCTGCACACGCCTGCTGGAGAGCCTGTCGCATGCGAATGCCCGTCTGTCCTTCGGCAAGCTGGGGCGGGTGTTGGTGAGCCCATGTTTCCACCGCCTGCACCACAGCATCGGCATCGGCCATGAGTCGGCCGGCAAGGGCACGCTGGGCGGCTGCAACTTCGCGGTGCTGTTCCCGGTATGGGACCGGTTGTTCGGCACCGCCAACTTCGAACGCCGCTATGAACCCACGGGCATCCGCGACCAGCTGGCGGAAGAAGGCGGGCGCGACTACGGCCGCGGCTTCTGGGCCCAGCAGTGGCTGGGCGTGATGCGGCTGCTCGGGCGCGCCTGACGCCCCGGCGCGCTATCCTGCGCGCCATGAAAGAACTGCTGGATGCCTTCTGGCGCGCGGTGGCGTATTGCCTGCATCCGCGGGTGATCATGTTGTCGCTGCTGCCCTTGATCATCGCGGGCGGCACCGCCTGGCTGCTGGGCTGGCTGTTCTGGGAAACGGCCATCGACGCGGTCAGCGCTGCGCTGCAGAGCTGGTCCCTCACCGCGGCCTTCCTGCAGTGGCTGCAGGCGATTGGCGCGGGCGGGTTTCGCAACGTGCTGCCGCTGCTGATCGTGGTGGCGCTCGCGTTGCCCGTGGTGGTGGTGTTCTCGCTGCTGCTGGTGGCGCTGCTGATGACGCCCGCGCTCACCCGGCTGGTGGCGGTGCGCCGCTTTCCCCAGCTGGAGCAGCGGCACGGCGGCAGCTGGTGGAGCAGCGTGTTCTGGTCGCTGGGCTGCACGGTGGTGGCGCTGGTGGCGCTGCTCGTGAGCATCCCGCTGTGGTTCGTGCCGCCGCTGGTGCTGATCGTGCCGCCGCTCATCTGGGGCTGGCTCACCTACCGGGTGATGACCTTCGACGTGCTGGGCGACCACGCCAGCAGCGACGAACGCCGGCGCCTGCTGCGCGCGCATCGCTGGCCGCTGCTGGGCATCGGCGTGGTCACCGGCTACCTCGGCGCAGCGCCCTCCTTGCTGTGGGCCATGAGCGCGGCCACGCTCATCTTTGCGCCACTGCTCATCGTGGCGTCGGTGTGGCTCTACACCCTGGTGTTCGCCTTCTCGGGCCTGTGGTTCGCGCACTATGCCCTGGCCGCCCTGCAGCGCCTGCGCGAGGCCGACAAGGTGGTGGAGCTGGCGCCCGCGCAGGCCGCCCCCGCCTCTTCCATCGAACCACCCCTGCTGCCCCCCGCCCTATGAACATCGGCCTCATCATCATCGGCGACGAGATCCTCTCCGGAAAGCGCCAGGACAAGCACCTGCCCAAGGTGATCGAGCTGCTGGCCGCCCGTGGCCTGGCGCTGGCCTGGGCGCGCTACGTGGGCGACGAGCGCGAGCGCATCACCGCCACGCTGCACGACGCCTTCGCCAGCGGTGACGTGGTGTTCTCCTGCGGCGGCATCGGCGCCACGCCGGACGACCACACCCGCCAGTGCGCCGCGGCCGCCCTCGGCCGGCCGCTGGTGCTGCACGAAGGCGCGAAGGCGCTGATCCTCGAGCGCATGCGCGACGTGGCAGCCGAACAGGGCCTGCCCTACGAACCGGACCGGGACGACAACGTGCACCGCTTGAACATGGGCGTGTTCCCGCAGGGCGCCGAGCTGATCCCCAACCCCTACAACAAGATCCCCGGCTTCTCGGTGGAGCAGGTGTACTTCGTGCCCGGCTTCCCGGTGATGGCCCACCCGATGATCGAGTGGGTGCTGGACCAGCGCCTGGCCGACCTGCACGGGCAGCATCGCCAGGCCGAACGTTCGGTGATCGTGTTCGGCGCGATGGAGGCCACACTCACGCCGCTGATGGAGGCCATCGAAGCGCGCTTCGCAACGGTCAAGGTGTTCAGCCTGCCGAGCGTGGACCATCCGCAGTGGGGCCGCCACATCGAACTGGGCGTGAAGGGCGCGGGGGGCGACGTGCCGGCGGCCTACCAGATGCTGCGCGACGGCCTGGCGCAGGCGGGTGCCAGCTGCGGCCCCGAGATGGTGCGGTAGAGGGCACCATTGCGGTGCTCTGGGTGGCACCGCAGTGGTGCGAAGTGGCCTCGGCAGGCCGCACCGCCAAGGCGCAAGCGGCCTATTTGTTGGCACGCGTTCTGCTACATTCCAGTGCGCTTTTTTGGGGGCCTCCAGTCGCTCCTGCGAGAGCCAATCCACCTCTGTATCCCCCCATCCCACAGCAAGCGTCCCCGCTAGGAGATTTTTGATGGCCAAGACCGTCGCCGACGTGATGAGCCTGGTGAAGGAAGCCGAAGTCAAGTTCGTTGACTTCCGCTTCACCGACACCCGCGGCAAGGAACAGCACGTCACCGTGCCGATCTCGCATTTCGATGAAGATAAGTTCACGTCGGGCCATGCGTTCGACGGCTCCTCGATCGCCGGCTGGAAGGGCATCGAGGCCTCCGACATGCTGCTGATGCCGGACCCGAACACCGCCAACATCGACCCGTTCTTCGAAGAGCCGACGCTGTTCCTCAGCTGCGACGTCATCGAGCCGGGCGACGGCAAGCCCTATGAGCGCGACCCGCGTTCGCTGGCCAAGCGCGCCGAGGCCTACCTCAAGAGCTCCGGCATGGGCGACACCGCCTTCTTCGGCCCGGAGCCCGAGTTCTTCATCTTCGACAGCGTGCGCTGGAACGCCGGCCCGTCGGGCAGCTTCGTCGAGATTGAAGCCGAAGAGGCCCCCTGGGCCAGCGGCGACAAGCGCGAAGGCGGCAACATGGGCCACCGTCCGGGCGTCAAGGGCGGCTACTTCCCCGTGCCGCCGGTCGACAGCTTCCAGGACATGCGCTCGGAGATGTGCCTGATCCTCGAATCGCTGGGCATCCCGGTCGAAGTGCATCACCATGAAGTGGCCTCGCCGGGCCAGAACGAGCTGGGCACCAAGTTCAGCACGCTGGTGGAGCGGGCCGACTGGTTGCAGGTGCAGAAGTACGTGATCCACAACGTGGCCCACGCCTACGGCAAGACGGCCACCTTCATGCCCAAGCCGATCGTCGGCGACAACGGCTCCGGCATGCACGTGCACCAGTCGGTCTGGAAGGACGGCAAGAACCTGTTCGCCGGTGACGGCTACGGCGGCCTGAGCGAGTTCGCGCTGTATTACATCGGCGGCATCATCAAGCACGCCCGCGCGCTCAACGCGATCACCAACCCGACCACCAACAGCTACAAGCGCCTGGTGCCCGGCTTCGAAGCCCCGGTGAAGCTGGCCTACAGCTCGCGCAACCGTTCGGCGTCCATCCGCATCCCGTACGTGGCCAACCCCAAGGGCCGCCGCATCGAAGCCCGCTTCCCGGACCCGATGTGCAACCCGTACCTCGGCTTCTCGGCCCTGCTGATGGCCGGCCTGGACGGCGTGGAGAACAAGATCCATCCGGGCGAAGCCGCCACCAAGGACCTGTACCACCTGCCGCCGGAAGAGGACGCGAAGATCCCGACCGTGTGCCACAGCCTCGACCAGGCGCTGGAGTACCTGGACAAGGACCGTGCGTTCCTCACGAAGGGCGGCGTGTTCACCGATGCTTACCTGGACGCCTACATCGAGCTGAAGATGCAGGAAGTGACCCGCTTCCGCATGACCACGCACCCGATCGAATTCGACATGTACTACAGCCTCTGATCGGCTCCCGATCAGGCTTGGAAGGGACGGCGCAGGCCGTCCCTTTTTCTTTGGCCCTGCGACACAATGCACCCCATTGGGTCGTCCGCGGGACGGCCGCACGCGTTGGAACCGTATGGAAATCGCTGGCATGAAGTGGGCTGAACGTTGGGCTGTCGCCCTGCTGCTGGGCGGCATCGGGTCGTCGGCCTTCGCTGAGGGCGCCACCGTCTATCGTTGCCCGGGGCCGCCCATCCTCTACACGGATGCGATCTCGGCCGCCGAGGCCAAGCAGCGCAACTGCCGCACGATCGAGGGCGCGCCCATCACCGTGATGCAGTCGCCCAAGGGCAGCGGCAAGCCGGCCCCGGTGGCCTCGTCCGGCCCGCGCAACAGCGAGGCCCGGGTGGACCCCAAGGAACAGCAGGCACGTGACAACGACGCGCGCCGCATCCTCGAAGCGGAACTCCGCCGTGAAGAGGAGCGCCTGGCGCAGCTGCAGAAGGACTACAACGGCGGCGAGCCCGAACGCCAGGGCAACGAGCAGAACTACGCCAAGTACCAGGAGCGGGTGGCCGCGATGAAGGCCTCCATCACCCGCAAGGAAGCGGACATCGCGGCCATCAAGCGCGAGCTCGCCAAGCTGCCCTGAAGCGGGCGCCCCGATCGCGTCCGCCGACTGCCGTGAACCTCACCGAGCCCGCGCCGGGTTGGCCTGGCGGCGAAGCCTTCGACCTGCTGGCCACCATGGTGGCGATGGTGCGGCCCGACGGCGAATGCCTGTTCGCGAACGCCGCGTTCGAGAACGTGCTGGGCCTGTCGCGCCGGAGCATCCTGCGCGGGCGCCTGGGTGACTGGTTCGTCGAATCCGACAAGCTCGACGAGACGCTGAACGCGGTGTCGCGCAATGACTTCGCCACCGGCCGCTTCGACGGCCAGCTCAAGCGACCGGCCGGCCAGCACCCCGAGCTGCTGCCGGTGCACGTCATCGTGAACCAGACCGATTCACCCGACCGGGTGGTGGTCGAGATGATCGAGATCGAGCAGCAGACCCGGCAGGACCGCGAGGAGCGCACCCTGGGGCAGGTGCAGGCCACCAAGGAGCTGATTCGCAACCTCGCGCACGAGATCAAGAACCCGCTGGGCGGCATCCGCGGCGCCGCGCAGCTGCTGGGCATGGAGCTGGGCGGTTCGCGCGAGCTCACCGAATACACCAACGTGATCGTGCAGGAGGCCGACCGCCTGCAGGCGCTGGTGGACCGCCTGCTGGCACCGCACCGCCGCCCGCATGTGGTGAGCGACGTGAACATCCACGAGGTCTGCGAACGTGTGCGCTCGTTGATCCTCGCAGAGTTCCCGCGTGGGCTGGCGGTGGTGCGCGACTACGACATCTCGATCCCCGAGTTCCGTGGCGATCGTGAACAGCTGATCCAGGCGGTGCTCAACATCGCGCACAACGCGGCCCAGGCCCTGGCCGAGCGCATTGCCGCGTCCAGCGCCGAACTGATCCTGCGCACGCGCATCGCGCGCCAGGTCACCCTGGGCAAGCAGCGTTGGCGACTGGCATTGGAATTGCATATTCAGGACAACGGCCCGGGCGTTCCGGAGTCCATCCGCGATCGGATCTTCTATCCCCTGGTGTCGGGGCGTGAGGGCGGGTCGGGCCTGGGGCTCACGCTGGCGCAGACCTTCGTGCAGCAACACCAGGGCACGATCGAATGCGACAGCGAACCTGGCCGGACCGTGTTCAAGATCGTGATTCCGCTGCCCTAGCGCAACCGCACTGGGCCACAGCCAGCCGAGGACCCAAGGCCTGCATGAAACCCATCTGGATCGTTGACGACGACCAATCCATCCGCTTCGTGCTCGAGAAGGCGCTGGCGCGCGAGCAGTTTGCGGTGCGCAGCTTCGCCAACCCGCGCGAGGTGCTGCTCGCGCTCGATGACGACGAGCCCCAGGTGCTGGTGAGCGACATCCGCATGCCCGGTGGATCGGGCACCGACCTGCTGGTCAAGGTGAAGGCGCGCCTGCCAGGCCTGCCGGTGATCATCATGACCGCGTACTCGGACCTGGACAGCGCGGTGGCGGCGTTCCAGGGCGGAGCTTTCGAGTACCTGCCCAAGCCCTTCGACGTGACCAAGGCGGTGGAGCTGATCCGCCGTGCTGTGGAGGAGAGCCTGCGCGAGGAGGTGCGCGACGGCGCCCAGGCCGAGATGCCGGAGATGCTGGGCCAGGCGCCCGCCATGCAGGACGTGTTCCGTGCGATCGGCCGGCTCTCTCAGAGCAACGTCACCGTGCTCATCACCGGCGAAAGCGGCTCGGGCAAGGAGCTGGTGGCACGCGCGCTGCACAAGCACAGCCCGCGTGCGGCCGGGCCCTTCGTGGCGATCAACACCGCGGCGATCCCCAAGGACCTGCTGGAGAGCGAGCTGTTCGGCCATGAGCGCGGCGCCTTCACCGGCGCGCAGACCATGCGGCGCGGCCGTTTCGAGCAGGCCGATGGCGGCACCCTGTTCCTGGACGAGATCGGCGACATGCCGTTCGACCTGCAGACGCGGCTGTTGCGCGTGCTGAGCGACGGCCAGTTCTATCGGGTGGGCGGGCACCAGCCGCTCAAGAGCAATGTGCGCGTGATCGCCGCCACCCACCAGAACCTGGAAGAGCGGGTGCGCCAGGGTGTGTTCCGCGAGGACCTGTTCCACCGCCTCAACGTGATCCGCCTGCGCCTGCCGGCCCTGCGCGAGCGGCGCGAGGACATTCCCACCCTCACGCGCTTCTTCCTGCAGAAGAGTGCCAAGGAGCTGGGCGTGGAAGCCAAGCGCATCACCGATGCCGCGCTGGACCGGCTGATGGGCTTCGACTTTCCCGGCAACGTGCGCCAGCTGGAGAACGTGTGCCATTGGCTCACGGTGATGGCGCCGGCGCAGGTGGTGGAGCCCAAGGACCTGCCGCCGGAGTTCCTGGGAGAGGCGGGCGCGGTGCGCCATGACGCCGCGGGCGGCGGCGCCGTGCCGGCGACAACGGCGGGCGACGCGCTGAGTTATTCGGCCCTGGTGCCCACTGCGGTGCCGACTGGCGCGCAGGGTGCAGCGCCGGTGCCAGCCACCTCGTCCAGCGGCAGCAGCCACTGGCTGGCCGACCTGGAACGCGAGGCGCGCGGCCTGCTGGAAGCCGGCGTGCCCGAGGTGTGGGACACGCTCACACGCAAGTTCGAAGGCCAGCTCATCCACACTGCGCTGGACATCACCCGGGGCCGCCGCATCGAAGCGGCGCAGAAGCTGGGCATCGGGCGCAACACCATCACCCGAAAGATCCAGGAGCTGGGGCTGGACGACTGATCAGGCGCGCAAGCCGGCGGTGCGCACTACGCGATCTCGACCACCACCGGCGCGTGGTCGCTGGGCCGCTCGTTCTTGCGCGGCAGCCTGTCGATGCTGCAGCTGCGCACCTGCGGCCGCAACGCGTCGCTGACCAGGATGTGGTCGATGCGCAGGCCCTCGTTCTTGCGGAAGGCCAGCATGCGGTAGTCCCACCAGCTGAACACGCGCGGCGGCTGCTCGAAGAGGCGGAAGCTGTCGTGCAGGCCCAGGCCCACCAGCGCGCGGAAGTGCGCGCGCTCTTCGTCGGTGCAGTGGATGTGGCCAGCCCAGGCGACGGGGTCGCACACGTCGGCATCCTCGGGCGCGATGTTGAAGTCGCCCATCAGCGCCAGCTGCGGATGCTGTGCCAGCTCGCCGGCCAGCCACTCGCGCAGGCTTTGCAACCAGCGCATCTTGTAGGCGAACTTGTCCGAGCCGGGCGCCTGCCCGTTGGGGAAGTAGCCGCACACCAGGCGCAGGCTGCCCAGGCTGGCGGCGATCACGCGCGCGTGGTCGTCGTCGAAGCCGGGTATGTTCTTCACCACGGCGGTCAGCGGCTGCAGGCTCAGCAGCGCCACGCCGTTGTAGGTTTTCTGGCCGTGGAACACCGCGTTGTAGCCGGCCTCCTGCAACTCGGCGAGCGGGAACTTGTCGTCGGTGAGCTTCAGCTCCTGCAGCGCCAGCACGTCGGGCCGCGCGCTGGCCAGCCACTGCAGCACCTGGGGCAGGCGCACGCCCAGGGAGTTGATGTTCCAGGTGGCGAGTTTCATCGGTATGCGGCTACCAATGCAGCAGCGCCGCGCCGCCCAGCAGCACACCCAGCCCGGCCACGCCGAACATGCCCCACTCCAGCCACTTGCGCCGGGTGAGCAGGGCAATCGCGGCCAGCGCGATGGAGATCTGCAAGGCGGTGGTGGCCTGGGCCCAGCGGTGATGCAGGTGCATCTGCGCTTCCGACTGCTTGTCCCAGTTGATGCTCTCGGCTTCCAGCGCCTCGGCCTTGGTCTTAATCGCGTTCTTCTCGCTTTCGTAGCGGTCCACCTTGGCCTGGTAGGTCGCCTTGCGCTCGTCGGCCGAGAGGTCACGCACCTGTTCGGCCAGCGCCTGCTTGGTGCTCTTGGCCTGGAAGTAATTCCACTGGTTGGAGGCTTCCGTCTTCTTGATGGCGGCGTTGTTCTTGTACAGGCCGGCATTCGCCTGGGTCGCGCCGCCCATGTAGGAGAAGAGCGCGCCCACCGTGGCCAGGATGGCGGTCATCACGGCGATCTGCCCGGAGAAGGAATCCTTGGTGCCATGCTGGGCGGCATGTTCGAGTTCGTGGTCGTGCGGACCGTGCACGTGGAAACCGTGGCCGGACATGGAAGCTCCCTCTAGCGTTGTCGTTGGTAGGTGACGAAGTCATAGCGCAAGCCGTCGTCGGTGACGCGGCGCTCGCGCTCGGTCTCGAAGAACTGCGACCGGTATTCGGGAAAGAAGGTGTCTGCGCCGGCGACTTCGGCGTCCACCTCGGTCATCACAAGCTCGTCCGCGAGCGGCAGGGCCAGCGCGTAGAGCTCGCCGCCGCCGATGACACACACCTTGGGCACATCGCCGGCCAGCTTGAGTGCCTTGTCCAGCGAGGCGGCACGCTCGGCGCCGTCGGCCTGCCACTGCGCATTGCGGGTGACCACGATGTTGCGCCGCCCGGGCAGGGGCCGGAAGCGTGCGGGCAGCGAGTCCCAGGTCTTGCGACCCATCACGACCGGATGGCCCAGGGTTTCGCGCCGGAAGCGCCGCTGGTCCTCGGCGATGCGGAACAGCAGGTCGTTGCCCTTGCCGATGGCGCGGTCACGGGCCACGGCTGCAACGAGCACAAGCGCCATCACATCAGCACCAACGTCATACCGCCACCGGCGCCTTGATCGGCGGATGGCATTCGTAGTCCAGCACCTCGAAGTCCTCGTAGGCGTAGTCGAAGATCGATGCCGGCTTGCGCTTGATATGCAGCCGCGGGTAGGGGAAGGGCGCACGGGCGAGCTGCGTGCGCACCTGCTCGAAGTGGTTGTTGTAGATGTGGCAGTCGCCGCCGGTCCAGATGAAGTCGCCCACCTGCAGGTCGCACTGCTGCGCCAGCATGTGGGTGAGCAGCGCGTAACTGGCGATGTTGAACGGCACGCCGAGGAAGATGTCGGCGCTGCGCTGGTAGAGCTGGCAGCTCAGGCGCCCTTCGGCCACGTAGAGCTGGAAGAAGGCGTGGCAGGGCATCAGCGCCATGGCGGCCAAGTCCGCCACGTTCCAGGCGCTCACGATGATGCGGCGCGAGTCGGGGTTGTGCTTCAGCTGGTCGACCACCTGGGCGATCTGGTCGATGTGGCCGCCATCGGGCGTGGGCCAGCTGCGCCACTGCACGCCGTACACCGGGCCGAGGTCGCCATCCGGCCGCGCCCATTCATCCCAGATGCTGACGCCGCGCTCCTGCAGCCACTTGACGTTGGAATCGCCGCGCAGGAACCACAACAGCTCCAGCACGATGGACTTCAGGTGCACCTTCTTGGTGGTGACGAGCGGGAAGCCCTCGTTCAGGTCGAAGCGCATCTGGTGGCCGAACACGCTGCGCGTGCCGGTGCCGGTGCGGTCGGTCTTTGAAACGCCATGCTCGAACACATGGCGCATGAAGTCTTCGTACTGGCTGCGCACCGGGCGCGAGGAGGCGGTCATGGCCCGATTTTACGGGCCGCCCCCTGCCGCCCGGCCGCTTTAGCCCTGGCGCTGTTCCGGCTCGCGCAGGAAGATTTCCACGCGGCGGTTGCGCGCGCGGCCGGCTTCGCTGTTGTTGTCGGCCACCGGCTCATGTTCGCCACGGCCGGCGGTCTCGATGCGGCTGCCGGGCACGCCGCGGTCTTCCAGGTAGCGGCGCACTGCGTTCGCGCGCTGCACCGACAGCGGATCGTTGATGGCATCGCTGCCGGTGTTGTCGGTGTGGCCGATCACGCGCACATGGATGGTGTTGTCCAGGCCCTGGGCAAACTGGTCGAGCACGCGGCGCATCTCGGGCTTGAGGTCGGCCCGGCCGGTGTCGAACGAGATGTCGCTGGGCACGTTCACCTTGAGCTGGTTGTCCTGGGTGCGTGCCACGTCGATGCCGGTGCCCTGGGTGGCCTTTTCCATCGCCGCACGCTTGTCTTCCATGCGCTTGGACCACAGGTTGCCGGCGATCGCACCCACCACGCCACCGATGGCCGCGCTCTGGCCGGTCTTGCCGCCGGTGGTCTTGCCGATCACGGCGCCGGCTGCGGCGCCCACGCCAGCGCCCACGGCAGTGCCTTTCTGGCGCTCGCTCATGTCGGCACAGCCGGCGGCGGCCAGGGCGATGGCCAGGGTGGTGGCAGCGGCCACGGGACGGGTGAAGGCAACGACGTTCATGTGAATCTCCTTGTGGTCAAAGGCCGGCCGGTGACGGCAGCGGCGCTTCGCCGAGTCTGTGGTGGTGACGGTCGCGCGTCTGTCGGGCTGGCGCGCCCGGGCATGTCGGTGTCGTCCGACACGCGGCACCTTCTTTGCCAAGTGCTCACCAGGAGCTTTCATGGACGACATCCTCCAGGCCGTGGGCCACGAGTTTTCCGACATCGCCGACGCACGCCAGGCCGTGCTCGTGAGCGTGCGCCTGCTGGTGGCCGTGTTGCTGGGCGGCGTGCTCGGCTACGAGCGGGAGCTGCGCGGCGCACCGGCAGGCCTGCGCACGCACATGCTGGTGGCGCTCGGCTCGGCCCTGTTCGTGCTGGTGCCTGAACAGGCGGGCGTGTCGCCAGCGGACCTGACCCGCGTGCTGCAGGGTGTGGTGTCCGGTATCGGCTTCCTGGGCGCCGGCGCGATCCTCAAGCTGGACCATGAGCGCAATGTGCAGGGCCTCACCACGGCTGCCAGCATCTGGGCCACCGCCGCCATCGGCATCGCTGCCGGCCTGGGGCGCGAGCTCACCGCCACCCTGGCGACCGTGCTGGCCCTGGTGATCCTCACCGTGCTGCGCTGGTTCGAGCAGCGCCGCGGCGCGAGCGAGGAGGCCGCGCTCACGCCGCCGGCTGAAGCTCGAACTGCATCGCCGCCAGCCGCGCATACAGGCCGCCCGCCGCGCTGAGCTCGGCATGCGTGCCACTTTCGACGATGCCGCCGTGGTCCATCACCACGATGCGGTCGGCGCGCTGCACGGTGGCCAGGCGGTGCGCGATGACCAGCGTGGTGCGGTCCTTCATCGCCGCTTCCAGTGCGGCCTGCACCATGCGTTCGCTCTCCGCGTCCAGCGCGCTGGTGGCTTCGTCCAGCAGCAGCAGCGGTGGGTTCTTGAGCATGGCGCGCGCGATGCTGATGCGCTGGCGCTGGCCGCCTGACAGGCGCACGCCGCGTTCGCCGAGGAAGGTGTTGTAGCCCTCGGGCAGGGCGCTGATGAAGTCGTGCGCAAATGCGGCGCGTGCCGCGGCCATCACGGCTTCGTCGCTGGCTTCGGGCTTGCCGTAGCGGATGTTCTCCATCGCGCTGGTGGAAAACACCACGCTGTCCTGCGGCACGATGCCCACGCGTGCACGCAGCGTGTTCAGGGCCAGCTCCTGCACCGGCACGCCGTCGATCGCCACCTGGCCAGACTGCGCATCGTAGAAACGCAGCAGCAGGTGGAAGACGGTGCTCTTGCCGGCGCCGCTGGGGCCAACCAGCGCCACGGTTTCTCCTGGTGCGACCTGCAGGCTGAAGTCGCGCAGGGCGGGATGCTGGGGCCGCGATGGATAGTGGAACTGCACCGCCTCCAGCGTGACGGTGGAGCCCCCCTGCACGGCGGGCAGCGCGCGCGGCCGCGCGGGCGAGGCCACCGGCGAGCGCGCGCCGAGGAGCTCCATCAGGCGCTCGGTGGCGCCAGCCGCCCGCAGCACATCGCCATACACCTCCGACAGCACCGCCACCGAGCTCACCAGCAGCACCACATACACCACGGTCTCGCCCAGGTGGCCGGCGCTGATCTGGCCTTTCATCACCGCCTGGGTGCCCTGGTACAGGCCCCACAGCAGGGCGCCGAAGGTGGCGGTGATGATGAAGGCCACCAGCATGGAGCGCACGCGGGTGCGCTTGCGTGCGGTCTCGAACGCCGCTTCGGTGGCGCGCGCAAAACGGTCGGCCTCACGCTGCTCCTGCGTGTAGCTCTGCACCACCGGAATCGCATTCAGCACCTCGGCCGCGATGGCGCTCGAATCGGCCACCCGGTCCTGGCTGGCGCGGCTCAGGCCGCGCACGCGGCGCCCGAAGTACAAGGACGGCAGCACCACCAGCACCAGGATGCCCAGCACCTGCGTCATCACATACGGGTTGGTGATGATCAGCATGGCGAGGGCACCCAGGCCCATCACGCTGTTGCGCAGGCCCATCGACAGGCTGGAGCCCACGACCGTCTGCACCAGCGTGGTGTCGGTGGTCAGGCGCGACAGCACCTCGCCGGTCTGCGTGGTCTCGAAGAATTCCGGGCTCTGCTCCACCACGTGCGCATACACCGCGCTGCGCAGGTCGGCGGTGATGCGTTCGCCCAGCCAGGTGACGCTGTAGAAACGCAGCGCCGAAAACACGCCCAGCGCCGCACCCACGCCGAACAAGGCCATGAAGTGCTCGCGCAGCGCCATCACACGCTGGCCGGGATCGGTGGCCACCAGCCCCTGGTCGATCAGCGAACGCAGCGCCACCGGAAAGGCCAGCGTGCTCAGCGCTGCCATCACCAGGAACAGCAGCGCCAGCGCGATGCGGCCGCGATAGGGGCGCAGGAACGGCAGCAGGCCCGACAAGGCGCGCGGCGACGCCTTGGCAGGCGCGGTGCTGGCCGGCATGCCGGGCGAGGGAAGGGTGGTGGACGCGGCCATCGCGGCAGTCTACGGCGGGCCGCTGCGGCAACGCGGCCGCGGCGGTGTGCGGGTCAACGCCGGGGCTTGTCGGGCGCCGGTGCGGGCGCCACCGGCCCAGCGTCAGCGTCCGGCGGAGCGGCGGGCGTGCGCCGGCGCCGTGCCAGGCCCTCGCGCAGCAGGTACTCCACCTGTGCGTTCACGCTGCGCAGTTCCTGCGCCGCCAGGCGCTCGAGCTCCGCCCACAGCGCCGGGTCGATGCGCAGCAGGAAGGCCTTCTTGCCGGGGCTTGCCATGCCGCAAGCTTCTTCAGGTGTAGAGCGTGCCGGTGTTGACGATGGGCTGGGTGTCCTTGTCCGAACACAGCACGACAAGCAGGTTGCTCACCATGGCCGCCTTGCGTTCGTCGTCCAGGTGCACCAGGTTGCGCTCCGACAGGCCCTTGAGCGCTTCCTCCACCATGGACACCGCGCCCTGCACGATCTTCTTGCGTGCGCTGATGATCGCTTCGGCCTGCTGGCGCCGCAGCATCACCTGGGCGATCTCCGGCGCATAGGCCAGGTGGGTGAGCTTGGCGTCCTGCACTTCCACGCCCGCGCCGGCAAAACGCGCCTGCAGCTCGCCCTTGAGCGCCACCACCACTTCGTCCATGCCGGCACGCAGGGTGGTCTCGCCGACGTCCAGGTCCTCGCCTTCGTCGTAGGCGTACAGCGAGGCGAGGTGGCGCAGCGCCGCCTCGGCCTGCACCCGCACGAAGGCCTCGAAGTCGTCCACCTCGAACAGGGCCTGCGCGGTGTCGCGCACCCGCCAGACCACCGCGGCGCTGATCTCCACCGGGTTGCCGCGTTTGTCGTTCACCTTCAGCGTGGGCGCGTTCAGGTTGCGCGAGCGCAGCGAGAGCTTGCGCTTGGTGAACAGCGGGTTCGCCCAGCGCAGCCCTTCGTTGCGGTCGCTGCCCTGGTAGCGGCCGAACAAGGTGAGGATGGCCGATTCGTTGGGCTGCAGCATGTACAGCCCCGCCATGCACAGCACGCCCAGCACGATGCACAAGGCGCCCAGGCCCGCGCCGGCCGCCCCGCCCGGATGGCTGCCCACAAGCGCCGCGCCCAGCAGCAAGGCAGCCAAGCCGAGCGCGCCCATCGCATAGCCGTTGGCGGAACGGAACGGTACTTCCTCTCGCAAGGGATTCTGGTGTGGCATGCCCGCCTCGTTTGAAATCAGAGTGATATCACTTTAGGCCCGCGGCCAATGCGCTGTCAACGCCCTTGTCGCGCGGTTTGTGTTGCAATCAGGGCGCAGGGCCCGTGATGAGATCCGATGCATCCCCTTCCTCCTGGTGGCGCTGGCTGAGCGGCCGGCTGCTGCGCCTGGGCGTGTGGCGGGTGAACGCGCTGCTCACCGTGGCGGCGGTGGCCCTGGCCGTGGGCGCCGTGCAAGGCGTGGTGGCACTGCTGGGCCGGGGGGAGTCCGTGCTGGCCGGCGTGGCGGCCGGCATCAGCTGCGCCGTGCTGGCGCCCTGGGTCAATGCCTTCGTGCTGCGCCTGCTGTTCGAGCTGGCCCAGGCGCGCGACGAGCTCGCCATCCGAGCCACCCAGGACGAACTCACCGGCGTGCACAACCGTCGCCACTTCATGGACCTGGCCGAGCGCGAGCTGGCGCGCTGCCGGCGCTACCAGACGGCCGGCGCCCTGCTGCTGGTGGACGCCGATCATTTCAAGCGCATCAACGACACCCACGGCCACATCTGCGGCGACGCGCTGCTGTGCGAGATCACGCGGGTGACGCTGGCGTCCCTGCGCCAGGCCGACCTGCTGGGCCGCTTTGGTGGCGAGGAGCTGATCGTCTTCCTGCCGCACACCGACCCGCTGGGCGCGCTGGACGTGGCCGACCGCATCCGCGAACGGGTGAGCGAGTTCAAGCTGGGCTGGCAGGGGCGCGAGGTGCAGGCCACGGTGAGCATCGGCGTGGCGGCGGTCGAGCCGGGCCATGCCTCGCTGGACGCGCTGATCCATGATGCGGACACGGCGTTGTTCGCCGCCAAGGAGGCCGGCCGCAACTGCGTGCGCGCCGCGCCCATCCAGCCTCGGCGCAGCGGCGAAACCCATCCTGTAAGCGCCCCTCGGCCCTGACAAGCCTGCTGGAGCAAAGGCAGCCTTGACATTGTTTGCCCGGGCAAGTATATTTCTTGCCATGGCACGTATCCCCCCTCCCGCTGACCTGTACCGCCCTGGCGCCTATTGCGCCGAGGACAGCGTGGCCTACCTCATGAAGCGGGTGCTCGCCTCCTTCATCCAGCAGGCCGAGCTGCAGCTGGAACCTCACGACCTCACCCATGCGCAGTGGATGCCGCTGTTCAAGCTGCGCCAGGCCAAGCGCATGGCCGTGGCCGAGATGGCGCGCGAGCTGCAGATGGACGCCGGCGCCACCACCCGCCTTCTTGATCGCCTGGAGAAAAAGGGCTTGTGCAAGCGGGTGCGCTCCACCGAAGACCGCCGTGTCGTGATGCTCGAGCTCACCCCGGAGGGGGAGGCCGCCGCAGCGCTCGTGCCCGGCGTGCTGACCGACGTGCTGAATGCCCATCTGTCGGGTTTCTCCAAGACCGAGTGGCAGGCGCTGATGTCCTACCTGCGCCGCATGCTGGAAAACGGAGAGGCGCTGCGACAGGGGGCCATGGCCACCGCCGATTGAGCGGTTTGTCTTGCCGAAATAGTTGCCTAAGCAGAAACAGCCCTAACAAATTTATGGACAACTTGCACCGCCTCACCGTCCCGCGCCGCCCGTCCGGCCTGGCGCTGACCACCTTCACCGCCATTGCGGCCATCGCCATGGCGGCCACCCTGCTGCTCGCCGGCTGTGCCAGCCCGGGCGACGTGCACCCGCAATCAAAGCCGGTCGTGCCGGCTGCCGTCGGTCTGGACGGCGGCGGCACTGCGCCCGCGCTGGCGCAGGCCTGGTGGCAGGACTTCAAGGATCCCCAGCTTGACCAGCTGGTGCAGCGCGCCCTCAGCGACAACCCCTCGCTGAAGTCCGCACAGGTGCGGGTGCAGCGCGCCCAGGCCCTGGTGGCTGGCGCACAGGCGGCCGAGCTGCCGCAGGTGAACGGCAGCTTCGAAGGCACGCGCCAGCGCTACCCCGAGCATGGCCTGTTCCCGCCGCCGCTGGCGGGCTCGATGCAGACGAGTGCCACCCTGCAGGCCGGCGCTTCCTGGGAGATCGACTTTTTCGGCCGCCACCTCGCTGCGCTGGAGGCGGCGCTGGGCGCCCAGCGTGCCGCCGAGGCCGACGCCCAGGCGGCGCGCGTGCTGCTGGCGGCCAATGTCAGCCGCGCCTACGTGCAGTTGGCGCGCCTGCAGGAGCAGCGTGCCGTGAGCGAGCGTGCACTGGCGCAGCGGGCCGACATCCTGGCGCTGATCCGCCAGCGGGTGCAGGCCGGCATCGACACCAACGTGGAGCTGCGCCAGGGCGAGGGCGCCTTGCCCGAACTGCGGCAGCAGCTCGCCGCGCTTGACGAACAGGCGGCGTTGACGCGCCACGCGCTCGCCGCGCTGACAGCGCAGCCGCCGCAGGCGCTGGATGGGCTCGCCCCTCGGCTGCAGGCGGTGCAGGCCGTGCCGCTGCCGGCCAGTGTGCCGGCCGACCTCTTGGGCCGGCGTGCCGACATCGAAGCCGCGCGCCAGCGCATCGAAGCCGCGACGCAGGACCTGCAGGCCGCACGCGCGCAGTTCTATCCCAGCGTCAACCTGGTCGCTTTCGCCGGCTTCAGCGCCATCGGCCTGGACCGGCTGATCGAGACCGGCAGCCGCCAGTACGGTGTGGGCCCGGCGATCCACCTGCCGATCTTCGATGCCGGCCGGCTGCGCGCCAACTACCGCGGCAAGGCCGCCGACCTGGACGCCGCCGTCGAGGCCTACAACGGCGCCGTGCTGGAGGCGGTGCGCGACGTGGCCGACCAGATCAGCTCGCTGCAATCCATCGCGCGCCAGCAGCAGGAGCAGGCCAGCGCACAGGCCGCCGCCGAAAGCGCCTATGAGCTGGCGACGCAGCGCTACAAGGCCGGCCTCGGGCCCTACCTCACGGTGCTGATCGCCGAATCCAACGTGCTGGCGCAGCGCCGCGCCGCCGCCGACCTGAAAGCGCGGGCGCTGGACAGCCAGGTGGCCTTGATGCGCGCCTTGGGTGGCGGCTACACCGCCCCGGCCCAGCAGCTGGCCCAGGCGCACTGAACAACGAACACGAACGAACAGAGGACCTCTTCACCATGGACGCTCAATCCACCCCCGCCGCTCCCGCAGCCGCCGCAGGCAATCCCAAGCGCAAGAAGGCCCTGGCTGCCGTGGCGGGCCTGGTCGTCGCCGGTGGCGCCGCCTACGGCGCCTACTACGCGCTGGTGCTCAACCACTACGAAAGCACCGACAACGCCTATGTGCAGGCCAACGTGGTGCAGATCACGCCGCAGGTTGGCGGCACGGTGCTGAGCATCGGCGCCGACGACACCGACTTCGTCAAGGCCGGCCAGTCGCTGGTGCGCCTGGACCCGGCCGACGCGCAGGTGGCGCTGGACCAGGCCGAGGCCCAGCTGGCGCAGACGGTGCGCGAGGTGCGCACCCTGTTCGTCAACAACTCGACCCTGAAAGCGCAGATCTCCGCCCGCCAGGCCGACGTCGCCCGGGCCCAGGCCGACGTGGCCAAGGCGCAGGACGACGTCAACCGGCGCGCGCCGCTGGTGGCCACCGGCGCGGTGGGCAAGGAGGAGTTCAACCACGTCACCGCGCAGCTGGCCGCGGCCAGGAGCGCTTTGGCGGCCGCCCAATCGGCGGTGGTGGCGGCGCAGGAGCAACTGGCCTCCAACCAATCGCTCACCGACAACACCAGCGTGGAGCAGCATCCCAACGTGCAGCGTGCCGCCGCACGTGTGCGCGAAGCCTACCTGGCGCTCAAGCGCGCCGACCTGCCGGCGCCGGTGAACGGGTACGTGGCCAAGCGCAGCGTGCAGGTCGGCCAGCGCGTGCAGCCGGGCGCCCCGTTGATGACGGTAGTGGCGCTGGACCAGGTGTGGGTCGACGCGAACTTCAAGGAAAGCCAGCTGCGCAAGCTGCGCATCGGCCAGCCGGCCACCCTGGTGGCCGACGTGTACGGCAAGAAGGTGGAATACCACGGTGCCGTGGCCGGCCTGGGCGCGGGCACCGGTGCGGCGTTTGCGCTGCTGCCGGCGCAGAACGCCACTGGCAACTGGATCAAGGTGGTGCAGCGCGTGCCGGTGCGCATCGCGCTCAATCCGGAAGAAGTGGCGGCGCATCCGCTGCGCGTGGGCCTGTCCATGGACGCCAGGGTGGACGTGAGCCACACCGACGGCAAGGCCCTGGCCGACGCGCCGCGCCGGGAGGCGGTGGCGCAGACGGCGGTGTTCGACCGCATCAACCGCGACGCCGAAGGCGAGGTGCGCAAGATCATCGCGGCCAACCTGGGGCATGCGCCGCGCGTGGCCTCGGCGTCCGCGCCGGCCGCCAAGGCGGCCACGGTGGCGCCGGCCGACCAGGCCTCCGCCTCTGTAGCCGCGCCCCCGGCGACGGGTCCCGTCGCGCTGGCCACGGCCGGCGTGTTGGCCACCTCGCTGAGCAAGTAAATGGCCGGCCCCGCTGCCGCCGCGGAGCATCCGCCGCTGCAGGGCACCGCGCTGGTGCTCGGCACGGTGGCGCTCTCGCTCGCCACCTTCATGAACGTGCTGGACACCTCGATCGCCAACGTGTCGCTGCCCGCGATCGCCGGCGACCTGGGCGTCAGCCCCAACCAGGGCACCTGGGTGATCACCAGCTTCGGTGTCGCCAACGCGATCTCGGTGCCGCTCACCGGCTGGCTGACCATGCGCTTCGGCGCGGTCAAGCTGTTCACCACGAGCGTGCTGCTGTTCGTGCTGACCAGCTGGCTGTGCGGCTTTGCGCCCTCGCTCGAATGGCTGATCGCCTTCCGCGTGATGCAGGGCCTGGTGGCCGGGCCGATGATCCCGCTGTCGCAGACGCTGCTGATGGCGAGTTATCCACGCGCCAAGGCCGGCATGGCATTGGCGATGTGGTCCATGACCACGCTGGTGGCGCCGGTGGCCGGGCCCTTGCTCGGTGGCTACATCACCGACAACGTGTCCTGGCCCTGGATCTTCTACATCAACATCCCGGTGGGCCTGGGCGCCGCGGCGGTCACCTGGTTCATCTACCGCAAGCGTGAATCGCCCACCCGCAAGCTGCCGATCGACGGCATCGGGCTGGCGCTGCTGGTCACCTGGGTGGGCTCGCTGCAGATCATGCTGGACAAGGGCAAGGAGCTCGACTGGTTCCATTCCGGCCAGATCGTGCTGCTGGCGGTGACCGCGCTGGTGGGCTTCCTGTTCTTCCTGGCGTGGGAGCTGACCGAAAAGCACCCGATCGTGGACCTGCGCCTGTTTGCGCGCCGCAACTTCGCCTTCGGCTCGGTGACGCTGGCGCTGGCCTACTGCCTGTTCTTCGGCAACATCGTGCTGCTGCCGCTGTGGCTGCAGCAGTACATGGGCTACACCGCCACCGCCGCCGGCATGGCGCTGGCGCCGGTGGGCGTGCTGGCCATCCTGCTGTCGCCGCTGGTGGGCAAGAACGTGTCGCGCATCGACCCGCGCCTGCTCACCACGGTGTCCTTCGTGGTGTTCGCGATCGTGCTCTACATGCGCTCGGGCTTCACGCCGCAGGCCGACCAGTGGAGCATCCTGTGGCCCACCATCGTGCAGGGTGCGGCGGTGGCGTTCTTCTTCATCCCGCTGATGAGCATCACCATGTCGGGGCTCACGCCGGACCGCATCGCCGCCGCCTCTGGCCTGTCGAACTTTGCCCGTATCACGGCAGGCGCGTTCGGCACCTCGATCGCCACCACGGTGTGGGACGATCGCGCCACCCTGCACCATGTGCACATGGTGGAGAACCTGGGGAACAACACCGCCACCGGCCCCTTGGGCGATGCCTGGTCGCGCCTCAGCGCTGCCGGTTTCAGCCCGGAGCAGATCGCGGCGCAGCTCAACCGCATGATCGACCAGCAGGCGTTCACGCGGGCGGCCGACGACGTGTTCTTCGCCTCCGCCTTCCTGTTCGTGCTCCTGATCGGCCTGATCTGGTTCGCCCGGCCGGTGAAAGCGGGCGGCCCCGCGGCCGACGCAGGAGGCGCTCACTGACGCAGCCGCTGGCGCCGTTAGACTGCCGTCGGCGACCGGCCAACCGGTCACGACACCACACGAGACGCTGCGGCAGAAGGCGCCATGGGGACACCGAAAGCGGGGCGGCAGGGGAGCATGCGCTTGGCCGTCGCCTACGCGGCGGCGGTGCTGCTGAGCCTGCTCGCCCTGGCGTTGCGGCCGTTCATCGGAGCGCGCCTGGGCGCCGATCCGGCCCTGGTGCTGGCCTTGCCTGCTGTGGTGGCGCCGGCCTGGATCGGCGGCTTCGGCCCGGGCGCGCTGGCAGTGCTGCTGGTGATGGCGGGCCGGACTGCCAGCGCCTGGCTCAGTGGCGCCGGGGTGATGGACGAGATCTCGGTCCTGCGGGCCCTGATCGCGGTGCCCACCGCCCTGGTGGTGTGTGCCGCCTTCGAGCAGGTGCACCGCGCGCGCCGTCGTGCGGAAGCCCGGGCGGAGGACGCTGAGCACGCCGCGCTGGCCACCGAGCGCCTGGCCGCCGCCCAGCAGCGCATGCAGCGCCTGGTGGACAGCTCCGCGGTGGCCATCGCCTTTTCCGGCGGCGGCGTGATCACGGAGGCCAATGACGCCTTCCTCGCCTTGATGGGTTACAGCCGCGCGGACCTGCAGGGCGGCCGCATCAGCCAGGCGACGCTGATCCCCGAGGAGGAGCGGCCGGTGTACGCGATGGCGCGCCAGGAGCTCGACGAAACCGGCCGCAACGGGCCCTTCCACGCCCGGCTGAAGCGGCCCGATGGCATCCTGGTGGACGTGATCACCAGTGCCGGCCGGCTGGGCGACAACGACTACTGCATTTTTTTCACCGACATCACCGCGCTCACGCGTGCCGAGAACGCACTGCGCACCAGCGAGCAGCGCTTCCGCTCGCTGGTCAATGCCACCGCCTCCATCGTGTGGACCGCCGGCCCGCAACGCGAGTTCATCACCGACCAGCCCTCCTGGGCCGAGTTCACCGGCCAGACCCGCGAGCAGTACCTCGGGTTCGGCTGGCTCGAGGCCATGCATCCGGAGGACCGCGCCGGCGTGATGGCGGGCTGGGAGGAGGCGCGGCGCCTGCAGCAACCGTTCCGTGGCCGTTCCCGCCTGTGGCACCAGCCCACCGGCGGCTACCGCCGCGTGACCGCGCGCGCCAGCCCGGTGATGCGCGATGGCCGCATCGTCGAGTGGGTGGGCATGGTGTTCGACGTGGAAGAGGGCGAGCAGGTGTCCGAGCAGCTGCGCGAAGCCAGCGCACGCCTGCAGCTGCTGCTGGAAAGCACGCCACTGGGGGTGATCGAGTTCGACGGTGAGCTGCACATCACCCGCTGGGCCGGCCAGGCGGAGGCCATCTTCGGCTGGGCCGCGGGCGAGGCGGTGGGCCGGCATGCGCGCGACCTGGGCTGGGCGCTGCCCGAGGAGGAGATCGGGCCGGCGACGCTGCGCGAGCTGCTGCGCGGGGAACGCCCACGCGCCAGCTTCCGCATCCGCAACCGGCGCAAGGACGGCAGGGTGATCCATGCGGAGTGGAGCATCTCCGCGGTGCGCCGGCCCGAGCAGCCGCGCGCGGCCGCCCTGCTGGCGCTGGTGCTGGACGTGAGCGAGCGCGAGCAGGCGCTGGACTCCTTGCGCCAGGCCGACCGCCAGAAGGACAACTTCATCGCCACCCTGGCGCACGAGCTGCGCAACCCGCTGGCCCCGATTGCCAATGGCGCGCGCCTGCTCAGCCTGAAGCCCGGTGACCCGCGCACGGTGGCCTGGTCGGCGGCGGCGATCGAGCGCCAGGTGCGGCAACTCACGCGCCTGCTGGACGACCTGCTCGACGTGTCGCGCATTTCACGCAACACCCTGCAGCTGCAGCGCCAGCGCCTGCGCCTGCAGGAGGCGATCGACCTGGCGGTGGAGCAGGTGCGGCCGTTCTTCGATGCCCAGGGACATCGCCTGGAGCTGAACGTGGAACCCCAGCCGCTTGAACTGCTGGGCGACCTGGCACGGCTGACCCAGGTGTTCGCCAATTTGCTGCACAACGCGGCCAAGTACACGCCGGAACCCGGCCTGGTGACGCTGTCAGCGGGCCGCCAGGGAGACCACCTGGTGGTGAGCGTGCAGGACACTGGCCTGGGCATCCCGCCGCAGGAGCAGCAGCGGGTGTTCGAGATGTTCTCCCAGGCCCACACCACCTTGCGCCATGCCCAGCCGGGCCTGGGCATCGGCCTGGCCCTGGTGCGCGGCATCGTCGAGATCCATGGCGGCACGGTGCGGGTGGACAGCGCCGGCGCCGGGCAGGGCAGCCGCTTCACGGTGGAGCTGCCTGCGCTCGCCCCGGCCGACGAGCCCGCGGCCGCGCAGGGCGCGGACGACCCGCTGGCCGGCCTGGCGGGCCACCGCGTGCTGGTGGTGGACGACAACACCGACAGCGCCGACAGCATCGCGGCGCTGCTCACCCAGTGCGGCAGCACCGTGCGCAGCTGCTACGGCGGCCAGGCCGCGCTGGACATCGGCCCGGATTTCCAGCCCTCGGTGGTGCTGATGGACATCGGCATGCCCGGCATGGACGGCCTGCGCGCCGCCACCCTGATGCGTGAAACCGCCTGGGGCCGCGCCGCCTTGCTGGTGGCGATGACCGGTTACGGCCAGCCCGAAGACCGCCGCAAGGCCCTGCAGGCCGGTTTCGACCACCATCTCACCAAGCCGGTGGACCTGGACGCGCTGGTGCGTTGCCTGGGCTAGCCGGGCACGCTGTGTGCCGCGCTAGGAACCGTCCCCCGTACGGAGCGTGAGATGGCAGAACAGCAAGATGAACAACTCGACGGCCTGACCGTCGCAATCCTGGTGCATGACCTGTTCGAGCAGGTCGAGCTCACCGGCCCCAGGCAGGCCCTGGAGGCCGCGGGCGCCAAAACCGTGATCGTGTCCCCCAAGCCCGGCCCGCTGCGCGGCATGCACCATGACCAGCCGGGCGACACCTTCGAGGTGGACCTGCCGCTGAACAAGGCCAACCCCGAGGACTTCGACGCCCTGCTGCTGCCGGGCGGCACCATGAACGCCGACAGCCTGCGCATGGTGGAGTCGGCCCAGCGCTTTGCCCAGGCCTTCGAGGCCGCGCGCAAGCCCATCGGCGTGATCTGCCACGGCCCCTGGCTGCTGGTATCCGCCGGCCTGGTGCAGGGGCGCACGCTCACCAGCTGGCCCTCCTTGCAGGATGACATCCGCAATGCCGGCGGCAACTGGGTGGACCGCGAAGTGGTGGTGGACACCAACTGGGTGTCCAGCCGCAAGCCGGACGACCTGCCGGCGTTCAATCGCGAGTTGATCGGTGCGCTCGCGCGGGCGCCCGAGCTGTCCGCCAACCCGATGCCCATCACCGAATGACGATGGACGCCGCATACCCCCGGCCGCTGCTGCAGCGGCCCGACTGGACATCCCTCAACGGCCCCTGGCGCTTCTGTTTAGACGACGACAAGCGCTTCCAGCGGCCGTCCGACGTGACCGAATGGACGCACCAGATCGTGGTGCCGTATCCGCCCGAATCCAAGGCGAGTGGCGTCGGTGACCGGGGCTTCCACAAGGCTGTGTGGTACGAGCGCGATTTCCACGCCGTGCCCGACGGCAAGCGCCTGATCCTGCGCTTCGGCGCGGTGGACTACATCGCCAAGGTCTGGGTCAACGACCGGCTGGTGGCCACGCACGAAGGCGGGCACACGCCGTTCTGGGCCGACATCACCAACGTGCTCAACCCCTCGGGCGAACAGCGCATCACGGTGATGGCCGAGGACGACCCGCATGAGCTCACCAAGCCGCGCGGCAAGCAGGACTGGCAGCTGGAGCCGCATTCCATCTGGTACCCGCGCACCACCGGCATCTGGCAGACGGTGTGGATCGAACGCGTGGCGCGCACCTACATCGACAAGATCCGCTGGACGCCCCAGGTGGAAGGCTTCTCGATCGAGTTTGCCGCCCGCATCCTGGGCGACCATGTGAACGAGGACTTGAGCGTGGAGATCGTGCTGCGCCAGGGCAAGCGCCTGCTGGCACGCGACCGCTACCAGGTGATCCAGGGCGAGGTGGACCGGGCCATCGTGCTGTCCGACCCCGGCATCGACGACTACCGCAACGAGCTGCTGTGGAGCCCCGAGCGGCCGACCCTCATCGATGCCGAGATCCGCCTGATGCGCGGCGACGAGGTGCTGGACGAGTTCAAGAGCTACACCGCGCTGCGCTCGGTGCACATCCTGCGCGACCGCTTCATGCTCAACGGCCGGCCCTACACGCTGCGGCTGGTGCTGGACCAGGGCTACTGGCCCGACACCCTGCTGGCCGCGCCCAACGACGACGCACTGAAGAAGGACGTGGAGCTCGCCAAGGCCATGGGCTTCAACGGCGTGCGCAAGCACCAGAAGATCGAGGATCCGCGTTACCTCTACTGGGCCGACAAGCTGGGCCTGATGGTGTGGGAGGAGATGCCCTCGGCCTACCGCTTCACCCGCACCGCCATCAAGCGCACGGTGCGCGAATGGACCGAGGTGCTGGACCGCGACTACAGCCACCCCTGCGTGATCGTATGGGTGCCGTTCAACGAGTCGTGGGGTGTGCCCGAGCTCACCGCGGTGCGCGAGCAGCGCCACGCAGTGGAGGCGCTCTACCACCTGACCAAGACGCTGGATGTCACGCGCCCGGTGATCGGCAACGACGGCTGGGAATCGAGCGCCACCGACATCATCGGCATCCACGACTACGACGCCAACATCGAGCACCTGCGCCAGCGCTATGGCACCGAATCGGCGCCGCAGCAGCTGTTCGACCGGCGGCGCCCGGGCGGCCGCGTGCTCACGCTGGACGGTTATCCGCACCGCGGCCAGCCGATCATGCTCACCGAATTCGGCGGCATCGCGTACGTGAAGAAGCCGGAGCCGGGCGTGAAGCAGACCTGGGGCTACACCCGCGCCAAGACGGACGCAGAGTTCAGCCAGATGTACAAGGAGCTGATGGAGGTGGTGATCCACACGCCGCTGTTCTCGGGCTTCTGCTACACCCAGTTCGCCGACACCTTCCAGGAAGCCAACGGCCTGTTGTGTGCCGACCGCACGCCCAAGATCCCGATCGAGGAGATTGCCAAGGTGACGAAGCAAAATCGCACCTACATTCCTGGAGGGGTCTAGATGCATCGTGTGGAGTTGAAGAAGCCGGATGGGCGAACCCTGCGGCTGTACAGCCGTCGTCCGATCGATGGCGCCATCACCGCGCCGAGCCCGTTTGCCGAGCCGCTGAACGCCAACCCGCACCTGCGCTGGCATCCATTGCGCGGCGAATGGATCACCTACGCCGCCTATCGCCAGGGCCGCACCTTCCTGCCGCCGCCGGAATACAACCCCCTGGCGGCCATGCGCGACCCGGCCAACCCCACCGAAGTGCCGCAGGGCGACTGGGACGTGGCGGTGTTCGACAACCGATTCCCGTCGCTGTCACTGCAGGCGCACAACCCGCCGTCGCTGCATGTGCCCACCATGCCGTCCACCGGCCAGTGCGAGGTGGTGGTGTTCACGCAGGATCCGTCCTCGTCGCTCGGCAAGTTGCCGCTGTCCCACCTGGAGCTGCTGCTGTCGGTGTGGGGCGAGCGCACCCGGGAGCTGGGCGCGCTGGAGCACATCCAGTACGTGCTGCCCTTCGAGAACCGGGGCGCCGAAGTGGGCGTCACGCTGCACCATCCGCACGGCCAGATCTACGCCTATCCGGTGGTGCCGCCGGTGCCGGCGCGCATGCAGCAGCAGGCTGAGCACTACCACGCCGAGCGTGGCCGCGGCCCGCTGCAGGACCTGATCCGCGGCGAGCTGCAGGACGGCACCCGGCTGCTCTACCAGGGCCCGCATGCGGTGGCCTTCGTGCCGGTATGCGCGCGTTATCCGTACGAGGTGTGGGTGGGGCCCATCGAGCCGGTGCCCACGCTGGCCGACCTGGACGATGCCCAGCGCGCCGACCTGGCGCGGGCCATCAAGACGGTGTTGATGAAGTACGACGGCCTGTGGCAGCGCCCCTTCCCCTACCTGATGGCCTGGTACCAGGCGCCCACCGACGGCCAGCCGCACCCGGAGGCGCATGTGCACGCCGAGTTCTATCCGCCGTATCGCACGCCTGACCGGCTGAAGTACCTGGCCGGCACCGAGCTGGCCGCCGGCTTTTTCGCCATGGACGCGCTGCCGGAGGACAAGGCCAAGGAGCTGCAGGCGGTGCAGGTGGACATCGAGGCGGTGCAATGAGCCGCAAGAGCTTCGGCGATGTGTTTGGCGGCACGCCGGCCGCCAGCGCGGACGCACCCGGCCGGGTGAACCTGCTGGGCGAACACACCGACTACAACGACGGCTTCGTGCTGCCCACGGCGATCCCGCAACGCACGCGGGTGCAGCTGCGCCCAGCGCCCGGCGAGCGTTTCAGCCTGTATGCGGCCGAGCTGGACGAGTCGGCCGAGTTCACGCTGGCCGCGCCGCCGCAGGACCAGTTCGCCCGCTATGTGTATGGCTGCCTGCACCAGCTGCAGGCCCAGGGCGTGCGCATCCCGGCGCTGCAGATCCATGTGGACTCCGACGTGCCCATGGGTGTGGGCCTGTCCTCCAGCGCCGCGCTGGAGGTGGCCACCTTGCGCGCGCTGCGCACGCTGCTGCAGCTCACCGGCGAACTCGACGATGTGCGCATCGCCCAGCTGGCGCAACGCGCCGAGATCGAGGATGCCGGCGTCAACTGCGGGATCATGGACCAGATGGCCTCCAGCCTGGCCGACGACACCAGCATGCTGTTCCTGGACACCCGCACGCTGGAGCGCCGGGTGTTGCCGCTGCCGGCGGGCAGCGAGGTGCTGGTCATCGATTCCGGCATGCCGCGCACCCTGGCCGGCAGCGCCTACAACGAGCGCCGCGCGGAGTGCGAAGCGGCGGCCGCGGCGCTGGGCGTGAAGGCCTTGCGCGATGTGAGCGACGTGACCCGCGTGGAGGGCCTGCCCGAGCCGATGCGCCGGCGCGCGCGCCATGTGGTGACGGAGAACGAGCGTGTGCTGCGCGCCATCACCGGCATTGGGCCCGCCGAGTTTGGCGTGCTGATGAATGCCTCGCATGACAGCCTGCGGGACGACTACGAGGTGTCGATTCCGGAGCTGGACCGGCTGGTGGGGTTGTTGCGGGCGCAGCCGGAGGTGCATGGAGCGCGGCTCACTGGCGCGGGGTTCGGCGGGGCTTGCGTGGCGTTGTGCCGGGCTGGCGAGGCGGTTGCTGTTTCCCAGCGTGTGCTGGCGGAGTATGGGAGCCGGGGGCGGTTGTTGGTGCCAGCCGGCTAGCGGTGTTTGTTTGCGCCTGCGGCGCTGGCTGGGTTTGCGCTGCTCGCTAGAGCCCGCCGGTCGCGCCCGGCCGGCGGTCACTTTCTTCTGCTGGCTCAGAAGAAAGTAACCAAAGAAGAGAGCCTGGAAGACCAACATCCGATTTCGCTCCCTCACGCCGGTAGGGGGCCCGGTTTTCTGGGGACTCACTGACGCCGCGAGAGACCCGAGGCCACTTGTGACGAGTGCCCTGGCTCGTGTGCACCGCGCGCTAGACGTCTTTCCAGCCTCCGTGTGCGGGCGCTTCGCTGCGCTCGCTCGGACATGGCATGCGGAGGCTGGACAGGGGTCGAGTGATAGGTCGCGTCGATGTGCCTGGCCGGTGAGAAGTGGCCTCGGGTCTGCAGCAATGTCAGCGTGCTCCCCGAAAACCGGGCCCCGATTCGGCGTCAGCGAGTCTGATCGGATGTTCGTATTCCAAGGCTCTTCTCTTGGTTACTTCTCTTGAGCCAGCAAGAGAAGTGACCGCCGGCCGGGCGCGACCGGCGGGCTGCACGCGAGTGGCCAGAAACCGAACCAGGCCGAAGGCCAAGAACCACCCCGGCACTGTGGGCTCAGCACAAACCGAAGCGCTCACGCCGCCGCGTCCTGCTCCTCCAGCTGCTGCAGCAGATACAACCGCTGATACAGCCCCCCCGCCAGGCCCATAAGCTCCCCATGCGTGCCCAGCTCGGCGATGCGCCCATGGTTCAACACCACGATGCGATCCGCATCCCGGATCGTCGACAACCGATGCGCAATCGCGACGATCGTCACCTTGCCGCGCAAGGCCGTCAGCGCCCGCTGCACCACCTGCTCGGTCTCCGAGTCGATGTGGGAGGTGGCCTCATCGAGGAACAGGATGCGCGGTTCCCCCGCCAGCGCACGCGCGATCGCGATCAGCTGCTTCTGCCCGACGGACAGCCGCGCACCGCCTTCACCCAGCTGCGTGTCGTAACCACGCTCCAGGCCCATGATGAAGTCGTGCGCGTGCGCCGCCCGCGCCGCCGCTTCGATCTGCGCATGGGTGAGCGCACGCCCCATCGCGATGTTCTCGCGCGCGTTCGCGGCCAGCAGGAAGGGCTCCTGCGGCACCAGCCCGATGGCCGAACGGAAGTCCTCGTCGCCGATCGCGTCGATCGGCGTGCCGTCGATGCGGATCGCTCCGGCCGGCGCGGGGTAGAAGCGCAGCAGCAGCGACAGCAGCGTGGTCTTGCCACTGCCGGTGTGGCCCACGATGCCGTGGAAGCTGCCGGGCGCGATCTGCAGGTTAAGGTCGTGCAGCACCGGGTGGCCGCTCTGGTAGGCGAAGTCCAGGTGCTCGATGCTGATCGCGCCTTCGCTCACCCGGCCCTGTGAGGTGGCCGGCGGTGTCTCGGCCTCCTTGAGCAGGGTGCGCACCCGCGCTGCGCCCACCATGGCCTGCTGCAGCTGCGAGAACTGCATGGTGATCTGGATCAGCGGCTCCACCACGCGGGCGATGTAGTTGATGAAGGCGTAGAGCACGCCCACCTCGATGGCGCTCATCGCCACGCCCTGCGAGCGTGTGCCGAACACCGCGATCACGATCGCCAGCAGCAGCACGTTCAGGAAATCGAGCGCCGGGCGCAGCAGCCAGGCATTGGCCCGCAGCTCGCGCTCGCGCGACTGGTAGTGCGCCTCGTTGGTGCTGGCGAAGCGCTGGCTGAAGCGGCCGGTGGCATTGCTCGCCTGCAGCACCGCCATGCCGGCGATCGATTCGCCCACCTGTGCATTGAGCTCGCTGCGCAGCTCGCGGGTGCGGGTGACGGCCGGGGCGCTGAGGCGCTGGTACAGGGTGACGATGAGGGCCACGGCCGGCACCAGCGCGGCCACGATCAGCATCAGGCGCCAGTCCAGCCAGGCCATCGCGATCAGCGCGCCGGTGAGCACGATCACGCTGTCGAGCATGACGAACAGCACCTGCACGTACAGCGTCTTCACCGCCTCGGTGTCGTTGGTCACGCGGCTCACCAGCTGGCCGGTGATCGCGCGGTCGAAGAAGCTCATCGGCAGCCGCAGCATGTGGCCGTACACCCGTTCCCGGATGCGCTGCACCGAGCGCATCGCCAGCCCGGCCAGCCGCACCAGCTGCAGGTAGCGCAGGCCGCTGGCCAGCATGCCGGCCACCAGCGCACCCAGCAGCAGCCCTGCCATCGCCGGAATGTCCGGATGGCGCGGCAGCAGGTAACCGTCGATGAAGGCCTTGCCGATCAGCGGCCCCAGCGCTTCCAGGCCGGCGGCCACCAGCAGCCACCAGATGCCCCACCGCAGATGGCGGCGTTCCGGTGCGGCCGCGCGCAGCAGCAGGGCGGCCGCGTCGCCGAGGGTGCGGCGGCGCTGCTGCTTGTCGGGCAGCTCGGGTGCCGGGGTGGTGACTGCCTCAGCTGACATGGGGTGATTCCTCGCGCTGCGTTACGTTCGGCGCTTGCGCAGCGCCTGCGTCGTGCAGCGGCGTGTCGGCCTCCAGCGAGGCCTCCAGCTGCTGGTAGCGCCATTGCCGCGCGTACCAGCCATCGCGAGCGAGCAGCGCGGCATGGTCGCCCTGTTCGACCAGGTGACCGTCGCGCAGCACCAGCGTGTGGTCGGCATCGGCCACCGCGCTCAGGCGATGGCTCACGATGATGACGGTGCGGCCCTGCCGGGTGTCTTTGAGGTGGTGCAGGATGCGCGCCTCGGTGTCGGTGTCCACCGCCGACAGTGCGTCGTCGAGCAGCAGCAGCGGCGCGTCGGCCAGCAGCGCGCGGGCAATCGCCACACGCTGGCGCTGGCCACCCGACAGGGTGACGCCGCGTTCGCCCACGGGCGTTTCGTAGCCCTGCGGCAGGCGCAGGATGTCGTCGTGCACGGCGGCCAGGCGGGCGGCGGCTTCCACCTCCGGCCGGGTGGCACCAGGCTTGGCCAGCGCGATGTTCTCGGCCACCGTGGCTGAGAAGAGGAAGGCTTCCTGCGGCACCCAGGCGATGGCACCGCGCAAGGTGTCCAGGCGGTAGTCGTTCAGGTCCACGCCATTCCAGCTCACTTGGCCGGCCTCCGGCCCGTGATGCCGCAGCAGCAGCCGCAGCAGGGTCGACTTGCCCGCTCCGGTGGGCCCCACCAGCCCCAGCGTGCGGCCGGCGGGCAGCTCGAAGCTCACGCCGTCCAAGGCGGGCCGGCCCTGGCCGGGGTAGCGGAAGCGCACATCCTGAATGCGCAGCAGGCCGGGCGTGAGCTCTGCCTGCTTGCCGTGGTCGTCCACGCTCAAGGCTTGGTCCAGCACCGGCTGCAGCCGCCCCCAGGCCGCCTTGCCACGCTCCAGCAGGGAGAGCACCCAGCCGGCGGCGAACATCGGCCAGATCAGTTGGCCGAGGTAGAGGCTGAAGCTGGTGAGCTGGCCCACGGTGAGCTCCTGCCGCCACACCAGCCAGCCGCCCACGCCCAGCGTCAGCACCGTGGCCGCGCTCAGGGTGAAGCCCACGGCGGGCTCGTACGAGGCCTCCCACTTCTGCGCGTCGAAGCTGGCGTCGGAGGCCTGGGTGGCGAGCTCGGAGAACTGCGCTGCGCTGCGCGCCTCCAGCCCGAGGGCACGCAGGGTGCGCACGCCGGACAGCGTTTCCTGCACATGGTCGTTGAGCGCGCCAAAACGCTCCAGCGACTGGCGCCAGGCCTCGTGCACATGGCGCGAGATCCACCAGAAGCTCAGCGCCATCAGCGGGAAGGGCAGCAGCGCCACCGCGGCCAGGCGCCAGTCCACGCCCAGCGTCATGGTGGCCACCACCAGCACCAGCGTCAGCGAGCCGTCGAAGCCGGCCAGCATGGCTTCCCCGGCGGCCATTTCCACCGCGTCGATGTCGTTGGTGGCCAGCGCCATCAGGTCGCCGGTGCGGCGCCCCTGGTAGAAGTGCGGCCCCTGCAGCGACAGGCGCGCATACAGGCGCTCGCGCAGCTCCACGCCCAGGCGGTAGGCGGCCGCAAACAGCTGCAGCCGCCAGCCCACGCGCAGGAAGTAGATCACCGCGCCGGCCAACAGCAGCAGGCCCAGCTCGCGCGCCAGTGCCCAGCCGCCCAGCTGGCGCGTGACCAGTGCGTCCACCAGGTGGCCGATCTGGCGCGGCACCCAGACGATCAGGCAGGCGATGCCGGCCAGCATGAAGCCCGACGAGGCGTACGCAGCCCAGTGGCGGCGCAGGAACTGGGCGATGAGTCGGTACAGGCTCATGCGAAAAGGAGGGCCGGCCGCCCTTGTGAGGCAGCGCGCGCAGGGTTGGGGGATTGGGCCGGCGGGCGCACCGTGGGGGCGCCGCCAAGGCATTCTAGGGAGACTGGCCGCGCCGTGCAGGCGCGACGCCGCCGCGGCGAAGCCAGGCCGCGGCATGCCGGCCAGCAGCGCGGCCATGGCCGGCCGTAGCAGGTGGGCCGGGCCCGAGGCGAGGGCTGCGCGTGGCGCCTTCGCGGCGCGCCACGCGCAGTCCTGCGCGAGCTTCAGGGGTTGTCAGTGGCGCTTGCCGTACTCGTTGCCGAGCACACCACCCACCACCGCGCCGCCCACGGTGCCGGCGGTGCTGCCATTGGTCAGCACGGAGCCGGCGACACCCCCGGCGGCGGCGCCCACGGCGGCGGCTTTTTCACGGTGGCTCAAGTCGGCACAACCGGTGGATGCAAGGCAGCCCACGGCGGCCGAAGCGATCGCGATGAGACGGGACAGCTGTTTCATGATGCGCTCCTGTGTGTGGAAGGATGAAGAACCCGACCGCAGGGCGGTTCGGGCTCACACCACACTAACGCGCGGGCGCCGCCGGGGGTGTCAGCCCGGGCTGTGACCTGATGTCAGCCCAGGCCGACGAGGGATTCACTCCCTCACATCTGCAATCGGCTCGCTTCCAAAATCCGCCCGCTCCAGACGTGCCAGCACCTTGGCCGCGGCCTGCTCGGGCGTGTCCAGCTGCCCCTGGGCCTTGAGCTGCATGAAACGTTCGCGCTCGGGAAAGCGCTCCGGGTCGGCGGCCCGCAACTGCTGCTGCATGTCGGTGTCGATCACCCCGGGCGCCAGCGACACCACCTTGGCGCCGTTGGGCTGCTGTGCCTGCTCCAGGGCGAGGGCGCGCGAGAAGTGGTCCATGCCGGCCTTGGCGGCGCAGTAGGCCGTGCTGCCCGCCATCGCGCGCCGGCCCAGGCCGGACGAGATGTTGAGAATCTTGCGCGTGCCGGGCCAGCCGTCGGTGGCGCGCAGGAAGCTGGCGCTCAGCAGCAGCGCAGCCTCCAGCCCCACCCGCAGCGCGTTGGACAGCTCGGATGCACTCGCCTGTTGCAATGGCCCTGGCGAGGGCACGACGCCGGCGTTGTTGATCAGGCTCGCGCTGGCAAAGCGCTCGGGCGCGTGTTCGCCCAACCAGGCCTGCAGCCGGTCGGCCGCAGCCACCGCATCGGCCAGGTCCATCGGCCACTGCAGCAGGGCGGCCCCGGCGGCGTCCGCCTGCGCCGCCAGGGTGCTGTTGCTGCGGCGGGAGATGCCGAGCACGGTGTGCCCCGGGCGCAGCAGCGCCCGGGCGATGGCCAGGCCCATGCCGCGAGAGGCGCCGGTGAGGACGTACAGGTGTTCGCTCATGGAGAGGTCTCCGCTTCGAGGATGTGCCGGGCGAGCTGCCGCACGCCTTCGGGGGACAGGTCGTCGGCGGGCAGGCGCAGCGCGCTGCCCAGCTGTTGGAGGTGGCTGCCCTGGGACCGCGCATACAGCGGGTCGTAGTGCAGCTGCATCAGTTCGGCGAACAGGGGTTCGAGCTCGCCGGTGGCCACCCAGGCCTGCCAGCGGGCCAGGGTCTCGTTGGACTGCAGCCCATGCAGCAGCGCAATCTTCTGGGCCAGCGCCTCGCGGTCGTCGCCCAGGTAGGCATAGTCGCGCAGCAGGTAGGCCAGGCGCGCTTGCGGCGTGGCGGCGATCTCCACGCAGGGGCTGGCGCGCAGCGCCTCCAGCAAGGGCAGGGGCACTGCCAGGCGGCCGATCTTGCGGCTTTCGGCCTCCACGTACAGCGGCCGCGCGAGGTCGATGTGGTCCAGCACATCCGCGATCTGGGTCTCGAACGCCTTTTGCGATGGCTGGGCCACGCCGGGCAGGCTGCCCAGCACCGAGCCCTTGTGCTGCGCCAGCGCTTCCAGGTCCAGCACCTGCGCGCCCAGCTCGGCCAGCGCCTGCAGCACCCGGGTCTTGGCGCTGCCGGTGGCGCCGCACAGCACGCGGAACTGCAGCTGCGGGCTGAGCGTCTCGATGCGCTGGATCACATGCGAGCGCCAGCTCTTGTAGCCGCCGGCGAGCTGCTGCGCGTCCCAGCCCACCAGCCGCAGCCAGGTGACCATGGAGCCGCTGCGCATGCCCCCGCGCCAGCAGTACACCAGCGGGCGCCAGCCCTTGGGCTTGTCCGCGAACCGTTCGCGCAGGTGCAGCGCCAGGTTCTGCGCCACCATCGCGCCGCCCACGCGGCGCGCCTCGAACGCACCCTGCTGCTTGTACAGGGTGCCCACGATGCGCCGCTCTTCATCGTCCAGCACAGGGCAGTTGACCGCGCCGGGCAGGTGGTCCAGTGCGTATTCCGCCGGCGAGCGGGCGTCGATCAACTCGTCGAACTCATGGCGCTGGGCCACGTCGACCGCGCGGTTAGGCGTGGCCATGGCGGCGCTGCGGGGCGGGAAAGCTCATGCCGCGATTGTCGGCCAGCAGCCGGGTGCCATCGCAGGCGGTGCGCGGCGCTGGGTTCTCGGCCGCCTCAATTCACCTCGTCGCTCTCCAGCAGCTTCTTGCACTGCGCATGGCCGGCAAAGCGCGGCTGGCGGCATTGCGTGCGCATGCAGTAGTAGAGCGAGAAGTTGGTGCGGCTGCCGCAGGCGGCACGCGGGTCGCCGGAGGTGGCCGGCCGGCTGGTGGTGGCAGCACTGGTGCGCGCCGCCGCCTTGGGCACCGGTGCGGCCGCCGTGGCGCCAGCGCGGGCGCTGGGCGTGGCGCTCTTGCGCGGCGTACGGTTGGTGCTGGTGCTGGCGCGTGTGCTGGTGGTGCCACTGGTGCCGGTGCGTGCGGTCTGGGCGGGCGCGGCCGCCGGGCCCTCGGGCGTGTCGTCGTCCGCCTGGGCCACCACGGCGGGGGGTGCGGACGGCGCCGGGCGCGTGGTGGCGGCCGGTGTGTCGTCCGCCGCGGTGGGCGCGGGCGGTGTGGCGGCAGGTGCCGGCGAGAGTGGTGGTGACGCGGTGGCCTGTGCCGTCGGCGGAGTTGCCGGTGTCGGGGCGGGTGTGGCGGTCGTGGTCTGCGGGGTAGCGGTCGGCCCGGCGGAAGTCGGCTCCAGGGGTGTGGTGCGCGGGGCGGGTACCGTGGGTTGTGCAGGCACGGGCGCCGTGGTGGGCGCCTTGCCGAGCATGCTCACGCGCGCGCCCTCAGGGGCCTGCTCGCGCCACTGCCAGGCGCCCGCGGCCAGCAGCGCCGCCAGGCCGGCTGCGGCTGCCCAGCCCCATGCAGGGCGGCGCGCCCGGGGCGGTGGCGGGGTGTCGCTGGCGCTGTCGCTGTCGGCCCGCCACTGGGGGAAGTCGCTGGCCGGCACCGTGTCCTCGTGAGCGTCGGCCTGGGACACCGCAGCGGGATGCAGGACAACATCGGCGACAGCGGGGGCCGCAGCGATGTCGCGTGGCACCGGCCGCGCGGCTTCCGCGGATGAGGGCGTGCCGGCGGCGCTGGCGATCGGTACGCTGGTGGCGGATGGCACCGGCCTTTGGGAAGCCGGACCTGACGCAGCCACCGCCGGCGGCACGGGCGCCGCGGGGGCGAGCGCTTCAGCGCCGGCGGCCGGTGTCGATGCACTCGACACGGCTGCTGTTGGTGCAGGCGGCGTCGCGACCGGCATGGGCGCAGGGGCGGCCGTTGTGGGCTGGACGCGCGTGGTCGCGACCGGCTCGGATTCGGCCGGAGCAGGGGCGGTGGATGCAGGTGAAGCCTCCGGCGCAGAGGCGGCGGGTGCCGGGGCAGCCGCGGCACCCGCCATCGGCCCGCTGGGGAACCGCATCGCGGTGATGGCCGGCGATGTCGGCGCCCAGGTCGCAGCCACCGGCGGTGCCGGCACCGGCTCGGGAGCACTGGGCTGCGGGGCAGGGCGGGCCGGTGCTGCGTCGGCGGGCTGGCGCTCGGCCGCCGCATCGCGGCCCGGCACCACCTTCAGTGCCACCTTGCCTGGGGCGGCGGACGTGGGCTCCTCCCGGTTGTCGAAGGCGCCCAGCGCGGCAAAGCGGGTGTCCGGTGCACGGTCGTTGCGCGGCGCGATGTGCGGCACCAGCACCGGTTCGATGCGCGGGCGCCCCGCGCGGGCCATCGGCGGCCAGTCGCCCACGTCACCGATGCCGGTGGCGATGGCGGCGCGGATTGCCTGCTCTTCCTCTTCGCTCATCTCCTGCTCGTCGGCCGCGGCGGGCGCGTCGTCGCCGAAGATGCGGATCTCCGGCGGCCCGGGGTCGCGCACCGCCTGCAGCGGCGGGCCTTCGATGGTGACGTCCGGCTGCACATGGCTGCTGGCCAGCGCCTCGCGCATCGCCTGCGCGCTTTGCCAGCGGTCGGCGGGGCGCACCGCCAGGGCCTTGTCGAGGGCCGCGAGGAAGGGCGCGCTGTACTGCAGCCCCGGGAAGCTGCGGCCCACCACGCCGGCCAGCTCGGCCATCGGCATCAGCGCCGCCTCGTTCACGGCGCGCACGGTGGCAGGCACCGGCGCCCGGCCGCTCAGCACGTAGTACACCACTGCGGCCAGCCCGTAGATGTCGGTCCAGGGGCCCTGCGGCAGGTTGGGGCTTTCGGCGTATTGCTCGATCGCCGCGTAGCTCGGGTTGAGGATGGCGGTGAGCGGCTGCGTCATGTCGCCCACCACGCGGCGGGCGGAGCCGAAGTCCAGCAATACCGGCTGGCCGTCGGACTTGAGCAGGATGTTGCCGGGCGACACGTCGCGGTGCAGGCAGGAGCCGGCATGCAGGGTGTCCAGCGCGCCCAGCAGCGGCAGCAGCAGCCGGTCGCGCAGCCACGCTTCGTCGGGCGGGCGCAGCATGCCGTCGCGCGCGGCCTTCAGCGTCGGCCCTTCGCAATACGGCATCGCCATGTAGGCGGTGTGATTCTCTTCCCAGAAGCGGTACACCCGCACCAGCGACGGATGGTCGAACTGCGCCAGCAGGCGCGCCTCGCGCAGGAAGGACTGCAGCCCGCGCAGGAAGGTGTCGCGGTGGCTGGCCTCGCGCAGGCCCAGCTGGGCGCCTTCGCCGCGGCCGGCCAGTTGCACCGGCAGGTATTCCTTGATGGCCATGGGCCGCTGCAAGGCCAGGTCGGTGGCCAGGTACACGATCCCGAAGCCACCCTGGCCCAGGGTGCGCTCCACGCGGTAGGCGTCGCCCAGCACGGTGCCCGCAGGCAGCGCGTCGCGCGGTTCCTGGCGCGGTGCGGCGCCATCGCCGGACTGGCGCATCGAAGAAGAAATGGTCATGGTCGTTGAATCCCTCGGCACGGCGGCAGGTGCGCCCTTATAGGGGCGGCCAGTCCGCAGCCCGTAGCCAGGCGTGAACGCGGGTGACGCGCAGAAGTGGCAGCAATCGGCGTGCCGCACATGGCCGCGGCTCACGATCCGCCACGAAGGGGCGGCTGTTCCTCGCATCGGCCGCGCGGCCGCGGTTACACTGCGCCGACACAATGCACAAGACCGTTTCTTCAAGGTCTTTCTTCACCGCCCTGTTCCGCGGGGCCGGCCTGGTTTGAGTTCCCGGTTTGACGTTTCTTGAGTGTTTGTGCCGCGCATCGGTGTGTTTGCCGTGCGCGTTCGTTTCTTCTGTTCAACTCTCAAAGGGCTTCATCCATGAGCACTCAAATCGGCACCGTCAAGTGGTTTGACGACGGCAAGGGCTACGGTTTCATCACCCCCGAAGAAGGCGGCAAGGACCTGTTTGCCCACTTCAGCGAAATCCGCAGCGAAGGCGGCTTCCGCAGCCTGAAGGAGAACCAGAAGGTCGAGTTCGAGGTGAAGCAAGGCCAGAAGGGCCCGCAAGCCGCGAACATCCGCCCGGTCTGACGCGGCGGCATTCGCCCCAATGAAAAAGCGGCCCTGCAAGGGCCGCTTTTTCATTGGCGGGCGGCTCAGCCGCCGCTGGGCTCGGCCGGCGGCGGCGCCCCGGCGTCGGTGTTGTTGCCGGCGTCGGATGGCGCGTGGCCGGGGGTGTCGTCCCGGTGGGACTTCTTCTGGAGCTTTTCTTCCTTCTTGCGCTTCTTGGCGAGCTCGCGCTGGCGTTTTTCGTAGGAATAGTTGGGTGTTGCCAAGGCCGTGCCTCCTGGGAAAGCGGTAGCCGCGAGCATAACCGCTCGGTTTGAGCGTTGACACTGCGGGCAGTGCTAGAACGGAGCCTCGCTCACAAACTGCAGCCGGGTCCCGCTGTCCGGATCATCGAAGGCCAGTGCGCTGGCGTGCAGCAGCAGCCTCGACGCCTGCGCGGCGGCCCCGTACAGCGCATCGCCCACGATCGGATGGCCGATCGCCATCAGGTGCACCCGCAGCTGGTGCGAGCGGCCGGTCACCGGCTCCAGCGCCAGGCGCGTGGTGTCTTGCGCCGGGTCGTAGGCGATCGTCCGATAGTGGGTGAGGGACGGCTTGCCTGCCACGCTGTCCACCTTCTGCCGGGGCCGGTTGGGCCAGTCGGCGGCCAGCGCGAGATCGATGCGCCCGCCGGCCTCGCCGCTGAGCAGCTGCCCCTGCACCACCGCCACGTAGCCCTTGCTCACCCGGCGCTGCGCGAACGCGATGCTCAGTTCGCGCTGGGCCGCCTTGCCGCGCGCAAAGACCATCAGGCCCGAGGTGGCCATGTCCAGCCGGTGCACCACCTCCACGTCCGGCCAGTGCACCTGCAAGCGTGTCAAAAGGCAATCCCGGCCGGAGTCGCCGCGGCCCGGAACGGCCAGCAGACCGGCTGGCTTGACCGCCACGAGAAAGTTTTTTTCGACCTCGACAGGGCTCATTTTTCAGAGGTGGACCCCCTGAATCGGGGGTGCGGGAACCCCCTTCGCGGGAGCGGTGGTTGCCCCAGTGGCTTCGCTTCTGAATCGCGGAAGCGACATATCACTACGAGAGGACACTGTATGAAGCTCGCGTCTACTTTGCGTGCAAGCTTTGCGACCGCCTGCATTCTGGCCTTGGCCGCGTGCGG
Source organism: Ideonella sp. BN130291 (assembly GCF_036231905.1). Lineage (NCBI taxonomy): Bacteria > Pseudomonadati > Pseudomonadota > Betaproteobacteria > Burkholderiales > Sphaerotilaceae > Ideonella > Ideonella sp. BN130291. The sequence continues at coordinate 265,493 of NZ_JAZARE010000002.1, read as the reverse complement.
GGGTGGTGGGGGGGACGACTCGCCGGCTCCGGCGCCTGCACCCACGCCGGCCACGGACTACCAGGTGGGCGGCACGGTCAGCGGCCTGAGCACCAGCGGCCTGGTGCTGGCCAACGGCAGCAGCACGGCGACCATCGGCTCCGGCGCCACCAGCTTCCAGTTCACCAACCGCCTGGCTACGGGCGCAGCCTATGCGGTCACCATCCAGTCGCAGCCGTCGGGCCAGACCTGCAGCCTGACCAACGCGAGCGGGACGGTGGCCAGCGCGGACGTCACCAACATCGGTGTCAGCTGCCGCAACTACGTGGCGTATGTGACGAACTACCTTTCCGGTACGTCAGCCCACGCCGGCGCAGTTGACCAACTGGTGCTTGGCACAGATGGCTCGGTGAACCGGCACGCTACGTCGCTCGCGACAGGCTCGGAGCCCCGCAACATCGTCTTGTCCCCGAACGGAAAGTTTGCCTTCGTCGCGAACTCCAACAACGTGCCCCTCGGCAACACCATCTCCCGCTTCGCCGTGGGTTCGGACGGCCTGCTAACTGCAGTCACACCTTCGACGCCCACCGGCGCGGCACCGGTGGACCTGGCTGTCACGCTGGACGGCGGCATGCTGTTCAGCGCGAACCTGGAAGCCAATGCCGTGGGTCAGTACAGCCTCGGCGCCGATGGTTCTTTGGCAGCTTTGGCGACGCCCAGCGTGGCCACTGGCCCAAAGGCGGCAAGCATTGCGCTGAGCCCGGACTCCAAGTTTGCGTACGTGTCCAACTGGAATGGAGCCACCCTGTCGCAGTTCAGCGTCACGCCGACGGGCTTGGTGCCCCTGTCTACGCCCACGGTGAGCACGGGTTCGGGCCCGCGTGAGATCGAATTCACGCCCGATGGGAAGTTTGCCTACGTGGCCAACCAGGGCAGCAACAGCGTGTCGCAATACCAGGTGAACGCCAATGGCACGTTGACTTCGCTGGGCACTGCGCTGCCTGCAGGTTCGCAGCCCTGGGGGCTGAAGGTTTCGCCCGATGGCAAATCGGTCTATGTCGCGAACCTGACTGGAAATTCGCTGTCCCGTTATCGAATTGGTGCGGACGGGCGGTTGACCGGTGCCGGCACTGTGCCGGCGGGCATCGGACCGCATGGCATGGCCTTCACACCTGACGGGAAGTTCCTCTTCGTCACGATGCAGAACGACTCGACGGTCATGAAGTTCAGTGTCGAGGCGGACGGCTCCCTCACGCTGGTGAGCACGACGGCCCTGCCGGCGGCAAGCCTGCCCTGGGACATCGTGATCCACTGACCGGCTACTGCCGCATCAGCCCCGCGCTGGCCAGCTCGAACCCGGCGGCGGCATGTTCCACCGCCGTGGTAATGCCCTTCGCGCGGGCCTTTTCGAAGGCCTCGCGCGCCTGGGCCTGCTGGCCGATGGCGCGGAAATGCTGGCCGAGGTGGAACCAGGCCTCGGCCAGCGCCAACTCGAGCTCGTCGCCGCGCTTGGCCCGCTGGATCTGCGCCAATAGCTGTTCCGGGCTCAAGGCGCCCACCAGCATGGCCAGCGCCGGCTTGGGCCAGGGCTCCTGCGCGGTGCGGCGGGCGCTGTCTTCCAGCTCCTTGGGCAGGGCCTGGCCGGCCCGTTGCAGGGCCCACGCCTGCCACAGCTGCGCATAGGCCGTGTCGGTTTCATTGCCGCTGCCGCGCCGCAATGTGGCCGCCTTGCTGAAGTCGGCAGCCGCTGCGTCGTACTGGCCGGCATAGAAGCGTGCATGGCCGCGCCGGTACAGCACGCCATACGCCTCCTGCCCCAGGCTCAGCGCGCGGGAATAGTCGGGCACGGCTTGCGCGAATTCACCTTTGGCAAACAGCAGGTTGGCGCGGCACTGGTAGGCCCGGCCTGAGACCGGCGCCACACGCACCGCCTCGTTGGCATCCGCGAGCCCGGCGTCGGCACGGCCCCGTTCAGCCAGCGCTTCGGCGCGGTCGCACAGAGCCTCGGCCAGGTCGTCGCCGCTCAACTGCTCGCCGCGGATGGCGCGTGTGTTGCGCTCGATCTGCTGGTCCAGCCGCGCATTCATGGTGTCCTGCAGGGTGGTCTTGCCGATGCCGAACAGGCCGCCCGAGCGCTTGACCGCATTGCGGTTGACCGCCACCACGCCGAGCAGCGAGCGCTCCAGCCCCTTCAGGTCCTGCTGCAGCTGGTTGAGTTCACCGGGCTGCACGGCGGCCACACGCGGCGCGTACTGCATGTCGACGGTGGTGAGGTTGCCGCGGAAGCTGCGCTGCACCTCGGCGCGGAAAAAGTCGCTGGCCAGGTGCACGCTGCTCGGCTCGCGCATCACGCTCACCTCGTCGGGCCAGCGGATCACCAGGTGGTAGCGCGCCTGGTAGGGCACGCTGGCCACGGTGGCGGGGAAGCTGCGGTTGAAGTTCTCCGGCAGCTTCACCGTGCCGGCGATGTTGTCGGGGAAGAAGCGCAGTGCCCAGTCGCCGTCGTGCTCACGCGTGAGCTGCGGGATCTCGAACTCGGCCTCCAGCGTGAAGGCATTGTTGTTGGTGTCGTCGGCCAGGCGCGGCTCGGCGGCCAGCTGGATGCCGGGATAGCGCCGCTCGTAGCCGCCTTGCACCTGCTTGCGCCGTTGCTCCGGCGTCATGCGCTGGTAGGCCAGGCGCATCAGCTCGGCGCTGGTGCCGTTCCAGGTCTGGCGCATCTGCAGCCGGCCGGTGCCGCCCAGCGCCTGCACGGTGAAGGTCTCGCTCAGTTCGCTGGTGGCCAGCGCCAGCGGGTCGGGCGCATGCAGCGCCACCAGCGTGCGCGTGTCGGGCCGCACCACCAGGCCGGTGGCGCCTTCCAGCACGCCCAGGCGGGCCAGCCGGCCGCGCTGGCCGAGCCGGGTGCCGTCGAGGTAGTAGCTGCGCCCATCGATGCGCACCTGCGCCACCACATGGTCGAACACGTCGGGGTTGGGCAGCAGGCGGGCGGGCGAACGCGGGCTGGTCAGGGCCACCAGCACCGGGTCGGCCTCGATGCCAAGCGCGCGCAGCAGGGTCACCAGCAGGTAGGTCTTGTCCTTGCAATCACCATAGCGGCGCTGCACCACCTGCGCCGGCGTGTAGGGCCGGTGCGAACTCTCGCCCATGGACACGCTGAAGTAGCGGATCTCCTCCTGCACCCAGCGCAGCGCCGCGGCCGCGCGGGCTTCCGGTGAGTCGATGGCGCGCAGGTGAGCGAGCAGCGGGGCCAGCTCCGCCGGCAGTTCGGCGTCGGGCGGGAACAGGCCCTGCGCCCACTGGGCCACCGCGTTCCAGTCGGCAAATTCGGTGAGCTGCAGGAAGCGGGCGGAGAAGTAGTCCTCGGGCACCGCGGGCTCGTCGTCCAGGCCGGCGATGCCACGCTCCTCGAAGCGCAGCACGCGCATGCCACTGCCGGGCACGCTCAGATCGCGCGGCGCGATGGTGGTGGGCCGATGGTCGCCCTGCATGCGCCAGGCGATCTGTCGCTCGGCCGGGGCGATCAGCGTGGCGCGGCGCAGCTCCACCGGCTCGGCATGGTCCCAGCTGATGCTGTGGCTGTAGCGCGGGCCCAGTGCAGGGTTGCGCCCCTCCAGCGTGTACACCAGGTGCAGGGTGTCACCCACGCGCACGTCCTCGAACAGCAGCACCGCGGTCACCATGCCGCTGTAGATGCCGCTTTCCAGCCCGCTCTCGCGGTCGAGGAAACGCACGCTGGCCTCGCGGGTGCGGTCCAGCACCTGGTTGCCGCGCAGGAGGCGCGCCGAGTGCAGGTGGATGCGCTGGTACTGCGGCACGAAGTAGAGCGGGTACTGGCCGATCTGCGCCAGCTCGGCGGCGTCGTTCACCTGCAGCGCGCGGCTCACCAGGTAGCGCACATCCTCGCCCAGGTGCACCTGTGTCTCGGCCACGCGGATCACCACCGGGTCGGTGCGCTGGGTGGCGGGCAGCTCGGCAAAGGGCAGGGCCCAGGCGGGCAGCGGGTCGCCGCGCGTGAAGGCCATGGCCGCGCGTTCGGTGTCCTTGGCGGCGGCCTGCCCATGCGCCGGCAGGCCGCCAGTGGCCAGGGCCAGCAGCAGCAATGCCGTGCGAACGAAGGGCAGCAGGGCGGGCAGGCACATGACGGCACCTTAGCGCCCGCTCCCGCAGGCCGATGCGCAAAAGTGGCGCCTTCTCCCCTGCCATTCCCGGGCCGGCCGGGGCAGGTTGCGCAGCTTGTCACGGCGTGCCGAAAAGAAACGAAACACGGCGATACCCCACGGAGAGGACGCACCGCGGCGGGCGCTCGACCATGGCGCCCAGGCGACCGCATCAACCTTGAAAGGACCGACCCCATGCGACTCTGGCTGCGACCCTCCTTTGCCGGCTGGATGGGCGCGCTGCCCTGGTTCACGCGGCGCCCGTGGCGGATGCGGCACCATCGCGCCGGCCATGCGGAGCAGCGCAGCGCGCACTGGCGCCAGCGCTTTGTCGACCAGGTCAGCAGCCGCCTGCAGCTCGACGACACCGGGCAGGCCCGCCTGGGCGTGCTGTTCGACCGCGTGCAGGCCCAGCGCGTGGCCCTGCGCGGGCCGGGCGACTGGCGTGCCGACCTGGAGGGCCTGGTGAAGGACCACACGTTCGACCGCTGGCATGCGCATGACCTGCTGAACGCGCGCATGCAGGCCATGCGGGAACACGGCCCGCAGGTGATCGCGGCCCTGGCCGACTTCTACGACGGCCTGCAGCCGGCCCAGCAGCAGAAAGCACGCGAGCTGCTGCAGCGCTGGCTGCACTGAGATCACAATCCGCGCCATGCGCCGCCTGCTGCTGATCGACGACGACCACCACCTCGCTGCCCCGCTGGCCACCTACTTCCGCCGCTTCGAGTTCGAGCTCGACGCGGCGGTGCGGCCCAGCGAGGGCCTGGCCCGCCTGGAGGGTGGGGGCTATGACGCCGCCATCCTCGACGTGATGCTGCCGGAGATGAACGGCTTCGAGCTGTGCCGCACCATCCGGCGCAGCAGCGACATCCCGATCGTGATGCTCACCGCGCGCGGCGATGTGATGGACCGCGTGGTCGGCCTCGAGCTGGGCGCGGACGACTACCTGCCCAAGCCCTTTGAGCCGCGCGAGCTGCTGGCCCGCATCCAGACCATCCTGCGGCGCGGCCGCATGCCGGCGGCACCGTCGCAGCGGCTGCAGTTCGACGGCCTCGCCATCGACCTGGGCACGCGCCAGGTGCTGCGCCAGGGCCAGGCCGTGGAGCTCACCGGCACCGAGTTCCAGCTGCTGGTGCTGCTGGCGCGCGAGCCGGCCCGCGTGTTCACCCGCGACGAGATCCTGGAGAGCCTACGCGGCCAGTCGGCCGAGGACCTGTTCACCCGCGCAGTGGACATCCTGGTGAGCCGCGTGCGCAAGAAGCTGGAGCCGCTGGACTGCATCAAGACCCTGCGCAATGTGGGCTACGCCTTTGCCGCCGGGCGGCCGAGTTGATGGCGCCCCCACGGCCGGGCTGCGCCCAGCCTGCCCCCCGCGGGGGACAAGGAAACTCGGGGCGGCCCGGCGTTTCCTTGACGACGCGCCACCGGGTCTGCCCGCGCGGCTGGCAGGGCGCGGTCTATCGTTTTCGCCACACGCTGAAATGGCGCCTGGTGAGCCTGTTCCTGGTGCTGGCGGCGGTGGTCACCGTCACCTTCATCAGCGGCGTGCAGGGCCTGCTGCGCGCGGGTTGGCAAGGTTATGGCCGCCCGCTGGCCAACGACTACGTGGACCAGCTCACCGCGCAGATCGGCATGCCGCCGGACATCGCCAAGGCGCGCGCCCTCATCGAGCGCCTGCCCCTGAGCGTGCGCATCGACGGGCCGGTGGTGAACTGGGCCTCGCATCCGGAGCGCCGCCATCCGTGGGAGCTGCCGCACCGCATGCTGAGCGGCACCACGTCCGAATGGCTGCATGTGCGCGAGCTGCCCGACGGCCACCGCGTGACCTTCGGTTTTGCCGACCCCTCGCCCAGCGAGATGGGGCCGCACTACATCGGCTGGGCCACGCTGACGCTGCTGCTGCTGTCCACCCTGCTGGCGTATGCCTATGTGCGGCGGCTGTTCCGGCCGGTGGAGGACATCCGCGACGGCGCCATCCGGTTCGGGCAGGGTGACTTCGCCCATCGCATCCCGCTGCGCCGCCCCGACGAGCTGGGCGACCTGGCGATGCAGATCAACGACATGGCGCAGGAGATCGAGCGCATGCTGGACGCCAAGCGCGCGCTGCTGCTGGCCATCAGCCATGAGCTGCGCTCCCCGCTCACCCGCGCCCGAGTCAACGTCGAGCTGGTGGACGAAAGCGAGGCGCGCAGCGCGCTGCTGCGCGACCTGGCCGAGATGCGCGACCTGGTGACCGACCTGCTCGAAGGCGAACGCCTGGCCGGTGGCCACACGGCGCTGCAGCGCGAGCCGCTGGACTTCGCCGCCCTGGTGCGCGACACGCTCGAAGCGCACTTTGCCGGCCAGGGCATCACCACGGCGCTGGCGCCCGAGCTCGGCGAGGTGGCCCTGGACCGGGTGCGCATCAAGCTGCTGCTGCGCAACCTGCTGGACAACGCCTTGCGCCACAGCGCCCAGGCTGCCACGCCACCCTGCATTGCCGCCGCGATGGACGGTGGGCTGCTCAGCATCACTGTGCGAGACCACGGCCCCGGCGTGGCGCCGGAGCACCTGCCGCACCTCACCGAGGCCTTCTACCGGGTGGACGCTGCGCGCCAGCGCACCACCGGCGGCTTCGGCCTGGGGCTGTACCTGTGCGGCCTGGTGGTGCAGGCGCATGGCGGCACGCTGGACATCAGCAATGCGCAGCCCGGGCTGCGAGTGCAGGTGCGGCTGCCGCCGCGGTGACCGGCGCGCGGCGTGGGGGCAGCTACTTCTTTCGTCCGCTCTTGAGGTAGTTCTCCACCGCCGAGGCGTTGGCGCCGGCCACCTTGACCGCGGCCTTGAGCTCTTCAGGCGTGACGCCGAACTTCTTCGACCAGTCGCGCAGCTCGTAGTCCTCGTTCACATTGATGCGCGAGCGGTCCTGGCCGCCCGGCTTTTTCTTGTCGTCCATGGTGGTACCCCGCTGATGTGGTAGTGCACTTCGGCAAGCGGCGTACCGAGCACCCTCTGGCCAGCCTCAGCCTGCGCCTTCCGTGGGGGCGGCCGGCGTGCACAGGCGCACCCGTGTTCCGGTGACGGCCACCACCTGGCCGGCGCGCAGCTTGGCCGTGCGCCGCAGCTCCGGCTGGCCGTCGACCTGCACCTTGCCGCTTTGCACCAGGGTCTTGGCTTCTCCGCCGCTGCCGGCCAGGCCGGTGGCCTTGAGCAGCGCGTCCAGCGGAATGTGCTCCCCACGGAGTTCGAAGTCGATCAGGTTCATGGCGCGAGGAGAAACAAGGCGGTAGGCGATTGTCCACGCGGCGCGCAGAAGTTCAGCGCCCCGCCGGGCTCACGCGCCAGATGGTGTTGCCCACGTCGTCGGCCACCAGCAGCATGCCGCGCTTGTCCAGCGCCACACCCACGGGCCGGCCGTGCGCCTGGTTGTCTGCGTTGACGAAGCCCGCGAGCAGGTCCACCGGCTGGCCCGAGGGCTTGCCGTTGGCGAAGGGCACGAACACCACCTTGTAGCCGCTGAAGGGTTTGCGGTTCCAGGAACCGTGTTCGCCGATGAAGGCGCCGCCGGCGTTGAAGGGGGCGGGCAGGGCGGTGCCCTCGGCGAACGCCAGGCCCAGCGCGGCCACGTGCGAGCCCAGCGCGTAGTCGGGCTTGATCGCCTTGGCCACCAGGTCGGGCCGCTGCGGCTTCACACGCTCGTCCACATGCGGGCCGTAGTAGCTGTAGGGCCAGCCGTAGAAGCCGCCATCGACCACCGAGGTCAGGTAGTCGGGTACCAGGTCGTTGCCGAGTTCGTCGCGTTCGTTCACCACGGTCCACAGCGCCCCGGTGCGCGGCTCCCACGCCAGGCCATTGGGGTTGCGCAGGCCGGTGGCAAAGAGCCGGTGCTTGCCGGTCCGGGGGTCGATCTCCCAGATCGCTGCGCGGCCGGCTTCTTCCTCCATGCCGTGTTCGGCCACGTTGCTGTTGGAGCCCACGGTGGCATAGAGCCGGGTGCCGTCGCGGCTGGCGATGATGTTCTTGGTCCAGTGGTGGTTGCGTGGGCCACCCGGCAGGTCCACCACCTTGGTGCCGGGCGCCACGATGCGGGTGTCGCCCGGCGTGTAGGCGAACCGCATCACCGCGTCCGCGTTGGCCACGTAGAAGTCGTTGCCGACCAGCGCCATGCCGAAGGGGGAGTTCAGGCCCTGCAGGAAGACGCTGCGGGTTTCCGCCACGCCGTCTCCGTCGGCATCGCGCAGCAGGGTGATGCGGTTGGCGCTGGGTACGCCCGCCCCCGCCTTCTTCATCGTCTTCTTCATGAACCAGCCCTTCACACCCTTGCCCCCCTCGGGGCGCTCGGGGGCATTGGTCTCGGCCACCAGCACATCGCCGTTGGGCAGCACGTACAACCAGCGTGGATGGTCCAGGCCGGTGGCAAAGGCCTTCACGGCCAGGCCCGCAGCCGGCTGCGGCTGGCTGCCGGCCGGCCAGCCCACGGCGGTGGCCACATGCACGGTGGGCAGAAGCTGCTTGTCCGGTGCGGGCAGCGTGGGGCTGGGGCCCACGCCCACGGGCTCGGCCAGGCGGGTGGTTTCGGCGCAGGCCGCCAGCGCCATGCCGAGGGAGAGCAACAGGATGGTCAGGCGGACATGCATGGGACGCCTCCTTGGTCGAGCGCTTTGCCAGCAAACGGCGCACCCAGGCGCAGCAAGCGCCCAAGCCCCTACCGCATTGACCGCCTGCAGTCCATCCCCCGAGCCTCAGTCTCGATTCAAGGGGAGAGGGCGGGTGCAGCGCTCGTGGGCCGGTACATTCGCGCACGCCACGGCCGCAACAGGCCGGGCCAACGTGCCGACGCGACAGGTGTCCTGTCCGAGTTGCGGTCGAAGGGCTGGAAAGCCCATGCACTGAAGATCAATTTTTCGCGGGGGAGGAGCGATGGATTTGCGCAAGCTTGCACAAGCGTTCGGCCTGGCGTGCTGCCTGGGCGTTTTCAGTGGCGCGAGCGCGCAGCCGCGCGGCATGGGGCCGATACAGATACCCGGCACGTTGCAGCCGCGGGACCTGGATGGCGACGGCGAAGCCGATGCGTTCTACGACACGGTGCTCAAGATCACGTGGCTGCGCAATGCCGACATGTCGGGCATCCGCTTCTTCGACGATGCGCAGAGCTGGGCGCGCGGCCTGCGCATCGGCGGCTATTCGGACTGGCGCCTGCCCTCGATGGTCGATACGGGCCCGGCAGGCTGCGACTGGGCCTTTGCGGGCACCGACTGCGGCTACAACGTGCAGACGCTGGGCTTCAGCCGCGTCTTCAGCGAGTTGGAATACCTGATGCGGGTGGAGCTGGGGAACACCGGCTACTGCCAGGCCAGCGGCCAGTGCGGGCAAGGGGCGTGGGGGCTGCTCAACACCGGGCCTTTCTACAACGTGCGGCCCTACTTCTACTGGACGAACCTGTCTTACACCGGCCCGCTGGGCCCCTTCGCCTGGTACTACTACATGCCGGGCATTTACCAGGCCTACGGCATCAAGACACTCGGCATGCATGCCATGGCGGTGCGCAACGGCGACAGCGGCGTGCCCACCACCAAGGTCACGCCGCGCCCGTCCGATCCGCCGGTGCAGCCGGCCGTCGCGTCGGTGCCGGGGCAGGGCACCTGGGTCACGAGCCTGCAGCCGCGATCGCTCAACGGCGACGGCAGGATCGATGCCTACTACGACCCGGAGCTCAACGTCACCTGGCTGCGCGACGTGGGCGGCAACGGCCTGCAGTTCTGGGCGGATGCGAATGCCTGGGTGAGGACGCTGTCGGCGGGTGGCTATTCCGACTGGCGCCTGCCGAAGGTCGTCGACGTCAACAGCGACGGCTGCAACTTCGGCTACTCGAACACCGACTGCGGCTACAACGTGAGGACCACGGTGGCCCATCGCGTGGTGCTCAGCGAGCTGGGGCACCTGTTCCAGGAGACGCTCGGCAACAAGGGCCGTTGCGACCGTGAGGGTGTGTGCGACCAGGCCGGCTGGACGCAAGTGAACATCGGCCCGTTCACGAACCTTCAGTCCATGTTCATCTGGACGTCGGTGGAGTACCTGCCGAGCACCGTGCTGGCGTGGTACTACTACCCGTACACCGGCTACCAGAGCTTCGGCCACAAGAACCACATGCTGCAGGTGATGCCGTTGCGCGACGGCGATTCCGGCGTGCCGGTGAACACCGTTCCCCAGCCGTCCCGCTGACGCCCGCCTAAGGCCGGCGGGCGTTCAGCTCGCGCAGCGCGTCGTTGGCGATCCAGCGCGCCGAGCGCGAGGTCTGCTCGCGCAGCGATTGGGCGAGCGCAACAGCAGCGGCATGCAAGCGCGCGTTGCGCTTGCCGATCTGGCGCAGCGCCCAGTTCACGGCCTTGCGCACGAAGTTGCGCTCGTCGCCGGCGGCCGCCTCGATCAGCGGCAGCGTGGCGACGAAGGCGTCGTCCGATGCCTTCTTGTCGTGCACCGCGAGCGCAGCGATGAGCGCGAATGCCGCCCGGCGCACGAACTCCTCCGGCCGGGCCGCCCAGCGCGCGGGCTGCTGCCACGCGAGCGGCGAGGCGGCGAACGCGTTGGTGCAGGCCTGGTCGCAGACGTCCCACGAGTCCATGGTGCTCACCCAGTGGTCCATCTGGGCCTGAGTGAAAGCGGCGGGCTCGGCGGTGAAGGCCGCCAGGATCTGCGCATCGGCGATGCCGGTGTCCCACAAGGCGAGCGCGCGCTGATGGTCGCGCCGGGCAGCCTTGGCCAGGCCCCGCAGGGTGGGAATGGACAGGCCGATGCGCCGGTCCACGGCCATGCCGAAACGCGCCATGCCCTGCACGTCCGCGGGAGTGGGTGCATGGCTGTGCAGCCACGCCATGCAGTCATCGACGCTCGGCGTGGCGCTTGTCATGGCGATGCGCTCAGCGGCCCGCGGCTGCTTCGGCGTTTGCGGCCGGTGCCGGCTGCAGCACCCCATCGGCGCGGAACATCGCCTTGATGCCCCGCACGGCCTGGCGGATGCGCGATTCGTTCTCGATCAGCGAGAAGCGCACATGGCCGTCGCCATAGTCGCCGAAGCCGATGCCGGGTGAGACCGACACCTTGGCCTTGGCCAGCAGCTGCTTGGCAAACTCCAGCGAACCCAGCTCGCGATAAGGCTCGGGAATGCGGGCCCAGATGTACATCGAGGCCTTGGGTTTGTCGACCGTCCAGCCGATCTCGTTCAGGCCCTTCACCAGCACGTCGCGCCGCGCCTGGTACTTGGCGGCGATGTCCTGCACGCACTGCTGGTCGCCTTCGAGCGCGGCGATGGCGGCCACCTGCAGCGGCGTGAAGGTGCCGTAGTCGTGGTAGCTCTTGATGCGCGCCAGCGCGGCCACGAGGTCGGGGTTGCCGACCATGAAACCCACGCGCCAGCCGGCCATGTTGTAGCTCTTGCTCAGGGTGAAGAACTCGACCGCAATGTCTTTCGCGCCCTTCACCTGCATGATGGACGGCGCCTTCCAGCCGTCGAACACGATGTCGGCGTAGGCGAGGTCGTGCACCACGAAGATGTCGTGCCGCTTCGCCAGCGCGATCACACGCTCGAAGAACTCCAGCTCCACGCACTGCGCGGTCGGGTTGGAGGGAAAGCCCAGCACCATCATCTTCGGCTTGGGATAGCTGCCCTTGATGGCGCGCTCCAGCTCGGCGAAGAAGTCCACGTCCGGCGTGTTGGGCACCGAGCGGATGTCCGCACCCGCGATCACCGCGCCGTAGATGTGGATCGGGTAGCTCGGGTCGGGCACCAGCACCGTGTCACCGCGGTCCAGGGTGGCGAGCATCAGGTGCGACAAGCCTTCCTTGGAGCCGATGGTGACGATGGCCTCGCTGTCCGGATCGATCTGCACGCCGTAGCGTTGTTCGTACCAGTGCGAGATGGCGCGGCGCAGGCGCGGGATGCCCTTGCTCGACGAGTAGCCGTGCGTGTCGGCGCGCTGGGCGGTGATGGCGAGCTTGTCGACGATGTGCTGCGGCGTGGCCCCGTCGGGGTTGCCCATGCTCATGTCGATGATGTCTTCGCCGCGGCGCCGCGCGGCTGCACGCAGCTCGGCCGTGATGTTGAAGACGTACGGGGGAAGGCGGTCGATGCGCGCAAAGCGGCGCTGGCCCGATGAGGACATGGAGTTGGCTTTCACGTGAGCGCCCGGAACCGTCCGAGCGACGTGGCTGCATGAGGCATGCGGCCGGCGCCGATGCTATCGGAGAAACTCTCTCGATGGCAACAGCACGCGCCCAAGGACGATGCGATGACTGAGCATGCAGGCTGGCTGATTGCGGCCGCAGCGTGGGTGGGTGCCCACGCGCTGGCGTTGTTCTTCTTGGGCCTGCTGCTGCTGTTGCTGGCCGCCGCGCTCGCATGGCGTCTGCTGCGCCGCTGGCTGGTGCCGCACCAGGCCAGCACGCTCACGCCGCCCGTGTTCCTTCTCACGCGCGTGGTGGTTGGCTTCGGGCTGCTGGTGGGCGGGGCCTGGGCGTTTGCCGAGATCGCCGAGGCGTTGGGCGGCGGCCCCGCGCTGGGCCAGGCCGACCAGGCGCTGGCCGACCAGATCGGCCGCCACGTGCCGCCGGGTGCGATCCAGGCCTTCGCGCTGCTCACGCACCTGGGCGATGCCGTCACGCTCATCACCTTGTGCATCGCGGTCGCGGCACTGCTGGTGTGGCGCGGCCGCCGCTGGCTGGCGCTCGGCTGGGTGCTGGCCCTGGTGGGCAACGGCGTGCTGAACCCCACGCTCAAGCAGGTGTTTGCCCGCGCGCGGCCGGTGCACGACGCCATCTACTCGGCGCCGGGCTACAGCTTCCCCAGCGGCCACAGCTCCGGCGCGGTGGTGGCCTACGGCATGCTGGCCTACGTGCTGCTGCGCTTCGTGCCGCAGCGCTGGCACCTCGCCGTGGTGCTGTGCGCGGTGGCGCTGGCCTTCACCGTGGCCTGCAGCCGCGTGTTCCTGCGGGTGCACTTTGCGAGCGACGTGGTCGCGGGCCTGGCCAGCGGGCTGGCGTGGCTGGCGGTGTGCGTGGTGAGCATCGAGCTCACCCGGCAATACCGCCAGCGCGCTTCAGCTGGCGCTGCGCCGATAGACCAGGAGCGACCCTGACAGCAGCAGGAGCACCCCACCGCAAGCGCGGTCCAGCCACAGCGCAGCGGGGCGGCGCAGCAGCTTGATGGCATGCACACCCATGGCGGCATAGCCCAGCATCACGATGAAGTCGATGAGCCCGAACACCACGCCGATGGTGGCGTATTGCGGCCACTGCGGTGCCGAAGGGTCGATGAACTGGGGCAACAGCGCCGAGCAGAACAGGTCGCCCTTGGGGTTGGTCACCGCAACGAGGAACGACTTGGCGAACACGGCGTTAGCCGTGCGTCCTGCGGTCGATGGAAAAGGCGAGCAGGGTGGTGGGATTGATCCGCGCGATTCATCACGGTGACCGGGCCGCTGCGGCCGATGGACACAAAGTCCGCGTCGCCGGGCACGGGTACTGCCCACCTTCGGCCGAGATGGAATGCCTGCCATGAAGATCGCCACCTTCAACGTCAACGGTGTGAAGGGCCGCATGCCGCGGCTGCTGGAGTGGCTGGGCGAAACGCAGCCGGACATCGCCTGCCTGCAGGAGATCAAGACCGGCGATGCGACGTTTCCGCATGAGCCGATCGGGGCGGCCGGTTATCACGTCGTCTGGCACGGCATGCCGCGCCACCATGGCGTGGCCATCCTGTCGCGCGGCGCGGCGCCCAAGGAAGTGCGCAGGGGCCTGCCCGGTGACGACACCGACGGCCAGGCGCGTTACCTTGAAGCCGATGTGCACGGCCTGCGCGTGGCGTCGGTCTACCTGCCCAATGGCAACCCGGTGCCCAGCCCCAATTTCGACTACAAGCTGGCCTGGTTCGAGCGCTTCAATGCACACGCCCAGACGCTGCTGGCCAGTGGCCTGGACGTGGTGCTGTGCGGCGACTTCAACGTCGTGCCCACCAACGAGGACATCTACAACGCGGGCTCGTGGCGCTTCGACGCCGTGCTGCAGCCGCAAACCCGCGCGGCCCATGAGTCACTGCTCGCGCAAGGATGGATCGACAGTGCGCGCCACCTGCACCCCACCGCGCGCAGCGAGCTGTACACCTTCTGGGTCAACGATTTCGCGTTCCGCCGCCATGCCGGCTTTCGCATGGACTTTGTGCTGCTGAGCCCGGGGCTGGTGAAGCGCCTGGTGGCCAGCGGTGTGGACTCGCAGCATCGAGGACGCGAAAAACCGAGCGACCACGCGCCGGCCTGGGTGGCCTTGCGCTAGCGGCACTCACGGGCTGGCAGGCAGGCGCCCGCACAGCTCGTCCAGTTCCTTGCGCAGCACGTGAACCCATTCGCGGATGGCGCGCACAGCCGGCTCGTCCGAGCGTGCCCGCGGCCACACCAGCTGGAACGGCGCGCCCTGCAGCTGCGGCCCGAAGGGCTGCACCAGGGAGCCGCGCTCGAACTCGTCGGCCACCAGCGCGCGGCTCACCAGCGCCACGCCCTGGCCGGCCAGGGTCGCCGCCACCGCGTGGGTTTCATCGGTGAACACCGGCCCGGCGCTCGGGTCCAGCCCGGGCACGCGGGCTTGCGCCTGCCACACCGCCCAGTTGATGGGCGCACTTTTGCTGCCGCGCGGCTCGAAGTGCAGCAGCGTGTGGCGCGGCAGATCGGCCGCGCGCACGAGACCGAGCCGTGGGCTGCAGGCCGGCACGAACACGTTGTCAAACAGCGGTTCGTTCACCACGCCCGGCCACGGGCCATGGCCATAGCGCACCGCCACGTCCGCGGCATTGCCGTCCAGGGGCACCAGCTCATGGGTGGCGTGGATGTGCACGTCCAGCAACGGGTGGTGCTCACGCATCCAGTCGAGCCGAGGCATCAGGCAGCGCGCCGCGATCGCGGGGGTGGTGGAGATCGTGACCGTCTGCCGCCCCACGGCGCGGCGCAGCCGGGCGAGGGTGCTCGCAAAGCTGTCGAAGCCGACGGCCAGCACCGCCTGCAGCTCCCGGCCGGCGGCGGTGGGTTCGAGCTGCCTGGGCCGTCGCACGAACAGTGGTGTCCCCAGCCACTGCTCCAGCGCACGCACCTGGTGGCTGATGGCGGTCGCGGTGACATGCAGCTCCTGCGCTGCACGCTGGGCGCTGCTGTGGCGGGCGGCGGCCTCGAAGGCGCGCAGGGCGGACAGCGGTGGCAGGTGGCGGCTTGTCATGGATGAGTTTTATTTTGCGCGATCCGCAAGAAATGACCAGTTGTCCGGCGCAGGCGTGGTCCATAGAGTCTGCTCATCCACCAACCGATCTCATCCATGAGGACCACGATGCACCACCCTGGAACGCCACTTCACCTGCTTCACCTGGACTCCAGCGCCCGCCCCGGCCGGGGCGGCATCGAGCCGCACGGCAGCTGGAGCCGGCGCCTGTCCCACGCGTTTGCCAGCCGATGGCGCGCCGCGCGCCCGCACGACCGGTACACCTACCGGGACCTCGCATTGCAACCGCCCCAGCCCATGCCGGGCAACTGGGTGCAGGCAGCCTTCACCCCGCCTGCGCAGCGCAGCGTGCAGCTGCAGGCCGCGCTCACGGAGAGCGACCAACTCGTCGCGGAGCTGCGCGCCGCCGATGTGCTGGTGGTGGGCCTGCCGATGTACAACTACGGCATGCCCGCCGCACTGAAGGCCTGGGCCGACCTGGTGGTGCGCATCGGGGAAACCTTCGCCATCACCCGCACCGACGGTGTGACGAGCTACCAGCCGCTGCTCAGCGACCGGCCACGCCGCGCGCTGCTCGTCACATCGCGCGGTGCCATGGGGTTCGGCGCCGGCGGCGACTACGCGGCGCTGAACCATGCTGATACAGCGCTGCGCGCGGTGCTGGAATTCATCGGCTTCACCGACATCGAAACCGTGGCCGCCGAGGGCGAAGAAACCGGTGGCGCGGTCTTTGAGGCCGCCGTGGCCAAGGCGCTGGAGCAGGTGGAGCGGCTGGCCGTGCGCTGGTCGGGCGCCGAGCAACCGGCGATCGCGATGCACGCGGCGTGAGGCCCTGAGGGCGCGCCAACTCGCGCGGCCAAAGCGGGTTAACGTTGCGGGCTGCGCATCAGGAGCCCGGCGTGTTCAGCCTGTTCGAAAAACTGGTGCATCCCTATCCGGATGCACCACCCGATCCACCCCCCAGCGGATTCTTTCCCTTCCTGTGGGCCTGCACCCGCGGGCTGCGCCGGCACATCGCGGCCATGACCGTGTTCACCGCGGTGATGGGCGCGTTCGAGGCGCTGCTGTTCAGCATGCTGGGGCGGGTGGTCGACTGGTTGTCGGCGGTGCAGCCGCAGCGGCTGTGGAGCGAGCAGCGCGGCAGCCTGCTGCTGCTGGCCGGCATCCTGCTTGCCAGCCCGGCCGTGATGGCCTTGCAGACCATGTTCAAGCACCAGGCGCTGGCGGGCAACTTCCCGATGCTGCTGCGCTGGAACTTCCACCGTCACATGCTCGGCCAGAGCATGAGCTTCTACCAGGACGAGTTCGCCGGCCGCGTGGCCACCAAGGTGATGCAGACGGCGCTGGCGGTGCGCGAGGCCTGGATGATCGTGGCCGACATCATCGTGTTCGTCACCATCTACTTCACCACCATGGCCGCGGTGGCGGGTGCCTTCGACCTGCGCCTGCTGCTGCCCTTCCTGGGCTGGCTGGTGCTGTACCTGGCCGCGCTGTGGTACTTCGTGCCGCGCATGGGCGCGGTGGGCCAGCGCCAGGCCGATGCGCGCTCGCTCATGACCGGCCGCATCACCGACGCGTACACCAACATCCAGACGGTGAAGCTGTTCTCGCATGCGCAGCGCGAGGCGGGCTTCGCACGCTCGGCGATGAAGGACTTCATGGTCACCGCCTACGAGCAGATGCGGCTGGTGAGCGGCTTCGAGATCGTCAACCACACGCTCAGCATGGGGCTGATCGCCAGCACCGCCGGCGTCGCGCTGTGGCAATGGACACAAGGCCAGGTGGGCGTGGGTGCGGTGGCTGCGGTTACCGCGATGGCGCTGCGCCTGAACGGCATCTCGCACTGGATCATGTGGGAGATGGCCACACTGTTCGAGCACGTGGGCACGGTGCAGGACGGCATCACCACGCTGAGCCGCGCGCATGCGGTGGTGGACAAGCCGGACGCGAAGCCGCTGGTGGTCACGCGCGGCGAGATCCGCTTCGAGGACGTGCACTTCGCCTACGGCCGCGACAAGGTGATCGACCACCTGTCCTTGCACATCCGCCCGGGCGAGAAGATCGGGCTGGTGGGGCGCTCGGGCGCAGGCAAGAGCACCATCGTGAACCTGCTGCTGCGCTTTTATGACCTGCAGCAGGGCCGGGTGCTGATCGACGGCCAGGACATCGCCCATGTCACGCAGGATTCCTTGCGTGCCCAGATCGGCATGGTCACGCAGGACACCTCGCTGCTGCACCGCTCGGTGCGCGACAACATCCTCTATGGCCGGCCGGACGCCAGCGAGGCGGAGATGGTGTCCGCCGCCCGGCGCGCCGAGGCGCATGACTTCATTCAGGGCCTCACCGACCCGACCGGCCGCACGGGCTATGACGCGCATGTGGGCGAACGCGGCGTCAAGCTGTCCGGCGGCCAGCGCCAGCGCATCGCCATCGCGCGGGTGATGCTCAAGGACGCACCCATCCTGCTGCTCGACGAAGCCACCAGCGCACTCGATTCCGAAGTGGAAGCCGCCATCCAGGCCAGCCTGTACAGCCTGATGGAAGGCAAGACGGTGGTGGCCATCGCGCACCGCCTGTCCACCATCGCGGCGATGGACCGGCTGATCGTGCTGGACCAAGGCCGCGTGGTGGAAGAGGGCGACCACCGCAGCCTGCTGGTCCGCGGCGGCCTGTATGCGCGCCTGTGGGCGCATCAGAGTGGCGGCTTCCTCGGCGAGGAAGCGGATGACGACGAACCCGAACCCCGTGCCGTGGAAATGGCCTGAAGGAGCACACCGAATGCTGACCTTGCGACATGGCGACCTGCGCCTCGAACTGGTGCCCGACGTGGGCGGCTCCATCGCCGCCTTCTACAGCGAGCACGCCGGCGTGCGGCGCGACTGGCTGCGCCCGGCCACGCCCGAGGCGATCGCCGAGCGGGACCCTCTGCGCATGGGCAGCTTTCCGCTCGCGCCCTGGTGCAACCGCATCCGCAATGGGCGCTGCGGTTATGGCGCCATCCCGATCGAGCTGCCGCCCAACTTCAAGGATTCGCCGCACACCATCCACGGCACCAGCTGGCAGGGGCCGTGGGAAGTGGAGTCCGCCTCCGAGAGCGACGCCACGCTCACGCAGGAGCACCGGCCGGCCGACGGCTCGCGCGACTGGCCCTATGCCTTCGACGCGCGCCAGACCTTCAAGCTCGACGAGCGCGGCCTGTCGGTGGAGATCGCGCTCACCAACCGCAGCGCACATCCCATGCCGGCCGGCATCGGCCACCATCCCTACTTTCCGCATCCGCGCGGCACCCGGCTCACCACCCGGGTGGACGCGATGTGGGACAGCGACGCCGACCTGCTGCCCACCGGCCTCACGCAGCCGGTGTTCCTGTCGCGCCTGGCCGACGGCATCGACCTGGACGAGATCGTGCTGGACAACAACTTCATCGGCTGGTCGCGCGAGGCGCGGGTGGACTGGCCGGAACAACATGCCGGCCTGCTCATGCGGGCGGAAGCGCCGCTGGACTACTTCGTGCTGTACAGCCCGCGCAACGAAGACCACTTCGTCATGGAGCCGGTGAGCAACTGCACCGACTGGATGAACCTGGCGGCCCAGGGCATCGGCGATGCCGGCGGCATGGTGCTGCCGCCGGAGCAGACGCTGAGCGGCCGCTTCCAGCTGCTGCCGGTCAGCCCTTAGCGGCTGCCGTGCGCGGCCGCGTCGGCACGCTGGCGTTGCACAGGTTGATGTGGCGCGGGCTGTGCACGAACCATTCCTCACGCCGCACGCGCCGTGCGTCCAGCAACTGGCGCCAGCTGTCGGTGTCGGTGCGCATCACCTCGAATTGCGGCCGTTCGGCTTCCGGCATGTCGGCCATCAGGCGCACCCGCTGGATCGTCGTTCGCTGCTGCGGCTGCGCGTAGAAGCCCATCTCGGCCGTGCCACGCGGCAGCGCGGCCAGCCACTGCATGCCCTGCAGCACCCGGCCCACCACGGTGATGTTCAAGTCCAGGCCGCGCGCGGGCTGGCCGATCACCACGTAGAGCTCGGTGCCATTGCTGCTGTCAGCCGCCATGTCACGGCCCGCACCCACCATGCCGTAGCAGTGGGCGAGCCAGGCCTGGCCGGTTCTCGGGTCGGCTGCCACCGGCATGCCGTCCACCAGCCCGGTGACCGGCGCCCAGCCGTCCACGTCCGGCAGCCGCTGCAGCGGCAGGCCCTTGAGCGGCACCGAGAACTCGGCCGGCAGCTTCTTCTGCGCGCTGCCCAGCGGCTTGGCCTTGTCGGGCGATTCGCCGTCGGGGTCACCCCACTGGGTGACGTAGTTGTCCTGCACCCGCAGGATGGCCAGCCCGTCCCAGTAGCCTTCGTGCGCCAGGGTGCGGATGTTGGCTGCATGGCGGGGTGCGAAGCGCGGCGCCAGCTCGATCACCACCTGGCCGGCGGCGAGCTCCATCACCAGGGTGTTGTCCGGGTCCAGCGCTCGCCAGTCGGTCGGCTTGGTGGATTCGATCACCTGGGCGGCGGTCATCGAGGCGGTGGCCGCCGCCGCAGACAACAAGCTCAGCCATGCCGCGCAGAAGGCATGGCGGCGGGACAGGCGGGTCATGCAGGCTCCAGGCGTCGGTGAAGCCGGCAAGCTTAACTTTTCCGCCCCGCTGCCGATATCCACGCTAGCCATGAACTCCATTGCGAACATCGGCCTGTCAGGCATGAATGCGGCGATGCGCCAGCTGGGTGCGTCCGCGCACAACATCGCCAACGCGCAGACGCCCGGCTTCCGGCGTCAGCAGGTGCTGCAGCAGACGCTGGCCGACGGCGGCGTGCGTGTCAGCGTCGCGCAGGCGGCCGAGCCCGGCGAGCACCTGGCCGAAGACATGGTCCAGCAGATGAGTGCCAGCTACGCCTTCAAGGCCAACCTGCGGGTGGTGCAGACGCAGGACCAGGTGCTCGGCAGCCTGCTCGACGTGCGCGCCTGACGCTCACTCGCCGGGGTAGCGCAGCCCGATCTGCGCGCGCATTTCATCCATCCAGCCCATCAGCGCCAGCGTCTCGTCCAGCGGCATCACCGGGCTTTCGGTGAGCCCGGCGCGCAGGCAGCGCTGCACTTCCTCGACCTGGTGTGCATAACCGTTGCCGGTGTGCGGCAGATGGTGCTCCTGCTGCGCGTCGCCGTGGCGCACCAGCAGGAAGCGCTCGGCATGGAAGAAGGGCGTGTGCAGCTCGATGCGCCCGGCGCTGCCCAGCACCAGCGCCCGCCAGGGCGTGGTGCTGCGCAATGAACACAGCCCCTGGCTGAGTGCGCCGCTGCGGTGCTGGAGGCTGAACGTGGTGTGCACGTCCACGCCGGTGGGCGCGAGCTGGGCCTGGGCCTGCACGGCGCTGATCGGCCCCATCAGGAAGCTCGCAAGCGCCAGCGGGTAGATGCCCACGTCCAGCAGCGCGCCGCCGCCGAGCTGCGGGTCCAGCACGCGGTGCCCTGGTGCGAAGGCACTGGCATCGAAGCCGAAGTCGGCCTGCACCGACAGCGGCTCGCCGATCGCACCGCTGCGGACCAGCCGCGCCACCTCGGCCACGGCCGGCACGAAGCGGGTCCACATCGCCTCCATCAGGAACAGGCGCCGCGCCCGGGCCTCGGCGACCACGGCCTGCGCCTGCGCAGCATTGAGCGTGAAGGGTTTTTCGCACAGCACCGCCTTGCCGGCCCGCAGCGCCAGCAGGGCGGAGGCGGCATGGTCAGGATGGGGGGTGCCCACATACACCACCTGCACCGCGGGGTCGTCCACCAGCGCCTGGTAGCTGCCGTGCACCGCCACGTCCGCATGCGCGCCGGCGTGCGCCGTGGCAAACGCCTGTGCGCGCTCCAGCCCGCGCGAGCCCACCGCGGCCAGCCGTGCACCGGGCACGTGAGCCAGCGCCTGCGCCATTGCGCTGCAGATGCCGCCGGTGCCGAGCAGGCCCCAGCCGATCGAGTCGTGAACCATGCCACCTCCAAAAGCGTGCAAGCGTACGCCAGCGGGCCCTTGAATCGGCGGGCCGCCGTCCCCAACTCGGCTGCATGAACGCCAAAGTCATCAAACCGATCCAGCTGCCTGCCGGCCTGGCCGTGGTGGCGACACTGGCCAGCCTGCTGCAGCGCCTGGAAGGCAGCACCGTCGCAGTGTCGCCGGCGCAGTACCGCTCCGTGGCCCAACGCCTGGCCGAGGCGCTGCGCGAGACGCCGCCCAGCGACGGGCTGAATGCGGTGCTGTCGGCCTTTCCGGCCGCGGCCGAGCTGTACGAAAACCTCAACTACCAGCACGCCGGCCTGTGCCGGTCGCCGCTGGAGCCTGGCCTGAACGCCGAGTTGCAGGCACGGCAGCTGATCGAACGGGTGGCACGTACCCATTGAGCGACGGCTTGCGCTTGGCTGCACGCCTTACATGCGTGCAACCCCGCCCGACGATCCGTGCCCCCAGCATGGGCCATGCGGGATTTCGAGGATTCCACCCTCTGGCGCGTGAGCGAGTTCGAGCGCGTGCGGGAGCGAACCGGCGCCAGCGGCTTTGCCCGCCTGGCGGGGCCGACGCTGCTGCCCACCACCTTGTTGGCCGACCTGCGCCGGCTGCACCGCGACCCGCAGTCCGACGACGCGCTGGAGGTGGTCGCCGCCTGCGTGCGCCACCGTGAAGCCGCGCTGCTGTGCCTGCAGGTGGACCAGCTCGTCTGGCCGGTGACGCTGTTCCCCCAGTCCATGCTGTACCACTCGCCACGCGACCTGGCCGAGGCCGGCGCTGCCGGCTTCGCCGCGCTCACCGTGCTGAGCGCCGAGCCGCCCGGCGTGCGGCCGCCCGGCCACTGGATGCATGAACGCGTGGCCCATGTGCAGCACTACCGCCCGCTGCCGCCGCTGCTGTGGGACCTGGCCCTGCGCGGGCCGCGCCGCAGCGTGCTGACCGAGATCGGCGGCCGCGCGGCCTACCGCCTGGTGCCCAGCCGCGATGGCGCCGGCCGCCTGTCGGCCAGCGGGGCGCTGGGGCCGGCGATGCAGCGCCTGCAGCGCGAGTCGGTCTCGCTGCGCGAGATCGCGTCCTGGCCCGGCCTGGACGTGGAGCGGGCCAGCCGCCTGTTGAATGCGCTGTACCTCACCGGCAGCCTGCTGGTCAGCCGCAGCCATCCGGCCGCACGCGAGCAGCCGGGTTTGCTGCGATCACTGTTCGGCGCGGGCAAACCGCGCGCTTGAGGCGCGGGTCATTCGCGCTCAAGGCCACAGCACCCGCCCCACCAGCGCCACCGCGAAGACCAGCGTGCCCAGCACCAGGTTGAGCATCACCGCGTTGCGGATGCGGCCCAGGCCGGCGGCCGCACCGGGCGCATCACCCGCTTGCAGCGCGCGCTGCAGCTGCACGAACAGCCGCAGCCGGATGTGGCCGAACACACCGATCATCACCAGGCCGATCGCCGCCATCGCGTGCACGCTGGCGTGCATGCGGCCAAAACCGCCCGCCTCCCACACCATGGCCAGCCCGCTGATGAGCAGCACGCCAATGGCAATCGCCACCCAGCTGAGGAAGTGGCGCAGCAGGGCCTGCATGAAACGCAGCCGCTCCGGTGGCGCCAGCGCCTGGGCGGCGGCAGGCCGCACCGCGAACTGGATGGCCGCCATGCCGCCCACCCAGGCAGTGGCGGCGAGCAGGTGCAGCAGCAGGAAGAGCGAGCGCATCAGCATGGGCCGAGTGTCGCAGGACGACAGGCGCACCGCACCGGGCGGGCACCCGGCTTGCCGCGAAGGGGAGTTCACCCATCGGAGGCAGCATGAGCGATCACGTCTACAAGACCGTTGAACTGACCGGGTCGTCGCCGGTCGGCATCGAGGAAGCCGTGCAGACGGCGATCGAGAAGGCCGCCCAGACCGTGCGCAACATCCGCTGGTTCCAGGTGACCGAGGTGCGGGGCCATGTGGCCGACGGCAAGGTGGCGCACTGGCAGGTGTCGCTCAAGGCCGGCTTCACGCTCGAGTGAGCGCGCGGCCCAGGCCCTGTGGCGCGCTCAGTGGAAGGTCGGCTCCACGGCCGGCATGGCCACTTCGCGGCCGATGACGGCGCGGGCGTAGAGGTAGTTGTTGCGCGCCTTGTCGCTCAGCGCGTCCAGGTCCACATGGCCCTGGGCGTCGCAGGGGAAGGCGTAGGCCCGGCCTTCATGGAACAGGGACTGGAAGCGCAGCACGTAGCGGGCTTGGGCTTCGGCCTGGGCTTGGCTTTGGGCGGTGGTCAGTTCCATGGTCCGTACTCCTGAAGTGGGGGTGACGTTGCCATCACCGTTGATCTCAGAGTACGCGCCGCCCGGGCTGCCTGCGATCAGGCGACGTCGGTGCGCCGGGTCGGGCTGCGGCGAAAGCCCGTGTAGGCAAACGCCTGACAACTCCGTCAGTCGTAGCGGCCGAACAGGTCGTACAGCAAGGCGAAATCCGGCGCCGGCGTGGGCTGCAGGCGGTCGCTGCCACCGGCGAGCACCCGGGCGCAGCGCAGGTATTCCGGCTGCATCGCACCTTGCCAGTGCAGCGCAAACTGGGTGTCCCGGCCCACGGGCCGGCCGGTCTTGTCCTCCACGCGCAGGGTGTGCTCCTCCAGCGTCAGCAGCGGCTCGCTGCGCGTGACCTGGCGCTGCCAGAACACCAGGTAGTCGGCGTCGGCGGGGCGGTTGTACTGCAGCTCCGCCCAGCGGGCCCGCCGCAGCTTGAGCTGGCGGGTCACCGCCACCGGCACGGTGAGCTCGGGGTCGGCGCTGTTGAACACCACAGCCGGCGGCGTGGCCACGGTCACGCGGGCCGGGGTGTCGGCGGCCACGGCCCGGCAGCGGGCTTGCAGCTCCGGCGACAATCGGGCCAGCATCTTCTCCTTCTCCGCAGCCAGCGTCTTGTTGCGCTCGCCGATCTCCGAAAACACCTTGCTGCCCTGGCGGTAGACCATGAACGGCCCGCAGGCCGCCAGTGCCGCCGCCATCGTGAGCATCACGCCCGCCCGCCACATCCTGCGCATCGCCATGAGCCGCCCGGTCCCTTGTTTGACAAAGGGCGCACTGTCGCACGTTTGCCGCCCATGACGCTGCTGCTCGCGCCCATGGAGGGCCTGCTCGACTTCACCCTGCGCGACACGCTCACGCGCGTGGGCGGCATCGACCGCTGCGTGTCCGAGTTCATCCGCGTCACCGGCACCCTGCTGCCCGAGCGTGCCTTCCTGCGCATCGTGCCGGAGCTCAAGACCGGCGGGCGCACGTCAGCCGGGGTGCCGGTGCGCGCGCAGCTGATGGGCTCCGACCCGGCGTGCCTGGCCGACAACGCCGCCCGCCTGGCCAGCCTGGGCCCGGCCGGCATCGACCTGAACTTCGGCTGCCCGGCCAAGGTGGTCAACCGCCATGGCGGCGGCGCCGCGCTGCTGCAGGAGCCGGAGCTGGTGCACCGCATCGTGGCGGCGGTGCGCCGCGCGGTGCCACCGGCCATGCCGGTGTCGGCCAAGATGCGCCTGGGTTTCAACGACGACAGCCGGGCCGAGGAGTGCGCCATCGCCATCGCCGAGGGCGGCGCCGGCGAGCTGGTGGTGCATGCACGCACCAAGGCCGACGGTTACCGGCCGCCGGCATACTGGGAGCGCATTCCGCGGGTGAAGGCGGTGGTGCGCATCCCGGTGGTGGCCAATGGCGAGATCTGGACCGTGGACGATGCGGTGCGCTGCCGCGCCATGTCCGGCTGCGATGCGCTGATGCTGGGCCGCGGCATGGTGGCCGATCCGGGCCTGGCGCTGGCCATCCGCGGCGCGGGCGGGCGGCTGCCGTGGAGCGTGCTGCTGCCGCTGATGGCCGGCTTCTGGCAGCTGGTGGAGCAGCGGGTGGAAGCGCGCCACCGCGCCGGCCGGCTCAAGCAGTGGCTGAACTACCTGCGCCGGTGTTATCCGCAGGCGCAGGAGGCCTATGACCGCGTGCGAACGGTGAACGATCCGCGCCAGGTCAGTGCCAGCTTGTTTGCGGCAGGAAGTTCAGCGCAGGCGGTAGCGCAGACGGCGACCACCAGCCACGGTGGAGTCCAGCCCGAGCCAGTCGCCCTCGGCTGAATACAGCAGCTCCAGGGGATTCGCCAGGCCGTCGATGCGATGGCGCTGCTGTGCGCCGGGGCCGTCGGGCAGGCGGCGGATGGTCACTGCTTCGTAGCGGCCGTTCTGCGCATTGAGCAGCTGGGTCTGGCGCAGCATCGCCGGGTTCCAGTAGGCGAAGCTCATCACGCAGGCGGGCAGGGCGGCATCGCCTTGCGGCCCGTCCACCTGAAGCCGGCCGGCCTGCAGGCGGGCGTTCACCTGCGACGTCTTGCCGTTGTCGTCGGTGTCTGCTTCCAGCGCGGACAGGCAGTCGCCGCGCCAGCGTTCGGTGGCGCGGTGGCGGTAGCGGTACACGGTGAAACCGAACAGCTTCACGTCGAAGCGCGCCGTGCTGAGCAGCAAGCGCTCGCCGTCGCGTTCCTGCAGGGTGAAGCGATGCTCGCCGATGGGTTTGTCGTCCAGCGACACCACGAAGTGCCACTCTCGGCCGGCGGGTTCGGAGGCTGGAGGCGCCGCGCTGGCCCAGGTGCACAGCCCGGCGAGCATCGCAATGCCCAAGCGCTTCATGGGGCCGGCCGGCGCGGGCCGGGCACGAAGGCGTTGGTGCGGCGCACGTAGTCGGCATACCCCGGCCGGCGCTGTGCGATGCCGTGCTCCAGCAGCGTCACGCCGGACACCTTGAGCAGCAGCAGCGTCATCAGCAGCGGGGAGAACACCGTCCAGGCCGCGCCGGCGCCAAAGGCCAGCAGGGACAGGCCCCACCAGACGCAGGCTTCGCCGAAGTAGTTGGGGTGGCGCGAGAACCGCCACAGGCCCTGGTCCATCACGCGGCCGCGCTGCGAGGCGTCGCGCTGGAACCGCAGCAGCTGCCAGTCGGCGATGGCCTCGAACACCGTGCCGAACAAGGTGAGCGCGATGCCGGCCGCATCCAGCAGGCCGAGTGGCCGGGGTGACGCCAGCGCGGCCAGCAGGGGCGCCGACACGCACCAGGCGATCAGTGCCTGCAGGCCGAACACCAGCCCCAGGCTCTTGAGCACGAAGTGCGGTGAATGGCGCTGGCGCATCGCCTGGTAGCGCCGGTCTTCCGCATGGCCCCAGCTGCGCCAGGTGATGTGGGCCGACAGCCGCAGGCCCCACACCAGCAGCAGGCCGGCCACCCACGGCGCGCGCGGCCCGAGCGCAGGCAGCGCAAGCGCATACGCCGCCGCGCCCGCCATGAAAAACCAGGACCACACGCGGTCGACCAGCGCCACGTTGTGTCGCAGGCAGCACACCGCCCAGGCGAACAGGCCCAGCACGGCCATCACGACCAGCCCTCTCGTGGCCGCGTGCCACAGCGACAGCGCCTCAGCCATGTTGCGCCGCTCTTGCCGGTACATCGGGCGATCGATCCAGCCGGGCGGCCAGATGCACCAGCAACGGCATCCACACCGCCCATCCCAGGCTGAGTGCGGCGAGGGCGAGCGTCGTGTCCGGAAACGCCGCCGCTCCCAGGCGCACGCCGGCCCAGAACGACAGCGGGCCGCCGAGCGCGCCGAAGGCCAGCGCCACACGCCAGCGGTGCCGTATCCACCGCATGGAGCTGTTCAGCGTGGCCGCGAACAACGCCCACAAGGCGCCGATCCAGTACGGCGCTGTGCCGGGCAGCAGCACGCCGGTGTCGTAGCGCACGATGCCGGCCGCCGCGAGGGCGCTGTCCCACGCGAAGCCCAGCAGCACCACGCCGCCGATCAGCAGCGCCTCCTGCCGGCGCCGCGGCGCGGTAGCGACATGAAGCGCCAGCAGCAGCGCCGCCACGCCGGTGCCCAGCGCCGCCTCACCGCGCGCGGCGCCCAGCACGCAGGCGAACCAGCCGAGCTGGAAGCCCGCTGCATTGAGGATCACGCGCGCCGGCGCCAGCCGCGCGGGCGCCGCCACCACGGCCTGCGTCATGGCCGTGCGCCTACGGCGTGGGCGTCGATGGCCGCCGGATGGCGCGGCTCGAACAGGTAGTGGCTTACGCCCCAGCGCTGGCCTTGTTCGAAGCCGAACAGCTCGGCGCACGAGATGAAGAACAGGCGCCAGCGCATCCACCAGGCCGCCGCGTCAGTCGCACCATAGGTCTGCTCCAGCACTGGCCACACCTGGTCGCGCGCGGCATCCATGTTGGCCAGCCAGGCAGTGGCGGTGCGCTCGTAATGGCGGCCGTCCCAGCGCCAGCGATGGCGCAGCCGCAGCTCGTCCTGGAAGTGCAGCGCGAGGTCGTCGCTGGGCATCATGCCGCCTGAGAAGAAGTGCCGGCTCATCCAGTCGGTGGCGTCGCGCTCGACGAACTCATAGGGCGCGCCCTGATGTGTGAACACATGCAGGAAGAAGCGGCCGGCGGGCCGCAGCCAGCGCGACACCGCGCCGAACAGCTCCGGCCAGTTGCGCATGTGCTCGAACATCTCCACCGACACCACGCGGTCGAAGCGCTCGGTGGTGTCGAAGCGGTTCATGTCGCAGGTGATCACCTGCAGGTTGTGCAGGCCGCGGCGAGCCGCCTCGGCCTCGATGTGGGCACGCTGCGATTGCGAGTTGGACACCGCGGTGATGCGGCTGGCGGGATAGCGCTGCGCCATCCACAGGCTGAGGGAGCCCCAGCCGCAGCCCAGCTCCAGCACCTGCTGGCCGTCCGCCAGCTCGGCGCGATGCAGGTGATGGCCAGCGCACGGGCCTCGGCTTCGTCCAGCGACTGCACGCCCTCGCCCCACCAGCAGCTGCTGTACTTCCGGTGCCTGCCCAGCACTGCGGCGAAGAAGGCCGCCGGCACCTCGTAGTGCTGCTCGTTCGCCTTGTGCGGCTGCAGCGCACGTGGCGCATCGCGCAGCCGGGCCGCAAAGCTGTCGGTGAGCCGGGCGGCGGCTTCGATGTCGGTGTCGTGCACCTCGGCCAGCCGGGCCTTCAGCAGGCGGCGCACGCCGGCGCGCACCACCGTGTCGGGCACCCGGCCCTGTTCGACCCAGTGGATGGCCAGGTGGGCGGCTCGGCTCATGGAAGGCTCCGCAGTGTGGGCATGCCGGCCTGTACGCACGGTGCCGCGTTCCGGATGCGCTCGGCCTGCAGTACCCTGTGAGGCCTGACCATCGAACGTTCCTGCCGTGAAGACCTATTCCATCGAAGTGCAACGCGTGAAGGCGATGTCCAACGCCCATGGCCTGGTGGAGGCCCGGGTGGACGCCAGCGTGCTGCCCAAACCCGCGCGCGACGAAGGCGAGCCCACCACCACCCTCACCATGACAGTGGAAAACGCCCGGGTGCTGTTCCTGCTGCTGAAGGCCCAGCTGGCCGAGGTGGACAGCCGCAAGGCCCGCAGCCAGCGCTAGGAGGTGCGATGAACGAGCTGCCAAGCACCGAACAGGCGATTGCCCAGACCCGCGCGTGGATCGAACACGCGGTGATCGGCCTGAACCTCTGCCCCTTTGCGAAGGCAGTGCACACCAAGGGCCAGATCCGCTACGTGGTGAGCGACGACACCGACCCGGAGGACCTGCTGAACACGCTGTGCGCGGAGCTGCAGCACCTGGCCAGCGCTGACCCCGCGGAGGTGGACACCACGCTGATCATCCATCCGCGGGTGCTCACCGACTTCATGGACTACAACGACTTCCTCGAGCTGGCCGACCAGGCGGTGGAAGACATGGGCCTGGAAGGCGTGCTGCAGGTGGCGAGCTTCCACCCGCAGTACCAGTTCGAAGGTACGTCACCCGACGACGTGAGCAACGCCAGCAACCGCAGCCCGTATCCCACGCTGCACCTGCTGCGCGAAGACAGCGTGGACCGCGCGGTGGACGCCTTCCCGGAGGCCGAGCGGATCTACGAAACGAACATCCGCACCCTGGAAGACCTGGGGGCGGATGGATGGGCGGAATTGCAGAAGAAGATCCGCTGAACCCGACGCCGGGCCGCTCCCAAGCCGGGTTCAGGCCCTCTCGGAGGGCGGGCGCGGTACCCCGCGATCGGGTGCCGACATTCAGGTCCTGAAGACCTGAACCACCTGCGCCAGCTGCGCGGACTGTTCCTTCAGGCTGCTGGCCGCGGCGGCGGATTGCTCCACCAGCGCCGCGTTCTGCTGCGTCATGCGGTCCAGTTCCACGACCGCGATGTTCACCTGGCCGATGCCGCTGGACTGCTCGTTCGCGGCGCAGCTGATCTCGCCGATGATGTCGCTCACGCGCCGCACCGATTGCAGGATCTCCTGCATGGTGCCGCCGGCGTCCTTCACCAGGCCGGTGCCGGTTTCCACCCGCTCCACCGAGGCGCCGATCAGGGTCTTGATCTCCTTGGCGGCCGCGGCCGAGCGCTGCGCCAGCGTGCGCACTTCACCGGCCACCACCGCAAAGCCGCGGCCCTGTTCGCCGGCGCGCGCGGCTTCTACCGCCGCATTCAGCGCCAGGATGTTGGTCTGGAAGGCGATGCCGTCGATCACGCCGATGATGTCGGCGATCTTCTTGGAGCTGGCATTGATCTGCTCCATGGTCTGCACCACCTCGGCCATCACCTGCTCGCCGCGCTGGGCCACCTGGCTGGCGCCGGAGGCCAGCTGGTTGGCCTGGGTGGCGGAATCGGCCGACTGGCGCACGGTGGCGGTCAGCTCTTCCATCGCACTGGCCGTCTCCTGCAGGCTGGAGGCCGCCTGCTCGGTGCGGGCGGACAGGTCCTGGTTGCCCATGGCGATTTCGCTCGAGGCAGTGTTCATGCTCTCGGTGGCTTGGCGCACCTGGGTCACCGTGCCCTGCAGCGACTGCACCATGCGCTGCAGCGCGGCCAGCAGGCTGCCGGCGTGCGGCTGGTGCAGGTCCACCGCGAGGTTGCCTCGGGCCACTTCGTCCATCACGCGGATGGCGTCGGCCGGCTCGCCGCCGATCTGGGCCAGCACGCCGCGGGCGATCAGGAAGCCGATGCCGCCGATCACCAGCAGCAGCGTGAGCGCGATGCCGGCGCGTGCCAGCAGCTGGCTCTGCACCTCGGCCTTCACGTCGTCCATGTACAGACCGGCGCCCACCAGCCAGTTCCAGCCGTCCACCTTGGCAACGTACTGCAGCTTGGGCACCGGCTCGGTCTTGCCGGGGCGAGGGAAGTTCGTGTCGACGAAGGACCCGGCCGGGTGCTCGCTGACACCCTTGATGAGCGCGGCCACCACGTCCACGCCGCCGGTGTCCTTCACCTGGCCGAGCATGGGCTTGCCGTCCCACTCGGGCTTGATCGGGTGCATCACGCCGTCGCCCTGCATGGACCAGATGTAGAAGTAGTTCGCCTTGCCGTCGGTGCCGCCGAAGCGGGCCCCGCGCAGGGCATCCTTGGCGGCTTTCTGGGCATCCGCGTCGCTCATCTGGCCGGCCGCCGCCTTGGCCTGGTAGGCCGCCACGATGGCGTGCACCGACTGCACGCTGGACACCAGCTCGTTGCGCCGGCTCTCGAGCACCAGGCGCCTGATCTCCAGGCCGTTGAGCAGCGTGAGCAAGGCCACGCCGGCCACCGCCACGGCCACCAGCAGGGCGATCTTGCGTTTGAAGGAAAGGTCTTTGAAGAAGGACATGGTCCGCTTTGTGACTGACACCAAGGCGGGTTATCGGCAGGTCCGTCGCGGAACTTGAATGCGCCCGTGCCTGCCGGGCGGCGGGCCGCGGGTGGCGGACGCTCAGCCCACCACGCGGGCGATGGCGGCGCTCAGTTGGCCGGGGTTCACCGGCTTGAGCACGTAGTCGTCCATGCCCGAACGCAGGTAGGTTTCGCGGTCTTCCAGCATCGCGTTGGCGGTGAGCGCGATCACCGGCACATGGGCCGCCGCACCCGGCAGCGAGCGGATGGCGCGCGTGGCCGCATCGCCGTCCATCTCCGGCATCTGGATGTCCATCAGCACCAGGTCGTAGTGGCCGTGCTGCACCTTGCGCACCGCGTCCCGGCCGTTGTCCACGATGTCGCAGTGGTGGCCCATGTCCTTCAGCAGCGCCTGGATGAGGATCTGGTTCACGTCGTTGTCCTCCGCCACCAGGATGTGCAGCCCGCCGGCCAGCGGCGCCGGCATTGTCTCTTGCACGGCGTCCACCGGCGCCAGCTGGCTGGCGTCGCCCGGCGGCAGCGCGAGCACCACCTCGAAGGTGCTGCCCGCGCCGGCCTGGCTGTGCACCTGGATGCGCCCGCCCATCAGGTTCACGATCTCGGCGCTGATCGCCAGCCCCAGCCCGGTGCCGCCATAGCGGCGGGCGGTGGAATCGTCGGCTTGCACGAAGCGCTCGAAGAGCTTGGACAGCGCTTCCGGCGCGATGCCGATCCCGGAGTCGCGCACCGCGATGGAGAGTTCCACCTTGCCCTCTGCCGCGGGCCGGTGGGAAACCTTCACTTCCACGCCGCCCTGCTCGGTGAACTTGAGCGCGTTGCCCACCAGGTTGAGCAGCACCTGGCGCAGCCGGGTGGGGTCGCCGCGCAGCGCGGGGGGCAGGCCGCGCGGCAGGTGCAGGTCCAGCGTGAGGCTCTTGCTCTGGGCACGCGGGGTCAGCAGGGACACCACGTTCTCCACCACCGCGGCGGGGCTGAAGTCGACGATCTCCAGCCCCATGCGGCCCGCCTCCACCTTGGACAGGTCGAGGATGTCGTTGATCAGCTCCAGCAGCGCCTGGCCGGAGCTGCGGATCATCTGCGCATAACGCCGCTGCTCGTCGGTGAGCGGCGTCTTGAGCATCAGCCGGTTCATGCCCAGCACGGCGTTCAGCGGCGTGCGCATCTCGTGGCTCATGGCCGCCAGGAAACGCGACTTCGACTCGTTGGCCGCTTCGGCAGCGGCCTTGGCACGCGCGAGCTCGCGCTCGCCGGCGGTGATGTCGCGGATCACCGTCACCGTGCCGCCATCCGGCGTGGGCCGCTCCACCGCGTCGATCACGATGCCGTTGCCCCAGTCGAGCTCGTACATGCCGTGGCCCTTGCGGCGGATCGCCAGGCGCATGTCCACCCACGCCTTGCGGGCCGCTTCGTCGCCGTGCGGCACCAGGGCCTGCGCGCCCGCTTCGGCCAGTTGCAGGAAGGGCACGCCGGGCGCGATCACATCCTTCAGCCAGGGGAACAGCTCGACGTAGCGGCCGTTCCAGGCCAGCACCCGGTCCTGCGCGTCGCACAGCAGGAAGCCGTCGGTCATGGCCCCCAGCGCCTGGTCGAGCACGGTCTTGGACTGCGCGATCTCGCGCCGCGCTCGTTCCAGCCCGGCAAAGTGCCAGTGGGTCAGCCCGCCCACGCCAACGATGAACAGCGCGAACGCCGCAGCCACGCTCAGGATCACCAGGCGTTCGTGTGCGTATTCGCGCAGGGCTGCGGCCAGGGGGATGCTGGCGGCCACCATGACCGAGGAATACAGCGTCGGCCGGGCCAGCACGATCGCCGGCTCACCGTCGAGGCGGCCGGCGGTGCGCATCGGCTTGCCGTTGAGCGCGGCGCCGGCTAGCGGCGGCTCCAGGCGCTCGCCCATGCGCAGCTCGTTGGCGGGCACAGCGGCCAGCAGCCGGCCGTCGTCGCGCTCCAGGGTCACCTGCAGCCCGGGCACTTCGGCGGCGGGCGCCAGCAGCGTGGCCATCAGGGACACCGGCATCTCGGCCACCGCCACGCCGCGGGTTCCGTCGGGCAGCTGCAGCGGCCGGGCAAAGTACAACGAACGTTCGGACGTGGTGAAGTTGAGCAGCGGCCGGCTGATCGCCATCTGCGGTGCCGGCTGCTGCAGCACCCCCTGCACGAACTCGGGCATCAGCGGCAGGCCCATGCGGCCGCTCTCGGGCTGCGCAGCGGCGACGACGCGGCCGTCCGGCCCCAGCACCAGCAGGTTGCGCATCATCAGGTTGCGGTGCTCCACCCCGCGCAACAGCCGGGTGGCCGTCGCCGCGTCCAGCGTGCGATCCGGCCGCACCGCGGATTCCAGCAACTCGCCCATGCCGGCCAGCACCACGTCCACGCCCAGCAGGCTGCGGTTGAGCGCGGCCTCTGCCCCGCTGATGAAGCGGGCGGCGCGGTCCTCGGCCTCGGCATTCGCCTCGCGTTCGCCGCGCCACACCAAGACGGCGCTGGCCAGCGCGATGGCCGCCACCAGCGTGGCGACCACGCTCCAGATGACGACAGCGGTGCGGTGCTTCAGCGGCATGGCGCAAGGCCGCGGCACGCGCAGCCGGTGTGACGGGGCAGCATGGGCAGCAGCGGCTGGTGCATCAGCGCGTGTGGGCCTCGAACCCGGCGACCGGGCCGATGGTCTGGTTCCATACCGCGGCGCAAGTGTTGCCGCAGCGCTGCACCCAACGCGGCAGCACCGTGGAAGCAAAGATCTCGCGTCGCCGACGCTCGTCCGCCGCCGAGGCCCGCACCACCGTCATGCGGCCCTTGCGGCCGGCCGTGCAGGGCTCGCCGCCGCTGTTGCAGGCGATGCCTTCGAGCGTTTCGCGTTCGGACTCGTTCCAGATCGACCGCTCCAGCCCCGGCAGCTCGCGCTTGATGAGCGCCTGCATGTCCGGCGGCAGCGCCTTCCAGGCGGCCGCGTTGGCCACGAAGGCCGAAGGCCCCCAGTTGATCGCCATGGTGTGCAGATGCGTGGTCGCCTCGTGCAGGCCGATCGTGTTGCCGGACATGGCGCCGGTGATCGCGCAGTCCACGTTGCCGCTCTTCACGTTGGGCAGTATCTCGGCAAAACCCGTCTGCACGGGTGTGGCGCCCAGCGCCTCGACCAGGTCGGACTGCGCCGGCGACGAGGTGCGGATGCGCCGCCCTTTCAGGTCCGACAGGCCGGTGAAGGGCTTGGTGCAGAACATCACCTGGGCCGGGTAGACGTAGGTGGCGAGCAGCTCCACGCCGTAGCGTTCGCGAAGCACCTTCTCGAGATAGGGGCGTGCGGCCGCCATGGACCGCCGAGCCGCCGGCATGTCGGTGTTCAGCCCGGCCAGGTCGGGCATGCCCAGCTCGGGATCTTCGCCCGCGCTGACGCTGAGGAGCAGGGTGGCGAACGGCACCGCTCCGAGCTGCACCAGGCGCAGCACTTCCTGCGCTCTGAGCCCGGCCCGGTCGAAGGGCACGATCTCCGCGCTGAGCTTGCCGCCGGACAGGCGCGGGATTTCGGTGGTCCAGAACGGCTCTTCGTGCCGCGTGTACTGGTTCACGTTGGCCAGGCCGCCGACGATGCGTATGCGCACCGGTGCGGCTGGCGCGGCGCTTTGCGCCTGCACGCCCGGGGCGGCCGCCATGAACACAGCTGCGGCCAGCGCCGCCCATCGGGCAGCGCCGCGCGATCTGCGAACTGTGTCCATCTGGTACCTCTCCCGGATCTGCGGGCTCTGACGGATGGCCACGCAATTGGGGTGGATGGTAATCAAGCGCCAGCCGGTGCGTGCGCTGGAAAAGCCGCCAAAAAGCCAGGCAACTGCGCCTGCGCCAGTGGGCCCGGGCGCAGGCCGTGCGGCCTGCGATGCGGCTTCAGGCGGCGGCGGGCCGGCTGCGCAGCCAGGTGGCGCCGCAGCCTGACACCACGATCAGCACCACGCCCAGCGCCCACGGCCAACTGGGGCTGTCGTGGAACAGCAGCAGCCCGTAGAGCGAGGAGAACACGATGCCGGTGTACTGCAGGCTGCCGCTGACCAGCGGGTTGCCGCTCGCATAGGCGCGCGTGAGCAGCGTCTGCGCAAAGGCGGCCAGCACGCCCACGGCCAGCAGCAGCGCCACGCCGGGCAGCGTGTGGCCATGCCAGCCGCTGCCGAAGGCCATGGCGGCGCCCACCACGATGCCGCTGAGCGAGAAGTAGAAGACGATGCGCTCGTCCGGCTCGCCCAGCCGGCTCAGGCGCGCCACCTGCAGGTACGACACCGCCGCCACCACGCCTGACAGCAGGCCCGCCAGCCCATGGCGCCATTGCGCCGGCCCGAGGCTGGGTTGCAGCACCAGCGCCGCACCCACGAAACCGAGCAGCACGGCCGCCACCAGCCGCACGTCCGGCCGGGCCGAGCGGCTCGCCAGCGCCATCGCGACCAGGAAGAACGCCATCCACACCGAGGAGGTGTAGTTCAGTGTGATCGCCGTGGCCAGCGGCAGCCCGGTGATGCCGTAGAAGAACAGGCCCAGCGCCACCGCACCGGCACCGCTGCGGGTGAAGTGCAGGCCGGGCACCTGCGTGCCCACCGCGGTGCCGCGCCGGCGCATCACCACCACCACCACCAGCGAAGCGATGATGCTGCGGTAGAACACGATCTCCCCGGCGCTGTACCAGGCGGACGCCAGCTTCACGCACGCCCCCATGGTGGAAAACAGCAGCATGGCCAGCAGCATGGCCGGCGGGCCGCTCAGTCGTCGGTTCATGGGCCGCAAGTGTGCAGCAGGGGGTGTGGCCCGCTGCCGACGCGTGGCCGTCCAAGTCATGAAGTACGCACGGCCCGGCGGCACTTTCGTGCGCGCTGCGTGGCGGGCCGGCGTCAGCCGCGCCCGCGCGGCGGGCCGACCTCGATGTCCACCGGGTTGCAGTCCAGCGGCGCGCCGCTGTGGCGGCTGCGCGGGCGCGGCACCGTGCCCGCGCCCGCCACGTCGATCAGGTGCAGGCGCGGCGCCACGTGGTAGCGCCCCGGCACGCTCAGGTCGAATGGCAGCGCCAGGTCCACCTCCACGCTGCGCGAGGCGCCGGCCGCCAACCGGAAGTACTGGTCCGCGGAAGGCTCGGCGCGTTTGACCATGGGCCCGTTGTAGGGCACCGGCACGCCGTCGCGCGTGAGCTCCACATACGGCGAGAACCAGCCGTCCTCGAACGGCGTGTTCCATTGCAGCACCTGCACCGGCGTGCGGCCGGTGTTGCTGAGCGTGAAGCGCAGCATCACCGGCGCGCCAGCGGTGGCACGCGCCGGCGCCTGCAGGCTGCAGCGCAGTTCGTGCGCCGTGGCGGTCATGGCGCAGCCCGCGGCCAGCGCCAGGGCAAGCAGAGGCCGCATCGCCTCACGGCAACGCCGGGGTGTTCTCGGCGAAGTACTCGTGGTTGTCGGCGTTGTCCAGCGCCTTGGCCGGGTCCGATGCGGCCAGCGCGGCGGCATCGGCCTGTCCGTAGGCCCAGTCGTCGGTGCCGGCCACCACGTTGAAGTGCGACATCTCGTGCACCAGGGTGCCGCCCTTGGAATCGGTGCCGGTCATGGGTGCATTCCAGAACGCGCCGCAGACATAGATCTTGTACGGCTGGTTGGGGTACACGTAGGCGTACACCGTGCGCTTCTTGCACTTGCAGTCCAGCGTGAGCGGCTGGGTGCTGAAGGCGCTTTGTTCGGCAGCGAAGTGAGACTTGGCGGTGTTCCAGCCGCTGGACGAGAAGGCGCCGAACCACTTGACGTAGCGCTGCGTGGCCGACGGCGAGCCGCTGAGGTAGCTGTTGGCGCTGGTGGCGTAGGTGGTGGCTGCATTCACCGCCTGCTGCAGCGTGGTCTGCTGCGACGCGGAGCAGCCGCCGGTGTAGGTGATGCCGCCTGCGGTCGGCACCGCGGCCGCCTGCTGCTGCGAATCAGCGCTGCGGCCGCTGCGGCCTTCCAGCCAGAGGTACAGCGGCGCCGATGCCATGGTGGCCGCGCCGCCATGGCGTGCATGGCCCACGTACTCGATGGTGTAGCGGCCGCTGCGTGACAGGTCGTAGGAACCGGTCAGCTCGACCTGGTAGGTGAGCGAAGCGCCGGGTGGCAGCTTCACCAGGTCGTCGGCCTGCGGCGGCATGCGCTTGACGATGGCCCCGAGGTAGCGCACCGGCAGCCGGTCGTCGCGTGTGATGCGGAACAGCGGCGCTTCCATCTCGTCCGAGGGCAGCTGCCACTTCAGCAACGTCACCTGGTGGGGCGATGTGTTGGTGATCGTCACGTTGACCACCACGTCCACGTCACCCTTGAGCACCGGATTGGGGGCGGACAGGCGCACGTCCACGCGGTCCTGGGGCGCAGCCTGCACGCAGGTGCCGGCGGCAAAGACGGCGGCGGCGGCCGCCCATCGGGTGAAGCTGAACATGGCAGGGACTCCAGGTGAATTTGTTGGAGCCCGTAGCCTAGGCGGGCGTGACATATCGCACATCGGTGCTCGCCCTGACGGGCCTGCGGCTTGCCCGATGCGCTGCAGGTAAGCTCAGCGGATGGCCCGTTTCTCCCCCGATCCCGACACCAGCGTGACCACGCTCGCCAATGGCGTGCGCGTGGTCGCCATCGACCTGCCGCACCTGGACAGCGTGTGCGTGAGCGTCTTCGTGCGCACGGGCAGCCGCCATGAGAGCCGGCGCCTGAACGGCATCAGCCATGTGGTGGAGCACATGGCCTTCAAGGGCACGCACCAGCGCAGCTGCCAGCGGATCAACCTGGATGCCGAGCGCCTGGGCGCCGAGGTCAATGCCCACACCGACAAGGACCACACCGCATACCACATGCGCGGCCTGGCCGAACATGCCGGCGTGTTCATCGGCATGCTCGGCGACATCGTGCTCAACAGCACCTTCCCCGAGGCCGAGCTCGAACGCGAGCGCCAGGTGATCCTGCATGAATACGTGGAGGACGAGGACGATGCGATGTCCACCGCGTACAAGCTGTTCGACAAGCTCTGCTTCGGCAGCCACCCGCTGGCGCAGCCGGTGATCGGCACGCGGCGCAACATCGAGCGCTTCACGCGCGATGAACTGCTGGGCTACGTGCAGCGCCAGTACACCGGCGCGAACGTGGTGGTGGCGGTGGCCGGCCGCATCGATGCGGACGCGGTGCTGCGCCAGGCCGAAGCGGCTTTTGGCCACATGCCGCGTGGCGAGGAGAACACGGTGGCGCCGCCCGCCTACCTGGGCGGCGTGGCCTCGCGCCGCCAGCCGGGCTTCAGCCAGACGCATGTGGTGCTGGGCTTCCCGGTGCCGCCGCTGCGCGACCCGGCGCACCATGCGGGCGTGGTGGCCGCCGCGCTGTTCGGGGAGGGCATGAGCTCCCCGCTGCTGGACGAGATCCGCGAGCGCCGCGGGCTGGTGTACTACGCCGCCTGCTCGGCCGACGTGAGTGACCTGTGCGGCCAGTTCATCGTCGAGGCGTCCACCTCGCCGGACAAGCTGGACGAGTTCGCCACCGAGGTGACCCGGCTGCTGCGCCAGCATGCCGAGCAGGTGGACAAGGTGGCGCTCGAACGCGCGCGCAACCAGCTGGCGGTGCGCAGCCTGGGTGCGCAGGAGCGGCCTTTCCGGCGCCTGGAGGAAGCGGCGCAGGATTTGTTCGTGCATGGCCGCGTGCGCTCGCGCGAAGAGGTGCTGGCGCGGGTGCGCGCCGTGGGCGCGGCCCGGGTGCGCGCCGCCTTCGAGCGCATGCTCGCCTCGCCCCCCTCGGTGGCGGTGGCCGGGCGTGTGCGCCGGGGCACGGAAGACCGGCTGCGCGCGCTCTACGCCTGAGCTCAGCCGCGCGGCCGCGCAGGCGCGAAGCGCGCCTGGAACCACTGCGTCAGCATGCGTTTTTCATGACGCAGCGACTCGTTCTCGCTCGCGTCCCGGATGTGGTTCATGTAGTCCAGGTCGGTGACGGTTTCTTCGCCCTGGCGCAGCACCTGGTCGCCGCCTTGCAGGCTGTAGCGCAGGGTGATGCGCGGCAGGTCGGCGCGGCCGCGGGCCACGCGGATGTTGCCGCGCGAGGTGGGGTAGGACATACCCGCCAGGTCCACGTCCAGCACCTCGACCTTCAGCGTCTGGCCGGGCGCCAGGTAGCGCTGGCCCAGCGTCTGCAGGTGCGTGGCCAGCGTCTTGAGGTTGCCTTCTTCGTCCCACCGGGTGGTGCCGGCATCGGAGAAGCGGGTCGACTCCACAAAGGAAACGTCCACCGGGCCGGCGCTGGCCGCGGTGGCGGCCAGCACCAAGGCACAGGACGCCATGGCGTACAGAGGCTTGCGCATGAGACAGCTCCTTCTGCAAGAAGAGGTGATTCTGCGCTTGCCCCGAACTTTCAGCGCGTTGCCATCACGGCAGGAAAGGGCTGTTCTCCGCGAAGTACTCGTGGTTGTCCGCGTTGTCCAGCGCCTTGCTCGGGCTGGAGCGGGCCAGCGAGGCGGCGGCGCTCTGGCCGTAAGCCCAGTCGTCGGTGCCGGCGATCACGTTGAAGTGCGACATCTCGTGGATGAGCGTGCCGCCTTTGGAATCGGTGCCCGTCATGGGCGCGCTCCAGAACGCGCCGCACAGGTAGATCTTGTACGGCTGCGTGGGGTACACGTAGGCGTAGGTGCCGCTGTCCTTGCAGGAGCAGTCCAGCGTGAGCGCGGCGTTGTTCCAGGCGTTCTGCTCGTTCACGAAGTGGGAGCGCGCGGTGGACCAGCCGGAGGAGCTGTACGCGCCGAACCACTTCACATAGCGCTGGGTGGCGCCCGGCGTGCCGTTGAGGTAGCTCACCGCATTGTTGGCGTAGTTGCGCGCCGCGCTCACCGCGCTTTGCAGCGTGGTCTTCTGCGACGAGGTGCAGTTGCCGGTGTAGGTGATGGTGGCCGCCTGCGTGCTCATCGGCGGCGCGGCCATGGGCTCCGCACCCAGGCCGCTGCGGCCGTCCAGCCACACGTACAGCGGGCTGGCGGTGGCCAGGGCCACGCTGCCGTTGGCGTGGCCGCGGCTGACGAACTCGATGGCGTAGCGGCCGTTGCGCGACAGGTCGTAGGCGCCGGTCAGCTCCACCTGGTAGCTGAGCGACGCACCCGGCTGCAACACCACCATGTCGCCCGCGCGCGGAGCGGCGCGCTTGACGATGCGGCCAAGGTAGCGCACTGGCGTGCCGTCCTCATGCGTGATGCGGAACAGCGGCGCCTGCATGTCGTCGGAGGGCAGCTGCCACTTGAGCAGCGCCACCGGATGGTTGGCGGTGTTGGTGACCGTGAGGTTCACCGTCACGTCGACGTCGCCATGCAGCATCGGCTGCGCCACCGACAGCTGCACGGCCAGGGTCTCGTGCTGCGCGGCCTGCGCGGCGGCGGCGGCTGCAACGGCGAGGGCGGCCACGGCCGCGCTTCTTGCAAAAGAAAGCATCAGGAACTCCTTGTGGGATGAGGGTGCTTGGCTCCCCCTTCCACACGCACGATGGCTGCGGCGGCGGAACCAGCGGGCGAATCTAGGAGTGCCTGCCACACCGCACATCCGGGCTGGCCCCTAGCCGGCGGGGGGCTGTCCTGCGCAGTCGGAATTGACGCTCTTCAGTCGCGCAAACACGTTTCAGTGTTTGTCCGGCTCCGCGTCCTGCCGGCTGGGGATGGCCTCGGTCCACTGGGCCACGTCCTGCGGCGTCATGCGGCCATGCGGTTGCACACGGCCGTCCTTGTAGCCCTGCTCCTCCACGTCCAGCAGGTACTGCTCGCGCGACAGCAGCGTGCCGGCGCACAGCTGCGTGGGCGGGGGCGGCGCATGCGTTTCGTCGCCCAGGCGCTGGAGCAGGTGGTCCATCACCCAGCCCGGCACCATGGCGCGCTCGCCGGGGTAGATATAGCCGAAGAGCACCAGGTGGCTCAGCAGCACGCGCCAGTGCGGGCCGAAGCGCTGCAGCAGGCGCGGCCAGTCCATCTCGTGCGCGCGGTCGCGCAGCAGATGGGCCACGTCGGCCCCGTCGTAGCGCTCGCGCTCCATGATGAAGGCCTTGGACCACAGGCTTTCTTCGGCCGGCGACACCTTCACCTGCACGCCGAGCACCTCGGCATCCGAGGCATGCACGAACCAGCCGTCGTCCACCGGCGCGATGCCGTTGCCGGAGCTGAAGATCAGGTCCACGAACGCGTCGCCGTGGTGCACCTTGGCCAGCCAGTGCGGATAGGTGAGCTCGGCCCGGTAGCCGGCCTCGGCCATCAGCTGCTCGATGCGCTCGTAGTCCTCCCGCCGGATGAACAGGTCCAGGTCCTTGGTGTGGCGTTTCACCTCGGTGAAGCAGGCCAGCGCGAAGGCGCCGCCCACCAGGAACGGCACGCCAGCCCCGCTGAGCGCCTGCAGCACATGGCGGTAGAACGCCGAGGTGTCGGGGTCGACTTCCACCAGGGAAGACAGGGTGTCGGGGACGGCTGACATGGATGTGGCCCTTGGTTTTGGGCTCAGGGGCAACGGGCATGCCATGGCGGGGGTGGAGCCTAAATTGCAGGCAGGTGGGAGCAACCGTTTCCGTGACTCCGCACCACAAGGACAAGACGCATGGCTTCACCCCCAACCGTCCGCTTTGCCGCTGTCGGCGATCTGCATTGCACCAAGGATTCCGCCGGCACCCTGCGCGGCTTTTTCGCCCAGGCGGCGGAGGCAGCGGACGTGCTGCTGCTGTGCGGGGACCTCACCGACTACGGCACGGCCGAAGAGGCCAAGGTGCTGGCCGACGAGCTGAGCGTGGTGCACAAGCCCATCGTCGCGGTGCTCGGCAACCACGATTACGAATCCGGCACGCCGGACGTGGTGCGCCAGACGCTCGGCAGCGTCGGCGTGAAGCTGCTCGACGGCGAGGCGATCGAGCTGCACGGCGTGGGCATCGCCGGCGCCAAGGGCTTTGCCGGCGGTTTTGGCCGAGGCTCGCTGGGCGCCTGGGGCGAGCCGGCGATCAAGCTCTTCGTCAACGAGGCGATGCAGGAGGCGATGAAGCTGGAGTCGGCGCTGGCCAAGCTGCGCACGCGCCAGCGCATCGCCCTGCTGCACTACTCGCCGATCGCCGGCACCGTGGAGGGCGAGCCGGTGGAGATCTTCCCCTTCCTGGGCAGCAGCCGGCTGGAAGACCCGCTGGTGCGCTACCCGGTGGGCGCGGTGTTCCACGGCCATGCCCACCGTGGCGCGCCGGAAGGCCGCACGGTGAACGGCGTGCCGGTGTTCAACGTGGCCAAGCCGCTGCTGCAGCGGCTGCACCCCGATCGCCCACCCTACCGCCTGTGGGAGGTGGCCGTGGAGCCGGTGGAGGAGGCGGCCACGCGCTGATGCGGCATCAGCCCGCCGCGCGCGCCATGCAGCGCCGGTGGCGATCGTCGACGCGGGTGGCGAACCATTCGGTGCTGAGCTTGCGCGTGATCTTGGGGCTGTGCAGCGTGATGCGCGGCATCACCGCGCGCGGCAGCGCCCGCTGCTCGATGCGCTCGGCCAGCTCGAACACCCGCTTGTAGAGCGTGCTGCGCTCGAAGTCGGCGCTGTCGCCTTGTTCCAGCGCGCGGCGGATGGCGCTCTCCCCGAGGTCCAGCTGCTTGCCCAGCGCCCGCACCGCCACCTCGGTGCTGCCGGGTTTGTCGGCGTCGTCGCCATGGCGCACCAGGTCGCCGTCCAGCACCAGCGGGATGCCGGAGGCCAGGCTCACGGCGTTCTGGAACGCCGCGTTGCGGCTGGCGTACTGGCCGGCATTGAAGTCGGCAAACCGGTAGACCAGCTTGTCGTACTGCGCCGGGTAGTCGAACAGGTGGGCGATGCCGAAGTACAGGCCGCCGCGCCGCGTGAACACCTCATGGCGGATGGAGCCGGCCACCGGGTAGGGATACGGCTTGTTCCGGGCGTGCTGCTCGGCAAAGTCCACGCTCACCTGCATCGGCCCGCCGGTGTGCACCGGGTTGTAGTTGGCGAACAGGCGCTTGCCCATGGGCACCATGTCGATGAAGTCCTCGAAGATCTCGCTCAGCTCCCTCTCGGTCTTCACCGCGTCGATGCGTTCGCTGTAGCTCTTGCCATTGCGCGAGGCGAGCTGCAGCGCGCCGTGCACCAGCAGCTTGGGAATGCCCATCTTCTCGGCGCGCCGGTCGATCTCTTCCCAGGCGATCTTGCCGAGCTGCGGCACCGTCGGGTCCGCCCGG
Source organism: Ideonella sp. BN130291 (assembly GCF_036231905.1). Taxonomy (NCBI): domain Bacteria; kingdom Pseudomonadati; phylum Pseudomonadota; class Betaproteobacteria; order Burkholderiales; family Sphaerotilaceae; genus Ideonella; species Ideonella sp. BN130291. The sequence goes on along the minus strand of NZ_JAZARE010000002.1, from coordinate 222,304 downwards.
AAGGTGGACTCCTGTTCCGTGACGGCCAGCACACCGCACAGGCGCGCTGCGTCCGGCGTGATGCCCAGCGCGGAGAAGGCGGCGTAGATGTCGGTGGCCCAGCCCGCGCGGTCGGCCACGCTGGCGGGCAGCATCTGCACGATCTGCGCGCGCACCTCCTCCGGGCGGCGCGGCCGCGGCGTGTCGGCCGGCTGCTCGCTGGCACAGCCGGCCAGCAGCAGCGTGAGGACGACGCCGGCGGCCCATGCGTGCGTCGTGGGCCGCCCGGCGCGTTGCGTTGTGCGCATCACCGGGCTCTCGGGAGGGCAGGGCGGGGGTTGGATCGCTGGCTCCTGGCGGGGTGGTCTGCCGGGATGGCGGCAAGTGCCGTTCCCCGCCCGGCCGGCGCCCGGGGTCACGACATCGGGTTGGCCGGCGGTGCGGGGTCCCCCGGCAGCGGAATGAACTCGCCGTCGTCCAGGTCGGGCAGCTTCATGCGGCCGGCGCGCCAGTCGGCCTTGGCCTGCTCGATGCGCTCGCGCGAGGAGGACACGAAGTTCCACTCGATGAAACGTTCGCCCAGCGGTTCGCCGCCCAGCAGCATGACGGTGGCGTCCTGCACGGCGGTGAACAGCACCGCCTGGCCGGCGCTGAAGACCAGCATCTGGCCTGCGCTGAAACGGCGGCCGTCCACCTCCACCTCGCCGGTGGCCACATAGGCCGCGCGCTCCGGATAGTCGGCCGGCAACTGCGCCCGCGTACCCGCGGCCAGGCGCCAGTGCACATAGAACATCGGCGAATGGGTGGGCACCGCCGCCTTGGCACCGAAGGCCTCACCGGCCACCAGCCGCGCCCACAGGCCGCCGCTTTCGTAGGTGGGCAGATCGGCGCCTTCGTGATGGTGGAAGGCCGGGTCGGTCTCCTCCAGCTCGCGCGGCAGCGCCACCCAGGCCTGGATGCCGTGCAGCTGGCCGCCTTGGGCCCGTGCGCGTTCGAACCGTTCGGAATGGGTGATGCCGCGGCCGGCAGTCATCCAGTTCACCTCGCCGGCGCGGATCGGCTGCTCGGAGCCCACGCTGTCGCGGTGCATGATCTCGCCGCTGAACAGGTAGGTCACGGTGGACAGGCCGATGTGCGGATGCGGCCGCACGTCCACGCTGCGCGGAATGCCGGGTGCAAAGTCCACCGGCCCCATGTGGTCGAAGAAGACGAAGGGCCCCACCATGCGGCGCCTCGCGAAGGGCAGCACGCGGCCGACCTCGAAGCCGCCGAGATCCTTGCGTCGTGCATCGATCACCAGTTCGATCATGGGCAGCTCCCTAAGTTACAAAAAAGCAAGGCGGTGGTGTCGATCCGGCGCGGCCCGCTTCGTCGTGCAAGTGGAGGCACCGACTTCCTCACCACTTCAGGAGACCGACATGCGATTCATGGTACTGCTCAAGGCCAACCAGGACACCGAAGCCGGCGTGATGCCCAGTGCGCAGCTGATGGCCGACATGGGCAAGTTCAACGACGAGCTGATCCAGGCCGGCGTGCTGCTGGACGGCCAGGGCCTGCAGCCCAGCGCCAAGGGCGCCCGGGTGCGCTTCAGCGGCAAGGACCGCCGCGTGATCGACGGCCCGTTCGCCGAAGTCAAGGAGCTGGTCTGCGGCTTCTGGCTGTGGGAATGCAAGAGCCGCGAAGAAGCGATCGACTGGGTCAGGCGCTGCCCCAACCCGATGAACGGGGACACCGAGATCGAGATCCGCCCGCTCATGGAGCCGGCCGACTTTGGCGCCGACTGCCCGGTGAACCCGGTGCTGCCGGCCCGCGGCGCCTTGCCGTACCTGGTGATCAAGGGGGCGTCGGACGCCATCGCCTACTACCAGCGCGTGTTCGGCGCGCAGGAGGTGTTCCGCCTCGATGCGCCGGACCGCAGCGTGATGCACTGCGAGATGAAGATCGGCCCGGCCAGCTTCATGCTCACCGAGGAGCGGCCGGAGCACGGGGCGCGCGGGCCGCTCAGCCTGGGCGGCACCGCGACCACGGTGACCTTCTACGTGCCGGACGCCGACGCGGTGATCGCACGTGCGGTGGCCGCTGGTGCCACGGTGGGCATGCCGGTGGGCGACCAGTTCTGGGGCGACCGTGCCGGCAGCATCACCGACCCCTTCGGCCACCAGTGGTTCGTGGCCACGCACAAGGAGGAGCCGACCCACGACGAGATGAAGCAGCGTCTGCAGAAGATGTTCGAACAGGGCGCGCCCGCCTGCGGCTGAGAGGGTGCTCAGTCCCCCAGTTCGGCCTGGCGCTCGATCACCCGGCTGACCAGCCCGTACTCCACCGCTTCCTGCGCGGACATCCAGCGGTCACGCTCGATGTCCGTCAGCACCCGCTCCAGCGGCTGCCCGGTTTCGCGTGCGATCACCTCGGCGATGCGCTGGCGTGCCTTGAGGATCTCGCGCGCCTGGATGGCGATGTCGGTGGCCTGGCCGCCGGCGCCGCCGCTGGGCTGGTGGATCAGGAAGCGGGTCTGCGGCAGGCAGAAGCGGCGCTCGCGCGGCACCGACAGGTACACGTGCGTGGCAGCGCTGCCCACCCAGCCGGTGCCGATGATGCGCACCGGCGCATTGATGAAGCGGATCACGTCGTGGATGGTGTCGCCTGATTCCAGGTGGCCGCCGGGCGAGGACACCAGCAGGTCGATGGGCGCGCTGGAGTCGGCGGCCAGGGCGATCAGCCGGCGCACCGTGTCCTGCGCCGTGGCGTCGCTGATGGGGCCGAACACCAGCACGGTGCGCGACTTGAAGGCTTTTTCCTCCAGGAACGAGGTGCGCACGTCGGCGGAGGGAGTGGGGGTGGGTGTTTCCATGGAATGCATGTGCAAGTGGCCAAAGGGCAGGACGATGAACAGAGCCCTGCGTGTTGTGACAGGGGCATGCGCGCACTATGCAGCAGCGGCAGCCCGCCTGCGGTTTATACCCGTGGCGGCCCTTGCGGGCTGTCGGCATCAGGCGCCGTACCAGCCGCCCAGCCGCACCTCGCGCAGGATCACCCGGCTGTAGGTTTCGAGCGCGCCCGCCTTGTTGCGGATGGTCTCGGTCACGTCGACCAGCTCGTTGCGGTCGACGCAGGCCACGCGCAGGGCGTAGTCGAAGGAGCCGGTCATCAAGGTGGCGCTGGTGACCTGCGGCAGGTCGCGGATCGCTGCCTCGAAGGCCTCCGCGCTGGTGGTGGGCCGCAGCTTCACGTCGATCTGCGCTTCCACCGTCACACCCAGCGCCGCCGGGTCCACCACCGCGCGAATGGCGCGCACGGTGCCATCCTTCACCAGGCGGCGGATGCGCTCGGCCACGGCGTTGGCGCTCAGGTGCACCGCCTCGCCGATGTCGCGGTAGGAGCGGCGGCCGTCCGCCACCAGGATTCTGAGGATTTCTCTGTCGGTCTTGTCCATGCCGCGATTGTCCCTGCGTGAGAAGCGATTCACCGGTGCAAATCCTCGCCAACTGCAGCGCCACTGCTTACATACTGTCGCGCTTCACCGTCCTTATTTCCTCTCGATGAAACACCTGCTGCGCCTGTCCTCCCTGGCCATCGTGCTCTCCATCACCCAATGTGCCGCGTTGGCGCAAGCCACCGTCGATGCGGCCACCCGGCGCCAGGTGGTGGACGCGGCCATCGCCAGGATGAAGGAGCGTTATGTGTTCCCGGATGTGGCCAAAAAAGTGGAAGCCGCGTTGCAGCGCCAATGGCAGGCCAAGGCCTTCGACGGGCTGGACGATCCCAAGGCCTTTGCCGACAAGCTGACCACCGAGCTGCAGGCCGTCACCCGCGACAAGCACATCCGCGTGCGCTACAGCGCCCAGCCGCTGCCGCCGCGCACCAGCGACACGCCCAGCGCCGAGGAGCTGGCCAACGATCGCCGCGAAGAGCAGCTGCACAACTACGGCGTGGAGCGGGTGGAGCGGCTGCAGGGCAACATCGGCTACATCGACCTGCGCAGCTTTGCGCCCACCGACTGGGCCGGCGAGACGCTGGCCGCCGCGATGACGCTGGTGGCCAACACCGACGCGCTCATCGTCGACCTGCGCAAGAACGGTGGCGGCGACCCGAGCACGGTGGCCTTCGTCACCAGCTACCTGTTCGACACCCGCACGCACCTGAACAGCCTGTATTGGCGCGAGGGCGACCGCACCGAGCAGTTCCACACCCACGACTGGGTGCCCGGCAAGCGTTTTGGCCAGAAGAAGCCGGTGTACGTGCTGACCTCCAGCCGCACCTTCAGCGGCGCCGAGGAGTTCAGCTACAACCTGAAGAACCTGAAGCGCGCCACCCTGGTCGGCGAAACCACCGGCGGCGGCGCCAACCCGGGCGACGTGGTGCCGCTGAACGGCCACTTCGGCATGTTCGTGCCCACCGGCCGGGCGGTGAGTCCGATCACCAAGACCAACTGGGAGGGCACCGGGGTGGAGCCCGACGTCAAGGTGGCGGCCGATCAGGCGCTGGACGTGGCGCGCCGCATGGCGCTGGAAAAGGTGATCGCCACCGAGACCGATGCCGAGCGCAAGGGCTCGCTGCAGGAACTGCTGGCCACCTGGCAGAAGGACACGTCCGCACGCTGACACAGGCTGTTCTTCGGCGGCAGGGCATGTGAGTTGCCCGCCTCCGCAGCTCCACTGCGCTTTGGAGCTGCGATGCCTGCCTTCACCCTCAACGGACAGCCGGCCACCCTGGAGGTGCCTGACGACATGCCCCTGCTGTGGGCGCTGCGCGACGTGGCCGGGCTCACCGGCACCAAGTTCGGCTGCGGCGTCGCGCTGTGCGGCGCCTGCACCGTGCATGTGGACGGCCAGGCCACCCGCTCCTGCATCACGCCGGTGGCGGCGGTGGCCGGCAAGTCGGTGGTCACCATCGAGGCCATCGGCCAGAACCCGGTGGGCCAGCGGGTGCAGGCGGCCTGGCGCCAGATCGACGTGGTGCAGTGCGGCTACTGCCAGTCCGGCCAGGTGATGGCGGCCAGCGCGCTGCTGCAGGCCAACCCCAACCCCAGCGACGCCGACATCGACGGCGCGATGGCCGGCAACATCTGCCGCTGCGGCACCTACCAGCGCATCCGCTCGGCGATCAAGATCGCTGCGGCGAAGAAGGAGGCTTAGCATGTCAAAGCAATCTCCTTCACTTGCGGCCCGGCGCGATTTCCTGCGCGTGAGCGCCGCTGCCGGCGGCGGCCTGCTGGTTGCATTCGCCTTGCCCGGCTGCAACCGGGATTCGCGCAAGGAGCCGCCGCCCGAAGCGGCGGTGGGGCACGCCACCTCGCGCCTGTCCACCGACAGCCCGGGCCTCAGCACCGCCGGCTTCATCCGCATCGACAGGGCCGGGCTGGTCACCTTCACCGTGCACAAGGTGGAGATGGGCCAGGGCACCTACACCTCCATCCCGATGCTGCTGGCCGAAGAGCTGGACGTGGACCTGGCCAAGGTCAGGCTCGAGCATGCACCGGCCAACAACGCGCTCTATGCCGACGCCCTGCTGGGTGGTCAGGTGACCGGCGGCTCCACGTCGATCCGCGGCGCCTGGGGCCCGCTGCGCAAGGCCGGCGCCACCGCGCGCGCCATGCTGGTGTCGGCAGCGGCGCAGTCGTGGAACGTGGACCCGGCCAGCTGCACCACCGCCAACGGCACGGTGACCCACGCCGCCAGCAAGCGCAGCCTCGGCTACGGCGACTTGGTGGATGCGGCCGCCAAGCTGCCGGTGCCGCAGGACGTGGCGCTGAAGAAGCCGGCCGACTTTCGCCTGATCGGCACGCCGGTCAAGCGCTTGGACTCTGCCGACAAGGTGAACGGCACGGCGCAGTTCGGCATCGATGCCAAGCTGGCCAACATGAGCATCGCCACCGTGGCGGCCGCGCCCATGCTGGGCGGCACGCTGGCCAGTGCGGACGACGCCAAGGCGCTGGCGGTGCCGGGGGTGCGCCAGGTGCTCAAGCTCAACAATGCGGTGGCGGTGGTGGCAGCCCACATGTGGGCCGCCAAACAAGGCCTGGCCGCGCTGGCGCCCACCTGGAAGGACGGCCCGGCCAGCGGCGCCAGCCTGGCCGGCATCGTGGCCGACATGGATGCGGCCTCGCGCAAGGCGGGTGCGGTGGCGCGCCACGAAGGCGATGCCGTGGCGGCCATCCAGCAGGCGGCCGCGAACCGCAAGCTCGAAGTCGTCTACCAGATGCCCTTCCTGGCCCACGCCACCATGGAGCCGATGAACTGCACGGTGGACCTGCGGCCCGACGGTTGCGACCTCTACGTCGGCACCCAGGTGCCCGCGCTGGCGCAGGCCGAAGCAGCCAAGGTGGCGGGCCTGAAGCCCGAGCAGGTGCGGGTGCACAACCACTACCTGGGCGGTGGCTTCGGGCGCCGCCTGGAGGTGGACTTCATCGTGCAGGCGGTCGCCTTCGCCAAGCAGGCCAAGGGACCGGTGAAGTTCGTGTGGACACGCGAGGAGGACATCCAGCACGACATGTACCGGCCCTACTACCTGGACCGCATCTCCGCTGCGCTGGACGACCAGGGGCGGCCCACGGCCTGGTTCCACCGCGTCACCGGCTCGTCCATCATGGCCCGCTTCGCGCCGGCGGCCGTGAAGGACGGCATCGACAGCGACGCGGTGGAAGGTGCCAAGGACCAGCCCTACAGCGTGCCGGCGGTGCAGGTGGAATATGTGCGCCATGAGCCGCCACTGCCCACCGCCTTCTGGCGCGGCGTGGGCGCCACCCACAACGTCTGGGTGGTGGAAAGTTTTGTCGACGAGCTGGCGGCCGCAGCCAGGCAGGATCCGGTGGCCTACCGACTGGCGCTGCTGGACAAACAGCCTCGCCTGCGCGCGGTGCTCAAGCTGGCGGCCGAGAAAGCCGGCTGGGCCCAGCCGCTGCAGGTGCCCGCAGGGCGCCGCGGCGGGCGCGGCGTGTCGGTGCAGTTCGCGTTCGGCACCTACATGGCCCAGGTGGCCGAGGTGTCGGTGTCAGCCGAGGGCGAGGTGGCGGTGCACCGCGTGGTCTGCGTGCTGGACTGCGGCCAGGTGGTCAACCCGGACACCGTGTCGGCCCAGATCGAAAGCGGCGTCGTCTTCGGCCTGGGCGCGGGCCTCTGGAACGAGATCACGCTGGACAAGGGCCGGGTGCAGCAAAGCAATTTCGGCGACTACCGCGTGATGCGTTTCAACGAAGCGCCCCGCGTGGAGGTGCATGTGGTGCAGAGCGCGGAATCGCCCGGCGGCATCGGCGAAACCGGCACCTCGGGCGTGACACCTGCGCTCACCAACGCCATCTTCGCCGCCACCGGCCGGCGCATCCGCAAGCTGCCGGTGGGCGAGCAGCTCAAGGGCAAGGCGGCGGCGTGAACGGCCCGGGGGGTCAGGCGCCGCGGCTGTAGTCCCCCAGGCCGGTGGTGGAGGGGCCCGAGCCCTTTTGCGAGGAGGACTCGAACGGGTCCTCCGCCAGGCCGGCGTCGGCGGCTGGCGTGCCGTTGCCGATCGGCGAACCGGTCAGATTGTCATCTTCCATGCGTTCTGCCATGTTCATCGAGGACGTGCCCATGCCCGGCATGCCGGTGTCCGAGCTGGCTTGAAGGCCGGTGTCGGCGCGCGGCAGGTCGTCCACCGGCAGGCCGGCATTGCCGGCAGCCACGGGCGTGCGGCGCGATTTCATGATGAGGTTGGCGGTGACGCCGGCGACAGCCAGGGTCAGCAGCAAGGTCTTGAGGCTCATGGGGTACTCCAGGGTCCAGGGTGGGTGCAGCCCTGTTCCAGGCAAGCGAGGTTCCCGCCCGCGGGAGCTTCAGCGCGCGGTGGCGTAGGGCGGCTGGCCCTGGCTGCCGACCATCAGCTCGTTCTGCACCCCATCCACGTCGTCGATGGTGCGCACCAGGCGCTCCAGCTCGGCCGCCTGCTCCGCCGTGGCCACGCAGCCCTTGAGCCATACATAACGGCGCTGGCCCAGGGCCCACACACTGGTGTTGGTGAAGCGGCCGGCCACGGTGATGGCCTGTTTCACGCGCGGGATGATCTCCTTGTCGTACAAGTAGGCGCTGTGCAGCCGGCAGCGCCCGGCCATCCAGCAGCTCACGCCGCGCTGGGCGCGGTCATGCGCCTCGGCCTTGTACTGCTCGTCGGTGAACACCGGTTCCTGCGGCACCGGGCAGTTCGGCAGGCCGCTGGTGACGGCGACGAAGGGGTCGTCGAAAGGGTTGTGCTGCAGCGCCTGCGCATTGGCGGTGACTGTGGCGAAGCAGGCCAGGAGTGGCAGCAGCCGATGGGAGAAGCGGCGCGTGTGCCGGGCGGGTTGGCGCATCTGCAAGCCTCACTGGTGTGAAATGCGATGCTGCGGATTCTGTGGCGGCACCCGCCGAGCTTTTCACGGTTTTGCGCGTCCGCAGGCGCACCGGTTCGCAGGGCACACTGGCACCAGAACCCTCAAGGAGCATGTTGATGAAGACTCGAGCCGCCGTGGCCTGGAAAGCGGGCGCCCCGCTCAGCGTGGAAACCGTGGACCTCGAAGGCCCGCGCGCCGGCGAGGTGCTGGTGGAGGTGAAGGCCACCGGCATCTGCCACACCGACTACTACACCCTCTCCGGCGCGGACCCGGAGGGCCTGTTCCCCGCGATCCTGGGCCACGAGGGCGCCGGCGTGGTGGTCGAGGTGGGGCCGGGTGTCACCAGCCTGAAGCGCGACGACCACGTGATCCCGCTCTACACGCCGGAATGCCGCGAGTGCAAGTTCTGCCTGTCGCGCAAGACCAACCTGTGCCAGCGCATCCGCGGCACGCAGGGCAAGGGCCTGATGCCCGACGGCAGCTCGCGCTTCTCGCTCGACGGCAAGCCGCTGCTCCACTACATGGGCACCTCCACCTTCAGCAACCACATCGTGGTGCCGGAGATCGCGCTGGCGAAGATCCGCTCCGACGCGCCGTTCGACACCGTGTGCTACATCGGCTGCGGTGTCACCACCGGCGTGGGCGCGGTGCTGTTCACCGCCAAGGTGGAGGCGGGCGCCAACGTGGTGGTGTTCGGCCTGGGCGGCATCGGGCTCAACGTGATCCAGGGCGCCAGGATGGTGGGCGCCGACAAGATCATCGGCATCGACCTCAACCCGGGCCGCGAGGCCATGGGCCGGCAATTCGGCATGACGCACTTCATCAACCCGAAGGACGTGCCCAACGTGGTGGACGCGATCGTGCAGCTCACCGATGGCGGCGCCGACTACAGCTTCGAATGCATCGGCAACACCACCACCATGCGCCAGGCGCTGGAATGCTGCCACAAGGGCTGGGGCCAGAGCATCATCATCGGCGTGGCCGAAGCCGGGGCCGAGATCAGCACGCGGCCTTTCCAGCTGGTGACCGGCCGGCGCTGGCTCGGCTCGGCTTTCGGCGGCGCCCGCGGCCGCACCGACGTGCCGAAGATCGTCGATTGGTACATGGACGGCAAGCTCAACATCGACGACCTGATCACGCATCGGCTGAAGCTGGAGCAGATCAACGACGGTTTCGACCTGATGAAGCGCGGTGAATCGATCCGCTCGGTGGTGATCTATTGAGCGCCGCGATGCAGGGCCTCACCGTGTTGAGCGAACACGCCTGCTTCGGCGGCGTGCAGGGCTTCTACGAGCATGCGTCCCAGGCCACCGGCGGGCCCATGCGGTTTGGCGTGTACCGCCCGCCACAGGCCGCGCAGGGCCCGGTGCCGATGCTGGTCTACCTGGCTGGGCTCACGTGCAGCGAAGAAACCTTCGCGATCAAGGCCGGCGCCCAGCGCCTGGCGGCTCAACACGGCCTCCTGCTGGTGTCGCCGGACACCAGCCCGCGCCAGACCGGCCTGCCCGGTGCCACCGACGCCTGGGACTTCGGCGAAGGGGCCGGTTTCTACCTGGACGCCACCGCCGCCCCCTGGGCCAGCCGGTTCCGCATGGAAAGCTGGATCACGGGCGAGCTGCAGGCGCTGCTGGTGCAGCACTTTCCGGTGCTGCCCGGCCGGGTGGGCGTGTTCGGCCACTCGATGGGCGGGCACGGCGCGCTCGCGCTTGCCCTGCGGCACCCAGGGCTGTACCGCAGCGTGTCGGCCCTGGCGCCCATCTGCGCGCCTGCGCAGTGCCCCTGGGGCCGCAAGGCCTTCAAGGCTTACCTGGGGCCGGATGAGGCCGCCTGGGCCGGGCACGACGCCTGCGCGCTGATCTCGGCCGGTGCCAAGGCCCCGCGGCTGCTGGTGGACCAGGGCCTGGCCGACAAGTTCCTGGCCGAGCAGCTCAAGCCCGAGCTGCTGGAGGCCGCCTGCGAACGCACTGGCCAGCCGCTGCAGCTGCGCCGCCATGCGGGCTACGACCATGGGTACTACTTCATTGCCAGCCTGATGGCCGACCACATCGCCCACCACGCGCGCCAGCTTCAGGGCTGAGGCCGGCCACCTGCGTACGCGGTTTGCTGCGGCGTCCATGGGCTTTCAATGGAGCATGCAGGATGGCTAAGGTTCTGGTTCTGTATCACAGCGTCCACGGCCACGTGGAAGCGATGGCCAAGGCGGTGGCCGAAGGCGCACGCGAGGTGCAAGGCGCCCAGGTGGACTTGAAACGTGTGCCCGAGACCATGCCGCCGGAGGTGTTTGCCAAGGCGGGCGGCAAGGCAGACCAGCCCGCGCCGGTGGCGCAGCCGGCGGAGCTGGGCAACTACGACGCCATCCTCTTTGGCACCGGCACCCGCTTTGGCAACATGACCGGCCAGATGCGCAACTTCCTCGACCAGACCGGCGGCCTGTGGGCCAGCGGCGCGCTGGTGGGCAAGGTGGGCTCGGTGTTCTGCTCCAGTGGTACCCAGCACGGCGGGCAGGAGAGCACGCTGCTCACCTTCCACGTGACGCTGCTGCACCATGGCATGGTGATCGTGGGCCTGCCCTATGCGGAGGCCCGCCAGACCGGGCTGGACGAGATCAAGGGCGGCAGCCCGTACGGTGCGTCCACCATCGCCGGCGGCAAGGGCGAACGCATGCCCAGCGAGCAGGAGCTCGGCATGGCGCGCTACCAGGGCCGCCATGTGGCGCAGATCGCCACCAAGCTCTTCGGCTGAGCAGCGCGCGCCGGCTACTTCACGAAGGCCGCGATCAGGTCGGCCATGCGCTGGCCCGCATACTGCTCCAGCGATGCGATCGGATGGTCGGCCTTGGACACCACGGTGTAGCGCACGCGCCCGCCGCACTGGCTCCAGCCCGGCCCGGCATTGGCGGTGGACCGGGCGGCGAGCGCGGGCCATTCCGAGCACACGCGGAAGCTGCGGTCGTAGTGGCGGCTCCATTCATAGGCGAGCGTCGGGCTGCTCAGGCCCGCGGCCATTTGCTCGGCCGACGGCGGCTGCGCTGCCTGGAAGAACTGCGCGAGCTTGGTGTCCTGCCCACCTACCACCGCGTGATAGGGCGCCGGCACCAGCGGCGTGCAGGTGGCCGCGGGAGAGGGGAAGGACGAGGAGGGCATGGGCGCGGCCAGGGTCACGAAGGCCTTGTAGGCGGTGGTGGCCTCGCACCACATGCGCGCCGTCATGGCGCCGCCATTGGAGTGCCCCGACAACGACACCTCGGTGGCGCCGTACTGCGCCTTCAGGCTCGCCGACAGCGCCTTCAGAAAACCCACGTCGTCCTGGCCGGAGCTCTGCACATAGTCGCTCCAGGTGGGCAGCGTGCTGCCCGCCGGCGTGGTGGCCTGGGGGAACACCGCGATGATGCCGTTGCGCGTGAGCCAGTCCCAGTTCACCGTGTTCATGGTCGGCGGCGCCATCACACTGTTCAGGCCGAGGTCGCGCGCCATCTGGAAACTGCGGCCGCCCAGGCCGTGCAGGAAAACCACCGCCCGCGTGGCGCCGGCCGGGCGGTACACGTCGAACTTGTGCGGAAAACCGGGCAGCGCCAGGCCCACCTGCAGCGTGTTGCTGGTGGACGCGGTCCTGCGCACGAAGGCGGTGGCGGCGGCGGTGCCGTCGCTGGCCTCGCTGGCTTGCGCCGTGTCGGCCGGGTCTTGCCCGGTGCCACCGCCGCACGCGCCCAGCAGGGCAAGCAAGGAGGCAGCCGCAAGCGGCGCGAGGTGGCGCAGGGCCGGGAAGTACTGCTGATGTGGCATGAGGGGTTGCGCAAAGGAGACCCCTGTTCATCGGCAGCGCCGCAGGCCGGATAAAGGCCGCGGTGTGAGGGCGCGGTGTGTTGAGCAACCGGATGTACCGGTGGCGGCCCGCCCGGTGCCGCACGTGTGACAGGCTGCACGGGCCGGGCTCGGGCATCGCCCGATACTGCCGCCATGGACGATCACTTCGAGCTGCGCATCGAACCGGCCGGCTGGCCCTGTGAAGGCGCTCCCCGGCCAGTCGCTGCTCGCATCGGCCTTGCGGGCGGGCGTGCTGCTGCCCAACAGCTGCCGCAACGGCACCTGCCGCACCTGCCTGTGCCAGCTGCGCAGCGGCGAGGTGCGCTACAGCGTGGAATGGCCGGGTGTCAGCCGCGAGGAAAAGGCCGAGGGCTGGATCCTGCCGTGTGTGGCCCAGCCGTTGAGCGACGTGGTGCTGCAGGTGCCCCACGCCCGCCGGGCCGGGTGATCGCGGCCGGCGCCAAAGAAAAAGGGGCGCTACTGCGCCCCTTTGTGGATCGCAGGCCTCCGCGGATCAGCCGGCCTGCACCATCGGGGCAGTCGCCATCGCCGCCGGGGTGTCGGGCGTGGCCGCCATGCTGAACACCCCGGCCAGCAGCGCCAGCGTGACGACGCAGGAGGCGGCGAAGGCAGGGACGTTGAAGGTGGAGGTGATCTGGCTGTTCATGGTGGGGCTCCGTGGGCTGTGGCGTGTTGCGATGAGTGAACTATCGGCCGGCAAGGCCTGGCGCACGAGCGGCTTGCGACGGTGTGCAGCCAGCGAGTGACGGGCTGCATCCGGGGCGGATGAGCGCGGAGGTATGCGCCCCGTGCCACCTCACTCCGCCTGCACGATTCCCAGCCGATACGCGCCGCTCACCGCTTCGGCGCGGGTGCTCACGCCCAGCTTGGTGAAGATGGAGGCGAGGTGGTGGTCGATGGTGCGCGTGGACCGGCTCAGGCGCTGGGCGATGTCCTTGTTGCGCAGGCCGGAGGCCAGCAGGGCGAGCACGGCGACTTCCTTGCTGGTGAGGCCGGCGGGATGCTGCTGTGTGGTGGCGCGCGGGCCGCGGGGCAGGCCGCGAGCGCCGGCGGCACGCAAGCGCCAGCGCACGCGCTCGGCCAGCGGGCGCGCGCCCAGCGTCTCCAGCAGCGCCAGCGCTTCACGTTGCGCCGCTTCATCGCCCCCGGCCAGGGCGCGGGCGGTCTCGAAAGGGCAGCCCAGCTCGCGCCAGCAACGGGCGGCGTCTTGCCAGCGGCCCGCAGCTTCCAGCGCCGCGGGATGCCGGTCGCAGAAGGTGGGAATGTCGCTGTTCAGGCCGGCGCGGCGGCACCACAGGAGCAGCTCGCCCGCAAGCGCGGCTTGCCGCTTGTGGATCGCCAGCGTGAGGCAGGCAGCGGCATCGTGCAGCGCGTCGTCGCTGCGGCCTTCCAGCCATGCGGCTTCGGCGCGGGCCGCATGCAGGGGCGCCGTGCGCTGCACCGTGCCGCTGGCGTCGGCCAGCGCGCGCGCTTCATCCAGCGCCTGCCAGGCGGCCGGGTCGCCGCGGCGCGCGCGCAGCCGCCCCAGCGCAGTGAGTGCGACGATGCGGGCCACCGTGGTGGCGCGCCGGTCCCCCAGCACCTCCAGCGCCGCTGCGTCGGCGTCGTCCCAGCGGCTGCGCAGCAGGTGCACCTGCGCCAGCCAGGCCAGCTGGTACAGGCGCGATGCATCCAGGTCCCGGTCCGTGCAGAAGGCGATGCCGCGCTGCAGGTAGGCCATCGCCTGGTCCAGGCGCAGCGATTCCGCACAACCGGCGCTCAGGTTGGCCAGGGCCTGGCCCATCAGGGCATCGTTATGCAGGCGCTCGGCCAGGCCGAGGGCGTGTTCCAGTCGCTGCACACCTTCGTCCACCCGGTCGAGGTTGATGTGCGCAATGCCCAGCATGATCAGGCAGTGCACCATGGAGGGTTCGTCCTGGTCCCGTTCGGCCTGGGCAAGGGCCGGGGCCGCCAAGGCGATGGCCTCGGCGCTGTCGCGGTCGAGCACCCGCACGCCTGCCGCGCAGCGTCGCACCGCGGCCGCGAAGGAGCTGCTGGGGTCACCGGCCAGCAGCCGGTGCGCGTCCGCGAGGGCGGCCTCGCCTTCGGCATTGCGGCCGGCGAGCACCAGCAGCAGCGCCAGCCGCGCCAGCGTGGCAGCGGCATTGCCGTCGCGGCCGGCTTCGCGCCACAGCCGCGCCGCTTCCTGGCGCGCAGCGATCGCTTCGGCCAGGCCACCGGCCATCTGGATCTCGGTGGCGCGCTCGTCGAGCAGGGCGGCCCGTTCGGCCGGCAGGCGGGTGTGGTGCAACGCCTGCGCCCAATGCGCGGCGGCTTGCCGGTGCGCGCCGCTGGCGGCGGCCTTGCGCGCAGCCAGTGGCGCCCATTGCCGCACCGCGGGCGCATCGCCGGCGCCGTCCGCGTGCAGCGCCAGCCGCGCGGGGTCGGCTGGGTTTGACGAGGCCAGGGCCTGCAAGGCCTGCCGGTGCAGGTGCACCAGGCGGTCGGGCGCGATGCAGCGCAGGATCGCGTCGCGCGCGAGCTCGTGGCGGAAGGTGGCCACCCCGCCATCGGCCTGCAGCACGCCGGTGGCCAGGCATTCGTCGAGGCACGCGGCGTCGGCGCCGGCCAGGGCCTGCAGCAGCGCCGGCTCCGCCCGGGCCCCGGCCACGGCCGCGGCTTCGAGCAGGGCGTGGGCCGCGGGGGACAGCCGGCTGGCGCGGGCCAGCACGGCGTCCTGCACCGTGGCGGGAACGGTGTCCGCGCCGGCGGCCAGCACCTCGGTCACGAAGAACGGGTTGCCGGCGGTCTTGCGGTGCAACTCGGCGATGTCTGCGCCCGGCACCGTGCACAGGGCCGCCACCGCCTGCAGCGACAAGGGTGCGGGCGCCAGCCGCAAGGCACCGCTGGTGGCCAGGTCGCCCAGCACCGCACGCAGCGGATGCGAGGGCACCAGTTCATCGCTGCGGTAACTGCCCAGCAGCAGCGATCCGGTGCGCGCCACGCGCCGGCCCGCGTAGCGCAGCAGGTCCAGCGTGCCCTCGTCGGCCCAGTGCAGGTCTTCCAGCACCGCCACGCAGCGCCGGGCCGACAGCAGCTCGAGGAAGGCCACGAACACCTGCTGCCGCGGCGCGGCGCGGCGGTGCAAGGCCAGCAGGTCCCCGCGCACTTGCAGCGCGATGTCCTCCAGCGGCGCCAGCGGGCGGGGTGACAACAGCGCGTCGCAAGCGCCCCAGTACACCGGCGCCTCGTGTTGCACGGCCCGCGCAAAGGCGCGCAGCAGGGTGGTCTTGCCGATGCCGGCTTCGCCTTCCAGCAGGATCAGCCGGCCTGTGCCGGCCTGCTGTTGCGACTTCAGCTGCGCCAGCAATGCGTCCCGTTCGAGCAACTCCATGTTCCTGCGATGGCTTCGTGCGGGCCATGCTACCCGGGCTCATCCGGTGACGATGCCCCGCGCTGCCCATGCGCGGGCGGGCAGCAGCGCGGCGCCATCCGGCTGCATCGGCAGGCGCCGGCGCAGCAGCTCGCGCAGGCTGTCGCGTGCCGGCGCCTCCAGGCGCATCGCGTGGGCCGGCGCGGGGCCCTGTCCGGCGAGGAAGGGCTGCCAGTAATCGTCGAAGCTGGTGAAGCGCATCGAGATGTCGATGCCCGACACCTCCACCTGCGCCATGCCGGCGGCGGCGAACGCGGCAGCCAGCGCATCGGGCTGGCACAGCGGGAAACGCTCGCCCTGCGCCTGCCCCGGCGCCAGCAGGCCCAGCTCGGCGGCCGCGTCCCAGTACAGGCGGGTCATCGCCATGCAGCCGGCGTAGTCCCACACGCAGGCGGCGATGTCGCCGCCGGGCACGGTGACACGCGCCATGTCGCGCAGGGCCGCATGGGGATCCGGCACGAAGTTGAGCACCAGGGCCGACACCGTCACATCGACGGTGTGGTCGGGCAGCGGCAGGCGGGCTGCGGTGCCCTGGTGCAGCACCACCTCCGGTGGCAGCGTGGCCCGCGCGGTGGCCAGGAAGCCCTCGGACGGTTCCACCCCGGTCACCGATGCCGGTGCCGCCCGCTCGAGGATGGCAGCGCACAGCGAGCCGGTGCCGCAGCCCACGTCCAGCCAGTGGCGCCCCGCCGGCACGGCCAGCCACTGCAGGAACAGCGGGGTCAGCTGCCGGCTCCAGCGGCCCATGTAGCGCTCGTAGGCGTCGCCGGCCTGCCAGGTGTCGGGCGTGGTGGTGATGGTGTTCATCTGATCACTCCGCAAGCAACCGCTGCACCGCCAGCGCACCGATGCGCTGTCCCATGTCCAGGCCCACTTCGGTGGAGAAGCGGAAGTGCGCCCCACCGTAGATGCGGGCGTGGCCCACTTCCCGCACGAAGGCATGCACGCCGGGCCATTGCCGCAGCGCCCCATTGGCCGACACGCTGGTGGTGCTCAACATCGGCACGGGGCCGGAGCCGATCTCCGCCTGCAGCACCGCACCCACGGCAGCGGCCTGGATGCAGTGCGCACAAGGGTACTCGGGGTGCATGGGGGTGTCGATCAAGGGCAGCCAGGACGGGTCGCGTTCGGTGTGCGCGTTGCCGTCGGTGTCGCCATTGCGGATGGCCGTGATCGGCCGCCAGAAACCATGGTGGTACTTGGCGTCGAACACCGCGATCATGCCGTCGTCGATCGCCTGGGTGACCGCGGCGTACAGCCGGGCGTTGCGCACGGTGTCGCGCCCCGGCTGCTCCGCCACGCCGCGCACCACGCCGTGGTAGATGGCCGGCAGGGTGGTGGTCCAGAAGCGCGCGATGTCGGTCTGCTCCGGTGTGCGCAGCTTGCTCTGGCGGGCGCCCAGCGCCTTGATCTCGTTGTAGTCGCGGGCCCAGCGCTCGCTGTCCAGGGCGGGCGGCGGGCCGGGGCGGAACTGCGCCGCGCTGCTCATCAGCCAGGGCGTGCGCTGCGGCCACTGGGGCGTGGAGGGTATGGTCGTGGCCACCCAGCGGCCCGGGGTGGTGAGGGGCCGATACGTCTCCACCGCGTTGGCGCCATCGTCGGCGCGCCGGGCCAGCAGCTGCTGCGCGGCCCGCTCGCCGACCGCGACACCCTCGTCCTTGGCCTGGCCGTCCGCGATGGCGGCCAGCGCCTTGCGGTAGGCCAGGGTGATGGCCGGCTGCTGCGTGGGCAGCAACTGGCCCAGGGTGGCATGGTGGGCGGCCGCGATGGCCGCATCCACCGACGCGCCAGGCGGTGCGCTCAGGCCGGCGGCCTGCAGACCCGGGTAACGCCGCGTGATGGCATTGGCCGCCTCGAAGGCCGCCGTGTGGCTGATCGCCATCACGCGGCTGGCGGGCTGGGTGACGAGGCCGGCGGCGGCCACCCACTGGCAGGCCTGCAGGTTCCAGTCGGTCACCGCGTCGGCTTGCGCTGCGGCGGCCGCAACCAGCAGGCTGGTGCAGAGCGCAAGGCGCGCGGTGTCCCGGGTGCGGGTGAACAAGGGCGTGAGGTTCATGGCGGGCTCCCGTGTCTGTGGGGTGCGGCAGGCCGCCGCGACGCAGCAACCATAGGCTGCGGTGTGCAAGTGCCATACGGCGGAATTGCCCAGATTGCGCAGGCCACAACGACACAAGGGCGCCGAAGCGCCCTTGCCGGAACGGAGATAAAAAGTGCCGCCGCGTGTTCAGCCCGGTGCGTGGCAGATGGCCGCCTCGCTCACCCACACCGGCGCCGCAGTGGCGCCCGCGCTGGTGCCGAACACACCGATCAGCAGCGCCGAGGCCACCGCGCCGGCGGCGATGAAGGCACACAGGCTGAAGGCGGAAGGGGTGTGTTTCGTCATGGTGGGCTCCGTGGGTGGTGTGTTGCGGTGAGTGGACTGTCGCCCCCCGCGGCCCGCAGCGCGAGCGGCTTGCGACGACATGCCGCCAGCGCGCCGCCAAATGCCCGGACCGGCGATGAAATGTCGGGCGTTCGGGTACACGCGCACCCCGCACACGGCGCCCATGGCGCCCGCCGGCGGGCACAGCACCTGCTCAGCCTGCGGGATCACCAGGAGCATGCTGCATGGACAAGAACTCGCCACCCCGCCACTTCAACACCTTCAGCCCTGCCAACCACATCGTGATGGCGCTGCCGTCCGCCGATGCGGCCGCGGCCCTGCAGGACGAGCTGCGCGACGCGGGCGTGGCCGAGGGCGAGGTCGTGGTGTATGAGCCGCAGCAGATGCGCGCGCTGGCCACCGACGAGGTGAACAACGCCACCCTGGCGGCCAAGATCGGGCAGGAATACAACCTGGCGAAGACGCGGCTGGCCCTGGCCGAGCAGGGCTGCACCTTCGTGGTGACACCCATTGGCGACGACCGCCAGGTGCAGGCGGTGGCCGAAGCCGCTCGCCGCCATGGTGCCTTGCGCGCCCAGCGCTATGGCACCTTCCTGATCGAGGAGCTGGTGGAGGTGGGCGATGGCGAGCGCCAGGTGGGCGAGTCGCCCGACCGCGGCCTGGATCCGCAAACCACCACCGGCCGGGAAAGCCAGCCCCACGAGCGCGGCGCCGGCCGCTAGCGGCGCGGCCGGCGCGCCGCGCATGCAGCGGACAATGCGCCGATGAAAACACCCCCGCGCCTGCAGGCGCTGATGGCCGAGGGCCTGATCGACGACGTGCTGCGCCAGCTCAAGAGCGGCAAGGAAGCCGAGGTCTACGTGGTCCGCTGCGCCGGCGAGGCACGCGCCGCCAAGATCTACAAGGAAGCCACCCACCGCAGCTTCCGCCAGGCGGTGGACTACACCGAGAACCGCAAGGTCAAGAACAGCCGCCAGGCGCGCGCCATGGCCAAGGGCACACGCTACGGGCGGGAGCAGCGCGAGGCCGCCTGGCAGAGCGCCGAGGTGGACGCGCTGTACCGCCTGGCCGGCGCGGGCGTGCGCGTGCCCCGGCCGTACAACTTCCTCGACGGCGTGCTGATCATGGAGCTGGTCACCGACGAGCACGGCCAGGCCGCGCCGCGGCTGAACGACCTGTCCTTCACCGCCGACGAGGCCCGGGCCCACCATGCCGCGCTGATCCGCGAGGTGGTGCGCATGCTGTGCGCGGGCGTGGTGCACGGCGACCTGTCGGAGTTCAACATCCTGCTGGCCGCGGACGGCCCGGTGGTGATCGACCTGCCGCAGGCGGTGGACGCGGCGGGCAACAACCACGCCGCGCGCATGCTGATGCGTGACGTGAACAACCTGCGCGGCTTCTTCGGCCGCTTTGCGCCGGAGCTGCTGGCCACGCAGTACGGCCCGGAAATCTGGGATCTCTACGCCGGCGGACGGCTGGGCCCGGGGACGCCCCTGACCGGCCGCTATGAGCGCCAGCCCGGCACGGTGGACCTGGGGGCGGTGATGCGCGAGATCGAGGATGCGCGGCTGGAGCAGGAGGCGATGCGGCTGCGCATGGGCTGAGCCCAGCGGGCACGGCGCCTGCCTCTTCTGTCGTTGGACCAGGCAAGCGCCCCTCGCGCTTGCATCGACATGAAAGGGCACCCACCATGCAGGAAAACTCCACCGACAAGCATCCGCTGAGCAACCTGGAATACGACTGGATCACGCTGATCCAGAACAAGGCCCAGGCGCTGATGGCCTACGACCAGTACATCAAGGACGCGGAACAGGCCGGCTCGCCGGAATGCGCCGCGTTCTTCCGCCGCGTGCACGATGCCGACAAGGCCCAGCTGGCCGAAGCCAGGCAGCACCTGGTGGCGGTGATGCAGGGCAAGATGGGCGGCGGGTCCAGGTGATGCCGGTGGCCGTTCGCTCCATCGCCGTGATCGGCCTCGCGCTGGCCGGCGCGGCGGCGCAGGCCGCGCCCGCGCCCACGCACGCGGAGTTTGCGCTGTGCTCGCCGCAGTACCGGGTGGTCGTGGTGGCCGATGCGCCGGTGTCGGCGCGCGAGGTGGCGGGCGACATGCAGGCGCAGCTGCGGCAGTTGTGCCCGTCGTTGGCCCAGCCGCTGGCGCCGGAGACCGCCCAGCGCATCGTGCAGGAGCTGGCCAGCGCCAGGCAGCAACGCCTGGTCGACGAAAAGCGGCTGTCGATCTACCTCGAAGCCGCCACGAACTGACCCGTCTCCCAAATCTGCCCGGCGGCGCGGGGGCGCGCTGAGCCCGGGTCCGGACGAGATGCCCGACAATCGGGCCCTTCTCGTCCGGCCTGCCTGCCCATGCCCCCGGTACCTTCCGTTTCCCCCGCTGCACTGCGCCGTCGCACCGTGCTGAAGGCCGCGGCCGCCACGGCGCTGCCGCTCGCCTCCCCGCTTGCCACGGCGGCCGATCCGCTGGTGGTGGGCGGGCTGCCTGTCACCTGCAACCTCACGCTGCCCGTGGCCTGCGTGGCGCGCGGTGGCAACGTCTTTGAATACAGCAAGTACAGCGGCTGGCCGGAGATCAAGGAATCGCTGATGACCGGGCGCATCCAGGCGGCCTTCATGCTGGCGCCGCTGGTGATGGACCTGGCCGACAAGAAGATCCCGGTGAAGATCGTGTCGCTGGGCCACCGCTCGGGGGCCGTCATCATGGTGCGTACGGACTCGGCGCATCGCAGCTTCCGCGACCTGACCGGCAAGCGCATCGCGATCCCCAGCCGCTTTGCGGTGGACTACCTGTTCCTGCGCAAGATGCTGGCGCAGGAGAAGATGACGCCCAAGGACATCCAGCTCGTGGAGATGGCGCCGCCGGACATGCCGGCCGCCCTGTATGCCAAGGCGGTGGACGCCTACTGCACCGGCGAGCCCTTCGGCGCGGCGGCCCAGCGCGCCGGTTACGCGCGGCCCATCCGCATGACCCGCGATGAGTGGCGCAACTACATCTGTTGCGTGCTCACCGTGCGCGAGGAGCTGATCGCGAAGAACCGGCCGCTGGTGCAGGACCTGGTGAACCACGTGCTGGGCGCGGGCCTCTGGCTCGACCAGAAGCAGGACAACCGCAACAAGGCGGTCGCCATCGCGGCGGGCCGCAAGTATTTCAACCAGGATCCCAACATCATCCGCTTCGTGATGGAGAACCCGGTGGACCGGGTGACCTACGGCGACCTGCGCATGATCCGCGCCGAGTTCGAGGAGCTGATGCAGCTGTCCATCGAGGCCGGCACGCTCAAGGCCCCGGTGCCTTACGAGAAGTACATGGACGAAAGTTTTGCGAAGGCCGCGAAAGCCGCGCCCATCAGCCTGTGAGCGCGCGCATGAATGCAGCGCGCCGTGCCCTGGTGGCCGCCGCGGCCCTGGCCGCCACACTCTGGGCTACCGAGGGCCATGCCGCCGCGCCGGGCGCCACGCCGCCTTTGAAGGCCGGCGTGTTCGAGCCGCCGCGGCTGGCGCCGCCGGTGCTGCTGGAGGGCTCCGACGGCCGTGCCTTCGACCTGTCGCGCCACCGCGGCAAGGTGGTGCTCCTGTCCTTCGGCTTCTCCAGCTGCCCGGCGGTGTGCCCCACCACGCTGGCCACCCTGGCCCAGGCGCGCAAGGCGCTGGGTGCCGACGCCAAGGACGTGCAGGTGGTGTTTGTCACGGTGGACCCGGAGCGCGACACGGTGCAGCGCCTGAAGGACTACATGGCCGCGTTCGACCCCGGCTTCATCGGCGCCACCGGCCGGCCTGAAGCACTGGCGCGGGTGCGGGCCAGCTTCGGTGCCACCGCCACCAAGGTGACGTCCGGCGCGGCCTACGGCTTCGACCACACCTCCTCGGTCTACCTGATCGACCGCGCAGGGCGGCTGGTCGGCATGATGCCGTACGACCATCCGGCGAAGGACTACGTGCACGACCTGCGCCTGCTGCTCGCGGCACGATGAAGCTGCCCACCGTGCGCCGCTCCGCCTGGCGGGCCCTGCCGTGGCTGGCCTTCGCGGCGCTGCTGCTCGGGCTCGCCTGGGCCGCGCTGGTGCCGCCAGCGCCCGCCACCCGCGAGGAGCTGTTCGAGATTCCCAAAGGCACCTGGGCACGCCGCATGGCGGGCGACAAGGTGGAGATCCTGCCCAGCACCATCGAGCTCACGCTCGGCACCAACGACGTGCTGCTGCTGCGCAACCTCGACGAGGTGCCGCAGACCTTCGGGCCGGTGCTCATCATGCCGGGCCAGAGCTTCCGCCTGCCCTTCGAAAAGGCCGCCAGCTACAGCTTTGCCTGCACGGCCCACGCCAGCGGGCAGATGAGCGTGGTGGTGGAGCCCGCGCTCGCACCCGGCTGGCCCACGCTGCGCTGGCGCTGGCTGCAACTGCAGCGCCGGCTGGCATGAGCGACCCCATGAGCGCGGATTTCCCGGGCGCCTGCCGCCCTGCATCAACCCCTTGAGACGATGACGAGAACAGGAGTGCGGGGCGCAAGCCCGTGGGCGAGGCATTGGCAGCGGGTGTGGCCGCCCACGCTGGTGCTGGCGGCCCTGATCGCCGGCTGGTGGGCCGCGGTGGTGGCCACCCAGAGCGTGATCTTTCCCACCCCGGCGCAGGTGGTCACCGGCACGCTGGAACTGGTGGAGGACGGCACCTTGTGGGAGCACATCGGTGCGTCGCTGATGCGCGTGGGCCTGGGCTTCGGGCTCGCCACGCTGGTGGCGGTGCCGCTGGGCTTGTGGATGGGCTGGGTGGCTGGCGCCTACCGCACGCTGAACCCGGTGTTCCAGATGCTGCGGCCGATCTCCCCGATCGCGTGGATACCGATCGCCATCCTCTGGTTCGGCGTGGGCGACGTGTCGCCCATCTTCCTGATCTTCATCTCGTCGGTGTTCCCCATGGTGTTGCAGACCACGGCCGGCGTGCACACCATCGAGCGCCGCTACCTGCGCGCGGCCACCAACTTCGGTGTGTCGCGCGGCACGCTGTTCCGCCAGATCGTGATTCCCGCGGTGCTGCCGGAAATCATCGTCGGCATGCGCATCGGCATCGGCGTGGCCTGGCTGGTGGTGGTGGCGGCCGAAATGATCGCGCTGCGCTCGGGCCTGGGCTACCTGATCATGGATTCGCGCAACGCCGGCAACCGCTACGACCTGGTGATCGCCAGCATGATCATCATCGGTGCCATCGGCCTGCTGCTGGACAGCGGAACCCGCCTGCTGGAAAGGCTCAAGATCGTGCGGTGGCGCTATGTCCGTTGAACCCAAGATCGCGGTGCGCCGCGTCAGCAAACGCTTCATCGGCGCCAAGGGTGTGCTCCCGGTGGTGGACAACGTGGACTTCAGCGTCGCGGACGGCGAGTTCGTGGCCATCGTCGGCCCCTCGGGCTGCGGCAAGAGCACGCTGATGAACATCATCGCGGGCTTCGAGCGGCCTGACGACGGCCAGGTGCAGGTGGACGGCCAGCTGCAACGCGGCCCCAGCCCCAAGGGCATCCTCATCTCGCAGCACGGCTCGGTGTTTCCCTGGCTCACGGTGCGGGAGAACCTGATGTTCGGCCTGACGGGGCAGGGCGCCGCGCAGAAGGCCGAACTGGCCGACCACTATGCGGCGATGGTGGGCCTGAAGGGTTTCGAGCAGGCCTATCCGCACGAGCTCTCCGGCGGCATGCTCAAGCGCGCCGAGATCGCGCGCGCGCTGGTGGTCAAGCCCGACATCCTGTACATGGACGAGCCCTTCTCGGCGCTCGACGCGCTGATGAGCCTGCGCATGCGCAACGAATTGCTGCGCGTGCTGGAGGAAGAGCGCCACACCGTGCTGCTGATCACGCACGACGTGGAAGAAGCGGTGCACCTGGCTGACCGCATCCTGGTGCTGTCGCCCCGGCCTGCGCGCATCCAGGCGAGCTTCACGGTCGACCTGCCGCATCCGCGCAAGCTGTCCAGCCCACAGGCGCAGGACCTGCGCGAACGCATCCTCGCCGAGCTCGGCGTGTAGCGGCTATCGCCTGCGGTAAGCGGAGGGCGGCTCGCCCACGCGCCGGGCGAACAGCCGCGCGAAGGTGGCGGCGTCGGTGTAGCCCACTGCCTCGGTGATGCGGGCCACGCTCCAGCGCGTGCCGGCGAGCAGCTGCTTGGCCTTGTCCACGCGCGCGTGCTGCAGCATCGTCAGCGGCGAGCTGCCGGTCTCGGCCTTCACCCGCCGCATCAGGGTACGTCCGCTCACATGGAACGCCTGGGCCACGCGCTGCAGGTCATAGGGCTCGGCCAGGCGCGTGTCGAACCAGTGGCGCAGCCGGCTGGAGAAGGTGGGCAGCGGCTCGACCGCGAGCTGGTGGTCCACGTAGGGCGCCTGGCTGTTGCGCGCCGTAGGCAGCAGGGTGGCCTGGGCCGTGGCGGTGGCCACTGCGGCGCCCAGGTGCCGCTTGACGAGGTGAATGGCCAGGTCGAATGCGGAGGTGACCGCGCCAGTGGTGATGACGCCCCCGTCGTCCAGCAGCATGGCGTCGGCCTGCAGGTGCGCGGCCGGGTAGCGGGCGGCAAAGTCCTTGGCAAAGAGCCACGACGTGGTGGCCCGCCGCTGGTCAAGCAAACCCGCCTCGGCCAGCAGGAAGGCGCCCACGCACACCGACGCCACCGGCGTGCCGCGTGCAAAGCACTTGCGGATGAACGCCAGCTCCGGTGCGAGCGGCGCCAGCGTGGTGCACCAGTGGTTGCCGCGCTCGGCCAGCAGCCCGGGCACGATGAGCAGATCGAAGGCACCCCGGGGGCGCTTGGCGGGCAGCCGCACGCCACCCGAGACGGTGGCGCCGCTGCCACCCGTTGCCACCAGCTGCACGTCGAAGCGCCAGCGCGGGCTGCCGTGCCGCGCTGCGTCGATCTGGCTGGCGATGCGCAACACGTCGCCGATGCCAAACAGCTGGGTGGCCATGCAGCCGTCGTAGGCGAGCAGGGCGATGCGCAAGGTCTTCATGGGCTGGATCGTAGAACGGATCCGTGCATGGTCGCCTGGCCATATCGCCATCAAACAAGGCGATACCGCCATCACGCGGCGCAGCAGCGATTCACACAATGGCGCCATCGCATCACACCACCTGGACGCCTGACCATGCCGCAGCCCCGCATCGTTCGAATCCCCATCCTGCCCTTTGGCGTCATCAATTGCCACCTCGTCGTGGGTGATCGGGGCTGTGTGCTGGTGGACACCGGCGTGCCGGGGTCGCATCGCAAGATCGAACGGGCGCTGCAGGCCCACGGCCGCAGCTTGAAGGACATCCGGCTCATCGTGGTGACCCATGCGCACATGGACCATGCCGGCTCCGCGGCCCGTGTGCGCGAGCTCTCAGGCGCGCCCATCCTGGCGCACGCGGGCGACCTGCCCTATTACGAACGGCGCAAAGCCATGACCTATTGCGCCACCGGCTGGGTGAGCCGGCTGTTCTTTCGCACCGGGGTGATCGTGCGCCCCTATCAGCCGTTCACGCCGGACATCGTGCTGGCCGATGGCGAGGCGCTGGACCTGGCCCCATATGGCGTGGCCGGCCGCGCCCGCCATACGCCCGGCCACACCGCGGGTTCGGTGTCCATCGAGCTCGATGGAGGCGACGCGATGGTGGGCGACCTGCTCGCCTCGGGCGTGCTGCTGGGCGGGCTGGTGCGCACGCAGCACGCCAGGCGTCCCCCTTTCGAGGACGACCCGAAGACCGTGGCGCTCCAGCTGGAGCGGCTGGTGGCCTCGGGCATGCAGACCTTCCACCTGGGCCACGGCGGGCCACTGCCCGCGCGGGAGGTGCTGCGGCATGCCCAGTGGCTGGGGCGGCAACGCCCGGGCCGCATGTACCACGGCCCCGCGCCATGCCGCTGTGAAATGCCGCAGGCGGGTGCTTCCGCGCGGCAATGATATTATGGGCATCATATACTGACGCCTTCCATGAGCCGCATCCCTTCCAGCCGCAAACAGGCCACACACGAGCGCATCGTCGAGGTGGCCTCCCGTGCCGTGCGGCGCAAGGGCTTTGGCGGTGCCGGGGTGGCGGAGGTGATGAAGGAGGCCGGGCTCACGCACGGCGGGTTCTATGCCCACTTCGACACCCGCGAAGCGATGCTCGCCGAAGCCGTGGACCGTGCCGGCTCGGACACCGTGGCGGCGCTGTCGCGGATTGCCGCCGACGCGCCGGCGGACCAGGCGCTGTCCACCGTTATCCGCGCCTACCTCTCCAGCGCCCACGTGGAGCGTGCCGAAACTGGCTGCGCGATCGTGGCCCTGGGGTCCGACATGCCGCGCCAGTCGCCGGACGTGCGGGCGGCGGCCACCCGGCGCATCAAGGAGCTGGTGGACCTGGTGTCGCGCCAGTTGCCTGGCTGGGGCCAGCCGGGCGCGCACGAGCAGGCGTTGGTGACGGTGGCCACCATGGTGGGCGCGCTGCTGCTGGCCCGTGCGGTCGATGACCCGCGCCTGTCCGAGGCCGTGCGCGACGCGGCGCTGAAACACCTGACCAGCGACCAGCGGGGCTGAATGCCCATCGGTTGCGGCCAACGTTCGTCCAGAAATATGATGAGGATCATCCACGTGAAAGGCGACCGACATGTCGAACGTTGACCAGCGGCCCTCGCCCCAGGAAGTGGCCCACCTGTTCCTCACGCCGAGGCGGCCCGCACAGGTGGAGGCGCTGGTGCTGCCGGGCATCGAGACGCACCGCCTGGCCACGCCCGAGGGCGAACTCGTGGTGCAGCGGGCCGGCCACGGCCCGGCGGTGCTGCTGGTTCACGGTTGGGAAGGCCAGGCTTGCGACCTCGCCGCCATGGCGCCGCCGCTGCTGGCAGCCGGCTTTGCCGTGACCGCGGTGCATCTCCCCGCGCATGGGGATTCGCCCGGCCAGCAGAGTTCCATTCCCCAGGCGGCCCGCACGCTCCGCGCCGCGGCCCCGCAGCTGGGTGCGCTGCACGGTGCCATCGCGCATTCCGTCGGTTCCGCCGTGCTGGTGGAAGCCTTGCATGCCGGCCTGGCCGTGCAGCGCGTGGTGCTCATCGCCGCGCCGGCGTATTACGAGCGCTATGCACGCAAGGTGGCCGCGGCAGCCGGGCTGGACGCGGACGGTACCGAGGCGATGCTGGGGCTGCTGTCCGGCCGCATCGGGATGGACGTGCGCGAGGTGTCCCTGCCCGCACGTGCACCGTTGCGGCATGAGCCGGCGCTGTTCCTTCACTCCGGCGACGACCGGGTGGTGGCCATCGAAGACAGCCTCATGAGTGCTGCAGCCTGGCCGGGTGCGCGCCACCAGCGGGTGGACGGCCTGGGCCACCGGCGCATCCTGTTCGACCCGGCCGTGGTGGCCGCCGCCGTCGACTTCATTGCCTCCACCTGTTGAAGGACAGTCCATGAGCGTGAGCGGCGCAACGGCCAACGCGGTGCCGGGCCAGGCCAGCACCCCCTGGGCGGTGTTCGGGGTGGCCAGCATGGCGGTGTTCCTCGTCTCCATCGACACCACCGTCCTGTTCGCAGCCTTTGGCGCGCTGCGCGCGGGTTTCCCGGGCAGCGACGCGACCGACCTGTCCTGGGTGCTGAACGCCTACACCGTGGTCTATGCGGCCTTGCTGGTGCCGGCGGGCCGGCTGGCCGACGTGCATGGCCGAAAGCGCGTGTTCCAGATCGGGCTCACGCTGTTCCTGCTGGCGTCAGCGGCCTGTGGGGCGGCGCCGACCGTGGGCGCCCTGGTCGCTGCGCGGGTGCTGCAGGCCGTGGGCGCGGCGCTGCTGACGCCCTCGTCGCTGGCCCTGGTGCTGGGCGCGTTCCCGTTGGACAAGCGTGCGGTGGCGGTCAGCCTGTGGGGCGCAGTGGGCGGGCTGGCGGCAGCCCTGGGCCCCAGCGTGGGCGCCGGTGTGGTGGACGCGCTGGGTTGGCGCTGGGCCTTCTTCCTCAACCTGCCCATAGGCGCGATCGCACTGTGGCGCGGCCGCAGCCGGCTCACCGAGTGGCGCAGCGGCGGCCGCGCGAAGGTCGACTTGCCGGGCGTTGCCTTGCTCATTGCCGCCGTGGGCGCGCTGGCCTTCGGCATCGTGCAGACCGAGGCGCTGGGCTGGCGCTCACCGGTGGTGCTGGGCGCGATCGCGATGGGCGCGGCGGCGATGGTGGCCTTCGTGGCCTGGGCGCGCCACACCGCCGAGCCGGCAGTGGACCTGTCGCTGTTTGCCGACCGCACCTACCGCGACGTCAACCTGGCGACGCTGGCGTTTGGCACCGCGTTCGCGATGATGTTCTTCGGGTTCTTCTTCTTCACGATGCAGGTGTGGCACTACTCGCTGCCCCAGGCGGGACTGGCGGTGACCCCGGGGCCGCTGCTGGTGGTGCCGGTGGCCGTGCTGTCGGGCCGGCTGGCGGGCCGGGTGGGCCACCGGCCCCTGCTGGTGGCCGGCAGCCTGGTCTATGCCGCTTCGGGCTTGTGGTTCTACCTGCGCGCCGGCCCGGTGCCGGACTACTTGGGCGCCTGGCTGCCCGGCCTGCTGCTCAGCGGCACCGCGGTCGGCATGGTGCTGCCCTCGTTGAGCGGTGCTGCGGTGGCCCGGTTGGCGCCGGCGCGCTTTGGGATCGGCAGCGCGGTGAACCAGGCCATCCGGCAGATCGGTGGCGTGCTCGGCGTGGCGGCCACGGTGGCCCTCGTCGGCCACACGAACCCGCAGTTGGCGGACTTCCGCCAGCTGTATGCCACCCTCGTCGCCCTGGCGCTGCTGACGGCGATGCTGTGTGTGCGTGTGGACACGCGCCCGCTCCAGCGCGCCGGTTAGACGAAGCAGAAGAGCGCGCCTCAGGCCGCCTTCACCGCGGCCGCCTTGGCCATCCACACCTGGGCCGGCGTGTCGCTGGCCATGCTGCTCACGCCCATCAACAAGGCCAGGGTGACGGCGCAGGCGGCGCTGAAGGAAGCGAAGCGGGCGGTGTAGGTGCTGGTCATGGTGGGCTCCTGAAGGCGTTGCGTGTTGCGATGAGTGAACTATCGGCGCGCGCCTGGCTGGCGGCGAGCGGCTTGCGACGACGTGCGCACCGCGCGTGATGAGCCGCAGGAACGCCGGATGAACGGAGGGCTGCGACCTATCATCCCGCCCCATGGCCCGCGCGGCCGCCGCTGCGGCGCGCTCGGCTCTGCCAAGGAGACACCCGATGACAAGACGCACCCGTTTCGGCGCCCCGGCAGCGCTGTTCATGCTGATGGGGCTCGCATGGCCGCCGGCGCACGCGGCCACGCAGCCCGTGCAGGCGCTGCAGGGGACCAGGATCTACACGGCCCCCGACACTGCGCCGATCAACGGCGGCGTGGTGCTGGTGCGCGAAGGCAAGATCGTGTCGGTGGGCCCGCGTGACAAGCAGGGCGAAGAGGCACCCGCGCTGGCGCCAGCATGCAATGGCGGCATCATCGTCGCGGGCTTCCAGAACAGCCATGTGCACCTGCTCGGCCCCGCCTTTGCCAACGCCGCCAAGCGGCCGGCCGCCGAGCTGGAGGCCGGCCTCACCCAGCTGTTGACACGCTACGGCTTCACCACCGCCTTCGACATCGCCTCCGACCGCGACAACACGCTGGCCTTGCGGGCGCGCGTGGACAAGGGTGACGTGAAGGGCCCGCGCCTTCTCACCGCGGGGCTCCCACTCTTCCCGCACAAGGGCCTGCCGCTCTACGTGGCGCACCTGGACGCCGCCTTCCTCGCGAAGCTGCCGCAGCCGGACACGGCCGCATCGGGCGTGGACACGGTGCGACAGAACCTGGACGCAGGCGCCGACGCGACCAAGCTGTTCCTGGTCACGCCCCAGGGCAAGGGTCAGGTCAAGCGCATGCCGGCCGACATCGCGGCTGCGGCCGCCGCGGAAACCCACCGCCGCGGCAAGCTGGTGTTTGCGCATCCCACCGACCTGGACGGCGTGCGTGCCGCGCTGCAGGCGCAGGTGGACATCCTGGCGCACCCGCCGCTGGGCACGCCCGCGCCGTGGCCGCAGGCGCTGATGGACCAGCTGCGCGCCGAGGGCGTGTCCATGGTGCCCACGCTCAAGCTGCTGCGCTACGAACTGGCCAAGGAGCAGGTGCCGGCGCCGGTGGCCGAACGCATCGTTCAGGAGAGCGTGCAGGAGTTCGGCAAGTTCGCGGCTGCCGGCGGCAAGGTGCTCTTCGGCACCGACGTGGACTACATGACCGACACCGACCCCACCGAGGAGTACCAGCTCATGGCCCAGGCCGGCATGAGCCCGATGCAGATCCTGGCCTCGCTGACCACCACACCCGCCGCCCGCTGGAACGAGCAGCAGCGGCGCGGACGCATCGCACCGGGAATGGACGCCGACTTCGTCGTGCTCGAGGCCGACCCGGGCAAGGACGTGAAGCACTTCGCCGCGGTGAAGTGCGCGGTGCGCGGCGGCCAGGTCATCTATTCGAGGTCGGAAACGATCCGGTAAGCGCTGTTCAGTCCTTCAGCGGGGAAATGCCTTGCACCGGCCCCAGGAGCCGCTCGAACAGGCCCTTCAGCCGCTCCACGCGGGCCCGGTCGCGCATGAAGGCGCGGAAGTCTTCGGGGCTGGTGTTGTACTGGTCGATCGGCTTGAAGCCGGCCGGTGGCGGCACGTCCTTGCGCAGCGGGAACTGCCTCGGGCTGGATGCCGTGGGCAATGACAGGGTCCAGCTGACATACAACTTGGCAGCGGCCGGGTGCTTGGCGTCCTTGAAGATGGCACCCGTCTGGGCCCAGGTGAGGAAGGGGTCGCTGGCCGGCAGCATGAAGCGGAT
Source organism: Ideonella sp. BN130291 (assembly GCF_036231905.1). NCBI lineage: Bacteria > Pseudomonadati > Pseudomonadota > Betaproteobacteria > Burkholderiales > Sphaerotilaceae > Ideonella > Ideonella sp. BN130291. Next base: position 191,585 of record NZ_JAZARE010000002.1, on the reverse strand, counting down.
GTTGGACGACTCCACCGGCACGAAGTTGCCGGAGGTGCCGGTGGACACCGCGTACTTGCCCGCCTCCACCGCGTCGCGTGGCGTCTGCGTGCCACGCACCCACTGCACGCCATTGGCCTGCAGCTTGTCGATGAAGCCGATGCCGTACTTCTGGATGATCTTGTCGAACACGTAGAGCACTGCGTCGTCGTCGTGCGGATACGCGATGACGATGCGGTTCCTGAACTCGGGCTTCAGGAAGTCGGCATAGTCGCGCGGCGCGTTCTCGGCCGTGACCAGCGTCTTGTTGTAGCTGTTGGCGAAGGTGAGCATGAACAGGCCGGTGAAGCGCGCCTGCGGGTCCTTGTAGGCCGCAGGGACCTGGTCCCACCCGATCGGCCTGTAGGGCAGCAGCAGGCCCCGTGCGGCCCAGTCGTCGAAGTCGTGCAGGGTCTGCAGGTGGGCGACATCGACCTTCAGGTCCTTGCGCAACAGCTCTTCCTCGATGCGCGCGTCGTGGTACTTGCTGAGGTCCACCACCAGGTTCAGTTTCATGCCGGGGAACTGCTTCTCGAACCCGGCCTTGATGCCGAAACCCTGTGTCACTTCGTCGCCGCCGGCATAAACCGTTAACGCGCCGCCTTCCTTCAGCGCCGCCTGGTAGAGATCCTGCAGCGTGTGTCCCGCGCCGTCCCGCTCTGGTGGGGCCGGTGGGGCTGCCGGTGTCTGGGCCCGGGCGGGGGCGAGCGCCCCGAGAGCCAGGGTGGCGGCGGTGGCCAGCAGCGTCAGCCGGCGGGAAACGAGTGCGCTCATCGGTGCTCCTTGTGTTGGAGCCCACTCTATTGATTCGCTGCGGATGGATAAACTGCGTTTCGCTCAAGAAATTGTCAACCAGCCCGACTCAATGCATGGACCGCCTGAACGCCATCCGCACCTTCGTCGAGATTGCCGACCGGGGCAGCCTCACCCGCGCCGCGGAGACGCTGGACCTGTCGCGCGCCATGGTGAGCCGCCATCTGGAGGGGCTGGAGCGCTGGCTGGGCGCGCGGCTGCTGCATCGCACGACACGGCGTGTGAGCCTGAGCGAGGCGGGGCAGGAGGCGCTGCCCCGCCTGCGCCAGATGCTGGAGCTGTCGTTGGACCTGCAGGCGGTGACCGGCGCGCACCGCGCCGAGCCCACGGGCAAGCTGCGCATCACGACCAGCCTGTCGTTCGCCATGTCCTGCCTCACGCAGGCGGTGGTGAAGTTCCAGGCGCGGCATCCACGCGTCGAGGTGGAGCTGTTGGCCGTGGACCGGGCGGTGGATCTCGTCAGTGAACGCATCGACCTGGCGCTGCGCATCACCAACCGCCTGGACGACGGCATGGTGGCGCGCCGGCTGGCCAGCTGCCGCTCCGTGCTGTGTGCGTCACCGCACTACCTGCAACGTTGCGGGCAGCCGCAACGGCCGGAGGAGCTGAAGGCGCACAACTGCATCACCCACGCCTTCGGCGCCCGCGCGCAGTACCGGCTGCGACGCGATGGCCGCCTGAGCACCGTGGACGTGGCGGGCTCGCTGTCGGGCAACGAGACGGCGGTGCTGCGGCAGGCGGCGCTGGCCGGCGCTGGCATCGCGATGCTGCCCACGTACTTTGTGGTCGGTGAGCTCGAGCGCGGTGAGCTGGTGCGGCTGTTGCCGGACTACGAACCGGAACCGCTGGGCATCCATGCCGTGTACCTGTCGCGCCAGCACCAACCGCGACCGCTGGAGCTGCTGATCGGCTTCCTGGCCCAGCGGTTCGATGGTGACGTGGCACCCTGGGACCGCGAGCCCGCCACGCCGGGCCGCCGCGCCATGAAAAAGGGCGCCGCAGCGCCCCGCTGACCGGCTGAATCCGACCCTGCCGCTGCCGGTGGCGGGCGGCCGCTGTGCGGCCAGGGTGCTCACGAGGGAGGGCCGCGGCGCGTCCAGCTCAGGTCGAGCACATGCCCGATGGCGTTCAGCAGCTGCGGCACGTCCACCGGTTTGGCCAGGAACGCATTCGCGCCCGCGGCAAGGTAGCGCTCCCGCTCTTGTGCGGATGCGCCGGCCGACACCGCGATGATGGGTACCTGTGCAAATGCCTCCTCGGCGCGCAACTGGCGGGTGACCTCGCTGCCCGTGGGCTTGGGCATTCCGTTGTCGATCAGCACGAGGTCGGGCCTCAGGGCCCGTGCCTGCTCCAGGGCTTGGCGGCCGTCGGCGGCCTCAGCGATGTCGAAGTCGAGTGACTTCAACAGCTCCAGCAGGATCTGGCGGTTGTCGTGCACGTCGTCCACCACCAGCACCCGCCGGCGTGGCCCCAGGTAGCCGCTGATCATGGGCGGCGCGGGTGCATGCATCGCGGCGGCCGCGGCCGGCAACAGCAGTTCGAAGGAAAAGGCGCTGCCCTTGCCGGGCTCGCTGTGCACGGTGATGGTGCCGCCCATCTGCCGCACCAGCGCGTCGCTGATCGCCAGCCCCAGCCCCATGCCTTCGGCGCGCTGGCGCGCGCTGCCCGCCTGCTCGAAGGGGCGGAAGATGCGCTGCACTTCCGCGGGTGTCATGCCCACGCCCGTGTCTTCCACATCGAAGGCCAGTGCCCATGCGTGGGCGGCTTCGCGGCGCGCCCGCATGCGCAGGGTGACACGGCCGGCGTGGGTGAACTTCACCGAGTTGCTCAACAGGTTGAGCAACACCTGGCGCAGCCGCAATTCGTCGACCAGCACGCTGGCGGGCTGCGGCGGCGGCGTGTCCAGCACGAACTGCACACCCTTCTGTTCGGCGCGCAGGCGCACCACGTCCGCCACGAAGTCCAGGCAGTTGCGCGGGTCTGTCGCCACCGGGGCGAGCTCCATGCGGCCTGCTTCGATGCGCGCCAGGTCCAGGATGTCGTTGATCAACGAAAGCAGGTGATTGCCGCTGGCCTCTATCGTGTGCAAGCCCCTGCGCTGGCGCTCGGTGAGGCTGTCGTCGCGCTGCAGCAGCTGGGCAAAGCCGAGTACGCCATTGAGCGGCGTGCGCAGCTCATGGCTCATGTTCGCGAGGAATGCCGACTTGGCCTGGTTGGCCGCCTCCGCTTCCAGCCGCGCCCGCTGCGCCAACTCCGCCCGGTCGCGTTCGCTCAAGTCGAGCACGAAGCCCACGGTCTGCGGGCGTTCGCCCTGGAACAGGATGCCACCCGACATCACGGGGACACGGCTGCCGTCCTTGCGCACATACACCTTTTCATAGGGCACGTAGCGGCCATCGCGCAGCAGCTCCTCCAACGCGCGGGCATCGGCGTCGCGGTATTCGGGGGGTGTCACCACATGCGTGGTCAGCCGGCCGGCCGCCATGTCGTCGCGCGAATAGCCGACCAGGCGCAGGTAGGCGTCGTTCGCATCGACGATCAGGCCGTCCAGGTTGGCGATGCGCACCGCGATGATGTTCGACTCCACCAGCCGGCCGATGCGCGCCTGCCATTCGAGCGTGGCCGCCTCCGCCAGCCGCCGCTGCGCGTTCTCGGCCTTGAGCGCCGCGTACAGCCTGGCGGTCTCCAACGAGATCGCGGCCTGCCCGGCCAGCAGGCCCAGCACCGTGGCATGCCGCGGGGTGAAGGCATGGGTGACCATCCCGTGCTCGAGGTACAGCACACCGATCGTCTGCGATTGCCGCACCAGCGGCAGGCACAGCACCGAGCGCGGCCGTCGCCGGCCCAGCCACGGGTCCGCGCTGAAGGGATGGGCCTGTGTCGCGTCGCCCAGCAGCACCTGCTCCTGGCTGCGGCGCACGAAGTTGAGGATCGCGAGCGGATGGTCGCCCTCCACCGGCGCATCGTCCGCATGCTGCTGCACCACCAGGCCTTCGCCATGCACCTCGGCCGAGGCCGCCAGCTGCATCGGCTCCTGCGTGGCGATGTACAGCCGGGCGGCCTGGGCGCCGGCCTGTTCCAGCGCGATGCGCATCAGCGTGTCCAGCAGCGCGGCGAGGTCGATCTGGCTCGACACTGCCTGGGCTGCCTTCATCACCGCCAGGGTGTCGATGGGCAAGGCCGCGCTGCGTGCGATGCGCAGCACCGGATGGGTGGTTTCGAGCTGCGCCGCCTTGCCGAGGGCGCCCCAGCGCATGTAGGCCTGGTGGGCGTCGGCGATGTAGGCGTCGGCGATGCGTGCCAGGCCGCGGCCGTGGTGGAACGCCGCGGCCCGCTCGCAGGCCAGTGCCTCCTGATGGACCAGCCGGCTGGCCCGCGCGGCGTCGATCGCCTGTTCGTAGAGCCGCTCGGCCTGCAGCTCCTGCCCTTGCAGGCGCGCCAGCTCGGCCGCCACCAGCGCATGCCGGTTGGCGTAGTTCTCCGGGCAGTGCTCGGCCCAGGTGGCCAGATCGGCGGCGTGCTGCTCGATCGCGCGCAGGTTGTCGGGGCGTTCCGGCGCCGCCAAACCGGGGTGCGCCTCGGCGAGCGTGAGCGCCCGGTAGAACACATGCGTGGGCCGCACCGGCATGGCAAACACAGCCCGCAGCACGCCTGCGGTGCGGCCCGCCGCTTCCCGCGCCGCGGGTGTGTCGCCCATGACGAAGGCCGACATCTGCTCCAGCATGTGCACGATGCCCAGCCCTGCCACATTGTTCTGGTCCCGCATGCGCTGCACCACCGCGTCGTGGCGGTAGTGCTCGTCATCGAACGAGCCGGGCGCGTGGGTGCGGCCCTGCAGGCAACGCGCGAACTGCCGGAACACCTGCGCCACCTCCAGGGTGCCGCCGCTGTGGGTGGCTTGCAGGAAAGCAATGGAGCGCTCGGCCTGCGCCGCCAGTTCGTTGAGCCGTTCGCCGGCCTCGGCCATGTAGAGGCAGGTGTTCACCTCGATCAGCGCCGCATGCACGAAGTTGCCCACCTCGAGGCAGGCGGCAAGGCCGCTGTCCAGCGTGGCGCGTCCGCCGGGAAAGGGCTGGCGCCAGAAGTGGATGAAGCCGGCATGCGAAAACAGCAGCATGCCGCGGCGCTTGCGGTCGCCGAGCTTTTCGTTGAGCTGCACCGCCAGCTGCGAGTACTCGTACGCGGCATCGATCTCGCCGAACGCCGCCAGCAGCACGCGGGCGTAGTAGGTGTAGACGACGGCGCTTTCTTCGCAGTTGCCGTGGCGCAGCACGAGCTGCGTCGCCCTGAGCACCAGCAGCGGAAACACCTCCGGGCGTGCGATGTAGATGCCGGTGAAGGAATCCACCATCAGGCCAAGCACCGTGCGGGCCTCCGCATCGGCGAGGGCGGGCGCCTTCAGCAGCTGCTCGATGCTGCGGCCCGCCAGCTCGCGCTCCACCTCCTGCCGCGCCTGCGCCACGAGCGCGGGGGCGCCGGCGCCGTCGAAGCTGACGCCGAAGAGGCGCAGCGCTTCCAGCGCGGTGTCCGCCGCGGCGCCAAATTGCCCGGGCACCAGGCGCAGGCGGATGCGCAAGCCGTAGATGCGCGCGCGTTCGGCGGGCGTGTGCGCATGTGGCAACAGCGCCGACAGACGCTCGTCGGCCTGCTGGAATGCGGCGTTGAGGAACTCGCACTCCGCCAGGTCGAACTGCAGGTCGAAGGTCTCCTGGAAAACGGTGTCCCAGGCCTGCGCCGGCCACCGATCGGCCGCGCGCGTGAGGTGGTCGCGGGCGGAGGCGAATGCCAGCTGCGCCTTGGCCTTGCGGCCGGCCTTGGCGTTCAGGCGCGCGAGTGCCAGGGATTCCGCCGGCGCAGTCACCAGCGCGCTGCCCCGGTTGAGCTGGTAGGCCAGCTCGAAGATGCGTTCCTGCTGTTCCTGCTCGGGCAGCGCGGCCAGCAGCTGGCGGCCGATGCGCAAATGGGTCTGCGCCAGGTCGGCGGCGTCGATGGTGGCGTACGCCGCCTCCTGCAACCGGTCATGCAGGAAGTGGAAGCTTCCTTCGCGGCAGGCCACCATGCCCGCCCGGGCCGCCTCCGCGAGGGCGTCTTCCACGTCAGCCTGCCCCTGGCCCACTGCCGCGGCCAGCAGCGCCACCGATCCGCTGGTGCCCAGGCAGGCGGCGTGCTGGAGCACCCGGCGCACGGGTTCGGGCAGCCGGCGCAGGCGGCGTGAGACGAGGTGCTCCACGTCGTCGGCCAGGTTGCGCGCGCGGATCCGCTCGAGGTCCCAGGTCCAGCCCAGGCGCGCGCGGTCGTAGCGCACCAGGCCTTCCGCGCGCAGCTCCGCCAGGAACTGCAGCACGAAGAACGGGTTGCCGTTGGTGCGCTGGCGCACCAGCTCGGCCAGTGCGCGGGCCTGCGATGGCGTGGTGTGGAGACTCTCGGCCACGAGCGCCTCGACATGCTCGGGCCTCAGCGCCACCAGCGGCAGGCGCAGCACCCGTGCGCCGCCGCCCTGCGCGCGCTCCAGCGTGGCCAGCAGCGGATGGCCGGCACCAACCTCGTCGTCCCGGTACGCCCCCACGAGCAGCAGGGCACCGGCGTCGGTGCGTGTGGCCAGGTCGCCCAGCAAGGCCAGGCTGGCCAGGTCCGCCCACTGCAGGTCGTCGAGGAACAGCACGAGCGGATGCTCGGCGCGGGCGAGTACACCGATGAACCGGCCCAGCACCCAGCGCAGTCGGTTCTGCGCCTCGGCCGGCGGCACCTCCGGCAGCGGTGCCTGCGGGCCGATGATGCGCGCCAGTGCTGGCACCACATCGATCATCAGTTGCCCGTTCGTGCCGAGTGCGTCGGCCATTGCCGAGCGCCGCTGTGCCAGCTGCGCCTCCGGCTGCGCGAGCACCTGCCGCACCAACCCGTGCAGCGCTTGCAGCAGCGCGGAGTAGGGCACGTCGCGGTGCTGCGAGTCGAACTTCGCGCCGGCGAAGTAACCGTGGGCCGCGAGCACCGGCTCGTGCAAGCTGTCGACCAGCGATGTCTTGCCCACGCCGGGCAAGCCGGACACCAGCACCAGGCGGGGCCGGGGGTCGGCCACCGTCTGCGCAAACGCGTCAAGCAGCCGGGTGCGCTCCTCCTCGCGCCCGTGCAGGCGCAGCGTAGGCTCCACCTGGTCGTCCGGGTCGTTGGTGCCCAGGGCAAAGGGCGGCACGTCGGCGCGCGAGTGCCATTCGTCAATGCAATGGCCGATGTCGGCCAGCAGGCCTTCGGCACGTCGGTAGCGCTGTTCGGCGGTTTTGGCGAGCAGCCTGGACACCAGCTGGCCCACGCCCGCCGGCACGCCGGCCGGCAGTGCGGCGGGCGGCCGTGCGGTGTGGCAATGCGCCCATTCGAGCGCATCCGTCGCCTCGAAGGGTGCACGCCCCGCCAGCATGCGATACAGCAGCAGCCCCAGCACATAGAGGTCGGCCCGATGATCGACCGGGCGGTCCATGCGGCCGGTCTGCTCCGGCGCGATCCACGCCCAGTCGTCCACCGGCAGCGCCACACCCGGGTCGGCGTTGCGGCGCTCCACGGCCGCGCTGAGGTCGGCGATCCAGGCCGCCCCGGTGCGGCGGTCCACCAGGATGTTGTGGGGGCGAAGGTCGCCGTGCCAGAGGGCAGCGCCGTGCAGCGCCGCCAGCGCCTGCGCCAAGGTGTGGCTGACAAGCAAGGCTGCGTCCACCGCCATCGGCGGCCCGGCCAACAGCTCGTCCAGTGCAACCAGGTCGAGCTCGGGCAACACCATCGCGGGGAGGGCGCCCGTCACCGTCCATTGCTGCGGCTGCACGATGCCAGGCGCCTGCAGGGAGCGAAGCAGCCCGTACTCCTCGCGAAAGAGCGCCGGGTCCCCCGCGGCAACCTTCAGGATCGCTCGGTCACCGTCGGGCTGCCGCGTGGCGCGGCCAATGCGCGAGGCCCGGGTGCGGGTGACCCAGGACGTGATGCACCAGCTTCCGGTCGTCATCCGGCGGCCCTCCAGCAGGCACCGTATCAGTGCGACGGCAGAGCGTCAAACCTCGTAACTACCTGTTGGCCCGGTGCCCGCCGCAGCGGGGAGTGGCGCTTCTGGCCACTCTTGGCCATGTGACGCCGGGGCCGATGCGGCAGGAGGGCCGGCGCGGCGGTTGCTGTCATCCAGCACCAGACTCAGGAGCCACCACATGCAGCCCACCCCCGCCGGCCAGCAGCCCTCGCCCGACACCCGCGTTGCCACATCTGCACTCACCGGCCACTGCCTTTGCAAGGCCGTGACGATCACGGTGGCCGGCGAGCACGATCCGCGCGTCGGCGCCTGCCACTGCCGGATGTGCCAGCGCTGGACGGGCGGGTTGTTCGTGTGTTTTACGGCCGAGGTCTCCACGGTGACCGTGACCGGCGAGGTCACGCGCTACCGCTCCTCCGACTTTGCCGAGCGCGCCTTCTGCCCACGCTGCGGCTCGCACCTGTGGTTCAACGATGTGGACGAGCGTGGCGAGGCCAAGGCTTACGAACTGATGCCCGGCCTTTTTGACGCCGCCCGCGGGTGGCCGCTTCGGTCGGAAATCTACGTGGACCGTGCCATGGCGTCACTCCATCTTGCGGGCGACCACCGCCGCAAGACCCGCGCCGAGTACGAAGCGGAGCATCCGTTCGTCGAGGGTGACCTGGAATGACTACGGGTTGATCGCAGGGGCCCTCGCAGGCAGCCGCCTCACCCGGGCGCCGGTTTCTTCTTGGTTACGGCCTGCTCCGCCGCCGGCTGCCGCTGGCATCATCGCGGCCATGTTCCCGATCCGCCCGGTTCGCGGCGCCGCTTTGGTGGCCGCGCTGCTCTGCGCCTGCCATGCCGTGGCCGGTGCGGAAAAGCCGCTGCTGCCTGCCGCGGCCTTCCGGCCCGTGCCGGCGTGCGCGCCGATCGACCCGTTTGCGGACGCCAGCCCCGAGCGGCAGGAGCGCAGCCTGGGTTGCGACGCCGACATCCCGCTGGCGATGGCGGTGCGCACTCCGCGCCTGCGGCCCACCGACACCGGCCCCAACGCGGTGGAGCTCGAAGTGGACCGCCAGGTCAGCCTGCAAGGCAGCTACTTCACCGGCGTGGCCCGCTTCGGCATGACGGCCGCGTCCGACCCGGCCGACCACCGCCTGCAGCCACGCCGCAACCTGGTGGCGGCCAGCGGCACGATCCGCCTCACGGACGACTTCGCCATGGACCTCGGCCTGGGCCGCGACCTGCTGCCCGCCCGCAGCCGCGTCACCGCCACCGCCATCTACCGGCCCGAGGGACGGCACCTGATGTACCTGCAGGTCGCCGAAGAAGCCGGCCTGCTGGCGCCCGCGGTGGGCCTGCGGTGGTGGCTCATCCCGGGCGGCGCCTCGCTGGACGTGAGCGCGCGCCGCGCCGCCGACGACAGCATCGAGCCGCGCGTGGGCCTGCGCTGGTCGCAGTGACGGCTCGCGCGCGTGCGACCATGCCCGCGTGACGCCTCCGCTCCCTGCTCGCCGCATCGCTTGCGCACGCTGCCTGCGCCCGCAAGCCACCTGCCTGTGCGCGCTGGCGCGGCCCATCGACCACCGCACCGAGGTGCTGGTGCTGCAGCACCCGCAGGAGCAGCGCCAGGCCAAGAACAGCCTTGCGCTGCTGCGCCTGTCGCTCGCGCATTGCGACGTGGTGGTCGGCGAGCGCTTTGCGCCCGAAGCGCTGCAGGCGCTGCTGCAGCGCCTCGGGCGGGAGACGCGGCTGCTCTACCCCGACGTGCCGGCCGCGCCCGCGCCGCCGGCCCCCATGCCAGCAGCGGACGCGCCCCTGAGGCTGGTGGTGATCGACGCGACATGGCGCAAGAGCCTGCGCATGGTGCTGGAGCACCCGGCCTTGGCCGCACTGCCGCGGCTGTCGCTGGACGCGCCGCCGCCCACCCGCTACCGCACGATCCGCGCGGCGCGGCGAGCCGACCAGGTGTCCACGCTGGAAGCCACCGTGCACGCCCTGGCGATGCTGGAGGGCCCGTCGTTCGACGCGGCGCCGCTGCTCGACGCGTTCGGCCAGTTCGTCACGAGCGTGGCTGCGCGGCGGCAGCCTCGGCAGGCTGAGAAGCCGGCCGACTGTTGACGAAGTCCGCCACTTCCACCCGATCGCGGCCGGCGCGCTTGGCACGATAGAGCGCGGCGTCCGCACGGGCGATGCACTGGTCGATGCTCTGCGCGTCCGCAAACTCCGCGATGCCGAGCGAGATCGTCACGGAGAATTTCGGGTCGAAGCCGGTGAACCTGTGCTGCTCCACAAGCTGGCGCAGGCGTTCGGCGCAGACCTGCGCCTCCTTGGCGCGCGTCTGTTCGAGCAGCAGCATGAACTCCTCGCCGCCATAGCGCGCGCAGAGGTCGCAGGCGCGAAGCGTGCGCTGCAGCACCAGCGCCACCTCGCGCAGCACCACATCGCCCTGCAGGTGGCCGTAGGTGTCGTTGACGTGCTTGAAATGGTCGATGTCCACGATGACGATGGAGAACGCCTGGCCGGCGCGCGCATGGCGCTTGGCGGCCATGTCCAGCGCATCCATCAGATGGCGCCGGTTGAACAGGCCCGTCAACACATCCACCCGCGCCATCGCCTCGATGGTCTTCATGGCCTCGCCGAGTTCTGCGTTGGCCCGCTTGGTCTTCGCAACCTCTGTCACCAACGCATCGCGGCTCTCCTCGGCGCTGCGCTTGGCGGCCTTGACTTCCATTCGCTGCTGCGAAAACAACCCCGACAGGTAGCAGAGGAAGAGGGCGGACGGCGCGAAGCAGAAGGCGTAATACACCTCCAGCTTGAACACGCCCGGCTGTCCCAGCCCCGCGATGGCGTACCAGGAGGCGACGATCTGGATGACAAAGGCGCTCAGCGCAATGGTGAGCGACTTCGCTGCCTTGGTGTCCGACAGCATGAAGGTCAGGGGCATCATGGCGCAGAACAGCGCCATCACACGGATCTCTCGCAGCGTGAGAACCCAGCCCGCGTAGGCCACCAGCCAGATCACGTACTGGCCGAAGTGGAACAGGTTGACGTAGCCGGTGGAGATGGACTTCCTGAACCGCGTGATCGCGTAGAACAGCGCACTGGACGTCAATGTGAAGCCAGTGACCCACAAGATCTCGTGGTGGCGCACCGTCGAGAGGCCCAGCAGGCGCCCGGCCAGGGTGGCCAGCTGAGTCAGCACGTAGCCTGCAAAAACGAGCTTCGCGTTGCGCAGCAGGATGCCGCGCCGGCGCTCGTTCTTCTCGACATCACCGCTCGGCACCGTGCCCTCGTGGTCGGCGAAGGGAACCTGGTCTTCCGCCATGTTTCGCACATCGGCAGCCGAGCGGCGGACTTGAGGCGCGTGGGTGGTGCGCCGTGATGGAAACCGCGCTTCGAAGCGGAGGAGGGGCGCCCTTGGGGGCGGCCGGCCGACCTTTGAAGAAAGACAAGGGGCGCCGAAGCGCCCCTTGCGAGGTGAGGGCAGTGCCTCGCGTTCAGGCCGCCTTGACCGCTGCCGCCTTGGCCATCCACACCTGGGCCGGCGTATCGCTGGCCATGCTGCTCACCCCCATCAACACGGCCAGCGTGACGGCGCAGGCGGCGCTGAAGGAAGCGAAACGGGCGGTGAAGGTGCTGGTGGTCATGGTCGGCTCCTGAAGGCGTTGCGTGTTGCGTTGAGTGAACTATCGGCCAACGCCCCGTCGCCCGCGAGCGGGTTGCGACGACATGCAGGGAGCGCGTGATGAACTGCAGCGACGTTGGACCAACCGTACCCGCTCGGTGCCGCCGGCCGGCGCCGTTTTGGTCACCCTGGGGATGCGTTCCGAGTGAACACCGCCAGCTGCGCATCGAACGCGCGCCGATAGGCGGGCCGTGCTTCGCCGCGGGCGACATAAGCGCGCAGCGTCGGGTACTCGTCCAGCAGGCCGGAGGGCCGCAGCCGCAGCAGCACCGCCACATCATCAGGTCGCCCGCGCTGAACGCGCCATCGAGCCAGTCGGCGTCGCCCAGCCGAAGGGCCAGATCGCCCAGCCGCTGGCGAATGCGGTCCTTCACCAGCGGCAGGCGCTGCTCGCACCAGGGTTTGTCGCCTTCCGCCGGCTTGGCGACCATGAGCTCGAGGTGGGGGCCGTGTCGTGCGCCCGCCTTACATCGCGCCCGATCCGATGCCCCGGTGAGCCGGCTTGGGTGCATGCCGCCTCCATCTCCGGGCGATAGTGCCGCGCGAAGCCTAGACGGCGTCTACGATCCGCCTCGCAAGGCGCCGCTGGCCACTCACTTCTTCTTTGGATCCAGGCTGCCCATCGGCGAAGGACCGGTGCCATCGGGCTCGACCTTCACCACCTTGTCGGTCAGCGCATCGTCCTTGAAGTTGCGCGGCTGGTCCTTGTTGGCCTGGCGTTCGCTGTCCAGCAGGGCATCGCGCTGGGCATCCGGCTTAGGCGTCTTGTCGGTTGGCGAAGCGGTCACGGTGAGCTCCTAAGAGTTTTGCAGGTAGCGTACTCTTCGCCAGCTGCCGCCGCCAGTGCGCGAACGAAGGCGATCGGCTTCGCCAGGCAAGGCCAACTCGGTCGCAGCTGCGATTTGATCCGCGAAGGCCTGGTTGTCGACAGCTCGCGCGAGCGTGACGGCGCCCACCAGTGCTGCCAATGCCGCTCACTTCCCCCAAGAATCCTTCAACCCCGTGATCCGGTTGAACACCGCCTTGCCTTCCACGCGGTGATGATCCTTGCAGTCGGCCACGAAGTAGCCATGGCGCTCGAACTGGAACTTGTGGTCCGGCATCGCCTTGGCGAGTGAGGGCTCCACGTAGGCCGTCACCACCTTCAGGCTCGCCGGGTTCAGCGCCGCCTTGAAGTCCTTGCCGCCGGCGTCCGGCTGCGGGTCGGTGAAGAGGCGGTCATACAGGCGCACCTCGGCTTCCACCGCATCGTGCGCTCCCACCCAGCTGATCACGCCCTTGACCTTGATGGCATCGGCGCCCGGCGTGCCGCTCTTGGTGTCGGGCACCAGCTTGGCCTGCACTTCAGTCACCGTGCCGTCGAAGCTCTTCTTCAGGCCGGTGCACTCGATCACGTAGCCGTACTTCAGGCGTACCTTGCTGCCCGGCGTGTTGTTGCCCTGGCCGTCGTAGCGCGGCGGGTAGAGGCGGTGGTAGCCCTTGAGCGGCTCCTCCATGAAGTCGTCGCGCTCGATCCAGATCTCGGGGCCTAGGCTGAACTCGCGCTTGCCGAGCTCCGGCTGGTTGGGGTGCATGGGGGCGCTGCAGGGTTCCGTCTTGCCTTCACCGATCACCTTGTCCCAGTTGGTCAACACCAGCTTCAGCGGGTCCAGCACGGCCATCGCACGCGGGGCCTTGGCTTCCAGGTCTTCGCGCAGCGCGATCTCGAGGTTGCTGTAGTCGATCCAGCCGCCCGCCTTGCTCACGCCTGTGCGCTCGGCAAACAGGCGGATGCCTTCGGGCGTGTAGCCGCGGCGGCGCATGCCGACGATGGTGGGCATGCGCGGGTCGTCCCAGCCATTGACGATGCCTTCGTCCACCAGCTGTTTGAGCTTACGCTTGCTGGTGATCACGTAGGTGAGGTTCAGCCGCGCGAACTCGTATTGTTTGGGCAGCGGGTGCTTGAGCAGGCCCACGTCCACCAGCCGCTCGAGGATCCAGTCGTAGAAGGGGCGCTGGTCTTCGAACTCCAGGGTGCACACGCTGTGGGTGATGTTCTCCAGCGCGTCCTCGATCGGGTGGGCGTAGGTGTACATCGGGTAGATGCACCACTTGTCGCCGGTGTTGTGGTGGGTGGCCTGCTTGATGCGGTAGATGGCCGGGTCGCGCAGGTTGATGTTGGGGCTGGCCATGTCGATCTTGGCCCGCAGCACCATCGCGCCGTCGGGGTGCTTGCCGTCGCGCATCTCGCGGAAGCGCGCCAGGTTCTCGGCCGCGCTGCGGTCGCGGAAGGGGCTGTTGGTGCCGGGCGTGGTGAAGTCGCCGCGGTTGCGCTTCATGTCCTCCGCGCTCTGTTCGTCCACGTAGGCCAGGCCGGCTTCGATCAGCGCCTCGGCGGCGCGGTACATGAAGTCGAAGTAGTTGCTGGCGTAGTAGAGGTGACTGCTGGTCACGCCCATGAAGTCGGCGGTCCAGTTCCAGCCCAGCCAGCGCACGCTGTCGACGATGCTGTCGACGTATTCCTGCTCTTCCTTCTCCGGGTTGGTGTCGTCGAAGCGCAGGTGGCACACGCCGCCGTAGTCGGCCGCCAGGCCGAAGTTGAGGCAGATGCTCTTGGCATGGCCCACGTGCAGGTAACCGTTGGGCTCGGGCGGGAAGCGCAGGCGCACACGCGCGGGGTCGGGGCTGCCTTGTGCGTGGTGCGCCGCATCACCGGGGCTGCCGGCCCATTGGCGGCTGGCGTAGGTGCCTTGTTCCAAGTCGCGCTCTATCACCTGGCGCAGGAAGTTGCTCGGTTTTACGGCGGCGTCGTCTTTGGGTGCGTTGGACATTGTTTCTAGCGCGTTCGGGCTGAAAAGCCGCGCCAATCAAGGGGTTGGCTCATTCTAGGCGTGGGGTGCCGCAAACCTTTACACAGGACGTTACGTCGGCAGGTGAACCAGTTCTGCGGCTGATGCGTTCGAACCGTACACCTCGAAAGGAGAACGAACATGAGGAACGCCAAGCTTTTTGCTTTCGCGTTGATGGGGCTGCTGGCCGCGGGGGCGGCCAATGCCCGGGTGAACGTGTCCATCGGCATCGGCCTGCCGCTGCCGGGCGTGGTGGTGCAGCCACAGCCGGTGTATGTGGAGCAGCAGCCGGTGTATGTGCAGCCCGCACCGGTGTACTACACGCAGCCTGCGCCGGTGTACTACACGCAGCCCGCCCCGGTGTACGTGCCGCGGCGTGTGTATGTGCGGCCGGCACCGGTGTACTACCGCCCCGCGCCGGTGATGGTGAGCCCGCAGCCGGTGGTCTATGTGGGTGGCGGCTGGCGCCACGGCCACCACCATCACCACGGGCACTGATCTCCGCTGGACCTTTGCCGCCACGCCCGCCCCGCGCTCCGCGGGGCGGGCGGTTTTCATGGTGCCGTGGCGGTTGGCTGCAAACCACCCGGGCGCATGCAGCGCGCACAAGACAGGGGCCGGGGAGGGTGCCACAGTGCGGGATCGTCGTCTACGATGAAGGCATGCACGCCGTGACCCGCAGCGCCTACCGCCCCCACGTGGTCAACAGCCTGGCCGACACCTTGTTCGTCGAGGCCTTGTTCGACCGCCTGCCCGACGTGGTGTTCTCGGTGAAGGACACCACCGGGCGCTACCTCGCCGTCAGCGGCGCCTGCGTGCCGCGTTGCCGCCTGCGCGACAAGCGTGACGCGGTGGGCCGCACCGCGCATGAGCTCTTCCCCGGCCACATGGCGGACCGCTATTGCGCACAGGACCGCCAGCTCTTTGATGCGGGCCGCCCGGTGCTGGACCGGCTGGACCTCACGGTCTACAACGATCGCCGACCCGGCTGGTGCCTGTCACAGAAGCAGCCGGTGGTCGACCGCGAAGGCCGCCTGCTGGGGCTGATCTGCATCTCGAAGGACCTGACCGAGCTCACGCGGGAGGGCCTGGTGGACGATGGCTTCGCTCGGGCGGTGGACCACATCCAGGCGCACTGCGCACGCCAGCTCAGCCTGCAGGAGCTGGCCGACGTGGCAGGCCTGTCGCCGGCCCAGCTGGACCGGCGCATGAAGCGGGTGTTCCACAGCACCACCGGCGAGTTCGTGCGCCGCACCCGGCTGGAGGCCGCCCTGCATGCCATCACGCACACACGGCAGCCGCTGGCGCACGTAGCGGCGGATTCGGGCTTTTGCGACCAAAGCGCGCTGCACCGCCAGTGCCGTCGCGCCACGGGGCTCAGCCCCCGCCAGCTCCGGCTGCAGGCGCAGCAACCCTTGGCCCCTGCGCCTGCCGCTTCGGTTCAGTAGCCTTCGCGGCGCTTCAGCGTCTCCATCTCCTGGGCCAGCAGGCGGCTGCGCAGGCCGTCGGTGCTCAGGCTCAGGAAGGTGACGATGCCGTGGATCGCCAGGCCCAGGCCCCAGCCCCAGAAGGGCAGGTGATGCCCGCGGGTGCCGCCGCTCAATTCGTGGAGGGCATACAGGCCCAGGTTCACCAGCACGAACACCAGGGCGTGGATGAAGAAGCCCATCTTGCGGCGCACGCGGCGATGGGCGCGGTACTCGAGGGAATCACGGTCTTTGCGGTCGGTGTGCATGGTGGGCTCCTTTGTGCGGTGGTTGATTCGATGGAGCCCATGGTAGGAAACGCAGGCGGCGGCGGCACAGCGGCGTGGGACGAAACGGCAGCCGGCGCGACGACACGTCGCCCTCGCGGCGCGAAATGCAGCCGCTACATGCCCTTGAACAGGTGGGCGTAAAGCCGGCTGGCGGTCAGCTTTTCGGGGCGGCCGCGCAGCGTGAGCGTGACCTTGCCGGTTTCCTCGCGATGCGCGGTCTGGATCAGGCGCGCCTGCACCACCGTGCCGCGATGCACCTGCCAGAAGCGCTGCGGGTCCAGCTGCGGCAGCAGCTCCTTCAGCGACAGCCTGATCAGGTGCTCCTTGTCGGCCGTCACCACGCGGATGTACTTGTCGGCCGCCTCGAAATACACCACCTCATCCACCGGCACCATGTGCACGGTGCTGCCCACGCCGGCCTGGATGACGTCCAGGCGCGGTTGCGGCGCCGCCGGGGCGGAGCCGAGCAAGGCGCGCAGCTGCTCCATCGCCGCCTGCATGGCCTGCGGCGCAGGCTGGGCCTGGCGCTGCGCGAGCAACTTCTGCAGGCGCTCGGTGCACTGCTGCAGCCGCGCCGGCTGCACGGGCTTGAGCAGGTAGTCCACCGCCTGGGCCTGGAAGGCCTGCACGGCGTATTCGTCGTAAGCGGTGATGAACACCAGCAGCGGGAAGGGCGGGCCGTCGTCGGGCCAGTCCTCGGCCAGCGCCTGGGCCACTTCCAGGCCGGTCATGCCAGGCATGCGGATGTCCAGGAAGCACAGCTGCGGCGCCAACACCAGCGCCTGCTTGAGCGCCTGCGGGCCGTCGCCCACGCTCGCGATGATCTTCAGCTCGGGCCAGCACCGGGCCAGGTCGGCCTGCAGCGCCTGGGCCAGCAGGGGTTCGTCTTCGGCAATGAGGGCGGTGGTCATGGGGGTCAGGCAGTCGATGCGGAGTGAGGCACCGGCACGGCCGGCAGGCGGATGCAGGCCAGCGTGCCGCCTTCGGCGTCGTCGGCGGGCTGCAGGTTGAAGGCGGCGGCGTCGCCGTACAAGGTGCGCAGGCGCTCCTGCACCTGCTTCAAGCCGAATTTCGTGCCGTTGGAGGCGGGCGCGCCGTCCAGGCCCACGCCGGTGTCGCGCACGCTGAGCACCAGTTGCCCGCCGTCGCGCCGTGCGCTCACCTCGATGCGGCCGCCTTCCACCTTGGGCTCCAGGGCGTGGTGGATGCAGTTCTCCACCAGCGGCTGCAGCAGCAGCGGCGGCACCTGCACCTGGCGCAGCTCGTCCGGCAGGTCGAAGCGGGCTGACAGGCGCGGGCCCATGCGCACGGCCATCAACTGCAGGTAGTCGTCCAGGCGATCGAACTCGGAGGCCAGCGAATGGGCCTGCGTGCGTGAGGCGGTCAACGTGGCGCGCAGGAAGGCGATCAGCCGGTCCAGCATGGCCTGGGCGCGCACCGGGTCCAGCCCGATCAGCACACGCAGGTTGGCCAGCGTGTTGAACAGCATGTGCGGCTCGAGTTGCGACTGCAGCAGGGCCAGGCGCGCGAGGGTGGCGTCGCGTTCCGCCGCGGCCAGCTTTTCGCGTTGCTCGGCGTGGCGGCCATGCGAGTAGAAGTAGTAGGTGGCCACGGTGGAGGCAGTCACCGTGACCAGCAGCGTCATCAGCAGCTTGCCCGGCCGGTGGCTGAACAAGCCCATGGCACTGCAGCCGCAATACCAGTCGCCGATCACCGAGCCGATCACCCAGCCGCCCAGGATGCCGCCAACGATGAGGCCCACGGCGCGCCCGGGCGACGGCCAGTGCGGCGACTTGTCGGTGGGGCGGCTCAAGGGCCGGCGGCCGAAGTCGATGATGGCCCAGATGCTCAGCCCGATCGCCTGGTTGTAGACCAGCGTGATGTCCCAGCGGCCGCCATTGCCGCTGACCATCTGGAGGATCCACAGGACGGTGTTGAACACCATCACCTGCGCGCCGTGGCGCAAGGTGTGCTGCCAGGTGCGGTCGGTGCGAAACGGTGGGGCGGCAGGGGTGCGAGTGGGGTTCACAGGAGTGAGTCCGGGTGCCGGCGCGATTGTGCGGCAGCCACCCTGGCGCGGCCTGCGGCGTGCGACGAAACGCCCGCAGGCGGCGCGAGAGGTTGGTACGCGCTCGCGTGCCGTGTGGCGCAGTTGGCGGGAATCCCCTGGAGAGGGGAGGCGCGGTTGTGCCCCGGCCGTACAATTTGCATCCCGCTCCAGGAAGTTTTTGCAGGGAAATCCCGTGTCCTCGTCCGCCCTTGTCATCACGCCCGCCGGCGACTCCGCCCAGCAGTCCATGCCCGAGCAGGAACTCGCCGAACTGCTCGTCAAGGCGCTGAACCTCGAAGTCGCCCCTTCCGCCATCGACCCCACCGCACCGCTGTACGGCGACGGCCTGGGGCTGGACTCCATCGACATCCTCGAGGTGGCGTTGGAGGTGTCCCACCGCTACGGCTTCGACCTGCGTTCGGACGACCAGAACAACGTGCGCATCTTCAGCTCCCTGCGCAGCCTGGCGGCCCACGTGGCCGCGCACCGCACGCGCTGATCCCATGTCCGCCTGGCAGATGGCCTTGGCGCTGCTGGCCGCAGCCGCCTATGCCGTGCTTTCGCATTGGCTGATGCTGCATGCGGCGGCCGAGCCCTGGGCCGTGGCCGCCCTGCTGGGGCCGCTGCTGGCGGTGGTGGTGGGCGTGGCCTGGCGCAACCGGCAGTGGCCCATGGTGGCCGGCGGGCTGGCCGCCTGCGCGGTGCTGGCCGGCGTGGTCGCCCGGGGTGGCGTTGCGGAGCTCAGCCGCCTGTATGTGCTGCAGCACGTGGGCATCAACGCGGCGCTGGGCATCAGCTTCGGCCTCAGCCTGCGCGGCGAACAGATGTCGCTGATCAGCCGCATCGCCGAGCGGGTGCACGGCACGCTGTCGCCCGGGATGCTCGCCTACACCTGGCGCGTCACGGCGGCCTGGACGATCTACTTCTTTGCCATGGCCGCCGTGTCGGTGGCCGTGTATGCCTTGGCGCCATGGAGCACCTGGTCATTGCTGGCCAACGTGGGCACGCCGGTGGCGGTGGCGCTCATGTTCGTCGGCGAGCACTGGCTGCGTTACTGGCTGCACCCGGAATTCGAACGCGCCAGCCTGATGGACGCGGTGCGGGCCTTCCGCGACGCCCCCGTGGTCGAGGCGGCTGGCCGATGAGCCTGCCGCTGCTGGCCGCCCGCGACCTCGATGCGCCTTTGGCCTGGCGCAGCGGCGTGCCGGTGAGCGCGCGCCAGTTCCTGGCTGACGCCGCATTGCAGGCCGAGCTGCTGCCGGCGCAGGGCCCGGTGGTCAACCTGTGCAGCGACCGCTACCGCTTTGCGGTGGGCCTGGCGGCCGGCCTGATGCGCGGCCACACCAGCCTGTTCCCGCCCAACGCCATGCCGGACACACTGGCCCGGCTGCGCGAGCCTTATCCCGCGCTGGCCGCCTTGTGCGACGACCTCGCCGCGGCGTCGTCCGAACTGCTCAGCGTGCCGCTGGCGCCCGCCGGTGTGGCGGCGGCCACACCGCACATGCCCCTCGTCGATGGCGCGCTGCATGCGGCCTGCCTGCTCACGTCCGGCTCCACCGGCACGCCGCAGCCGCATGCCAAGGCCTGGGGCACCCTGGTGCACAACGTGGGCGCCGCCGCGCAGCGGCTGGCGCAGATGCTGGAGCGGCCTGATCTCCGTGGCCTGAACATCGTGGCCACCGTGCCGCCGCAGCACATGTACGGCTTCGAGTCCAGCGTGCTGCTGGCCCTGCTGGGTGGCGCCGCCTTCGACGCCGGCCGGCCCTTCTACCCCGCTGACATCACCCAGGCGCTGGAGCGGCTGCCGCGCCCGCGCGCCCTGGTGACGACGCCCTTCCACCTCAAGACCTTGCTCCTGGCCGGTGTGGCGCTGCCGCCGGTGGACCTGGTGCTGTGCGCCACCGCGCCGCTGTCGCCCCAGCTGGCCCTACAGGCCGAGCGCAGCTTCGGCGGCCCGCTGGTCGAGATCTATGGCTGCACCGAAGCCGGGCAGGTGGCAATGCGCCGCACCGCACAAAGCGAGGTCTGGCACACCATCGGCGAGCTGCGCATCCATGCGGAGCAGGCCGACGGCGACGAACGCTTCATCGTGCAGGGCGGGCACGTCACCGTGCCCACGCCGCTGGCCGACGTGCTGCAGCTCGAGGACGCGCAGCGCTTCCGCCTGCTGGGCCGCGCCAACGACCTGATCCACGTGGCGGGCAAGCGCACCTCGCTGTCGCACCTGAACTACCACCTCAACAGCATCGAGGGTGTGCAGGACGGTGCCTTCTGGCTGCCCAACGACGTGGCCGACGGCGTGGTGCGGCCGGTGGCCTTCGTGGTGGCACCAGGGCTCGTGCCGGCGCAGATCCTCGCGGGCCTGCGCAGCCGCATCGAGGCGGTGTTCGTGCCACGCCGGGTGGTGCAGGTGCCTTCGTTGCCGCGCGAGGCGACCGGCAAGCTCACCGAGAAATCGCTGCGCCGGCTGGCTGAAGCGCACCTGGAAGGCCGCTCGGCATGAACGCGGCCACCATCGTGCGCGAGGTGCCGGCCTCGCATCCGGCGTTTGCCGGCCACTTTCCGGGCCAACCGCTGCTGCCGGGCGTGTCGCTGCTGGCCGAGGTGATGGAAGCGGCCCAGGCCCAGCCGGGGCTCGCCGGCCGGCTCGATGGCCACAGCCAGCTGCAGGCCGCCAAGTTCCTGGCCCCGGTGCGGCCGGGCAGCACCTTGCACATCGGCCTGCAATGGGACACCGCCGGGTTGCGCTTCGAGGTGCATTGCGCCGGCACGCTGGCGGCGAAGGGGCAGTGGTCGTGGAGCGCGGGCGAATGAACAGCGCCGCGCAGGCACCGGCAGCGGCCGGCGCCAACAGCTGGGCGCGCGCGCCCGAACGCAGCAACGCCTTCGCCCTGCGCGTCATGACCTGGATCGCGCTCACCTTCGGGCGCCGCGTGGCCCGCTGGGTGCTGCATCCGATCACCTTGTATTTCGTGCTGTTCGCGCCCACGGCGCGGCGCCATTCACGGCGCTTCCTCGGCCGTGCGCTCGGCCGCCCGGCGCGGCTGGTGGACTGCTATCGCCAGGTGCATGCCTTCACCGCGACCATCCTCGACCGGGTGTACCTGCTGCGCGGCCGGCTCGACCAGTTCGAGGTGACCGTGCGCGGCGGCGAGCTGATCGAGCAGACGCTGGCCGAAGGACGGGGCGCCTTCCTGCTGGGGGCCCACGTCGGCAGCTTCGAGGTGCTGCGCACCGCGGGGCAGGCGCACGTGGGCATGCGGGTGGCGATGGTGATGTACCCCGACAACGCGCGGATGATCAACGCGGCGCTGAGCGCGATCGCACCCGACAGCAAGCCGGACATCATTGCGCTCGGCCGGGTGGAGTCCATGCTCGCGGTGCGCGACTGGCTGGACGGTGGCGGCCTGGCCGGCATGCTGGCCGACCGGCAGCTGCCGGGTGAATCGGAGCGGGCCGGCGAGGTGCGTGTGCCCTTCCTGGGCCACGACGCGCCCTTCAGCGACGGGCCGTTCCGCCTGGCCGCGCTGCTGCGCCGGCGCCTGGTGTTCATGGCCGGCGTGTACCTCGGCGGCAATCGCTACGATGTGCGGCTGGAGCCGCTGGCCGACTTCAGCGGGCGCCTGAGCGGGCCAGAGCGCGAAGCCCGCATCCGCGAGGCGATCGTGGCCTATGCGGCGCGCCTGGAGGCCTTGTGCCGCGAGCATCCGTACAACTGGTTCAACTTCCATGATTTCTGGCGCGAAGATGCGAGCTGAGCTGCGCTCCCTGGTGTGCGGCCTGCTGCTGGCCGCGATCGCACTGCCGGCCCTGGCCCTCGAGCTGCCCGAGCTGATGGCGCTGCTGGCGCGCCGCACCAGCGGCCAGGCGACGTTTTCCGAACAGCGCTTCGTGAAAGGCCTGGACGAGCCGCTGGTGTCCACCGGCACCCTGAGCTTCGCCGCGCCGGATCGCTTCGCCCGCCGCACCTTGCAGCCGCGGGCGGAATCCATGGTGGTGGAGGGCAACACTGTCACGCTGTCGCGCGGCGGCCGCAGCCGCACGCTGGCGCTGGACTCATCGCCGGAAGCGGTGATCGCGGTGGAGGCGGTGCGGGGCACGCTCACCGGCAATGCGCAGGCGCTGCAACGCCACTTCCGCACCCGGCTGTCGGGTGATGCCGAGCGCTGGACGCTGGAGCTGCAGCCGGTGGACCCCCGCACGGCAGGCGCCTTGCGCAGCGTGCGCATCCTCGGCCAGCAGTCCGACCTGCGCGTGGTGGAAACCCAGCTGCTGGACGGCGACCGCACGGTGATGACCATCGACCCGGTGCGCGGGCCCGCAGCAGCCGCATCCGCGCCGTGACGCGCTGGCCGCGGCCGCGCGGCGCGGTGGTGCTGGCGCTGTGGCTGCTGGCCATGGCGCTGGGCGGTGTGCTGATCGCACGCGCGCACTTCAGCGCCGACCTGTCCGCCTTCCTCCCGGTGAGCCCCGACGCACGCCAGCGGGTGTTGATCGAGCAGCTTCACAACGGCGTGGCGGCCCGCACCCTGATGGTGGGCATCGAAGGCGGCGACGCGGCCGCCCGGGCGCAAGCCTCGCGAGCGCTGGCCGCGGCGCTGCGTGCCAGCGGCCGCTTCGAGCAGGTGCACAACGGCGAGAGCACCGACTGGCAGGCCGCCGGCGAGCTGCTGGTGGCGCATCGTTACCAGCTCAGCCCGGCCGTCAATGCGCAGCGCTTCAGCACCGCCGGCCTGCGCGATGCGATCGACGACACCCTTTCGCTGCTCGGCACGCCGGCCGGCGCGGCCGTCAAGCCACTGCTGCAGCGCGACCCCACCGGCGAGACACAGCGCATCGCCGAGGCGCTGATCCCGGCCAACGCACCGCGCAGCGAAGACGGCGTGTGGGTGTCACGCCAGGCGCCGCGTGCGCTGCTGCTGCTCACCACCCGGGCGCAGGGGGCGGACCTGGATGCGCAAGCCGCGGCCATCGCGGCCGTGCAGGCCGCCTTTGCGCCCCAGGCCCAGCGCGGGCTGCAATTGCAGCTGAGCGGCGCGGCCGTGTTCGCGGTGGACACCCGGGCACGCATCCAGCATGAAGCGACCGTGCTGGCGATCGTGGGCCTGTTCGCGGTGGGCGGGCTGCTGCTGGCGGCCTTCGCTTCGCTGCGCGCGTTGGCCGTCGCCATGCTGCCGGTGGCCACCGGCGTGGTGGCCGGCATCGCGGCGGTGAGCATCGGCTTCGGCACCGTGCATGGCATCACCCTCGGCTTTGGCAGCACGCTGATCGGCGAGGCGGTGGACTACGCGATCTACTACCTCATCCAGGCAAGGGCGGGCGGCTGGCAGCGCTGGCGCCTGGACAACTGGCCCACCGTGCGGCTGGGCCTGCTCACGTCGGTGTGTGGTTTTGCCGCGCTGGTGTTCTCGGGCTTCCCCGGCCTGGCGCAGCTGGGTGTGTTTTCGGTGGCCGGCCTGACTGCGGGCGCCCTGGCGACGCGCTACGTGCTGCCGGCGGTGGTGCCGGAAGGCGCCGCGGGGCGCGGCCTGCGCAGCGGGTTGGCGCGCCTGGCCCGGGCCGTGGTGCAGCACCTGCCGCGTGCGCGCTGGGCCGCCTGGGGGCTGGGCGCCGTGTGCACCGCCGCGCTGCTGCTGCAGTGGGGGCATCTGTGGCGCGGGGATCTCGCCTCGCTCAGCCCGGTGCCACGCAGCGCTCAGGCGCTGGACCAGACCCTGCGCGCCGACCTCGGCGCCAGCGACGCCCGCACGCTGGTGGTGGCCAATGGCGCCGACCTGCAGGCCACGCTGCGTGACGCCGAGGCCGCCGGCGCACGGCTGGACGCGTTGGTGGAGCAGGGCGCCCTGGCAGGTTATGACTCGCCGGTGCGCCTGCTGCCCAGCGAGGCCACCCAGCAGGCGCGTCTGGCCAGCCTCCCGGATGAGGCCACGTTGCGCGTCCGGCTCGCCGAGGCCACGCAGGGCAGCCCCTTGAAGGCCGAGCGCCTGCAGCCCTTCCTCGACGACGTGCAGGCTGCCCGGCACGCCGCACCCGTCACACCCACGATGCTGGCCGGTACACCGTTGAAGCCGGTGGTGGATGCCCTGCTGTTCCAGCGCAGCACCGGCGGCTGGTCGGCGCTGCTGCCGCTGCAGCCCGGCCCCAAGCCGGTGGATGCTGCGCAGGTGCGGCAGGCGCTGGCCGGCCTGTCCGCCGACATCCAGGTGGTGGACATCAAGCAGGAGCTCGACAACCTGTACGAGCGCTACCTGCACGAGGCGCTGGTCCAGGCGCTGCTGGGAGCGCTGGCCGTGGTGGCGGTGGTGTGGCTGCAGCTGCGCTCATGGCGCCGCCTGCTGGCCGTGTGCCTGCCGCTGGTGCTGGCGGTGCTGCTCACGCTGGGTGCGCTGGCGGCCTTCAACGTGGCGCTGGGCATCCTGCACCTGGTGGGCCTGCTGCTGGTGGTGGCGGTGGGCTCGAACTACGGCCTGTTCTTCGACCAGTGGCGCCACGGCGGCGACCCCAGCGACGACACGCTGGCGTCGCTGCTGCTGGCCAACATCACCACGGTGGTGGCCTTCGGGTTGATCGCGCTTTCGGACATCCCGGCGCTGTCGGCCATCGGGCGGGTGGTGGCGCCCGGTGCATTGTTGGCGCTGTTGCTGTCCGCGGTGTTCGCGCGGGCTGTTCCCCGGCCGTAACCGCGCGTCGCTATGGGAAAATCCGCGTTTGCCGTCGCGCGCCCGCCCGGGCGCTGATCCCTCGCTTCGCATGAGACCGGCCCCCGCCCTGAACGCCACTTCCTGGACCATGCCGCCGCTGCTGCGCGCCAGCGTGGGCGTGCATGCGCTGGCCGCCGGCGTGGCGGCGGTGGAGCCGCAGGCCTGGTCGTGGGCGGTGGCCGGCGTGGCGCTCAACCATGCGGTGCTCACCGCCGCCGGCCTGTGGCCGCGCAGCCGCTGGCTCGGTGCCAATCTGGTGCGCCTGCCGGCGGCCAGCGCCGCGCGCGGCGAAGTGGCGCTCACCATCGACGACGGCCCGGATCCGGAGGTCACGCCCCAGGTGCTGGAGCTGCTGGACGCACACGGCGCCCGCGCCACCTTCTTCTGCATCGCGCAGCGCGCGGCGGCCCAGCCCGCGCTGGCGCGCGAGATCGTGGCGCGCGGCCACAGCGTGCAGAACCACAGCCATGCCCACCGCCACAACTTCGCGCTGCTGGGCCCCCGCGGCTTCGAACGCGAGATCGCCCGCGCCCAGCAGGTCCTGGGCGACATCACCGGCGAGCGCCCCAGCTGCTTCCGCGCCCCGGCCGGCCTGCGCAACCCCTTTCTCGACCCGGTGCTGCACCGGCTCGGCCTCACGCTGGTGAGCTGGACGCGGCGTGGCTTCGACACCCGCGAGGCGGACGCCAGCCGCGTGCTCGCCCGCCTGACCGGCGGCCTGCGCGGCGGCGACATCCTGCTGCTGCACGACGGCCACGCCGCGCGCGCGGCCGGTGGGCGGCCGGTGGTACTGGACGTGCTGCCCTCCCTGCTTGACACCTGCCGCCAGGCCGGCCTGCGCTGCATCACGCTGCCGCAGGCCCTGCAGACGGCCCAACCTGCTGTTTCATGAGCACACCTCCTGTCGTCCTGGGCACTGCCGACCGGCTGTCCACCCCGAGTGCCGACGAGGCCTGGCGCGAACTGCATCGCACCGCCTGCGCGCCCTATCGCAGCGCGGGCCGTTTTGCCTGGCACTTCGCACGCGGCAAGCTGGGCCGCGACCCGGTCTTCCGCGGGCTGCTGGAGCGCGGTGACCTGCCGGTGCGCGCCCGTGTGGTGGACATTGGCTGCGGCCAGGGGCTGCTGGCCAGCCTGCTGGCCGCCATCGACGGCATGCAGGCGCGCGGCCGCTGGCCCGCCGCATGGCCGGCCGCACCGGCAGGTGCCCACTACACCGGCATCGAGCTGATGCCGCGCGACGTGGCGCGCGCCGAAGCGGCCGTGGGCGGCCTGCCGAATGCGCCCCGCTTCGTGTGCGGCGACATGTGCAAGGTGGACCTGCCGGCCTGCGACGTGGTGGTGATCCTCGACGTGCTGCACTACGTGGACCATCCCGCCCAGGAGGGTGTGCTCACCCGCGTGCGCGATGCCCTGGCCCCGCACGGCCGGCTGCTGCTGCGGGTGGGTGATGCGGCCAGCAAGCGTGGCTTTGCGGTCAGCCAGTGGGTGGACCGGGTGGTCACCCTGGTGCGCGGCCACCGCGTGCCGCCCACCTTCGGTCGCCCCTTGGCCGACTGGGTCGGGCTGCTGGAGCGGCTGGGCTTCAAGGTGCGCAGCGTGCCGATGAGCCAGGGCACCCCTTTCGCCAACGTGCTGCTGGTCGGGGACCTTTCATGACCCGTCTCGCGATCACCGACTACACCGCCGCCAGCGCCATCGGCGTGGGGCGAGCGCCCACCCTGCAGGCCCTGCGTGAGGGCCGTTCCGGCCTGCAACGCAAGCATTTCGAGACCTGCACGCTGGACACCTGGATCGGCGAAGTGGCCGATGTGGACACGCAGCACCTGCCCGAGGAGCTGGCCGCGTTCGACTGCCGCAACAACCGCCTTGCCTGGCTCGGCCTGCAGGCGGACGGTTTTGCCGACAGCGTGGCCAGCGCCCGCGAGCGCTATGGCGCGCGCCGCATCGGCGTGTTCCTGGGCACCAGCACCTCCGGCATCCTCAACACCGAGCAGGCCTTCCGCCGGCGCGACCCCGCCACCGGTGCATTGCCGCCCGACTTTCGCTATGCGCAGACCCACAGCACCGCCTCGGTGGCCGCGTTCGTGCGGCGGGCGCTGCAGCTGGAAGGGCCGTCCTTCGTGGTGTCCACGGCCTGTTCGTCCAGCGCCAAGGCGTTTGGCAATGCCGCCCGCCTGATCGAGCTGGGCGTGATCGACGCCGCGGTGGTCGGTGGCGTGGACAGCCTGTGCATGACCATCCTCTACGGCTTCAATTCGCTGGAGCTGCTCTCGGCCGACGTGTGCCGGCCCTGGGATGCCGAACGCAAGGGGTTGTCCCTCGGCGAAGGTGCGGCGTTTGCGCTGCTGGAGCGGGACGCGGCGCGGCCGCGCGCCTGGCTGCTGGGCGTGGGCGAAAGCAGCGACGGCCACCACATGAGCAGCCCGCATCCCGAAGGGGCCGGTGCCGCTGAAGCCATGGCCGGTGCGCTGGCCCAGGCCGGCCTGCAGCCCGATGCGGTGGACTACCTCAACCTGCACGGCACCGCCACGCCGAACAACGATGCGGCCGAGGACATGGCGGTGCGCACCGTGTTCGGCGGCCGCATCCCCTGCAGCTCCACCAAGGGCGCCACCGGCCACACCCTGGGTGCCGCGGGGGGCGTGGAAGCGGCCATCTCGCTGCTGGCGCTGGAACACGGCGTGATGCCGGGTGGCCTGAACCGCCGTACGCCCGACCCCGCGCTGCAGGCGAACTACCTCACCCAGCCACGCGATGCCACACTCAAGGCGGTGGCCAGCAATTCCTTCGGCTTTGGCGGCTCCAACGCCTGCCTGGTGTTCGGAGCGGCCGCATGACCGCCCCGCGCGCGAACGGTGTGCTGGACGTCAGCCTGCTCGGCATCGGCCTGCAGGGGCCGGGTTTTGCCGACTGGGCCACGGGGCGCGCCGCCTTGCACGATCCGGCGCTGTGGCACTCCGCACCCACGGTGCTGGTGCCGCCCGCGCGCCTGCCGCCGGCCGAACGCCGCCGCGCCGGTGCCATCGTCAAGCTGTGCATCGCGGTGGCGGACCAGGCCTGCGCACAGGCCGGCGCGGACACGCTGCAACTGGCCACCGTGTTCACCGCCTCGGCCGGCGACGGCGCCAATTGCAGCGCCTTGTGCGAGGTGCTGGCCACGCCCGAGCGCATGGTCTCGCCCACACGCTTCACGAACTCGGTGCACAACGCGGCGGCGGGTTACTGGCACATCGCCACCACCTCGCGTGCCCCGTCCACCAGCCTGTGTGCGCATGACGCCAGCTTCGGCGCCGGCTTGCTGGAGGCGGCCAGCCAGTGCGTGGCGTGGCAACGGCCGGTGCTGCTGGTGGCCGGCGACACACCCTATCCCGAGCCCTTGAACGGGGCGCGGCCGCTGCCGGATGCGTTTGCCTGCGCCTTGTTGCTCGCACCCGCGGGGCAGGGCGGCAACGCACTGGCGCAGTTGCGCCTGCAGCTGGACGCCGGCACGCCGACCGCGTGCGAGGGCGCCAGCCTGGAGGCGTTGCGCCAGGCCATCCCCGCGGCGCGTGGCCTGTCGCTGCTGCAGGCCCTGGCCCAGGGCGCTGCGCAATGCACCGTGGAGTACCAGGACGGGCTGGCGCTGCGGGTCGATCTGACGCCCAGTACGCCGGCATGAGCGCACCCGCCACGCTGGAGCGTGCGGGCATCGCGGCCCGCATACCCCACCAGGGCAGCATGTGCCTGCTGGACCGGCTGGACAGCTGGAGTGCCACCGAGGTGCGCTGCAGCACCACAAGCCACCGCGCCCCGGCCAATCCCCTGCGCACCCCCAGCGGGCTGCTGATGCCCTGTGCCATCGAATACGCCGCCCAGGCGATGGCCCTGCATGGTGCCCTGGTGGCGCCGGCCGGCGAGGGGCCGGCACCCGGCTACCTGGCCAGCGTGCGCGGTGTGCGTTTTGCGGCCGCGCGCCTGGACGACGTGGCGGGCCGGCTGCAGGTGCTGGCCGAGCGCCTGGCGGGTGACGTGAACCAGATCCTCTACCGCTTCGTGGTGAGCGACGAACGCGGTGCGCCGCTGGCCGAAGGCCGGGCCACCGTGGTGCTCAACACGCCGATCGCTCCACCTTCCGAATCAACTGCACCATGACCTTGGCCAACAAGCGTGCGCTGGTCACCGGCGCCAGCGGCGCACTCGGCGCCGCGATCGCGCAGCGCCTGGCGCGCGACGGCGCCACCGTGCTGCTGCATGCCAACTCCCGCCCCGATGCAGTGGCCACGCTGGCCGACACCATCCGCCGGGCGGGTGGCCAGGCCGAGCCGGTGGTCTTCGACATCACCGATGCGGACGCCACGCGTGCGGCCTGCACGCAGATGCTGGCCGATGGCACGGTGCAGATCATCGTCAACAACGCCGGCGTGCACGACGACGCGGTGTTCCCCGGCATGCGCGCCGAACAATGGCACCGCGTGATCGACGTGTCGCTCAACGGCTTCTTCCATGTGACGCAGCCGCTGCTGCTGCCGATGCTGCGCACCCGCTGGGGCCGGGTGATCAACATCTCCTCGGTGGCCGCGCTCGCGGGCAACCGGGGCCAGGTGAACTACGCAGCGGCCAAGGGCGCGGTCAACAGCGCCACCAAGGCCTTGTCACTCGAAGTGGCCAGCCGCGGCGTGACCGTGAACGCCATCGCGCCGGGCGTGATCGCCTCGCCGATGGCCGATGCGGTGTTCGACAAGGCCATGGTCGAACAGATGGTGCCCTGCAAGCGCGCCGGCACGCCGGAGGAAGTGGCCGCGCTCGCGGGTTTTCTCGCGGGCGAGGAGGCGGGCTACATCACGGGGCAGGTGATTTCGATCAATGGCGGGATGATCTGATCGAGCTGATCTAGGGGGCGGCAAGCGAAGGGCCGTCGATAGAATCGCGCGACCTTTTCAAGGGAGAACACGATGAAGATGTTGCGTTGCATGTTCATGGCCACAGCGGTGTCGTTGACCGGCTGCGCGGCCAACGTGGTAAAGGTCCCCACGACCGGCACCCCGCCCGTGAACGTGCCTGCCGAATCGAGCAAGAACATCGTGCTGAACTTGTCGGGTGCAGCCAAGGCAGTGCGGGCCGCCGACTGGCCGGCGTTCAGCGGCGAATGGCGGGGCGCCGTAGCGGCCGAAGCGTCCGCTGCCGGGGTTTCCTTCAATGTGCAGGAGGGCGAGCCTGCACCCACCGGACAGCCAGGCACCCTGATCTCTGTGTTCGTGAATGACTACCGCTACGTCAGCACGGGCGCGCGCTACGGCCTAGGGGTGTTCACTGGTAACGCGTTCGTGGATGCAAAAGTCCGGTTCCTCGACCTGAAGACCGGCCAGTCCTTCGGTGATCAGACCATCAACACCAGCTCCAGTGCCTGGCAGGGCGTGTTCTCCGCCATGACGGACAAGCAGCTGCAGGCGATAGCCAAGGAGCTGGTCAACGACGTCAAGCCGCGTTGAGGGTAGTGTGAGCCGGAGGCGGATCATGCGGCATGGATGCGGGCTGGTTCTTCTGCTCTGGGCAGGACTCTGCTCGTCGGCGCTTGCGCAGGCCGCCACCGCCCCGGTCCAGGGCTTTCTGTGTTGCACGCTGCGCACCGATGGGCAGTGGATCAGCGACATGACCTATGCGGACGAGGGTCTGAGCCTGCTTCCTGCGGGCACGCCGGTGAAGATCACCGGCTTCGGGCGCCAGCGGGTGCATCTGCAGATTGACGGCAAGCCGATCGATCTGGGCAACGACTACAGCCGCACGCTGGATCTACCGACGTTTGCAGCGCGCTACGTGGTGGTCGACGATCCCACGCGCGAGTTGATGCAGGCCGATCCGGAGACGGCCGCTGCAGTTCGCGGCGGAAAGCTCAGACCGGGCATGACAAAAGCGCAGGTTGTGATGGCGCTCGGCTATCCGGTGAGCAGCGAAAACCCGTCGTTCGACGCCCCTCGTTGGCGGTACTGGGTGAGCAGCGAGCGCGGATACACCGTAGTGTTCGACGCTCAGGGAAAGCTGCTTCAGTTAGAGGGTGAACCGGACGTCGTGGCCTTCGTGATGCCCGAGCCCGGCAGCCCGCTGAACGTCACGTTTCGCGAGAAACCGGAGGCGCCATGTGCGCTCAATGTCTACCGCACCCGGACCCGAGACGCCATGCCGGTCGCGCGGCGAAGCACCCTGGTGGTGGACGGCAAGGAGATGGGTCTTGTCGCCTTCGGTGAGACACGCTGCCTCGACTTGCCGCCCGGCCCGCACACGGTGGTCATGCAGGACACGGTGCTCGGCGTGTCCACGCCGGAACGCAAGATGGAAGTGACGCTGGTGGCTGGCAAGCCGAGCTTCGTTCGCTCGGGGATCGTGTTCAACGGCGTGCGGGCTGTTGGCAAGCAGGTGGTGCCCGAGACCATGAACGTTCTGGAGCAAGCGGTCGAGTGGCAATGGCGTGGCCGTCAATGACGAACCAACCCGGGAGAGTCCGATGAGTATTCGATTTCCACTGCGCGCGGCCTTCGCTGCGCTCTCTATGTTGGGCGCTGCTGGCATTGTGTCCGCACAAGCCTTGCCTGAGCCCGCGACAGGCTTTCTCTGCTGCAACATGCGCACCGACGGCAAGTGGATCAGCGACATCAACTACGCGGAGAACGGCAAGAAGATCATTGCCGTCGGCACCCCGGTCACGGCCACGGGCTATGGCCGCTATCGCGTTCTTATCGACGTGGACGGTGGCAAGCAGGCGATCGGCAATGACTACAGCCGCACCCTGGACATGCCGGCCTTCGCCAAGCGCTACATCGTCGCTGACGACCCCAAGAAGAAGATCGCCGGCTTTTCGCCCAAGATGCGTAAGGCGATCGAAAGCGCTCGTGTGATGCCCGGCATGACGCGCGAGCAGGTGCTGATGGCGGTAGGGTACCCGGTCAGCAGCGAAAACCCACAGCTCGACGCCAAGATCTGGCGCTTCTGGCTCAGCAGCTTTGCCGAATTCCAGGTGGTCTTCGACGGCAACGACCGGGTCAAGGAGATCACGACCGATGCGCAGACCCGCAACCTGGTGGTGATGGAGTAGTCAGGCCCTCACTCCTGGAACGGCGGCCTGCCCAGCAGCCGCCGCACCAGCAGCACCGGCAGGCGGACAAAGAACTCCAGCATCAGCCGCAGGTGCATCCAGGTCAGCAGCACGTTGTCGCGGCCATAACGGAAGTGCGACACGCCGCCTTCTTCGGCGGTGAGGTACTTGACCGGTGCGTCCACGTTGATCGGTTTCACGCCGCGCCAGGCCAGGCGCACCACCGCCTCGGTGTCGAAGTCGAAGCGGCGCATCCACGGCTGGCGCGCCATCACCGCGGCCAAGCCGGCCACCGGGTACACGCGGAAGCCGTAGAGTGAGTCGGCCACACCGGCGCCGAGCGTTTCCAGGTTGGTCCACCAGTTGGACACCCGCCGGCCGCGCACACGCAGCAGCGGCGCACTCGCATCGAA
This sequence comes from Ideonella sp. BN130291, assembly GCF_036231905.1. Classification (NCBI taxonomy): domain Bacteria; kingdom Pseudomonadati; phylum Pseudomonadota; class Betaproteobacteria; order Burkholderiales; family Sphaerotilaceae; genus Ideonella; species Ideonella sp. BN130291. The sequence goes on along the minus strand of NZ_JAZARE010000002.1, from coordinate 159,264 downwards.
CACCGGCCGGCCCAGGATCATGGCGTCGGGCCGCTGCATCGAGGCTTGCATGAACGCCGGGATCAGCGCGGCCGGGTGCTGGCCGTCGGAGTCCATCGTGAGCGCATGAGTGAAGCCGGCCGCCTGCGCGGCCTTCAGGCCTTGGAGCACCGCCGAGCCCTTGCCCTGGTTGTGCGGCAGCAGCCACACCCGCAGGCCTGGATCGTCGGCCGCCATGCGCTGCAGGCCTTGTGCGGTGCCATCGGTGCTGCCGTCCACCACCACCCACACCGGGTTCCAGTGCGCCCGGGCTTCGCGCACGGTGTCGTACACCTTGGGGCCGGTGTTGTAGCTCGGGATCAGGACGAGGTGGCTGGTGGAGGCGAACTTCATGGGGCGGACGGACGGCGTGGCGGCTTCACGCCGGCAGCGAAGTACTGTTCCATCTCCGCCAGCAGCGCGTCACTGTCCTTTTGCGGCGCGAAGCGCTGGCCCAGGCGCACCTTGAACACGATCGGCAGCGGTGGCAGGCGCCAGATCGGCCATCCCTTGCCGAGGTAGGGCGAGTCGGTGTCGATGAACACCGTCTGGATGGGCGCGTTGGCCAGCTTGGCGATCAAGGTCACGCCAGGGCGGAAGGGGTTCACCGGCTGCTGCGTGGTGCGTGTACCTTCCGGAAAAATCACCAGCTGGCCGCCGTGTTTGAGGTCCTCCACGGCCAGGCGGATCATGCCGCGCGCCGAGTCATTGCGGATGTAGCCTGCCAGCCGGGCGCCCGCGCCGAGGAACACGTTGCGCATCAGCTCGGCCTTCATGATGCAGGCACTGCGCGGCAGCCGCGCCACCAGGATCAGGGCGTCCAGCATGCTCGGGTGGTTGGCCACGACGATGATGCCGCGCTCGTTGCGCAGGGCGTCCAGCGCGCTGGAGTCGATCTTCAGCATGCCGGTCCAGGCGGCCAGCCGCCAGAACACCGCGTAGCCGTGGGCGATACCGGCGCGTCCCACGGCCAGGCGGCGTCGCGCGGGCAGCAGGGGGTACAGCAGCATGGCGGCCGTGTTCCACCCGAGCGAGATCAGCCCCAGCACCACCAGGTGCAGGTACAGCGCCAGTGCCAGCGGCACCGCGAGCAGGCGGCTCACCGAGCGCCTCAGTCCGCCGACGGGACGGTCTGCTTCGAAGCTGCGAACACCCATGAGAAGGCCACGCCAAAGGACCAGTGATGACGCTGGCGCACCAGCGGGCTGTCGGCGAACACCGCGCCGTTGAGGGTGTCGTACTTGACGAAGGCGCCGGCCCAGGTGTTGCCGAAGCGGCGCGAGGTGGCGGCGATCAGCTGGCCGCCGCCGAAGCCACCGCGCGCGGCGTAGGCGGGGCGGTCGGGCAGGGCATCGGCCGGCGCCACTTCATAAAAATGCGCGTTGTAGCGGCGGTCCGCATACAGCAGCGCGGCCTGCAACCCGAGGTGCCAGCCGCCCAGGTCTCGCAGGTCGAGGTTGATGTTGGGCGTGGCGGTCCAGCCGATGGTGCGCGGATGCGACTGCAAGGTGACGGCCGCGCGCACCGGGGCGCGCAGGTCGAGCTTCCAGTGCGTGTCGCGCGCCAGCGTGTAGTTGAGGTTAGGGCCCACCTCGAAGGTGGGCGGCAGGTCGGCCATGCCGCGCCGCGCCACGTTGTCGTCGCTGCGCGTGGGCGCGCTGGCCGACACGCTCAGGTCGAAGTTGAGCCGGTTCGATTCGTACAGCACCGCGCGCGCGCCTTCGCGGTCGGCCTTGAAGATGTGGCCGCGGTACACCACGTAGGGCACCGGCAGCAGCCAGGTGTGGGACTGGTCGGAGCCGCGGTAATGCGGCAGGTTCAGCACGCCGGCGCCCAGGCCCAGCTCCCACAGGGGAAGCTCCGCCGCATGGGTGGCCATTGCGGACAGCGCCAGCAGGGGCAGCAGCCGCTTCATGCGCGCACCTCGCCCTCGGCGATGCCGTGCGCCTCGATCTCCACCAGCAGGTCGGCCCGGCAGATATCCGCCTCCAGGTAGACAGCGGAGCGGGCGGCCGGCGAATCGGCACCCACGGCCGCTTCGAACACCGCGCGGATCAGTGGCGCATGGTCGGCATGGCGCACGTACACGATGCACTCCAGCCGGGCCAGGTCGAAGCGGGCGCTGCAGCGCTCATGTGCCGCAGCGATCACCGCCTGCAGGTTGTTGATGGTTTCTTGCGTCTGGGCCTGCACGTCGCCGGCATGCACGCTGGCATGGCCCACGATGCTGGCCGTGCCGGAGATCAGCAGCGCCACCTGGCCGGTGTGCACGGGCACCAGCGCCGCACGCGAGAAGGTGGGCGCACGCGGGCCATAGGTGCTGGGGTAGTGGTAGGCGGACACCTGGCGCGGGTTCTCCACCGGCACCGGCGGCGCGGTGCCGGCGAGAAAGCGCACGCAGAAGGGGCCGCCTCGCGTGCCGATGGCGCAGGCGGCCGGCGCGCCTTCGAACGCCGCATAACCGGCATCCAAGAACGCGATCTGGCGGCCGGCGTTGAACTGGCGATAGCGCTCCAGCCCGCCGCCATCGGCGTTGATGCCGGGCAGGTAGTTCCACAGCCGCTGGAGGTGGCTGCAGCCGGTGTGCTTGAGCGTGCCGAAGATGTCGGCATAGGCCTGGCGCGACAACGTGGCCAGGTCCTTGCCTTCCACGGCTTCGTCGAGTTCGATGGCGCCGTAGAGCCAATGGCCGTTGTGGCGCCAGCGCACCCGGCCGGTCTGGCCCTGCGTCAGCGGCCCGGCGCTGGACCAGGCGTCGACCATCGGGCCGGCGGCCGACAGCACGCGGCCGCGCACCGTGTCGGCGCCATCGATCAGCGGCCCGTAGCCCAGGCCGCCGAGGGGCGGCACAGGCGCGGCGCTGGCGAGCGACCAGGCTTGCGGGGTGAGGCGTGCCACGCGCAAGGCGGGCAGGGAGTGCAGGAGGGTCACGGTCACTTGGCCTCGACCGCGATCGTCTCGCCTTGCAGCGGGCCCAGGTCGCGGATGTTCTGGCGGCGCTGCATCCAGGCCTTGAAGGTGCGCTTGAAGTTGCGCAGCGAGATCAGGTAGTAGATGCCCTTGAGCACGCGCAGCCGGCCCCAGATCGGCGTGTTGCCGTAGATATCGCCGGCCAGCAGCGACAGCAGCGCTTCCTGCACCCGCCAGGGGTTCTGCGGATGCATGAAGAACTCGCGCATCGTGGGGTTGGTGACGCGGAAGATGAACCAGGAGAACTCGCGCGGTCCCAGCGTCATCATGCGTTCGAAGGCCTTGCGGGCTTGTTTGGCTTGCGCCGGCTGGTCCAGGCAGGCGGCCACCACCTTGGCGCCTTCGAACGCGCTTTGCATCGCCAGGTACACGCCGGAGGAGAACACCGGGTCCACGAAGGCGAAGGCGTCGCCCAGCAGCAGGTAGCGCTCGCCGCTGCAATGGGTGCCGTTGTAGGAGTAGTTGCCGGTGGCGTGCACCGCGTCGTCCACCAGCGTGGCGTCCTTCAGGCGCTCGGCCAGCTTCGGGCACATCGCGATCGTGTCGGCGAAAAAGTCCTTCAGCGGCTTGTTGCGCGACTTCAGGTAGTACGGCCAGCACACCGCGCCCACGCTGGTGGTGCCGTCGGCCAGCGGAATGAACCAGAACCAGCCGTGTGCGAACCAGAAGATGGTGATGTTGCCTTCCAGCTTGCCGGGCAGGCGCTGGGCATTGGTGAAGTGGCCGAACAGCGCCGAGCTGTTGTGCCTGGGGTTCTTCTTCTTGGACTTGAACTTGTTGGCCAGGAAGGTGTCGCGGCCGGACGCATCGATCACGAAGCGCGCACGCCAGCTGCGCTTGGCCCCGTCGTCGAGCTCCGCCTGCACGGTGGCGCCGTCATCGTCGAACTGCACGTCGCGCACGCGGCAGCCTTCGATGGCACGGGCGCCTTGCTTTTCGGCGTGGCGGAACAGCAGCTCGTCCATCTCCGAGCGGCGCACCTGCCATGCATAGGGCATGGACTTGTCCATCGCGTCGGCAAACTCCAGGAAGCTGCAGTGCTCGTGGTTGGGCGAGACGAACTCCACCCCCCACTTGGGCATGCCGATCTTGTCCAGCTCGGCACGCAGGCCGAGCTGGTCGAACAGCGCCACGTTGGCGGGCAGCAGCGATTCACCGATGTGGAAGCGCGGATGGTGGGCCTTTTCGAGCAGCACCACGTCGCGCCCTTGCTGGGCCAGCAAGGCGGCGGCAGTGGCGCCCGCGGGGCCGCCGCCGATGACGAGCACGTCACAGCGGTCTTCAGTGATGTTCATGCGGATTTCGAAGCGGTGTATTCGGAGAAGATGCCCAGCTCGACGTGGCGCTGCACGTTCTGGAAGCCGGCATCGCGCAGGGCGGACAGCACGGTCTGCGGCGGAATGCACGCTTCGATGGTGTCCCAGTAGTAGCGCCAGAGTTCGCTGGTGTGCTGGCGGCGGGCCACCACCCTGGCAATCAGCGGCACCACGCCGCGCATGTAGCCCTTGAGCAGCGCCATGCCCATGCGGCCGGCGGGCCGGGTGATCTCCAGCACCAGCAGCCGGCCACCGGGGCGCAGCACCCGATGGAATTCACGGAACGCGGCGGCCACGTCGCTGATGTGGCGCAACGCGTAGCCCATGCTGAGGAAATCCGCGCTGGCATCCGGCCGCGGCAGGCTCTCGGCGCGGCCCTGCACCAGCTTCACGCCGCGCAGGTGCACCTGGCCCATCATGCCGGCGCTGGGGTCCACGCCGGTCAGCTGGCCTTGCGGGCCGATGATGTGCAGCGCTTCACGCGCCACCAGGCCGGTGCCGATGCCCACGTCCAGCACCTGGGCGCCCGCTTGCAGGCCCGCCCGTTCCAGGGCCTGGCGGCGATACCACGGCCCGCTGCCCAGCGCGAGCACACGTTCGATGCGGTCGTAGTCAGCAGCGGTGTCGTCGAAGATGCGGCGCAGGAAGCGGTGGCGCTCGTCTTCGTCCTTGTAGTAGTCGGTGAGCGGGGCGTGCGGTGGCAACTGCGCACCCTTGTCCGGGCCCGAGGGTCTGGCTGGGGTCATCCGCGGATTATGGCGTGCCGGCCTTGCGCGCCGGCCCCTGTTGCCCTAGGGAGAGGCCGCTCAGGCGGCCACAGTGTGCGGAGTGACCGCATCGCCCACCGCCAGGCGCCACAGGCGGGCGGCGCGGCCGACGAACAGGCCGGTGAACAGGCCGTACAGCGCGCTCAGGCCGAGGCTGAAGCCGCCGTGGAAGGCGAGTTCGGGTGCCTGCGCGAGCGTCACGCCAACGGCGTACTTGGTGAAGAACACGCCCATCATCAGCGCCAGGGGCACCGCGCTGCCGGGCAGCTGGAAGCGGCGGCTGGCCGCGTCATAGCGCACGCCGGCCGGCAAAGGGAACTGCAGCAGCACCCCGCCCGCAAGCACCGCACCAGCCATCCAGGCCGGCAGCGCCAGCGGTTGCATGGCAAACGCGGAGATCACCCCCCAGACGGACAGGCCGGTCATCACCACGGGCAGCAGCGACACCCGGCGCAGGGTGACCTGGCGAGTGAACAACTGCTGCACACCCAATGCCAGCAGGACGAGGAAGAGGCCGAACACCCAGCGCGGGGTGTGGGTGAGGATCTGGATCAGCATCTGGCTCATGGCGGGCTCCTGAAGAAAAGACGTTGTCGATGGCGTGATCTTCTTCAAGGCCGGCTTGCCGGGCGAGCGCGGCGGGACGAAATGCCGGCCGGTGTCGCGAGACGCGGCTCAGAAGGCGTGACTCGCGAGCAGGTACGCGGTGCGGCGCAGGGGCAGCTGCGCCAGCAGCGCGTCCGCCGGCCCGCCGTAGGCGCGCACACCCGCCTCCAGGCGCAGGCGGTCGCCTTGCCAGGCGAGCGCGGCGGTGAGCACGCGGCCACCATCGGTCGGTGTGAGCAGCAGGTCCACCGCCGGCTGCCAGGCGCCGTGCTGCCACGACAGCCGCAGGAACAGGTTGTCGCGGCGCAGGTTCTGGGCGTCCCAGGGCGTGGCCTGCCACGCCAGGTTGGCGGCATACGCGGTGTGCCAGGGCTCGGGTGCCGCGGTGCCCGCGGCGGCCAGCGACTCGGTGCGGGCCTGCCAGGCGCGCCAGTCGGCGTTGCCGGGTGCGCTGCCGTCGTGCCAGGCTTCCGCCAGCACGCTCCATTGATCGGCGTTGGTCCAGGTGAAACCGACGAGCAGCAGCTGCGCCGCGCTCAGCGTGGCCACGTGCCAGGGGTTGGCGGTGGCCGGCGCGGCGGCGCCCGGGCCGCCGTATCGCCAGCCATCGTGGGCCGTGGCCCAGCGCCAGGAGGCATGCCACTCCAGCGATTCGGTGGCCACCCATGCGGCAGCGAGGCCGACGCTGGCATGCGTGTGCTCGCCCCAGCGGGCAAAACCGTGCCAGTCCACCGCACCGTCGCGCCGGTACACGCGCCCGGCCAGCGCGCTTTCGTTGCTGCCGCTGCGGCGTTCGGCGCTTGCGTTCAGGCGCTGCGGGTTCACCCACACCAGCGTCCAGGCGGTGTCCGCGCTGAAGTGCTCCAGCTGCAGCAGCGGCCGGCCCTGCGGCGTGGACGACTGCAGGGTGCGGCGCTGTTCCTGCTGCACCACGTCGTTGGGGCGCCAGCCGTAGCCCACGTCCCAGCCGACGATCTTGCGGCCGGCGCTGTACTGCCAGGCGTCGCTGCCGGGCCATGCACCGGACAGCACCAGCTCGTTGAAGCGGGCGGTGCTGTCGCTCCCGCCGCCCTCCAGCCGCTGTTGCTGCAGCAGCACGTCGGCCGACACGCCGCGCTGCTGGGCGCGCAGGCCCAGCGCCACGGTGGCGCCGCCGCGTGGCAACGCCACCAGCCCGGGCGACAGGCGCGCGGCGGCCGCCAGCGGCCCGGCGGGATTGGCGCTGCGCGCGTCCACGTGGGCCCGCAGCTCGCCGCTCCAGGCGCGCGCCGCGGCCTCCGGCTCGGCGTGTGCGGCGGCTGCACAGGCGAGCGCCGTCGCCACGGCCAGCGGCCGCGCGGCAGGGGTGCGGGGCATGGCCTACTCCAGCGCCGGGTTGCGCGCCAGAAACATCGGGTTCATCCACGCGTCCGGCACGCTGCGCCCCTGGCGCGAGAGATACCGCACCCGCGTCTCCTTGTGCGAGCTCAGCTGGTCCAGCAGCACCATCTCCGCGACGCTCGTGCCGGCCTTGTCGAGCACGAAACGCGCCTGTTTGGCGAGCTTGTCCGACTGCACGTAGAGGTCGGCCTTCACCGGCTCATGGCGCTGCTTGCCCAGCCACAGCTCGATGCGCTGGTAGCTCACGCCCTTGCGCGCGGCCTGCAGGCTGAGGTGGGTGCACAGCGGCCCGCCGGCCTCGGCGCAGGGCTCGTCGCCCACCAGGGTGCCGGTGTAGTCCTCGGCCCAGCTCAGGGTGGCCACGTCGCCGGTGGAGGCGTCGCCCAGCAGCTTCTGCATCGGGGTGATGCGCAGCGGGCGCTGGCTGCTGGGCATCAGCAGCCAGAAGTCGTCGCCCAGCATCAGCACCTTCTGGCCGGCCTCGGCCGGCGAGCGCATCAGCACCAGCGAGCGGTGCTGCGGTTGGGCGAACACGGTGTAGCGGCGTTCCTTGTCGGGGCTGCCGTCCTTGTTGAACACCTGCACCTGGGTCTCGACCTGCAGGCTGTCGCTGGACATGCGCCATTTGTCGGCGGCCTTCAGCAGCGCGGGCACGTCGTCGGCGGCCTGCGCGGTGGTGGCCGCCAGCAAGGCGGCTGCGATGAGGGTGAAGCGGAGCATCGTGGTTCCTTGTTCAGACATGGGCCAGCGCCTCGACGATCGGGCGGTGCACCGTCTTGCGGGCGATCCAGGCCGAGGCCAGCATCGCGAGCAGCACCATCGCCACCAGCGTCGCGGCATACATCGGTGCGTCGATGGCGATCTGCAACGGGTAGCCGGTGCTGCGGCCCGGTGGCGGCGGCATCTCCACCGGCACGATCAGCAGCAGCACGGACACGCCCAGCGACAGCAGCGCGCCCACCGCCGCGCCGGTGCCACCCAGCACCATGCCTTCCAGCGCCAGGCTGCGCAGCAGCTGGCCGGGCAGGGTGCCCATGGCGCGCAGGGTGCCGATCTCACGGGTGCGCTCGATGATCGCCATCGCCATCGCGTTGGTGACCACGAACACCACGATCACGCCGATGATCAGCCCGAGCGCGCCGAAGATCCGGTTGTAGAGCGCTTTCACGCTCTTGTAGAAGGTGGCCTGGTCCAGCCAGGTCTGCACTGCCAGGCCCGGGTGGGCGGCCGCGATGCGCGCCTGCGCTGGCGCCACGTCGTCCATGCCGCGCAGGAACACGCCCAGCGTGGACACGCGCTGGGTGACCAGCAGCTTCTGCGCGGTGGCCAGGTCGGTGTAGACCAGGCGCTTGTCGATCTCCGGGATGCCGGTGGAGAACACGCCCTTGACCGTGACGTCCATCGCATTGAGCGCGCCTTCGGTGGTGCTGGCCAGCAGGGTGAGGCTGGTGCCGGGCTGGGCCTTCAGGCTGCGTGCCAGGGCCTCGCCCAGCATCACCTCACCCTGGCTGCGGCTGGCCAGCACGTCACCCGCGGTCACCTTCAGGAACGGCCCCTTCACCGCGAACTCGCTGTCCGGGTCAATGCCGGCGGCCATCATCACGGTGGACTTTTCGCCGTTGCTGATCAGGCCGCTGAACTCCACCCGCGGCAGCACCTGGCGCACCGCCGGGTCGGCCAGCAGCCGGGCGCGCAGGTTGGCCACGTTGTCCAGGCCATGCTGCAGCGGCACGTCCTCGTCGCGGCTGAACTGGCTGGGCATGCCCACGATCAGGTGGCCGGTGCTGCGGGCGGCGGACTGCGCCAGCCCCTGGTAGGTGAACAGCGCAAAGCCGCCGGCCAGCAGGATGGCCGCCGTGCCGAGGGCGGCGATCGCCACCGTGACCAGCGAGCGCCGGCGGTTGCGCAGCGTGTTGAGCCAGGCGAATCGAAGCCACTTCATGCGGCGCTCCTTTGCGGTTCCTGTGCGGGCTGTTCAGCCCCGGTGATCTCGCCGTCCAGCAGGCGCACGATGCGGTCGCAGCGGCGCGTCAGGCGGTCGTCGTGCGTGGCGATCACGAAAGCGGCGCCCTCGGCATGGCAGCGCTCGCGCATCAGGTCCAGCACCTGGTCGGCGGTGTGGGAGTCCAGGCTGGCGGTGGGCTCGTCGGCGATCACCAGCGCTGGGCGCTTGATGAGCGCGCGGGCAATGGCCACGCGCTGGCGCTGGCCGCCCGACAGGGCATCCGGCCGGTGCGCGGCATGCTCGGCCAGGCCGACGCGCTCCAGCGCCTCGGCCACCCGGCGCCGGCGTTCAGCCGCCGGCACGCCGGCCAGGAAGAGCGGGTAGTCCACGTTGTCGGTCACTGTCATCACCGGCACCAGGTTGAAGCTCTGGAATACAAACCCCAGGCCGTCGCGGCGCAACAGGGTGCGGCTCGTCTCGTCCAGCAGGTGCACCGGCTGGCCCTGCAGGCGCACCTCGCCGGCATCGGGCACGTCGATCAGGCCGCACAGGTTGAGCAAGGTGCTCTTGCCGCTGCCCGACGGCCCGGTGAGCGCCACCATCTCGCCCGCCAGCACGGCCAGGTCCACGCCCTGCAGCGCCGGCACGGTGTGCGCGCCCAGCCGGTAGGTCTTGCGCACGCCGCGCACCGCCACCACGGGGGCGCTGGCGTCTCGATGCAGCCGGGTCATTTCTGTGCAGCCTGGGTGGCCCGCGCCTGGGCCCGCTGGCGCACCGCGGCCTGGAAGGCCTGCGGCGCCTGGGCCAGCAGCGGGCTCGCCAGCACCTCCTGCAGCAGCGCGGCGCCACGCGCCTCGCGGTGGAACATCGGCGGCATGCCGAGGAAGGTGGTGGCGGCCACGAAGCGCGCCTCCAGGCTGGCCGGCGTGCCGTGATGCAGCAAGGTGTCGTGGGCCGGCTGCAGCAGCGCCAGCGCCTTGTCGATCTGGGCCAGCCCCTCCTCGGCGTAGCCCATCTTCTTCCACGGCATCAGGGCACTGCGCGCCTTCATCGCGGTGGCCGCGCCCGCGTACGCCAGCAGCACCGGGTCGGCCGGGTCGGCCTGCAGCAGGCTGCCGAACTGCTCGGCCGCCTTGTCCACGGCGCTTTCGTCGCCCTTGAGCGCCTGCTGGAACTGCTGGAAGGCGGCCACGAACTGCGGCTCGCTGACGGCTGCGAAGGCGGCGCCCTGCAGGCTGAGGGTGGCGAACAGGGCCACGCCGTGGCGGCGCAAGGCCTGGCGCAATTGGGGGGTGTACATGGCGGCTCTCTCCTGCGGTCGTTGATCGAACGACCGTGAGGCTAGGGGCCGCCGCCGCCGGGTGCAGCCGGTGTGCGACGAAATGCCGGCGCCGTGCGCGAGATGTCGGCGCCGCGGCGCCAGCGGGGGCGGCTGGTGGCCGCGGTCAGTCGCGCAGCAGGCGCGCGATCACTTCCAGCGCCACGTCGACGTTGTACGGTTTGCGCAGGAAGTGGTCGTAGCCGGTGAAGTGCTCGCGCACCGCACTCTCGGTGAGGCTGCTGTTCATCAGGATGCGGATGCCGCGGGTGGCGTCCGATTCGCGCAGCGCGCGGCCCATGTCGGCGCCGTTCATGATGGGCATCATGAAGTCCAGCACCACGAGCTGCGGCCGCACCTCGGCCACCCGCTCCAGGCCTTGGCGCCCGTTCGATGCGCAGAAGACGCGGTAGCCCTCCTCCTCGAGGATCAGGCTGAGCACCTCTGCGTTCGCAAGCTCGTCGTCAACGACCAGGATGGTCTTCAAAGGGGCACCTTCTCACTGCGCCTTGCCGGTCATGGGTTGGGCGCTGGGAATCACGTCGCCGTCCAAGCTGTACATGCCGGCAATCGACAGTCCCGCCGGCCCGATCTTGAATTCGTGCAGGCCGGGCTGGAAGTCGCTGTCGCGCATCTTGATGATGGTGATCAGCCGCTTCACGTGGCCGCCGGTCTCGGCAAAGCGCAGGAACAGCAGGTTGTCGACGAAGCCGGACACGCCGAAGGGCGTGCTGATCTCGCTGCCCACCACGTTGATCGTCTCCATGGTCATCAGCACGGACACGCCGAGCCGCCGCAGCTCGTTGATCAGGCAGGAGAAAAACCGGCTGGTGCGCTCCGGAAATACGGAAGATTCGAAAAAGCCGGACATGCCGTCGATGGCCAGGCGCTTGATGCCGCGCTCGGTCACCTCGGTGAGCAGCCGATGTGCCAGCTCGTCCAGCACGTGCTCGCCCTGGGAGTGCCACTTCAGCGTGAGCGCGCCGCTGGCCTCCAGCGCCTCCAGGTCCGCGCCGAAGGCTCGCGCCTTGGCGCGCAGCCGGTGCGGCGCCTCGAAGAAGCCGAACATCATGCCCGGCTCCTGCGGTGTGCACCGGGACAGGAAGTTCAGGCACAGCGTGGTCTTGCCGGTGCCGGTGGAGCCGATGACCACGGTGGCGGTGTTGGCCGGGATGCCGCCGGCGGCGATCAGCGCGTCCAGGCTGGGCACGCCGCTGGAGAGCGCCGGGGTGGGCTGCGGTGAATCGGGCGGCGCCTTGAACATCGACTCGATGCGGGGAAACACCTCCAGCCCGTCGTCGCTGATGCGAAAGGCGTGCTTGCCGCGCAGCGAGCCGCCGCCGCGGAACTTGCGCACCTGGATGGCGCGCTCGGAGCGGGCGTCGAACAGCCGGTCCTCCAGCTCGATCAACCCGTCCACCATGGTGTGCTCGGCATTCACCCGCTGCGGCCCGCCGCTGGTGAGCAGGAACACGGTGCAGCCGTGGAACACCGCGCTGGTCTGCACCTCGTGGATGAACTTCTTGAGCTCGCGGTCGGTTTGCGCGGCCTCGGCGGCGGCCACCAGGCCGTCCAGCACCAGCACGCTCACGTTGCGCGCCCGCATCTCGCGTCGCAGCACGCCCATCAGGCCCTTCAGGCCGTCAGCCTCGAGGTCGTGGAAGGCGCTGATGTAGCTCAGCTCGTCGGGAATCGCCTTTTCGTCGAAGAACGACAGCGGGCGGATGTGCTGCAGCATGCGCGCATGCGATTCGGCGAGCAGGGTGACATACACCGCCCGCCCGCCGGCGGCCACATGCCGGTAGCACAGCTGGTTGGCCAGGATGGTCTTGCCGCTGCCGGGGTGCCCGTGAATGATGTACACGCCCGAGCGGAAAAAGCCGCCGCCCAGCACCATGTCCAGGCCGGGAATGCCGCTGGACAGACGCTCCAGCGAGGGAGCAGAAGAGCTAACGTTCATGGTCGGTTGTCGGCTCGGTAGACGGTGGGAAGCCGCAGCGTGAAGGTGCTGCCGGCCTGGGGGCGGCTGGACAGTGTGATGCTGCCGCCCAGTACGGCCAGCAGTTTACGCACGATCCACAGGCCCAGGCCGCTGCCCGTTCCGCGTGGGCCGTCCTGCGCGACCGCGAACTTGCCGAAGATGCGCTGCTGGTCCTGCGGCGCGATGCCACGGCCGTCGTCGGCCACGCTGACGAGCACCGTGTTGTCCTGCGCCGGCTGCAAGGTGAGCGTGACGTGCTGGCAGGCGGCATGCTTGAACGCGTTGAGCATCAGGTTGCCCACGATCTGCTCGACGATGGCCGGGTCGGTGGTGAGCTCGCAGCGCTCCGGCGCCTCCAGCTGCAGCTGCACGTGCCGGTACTGCGCCTCGGCCGCCAGGGTGTCCACCAGCGAGGCGAGGGTGCGGGTGAGGTCCACGGTGCGCAACCGCACCGGATAGGCCTCGGCATTCAGCCGTGTCAGGTCGAGCAGCAGGGTGAGGCGCTCCACGTAGCGCTCCAGCATCACCTCCGCCTTGGCCACGCGGCCAAGCGCTTCCGGCGCGTCGCCGCCTTCGGCCGCCATGCGGGCCAGGCGCAGCTGCAGGGACAGGCTGTGCAGCGGATTGCGCAGCTCATGGGCGGTGAGCGCCAGCAGATCGTCACGCTCCTGCAGCGCCCGCTGCAATCGGTGGATCTCGTCCTGCAGGTCGGTCGGCGCAGAGGTCATCACGGTCCTCGGGTGAACGCCTGGGCTGCAGGCCGGAGGGCGCATTTTGCGCCGGCGCATGACAGCCCCGACGCTAACATGGCCCTCGAGAAGGCCGCCCCGATGCCGACGCACCCTCCCGACGCCTACCTGCTGCACCGCCCCGCCGGCGATGCACTGCCCATCGTGGTGGATTCGCCGCACAGCGGCCGCGAGACGCCGGCCGATTTCGACACCGCGCTTGCGCCCGGCCTGCTGCGCAGTGCCGAAGACAGCTTCGTCGACGAGCTCTGGGCCGGCGCGCCACGGCACGGCGCGGTGCTGCTGGCCGCTCGGTTCCCGCGGGCCTACATCGACCCCAACCGGGCGCTGGCCGACATCGATGAAGCGCTGCTGGACGGCGCCTGGCCGGGCGAAGTGCGGCCCGGCCCCAAAACGCGCCTGGGCATCGGGCTGGTGTGGCGCCTGCTGGACGGCCAGCCGATGTACAGGCGCCGCCTGAGCGTGGCCGAGGTGCAGCGCCGCATCGACACCTGCTGGCGGCCCTACACCGAGGCGCTGCAGCGGGAGCTGGAGGCGGCGCACCAACGCTTCGGTGCGCGCTGGCACCTGAACGTGCATTCCATGCCCGACGACAGCTATCGCAAGCTCGGCCTCGGCGACCGGCCGCTGGCCGACTTCGTGCTGGGTGACCGCGACGCCAGCACCGCCGACGAAGCCACCATGGCACTGATCGAAGCCAGCCTGCGCAGCAGCGGCTTCAGCGTGGCACGCAACGACCCGTTCAAGGGCGTGGAGATCGTGCGCACCTCGGGCGACCCGTCACGGCACTGCCATGCGGTGCAGATCGAGGTGAAGAAGTCGCTCTACATGGACGCCGCGGCCTACCAGCGCAACGCCGGCTTCGCGCGGGTGCAACGGGCCATCGAGCGCCTGCTGGGCGATCTGGCTAACCACGTCCGCCAGCAGATCTCGAAAGCGTAGAAACCGTACCGGGCGCGCCATGAAGTCCCCCTGGGACAGGCCGCAACGCGGCCAGGGGGGATGGTGGCGGCGGGGGGGAATGCGGACGGGTTGCCCGGCCGCGTTCCGAGCCCCCATGGGGGGCGGCTGCCAGGCAGCCGGGGGTTCACTTCACCACTGGTCGCTGCGCATCACGGCTTCCCACGCGCCGGGGTTGGCCTTGTACACGCTGATGGCGCCGTAGTACTGCTCGCCGTCGGGCTTGAAGCGGATGGCGTTGGTGACCGGTGCCAGGGCGTCGATGCGCTTGAGCTCCTTGGTCAGCTTCTCGCCGTCCACGCTCTCGGCGCGCTTGATCGCGGCCACCAGCACATGCACCGCGTCGTAGGCGTAGTGCGCGCCGTAGATCGGCTCGCCGTTGGTGGCAGCGCGGAAGCGGGCCAGGAAGTCGCGGCCCGCGTTGAACTCGCGCGCCTCGATGATGGGCGAGGTGGCGTACACGCCGCGGATGGGCAGCGGCCCCTTCACCAGCTTGTCGGTCTTGATCGTGTCGCCACCCAGGATGCGCATGTCGGTCATGCCGGCCTTGGCGAGCTGCTCGATCAGCGCGACCACCTGGAAGTCGTTCAGCGTGGTGACGATCACGTCCACCTTGCCGGCCTTGAGCTCGGGCAGCAGGGCGGCGAAGTCGGTGGTCTTGTCGTCCAGCGACTTGCGCACGCTGACGGCCTTGTTCTGCTTCTTGATCTCGCCGGCGGCCAGGTCGGCCAGGCCCTTGCCGTAGGGCGTGTTGTCGTCGATCACCGCATAGGCGCTGCCGGCGATCTGGCTGGCGGCGTAGGAGCCCATCGCCTTGGACTGGATGGCGTCGTTGGCCACCAGCCGGAAGGTGGTGTCCAGGCCCATCTTGGTGTATTCGGGCTTGGTGGAGATGGCCAGCTGCGGAATGTGCTTCTCGGCGTACATCGGCGCAGCGGCCATGCTGACGCCGGAGTTGAGGTGGCCCACCACGGCCACCACGCCGGCGTCGATCAAGGTCTGGGCAACCTTCTTGCCTTCGTCGGCATTGGCCTTGTCGTCGACCGACACGACCTCCAGCGTGACCGCCTTGCCGTCGATGCGCAGCCCGGCCTTGTTGATCTCCTTGACCGCAAGGGTCACGCCGTTGAGCATGTCCTTGCCCAGCGGGGCCAGCGGGCCGGACATCGGCTGGGCGACACCGATCTTGACCGTGTCGCCGATCTTGGAGCAACCGGCCAGGCCGATGGACGTGGCGGCAGCGATGGCCGAAAGCGCGATCGTGAGAGCGGCGCGGCGTGTTGTCATAAGGTTCTCCTCCGTCAGATGCGTGCAGCCATGCGAGGCCATCGCACGAATGTAGGCCCTGACACCGCGGGCGCGGGTCGGGCTTTCGATACGTTTTCTTGCAGTCAGCCGGATCGCGTGATGCAGTTCACGCGCGTTTTTCTCGCTGCCGCCAGGCGCGTCAACGGCGCCGGCTGCTGCCCCCCAGCAGCGAGCCGAGCACGCCGCGGATGATTTCTCGGCCCACGGTGGAACCGATGGAGCGTGCCGCCGACTTGGCCACGGTCTCGAGCACCGAGTCCTTGCGGCCGGAGCCGCGCAGCAGGCCGCCGGCCACGTCGCCCAGCCAACCGCCGCCCGATGGCGCGGGGGCGGAAGCAGGCGTGTGGCCTGGTGCGCCGGTGGGTGAAGGCGTCGCGGGCTGGCTGGAGGCGACAGCACGGCCCTTGAGTTTTTCGTACGCGGACTCGCGGTCCACCGTCTTTTCATACACGCCGGCCACCAGCGAGCTCTGCATCAGGGCCTGGCGCTGGGCCGGCGTGATCGGCCCGATCTGGCTGCCCGGCGGCAGCACGAACGCCCGCTCGGTCACGCTGGGCCGGCCTTTTTCGTCGAGGAAGCTGCACAGCGCCTCGCCGACCGCCAGCTCGGTGATGGCGGCGGAGATGTCGAGCTTGGGATTGGGCCGCATGGTGTCGGCCGCGGCCTTCACGGCCTTCTGGTCGCGCGGCGTGAACGCACGCAGCGCATGCTGCACCCGGTTGCCCAACTGGCCGAGCACGGTGTCGGGAATGTCCAGCGGGTTCTGGGTGACGAAATAGACCCCCACGCCCTTGGAGCGCACCAGCCGCACCACCAGCTCGATGCGCTCGATCAGTGCCGCGGGTGCGTCCTTGAACAGCAGGTGCGCCTCGTCGAAGAAGAACACCAGCTTCGGCTTGTCCAGGTCACCCACCTCGGGCAGGGATTCGAACAGCTCCGACAGCATCCACAGCAGGAAGCTGGCATACAGCCGCGGCGCGTTGAGCAGCTTGTCGGCGGCCAGGATGTTGACGACGCCCTGGCCGTCCGAGGTCTGCATGAAATCGGCGATGTTGAGCATCGGCTCGCCGAAGAACCTGTCGCCGCCTTGCTCCTCGATCTGCATCAGGCCGCGCTGGATGGCGCCGATGGACGCCGGGCTGATGTTGCCGTACTCGGTGGTGAACTCGCCGGCGTTGTCGCCCAGGTGCTGCAACATGGCCCGCAGGTCCTTCATGTCGAGCAGCAGCAGGCCATGGTCGTCGGCAATCTTGAAGGCCAGCTGCAGCACGCCGGCCTGGGTGTCGTTCAGCGCCAGCATGCGGGCCAGCAGCAGCGGCCCCATGTCACTGACGGTGGCGCGCACCGGGTGGCCCTGTTCACCGAACACGTCCCACAAGGTGGCGGGGCAGGCGGCCGGCGGCGGGGCCTGCAGCCCCCGTTCCTTCAGCATCGCGGCAAGCTTGTCGCTCACGCTGCCTTTCTGGGTGATGCCGGTGAGGTCGCCCTTCACGTCAGCCATGAACACCGGCACGCCCTGGCGGCTGAAGTTCTCGGCCAGGGTCTGCAGCGTGATGGTCTTGCCGGTGCCGGTGGCGCCGGTGATCAGGCCGTGGCGGTTGGCCAGCGCGGGCAGCAGCTGGCACTCGATGTCGCCGTGCTTGGCAACCAGGATGGGCTCGGCCATGGGAATCTCCTCTGGGACGCCAAGTAAAATCGCGTCCAGTCTATCCAAAGAACACAGGGCGGCCGCGCGCTTTCAGCGCCGCCCGCCACAGGAGAAAAACGCATGGCCGGTCATTCCAAGTGGGCCAACATCCAGCACAGAAAAGGCCGCCAGGATGAAAAGCGCGGCAAGGCCTGGACCCGGGTGATCCGCGAAATCATGGTGGCCGCCCGCCTGGGTGGCGGTGACCCCGGCGCCAACCCGCGGCTTCGGCTGGCGATCGAAAAGGCCAAGGCGGTGAACCTGCCGGTGGACACGGTCAAGCGCAACATCGACAAGGCCACCGGCAACCTCGAAGGCGTGAACTACGAGGAAATCCGCTACGAGGGCTATGGCATCGGCGGCGCCGCCATCATCGTGGACTGCATGACCGACAACCGGGTGCGCACCGTGGCCGAGGTGCGCCACGCCTTCAGCAAGTACGGCGGCAACCTGGGCACCGAAGGCTCGGTGGCCTTCCAGTTCAAGCATGTGGGCCAGTTCATCTTCGCGCCGGGCACCAGCGAGGACAAGGTGATGGAAGTCGCCCTGGAAGCGGGCGCCGAGGACGTGATCACCGACGACGACGGTGCGGTCGAGGTGCTGTGCGCCCCGCCGGAATTCGAAGCCGTGAAGAACGCGCTCGAAAAGGCCGGCCTCAAGCCCGACGTGGCGGAAGTAACCATGCGTGCCGAAAACTCCATCGAGCTCGCCGGCGAGGAGGCGCAGCGCATGCAGAAGCTGCTGGACGTCATCGAAGACCTGGACGACGTGCAAGAGGTCTATCACAACGCAGAGCTCGAGCTGTGAACAGGCACCCGCTATGAAGATCCTTGTCATCGGCGCCGGCGGCCGCGAACACGCGCTGGCCTGGAAGCTCGCGCAATCCCCGCGGGTGCAGCGCACCTACGTGGCGCCGGGCAATGCCGGCACCGCGCTGGACCCCCGGCTGCAGAACGTCAACATCACCGACATCAAGGCGCTGGCGGACTTTGCCGCGGCCGAGAAGATCGCGCTCACGGTGGTGGGGCCGGAGCAGCCGCTGGCGGCCGGGCTGGTGGACGAGTTCCGTGCGCGCGGGCTGCGCGTGTTCGGGCCGACCAAGGCGGCCGCGCAACTGGAAAGCTCCAAGGCCTTTGCCAAGGACTTCATGCAGCGCCACGGCATCCCGACCGCGCTGTACGCCACCTTCGAGAAGGCGGAAGAAGCCCACGCCCATGTGGACAAACACGGCGCGCCCATCGTCATCAAGGCCGACGGCCTAGCGGCGGGCAAGGGCGTGGTGGTGGCGATGACCGCGCAGGAAGCGCACGAGGCCATCGACTTCATCCTGCTGGACAACAAGCTCGGCGTGCAGCACAACAGCGGCGGCGCGCGGGTGGTGATCGAGGAGTTCCTCGAGGGCGAGGAAGCCAGCTTCATCGTGCTGTGCGACGGCAGGAACGTGCTGCCGCTGGCCACCAGCCAGGACCACAAACGCCTGCTCGACGGCGACCAGGGCCCCAACACCGGCGGCATGGGCGCGTATTCGCCGGCGCCGGTGGTCACGCCCAACGTGCATGCGCGGGTGATGCACGAGATCATCCAGCCGACCGTCGCGGGCATGGCCAAGGACGGCATTCCGTTCACCGGCTTCCTCTACGCCGGCCTGATGATCGATGCCCAGGGCCAGCCGCGCACCATCGAGTTCAACGCCCGCATGGGCGACCCCGAGACCCAGCCGATCATGATGCGGCTGAAGTCCGACCTGGTGGAGGTGCTGCTGCACGCCACCGACGGTACGCTCGACCAGGCGGACCTGCAGTGGGACCGCCGCTTCGCGCTGGGCATCGTGATGGCCGCACACGGCTACCCGATGTCGCCGCGCAAGGGTGACGCAATCACCGGCCTGCCGGCAGAGAGCGCCGATGCGATGGTGTTCCACGCCGGCACCGACAGCCGCGAGGGCAAGGTGGTCAGCAACGGTGGCCGCGTGCTCTGCGTGACCGCGCTCGGTGAATCCGCCCGCACCGCGCAGCAACGTGCCTATGAAGTGGCGGCCGGCATCCATTTCGACGGCGCGCAGTACCGCAAGGACATCGGCCACCGCGCCGTGAAGCGCTGATGCTGGACACCGGCGCCGTGCGCGCCTACCTGCTGGGGCTGCAGCAGCGCATCGTGAGCGCACTGGAAGCCGAAGGCGGCGAACCCTTCCTCACCGACCGCTGGCAACGGCCGGCCGGCGGCGCGCTGGAAGGCGACGGCATCTCGCGCATCGTGGAAGGCGGGCGCCTGCTCGAGCGCGGCGGCTGCGGCTTCTCCCACGTGATCGGCAAGACCATGCCGCCCTCCGCCACGGCACACCGGCCGGAGCTGGCCGGCGCGCCCTTCGAGGCGATGGGGGTGTCGCTGGTGATGCACCCGCGCAACCCCTACGTGCCTACCGTGCACATGAACGTGCGCATGTTCGCCGCCCGGCCGGCGGGCCGTGAGCCGGTGGTGTGGTTTGGCGGCGGCATGGACTTGACGCCGTACTACGGCTTCGAGGAGGACGCCCGGCACTTCCACCGCACCTGCCGTGATGCGCTGGCGCCCTTCGGCGCTGCCTTGTACCCGCGCTTCAAGCGCTGGTGTGACGAGTACTTCTTTCTCAAGCACCGCAACGAGCCGCGTGGCATCGGCGGCGTGTTCTACGACGACTTTGCCGAGCTTGGCTTTGACGGCAGCTTTGCGATGACCCGCGCGGTCGGCGATGCCTTTCTCACCGCCTACCTGCCAATCGTGCAGCGCCGCCAGCGCATGCCCCATGGCGAGCGGGAGCGCGAATTCCAGACCTACCGGCGCGGCCGCTATGTCGAGTTCAACCTGGTGTTCGACCGCGGCACGCTGTTTGGCCTGCAGTCGGGCGGGCGCACCGAATCCATCCTGATGTCGATGCCGCCGGTGGTGACCTGGCGCTACGACTGGCAGCCCGAGCCCGGCACGCCGGAGGCTCGGCTGTACAGCGACTTCCTGCGGCCGCGCGACTGGGCAACGGAGTGAAGCCGCTGCGCATCGGCCTGTATGGCGGCAGCTTCGATCCGCCGCACAACGCCCACCTCACGCTGGCCCGGCTCGCACGCGACCAGCTGGGGTTGGACGAGCTGGTGCTGGTGCCTGCGGGTCAGCCGTGGCAGAAGGCCGACCGCGCCATGGCACCACCCGCGGACCGGGCCGCGATGCTGCGCGCCATGATCGACGGCGAGCCCGGCATGCGCGTGGACGAGTGCGAGTTGAAGCGCACCGGCCCCAGCTACACGCTGGACACGGTGCTGGAGCTGCAGGCGCGCCCTGAATACCGTGGCGCCGGCTGGTTCCTCGTGCTTGGCCAGGACCAGTACGCCCGGCTGCACACCTGGCATCGCTGGCAGGACCTGCTGGCGCGGGTGACGCTGGCCGTGGCCGGCCGCGACGGCGAGCAGCCGAAACCGAGCACGCCGGTTGCTGCGGTGCCGCACCAGGTGCAGGCACTGCCGATGCCAGCCATGCCGTTGTCATCGAGCGACGTCCGGGAGCGCATCGACCGCGGCCAAAGCATCGCAGAGGTGGTGCCGCCCGGCGTCGCCCGCTATATTGACCGTACCCACCTCTATCGGAGCTGAATGAAACCGCTTTGCCACACACGTGCGTTGCCCCTGACGAGGGTTTCCTGATGGACATCCGCAAGCTGCAACGCGCCATCGTCGATGGCCTGGAAGACGTGAAGGCCCAGAACATCGTGGTCTTCAACACCGAGCACCTGTCGCCGCTGTTCGAGCGCGTGATCATCGCCTCGGGCACCTCCAACCGGCAGACCAAGGCCCTGGCCTCCAGCGTGCGCGACGCGGTGAAAAAACGCGGCCTGCAGGTGATGCGCACCGAGGGTGAGGACAACGGCGAGTGGATCATCGTGGACTGCGGCGCCGCCGTGGCCCACATCATGCAGCCGGCCATCCGCGAGTACTACCACCTCGAGGAAATCTGGGGCGGCAAGCCGGTCAAGCTCAAGCTCGACGGCGAGGCCAAGGGCCTGGTGAAGGCCTCCGCGGCTGACGACGAGGAGGCCGAGGAACCGCCGCCCGCCAAGAAGGCCAGCGCCAAGAAGGCCAGCGCCAAGCAGAGCGCGACGGCACAGACCCCCGCCGGCAGGACAGCCACCAAGGCACCGTCCAAGTCGCCTGCGAAGGCTCCTGCCAGGACGGCGGCCACCAAGACGGCTGCCAAGCCGCCCGCCAGAAAGACGGCAGCCGTCAAGGCGCCGGCCAAGGCACCCGCCAAGACGGCCGCCCGCAAGTCGGCCGCCCAGCCCGCCAGCGCGGGCCGGGCCCCGGCCAAGAAGGCGCCCGCCAAGAAGGCCGCCATCACGCGCACCGTGGGCGTGAAGAAGGCGCCGGCGAAGACGGCCGCCAAGAAGACGGCGCCGCGCCGCTGACACGCATCCTGCCGTGCGGCTGGTGATCGTTGCTGTCGGCCAGCGCCAGCCGGCCTGGGCCGAAGCGGCCTACGAGGAGTTTGCGAAGCGTTTCCCGCCCGAGCTCCGCCTGGAGCTCAAGGCGGTGAAGGCCGAGCCGCGCGGTGGCAAGAGCGCCGCGCAGCTGATGGCCGCGGAGGCGCTGCGCCTGGAGGCGGCGATCCCGAAGGGCGCGCGCCGCATCGTGCTCGACGAGCGCGGTGACCGGCTCACCAGCGTGCAACTGGCCGAGCGGCTGCAGCGCTGGATGGGCGAAGGCCGAGACGCAGCCTTGCTGATCGGCGGGCCGGACGGCCTGGACCCGGCGCTCAAGGCCAGCGCCGACGAAGCGCTGCGCCTGTCCGACCTGACCCTGCCGCATGCCTTCGTGCGCGTGCTGCTGGCCGAGGCGCTCTACCGTGCCTGGTCGGTGACCACCGGCCACCCGTACCACCGCGAATGAAGATCTACCTCGCGTCCCAAAGCCCGCGCCGGCGCCAGCTGCTGGACCAGATCGGCGTGGCGCATGAGCTGCTGCTGCCCGGTGAGGACGAAGACGCCGAAGCGCTGGAAGCCGTGTTGCCGGGCGAGCTGCCAGCCGACTACGTGCAGCGGGTCACCCTGGCCAAACTGAAAGCCGCGGTGAAGCGGCTGCAGCAGCGCGGCCTGCCGCCCGCGCCCATCCTCTGCGCCGACACCACGGTGGCGGTGGGCCGGCGCATCCTCGGCAAACCGGCCGACGACAAGGATGCCGAACGCATGCTGGGCCTGTTGTCCGGCCGCACCCATCGGGTGCTGACCGCCGTGGCCGTGCGCCGGGGCCAGCGCAACACGCTGGCGCTGAACGTGTCGCGAGTGCATTTCAGGCCGCTTGCCCGCGCCGAGATCCAGGCCTATGTGGCCAGCGGGGAGCCGCGCGGCAAGGCCGGCTCCTACGCGATCCAGAGTGCGGCGGCCGCCTGGATCGGGCGCATCGACGGCAGCTACTCCGGCATCATGGGCCTGCCCTTGTTCGAAACGGCACAGTTGCTCGGCCTGTAAGGGTTGCGGCGGGCCGGGCGCCTGCCGGCCGCGGCTACTATCGGCAGCATGCAAGACATCCTGGTGAACTGGACCCCGCAAGAGACTCGTGTCGCGGTGGTCGAAAACGGTGCGGTGCAGGAACTGCACATCGAACGCTCGCTGGAGCGCGGGCTGGTGGGCAACATCTACCTCGGCCGCGTGGCGCGTGTGCTGCCCGGCATGCAGTCGGCCTTCATCGACATCGGGCTGGAGCGTGCGGCCTTCCTGCACGTGGCCGACCTGCACCTCAATGCCACCGGGCCGCGCGGCGAGCCGCTGGCGGGCGCGTCGCCGCAGCCGATCGAGAAGCTGGTGTTCGAAGGCCAGACCCTGACCGTGCAGGTGATCAAGGACCCGATCGGCACTAAGGGCGCGCGCCTGTCCTCGCAGGTGAGCATCGCTGGCCGCATGCTGGTGTACCTGCCGCAGGACAACCACATCGGCATCTCACAGAAGATCGGCTCGCACGAGCTGCGCGAGCAGCTGCGCCAGCGCATGCAGGCGCTGGTCGGCAAGCCGGAGGAGGGTGGCGGGGGCGGGTTCATCCTGCGCACGAATGCGGAGGAGGCCACCGACCCGGAGCTGGCCGACGACATCACCTACCTGCGCAAGACCTGGACCACCATCCGCGAACTCAGCTTCACCGTGCCGCCGGGCACCCTGCTGCACCAGGATCTGAGCCTGGCGGAGCGGGTGCTGCGCGACCTCACCAACGACGACACGCAATCCATCCGCATCGACTCCAGGCAGCAGTACGAGCACCTGCTGGCCTTCGGCAAGGCCTTCACGCCCACGGCGGTGAGCAAGCTGGAGCTCTACCGCGGCGAGCGGCCGATCTTCGACCTCTACAACATCGACACCGAGGTGCAGAAGGCGCTGGCGCGCCGCGTGGACCTGAAGTCGGGTGGTTACCTCATCATCGACCAGACCGAAGCGCTGACCACGGTGGACGTGAACACCGGCGGATTCGTCGGCGCGCGCAACTTCGACGACACCATCTTCAAGACCAACCTCGAAGCCGCAGGCGCCATCGCGCGCCAGCTGCGCCTGCGCAACCTGGGCGGCATCATCATCGTCGACTTCATCGACATGTCGCGTGACGAGCACCAGGCGGCAGTGCTGGCCGAGTTCCGCAAGCAGCTGGCGCGCGACCGCACCAAGATCACGGTGAGCGGCTTCACCCAGCTCGGCCTGGTGGAGATGACGCGCAAGCGCACCCGTGAGTCGCTTGCGCACATGCTGTGCGAGCCTTGCCCGGTGTGCGAGGGCCGCGGGCAGGTGAAGACCGCGCGCAGCGTCTGCTACGACATCCTGCGGGAGATCCTGCGCGAGGCGCGCCAGTTCGACCCCAAGGAATTCCGTGTCATCGCCTCGCCGGCGGTGGTGGAGATGCTGCTCGATGAAGAGAGCCAGCACCTGGCCGGCTTGAGCGACTTCATCGGCAAGCCGATCTCGCTGTCGGCCGAGAACCAGATGACGCCGGAGCAGTACGACATCGTGCTCTTGTAGCCCCGGCATGCGGCTTGCGTGAGGCGGCCCGCTGGCACGCCACTGGCAAGGGGCGCCTGCCAGCCAGAAACGACAAACGCTCGGGGACGCACTGCCGGGCCTGGCCGGGCCGGTGGAAGGCACAGCCAGGCTCGGCAATTCTTGCCGCAACACCAAGCAGGAGATGACACGATGCTGAAGTGGGCCTTGATCTTCGCGGTGATCGCGCTGGTGGCAGGGGTGATGGGCTTCACCGGCGTGGCCGCCGGGGCCGCCAGCATTGCCAAGTTCCTGTTCTTCGTGTTCCTCGCCTTGTGCGTGCTGGCGCTGGTGCTGGGCGTGACGGTGTTCAAGTCCGTCAGCAAGTAGCCTGGCTGGCGCCTGCCCTGGCGCGCCTTGGGTTCAGGAGCGCGCCAGCCGCAGCGCGGTGAACTGCCAGCGCGCCTGGGCGGGAAAGAAGTTGCGGTAGCTCGCCCGCAGGTGGCTGCGCGGCGTGGCGCAGGAGCCACCCCGCAGCACCATCTGGTTGATCATGAACTTGCCGTTGTACTCGCCCACCGCGCCTTCGGCCGGCCGGTAGCCGGGGTAGGGCAGGTAGGCGCTCGCGGTCCACTCCCAGCCGTCACCAAACAACTGCTTCAGGCCATTGCCGGGGCGCGCAGGCGCCGGGTGGAAACGGGCGTCGTCCAGCAAGGCGCCTGCCGCCTGCCACGCCGCATCGCCGGCTGATTCCGCCGCGTGTTCCCATTCGGTCTCGGTGGGCAGGCGGGCACCGGCCCAGCGTGCATAGGCGTCGGCTTCGTAGTAGCTGAGGTGGCACACCGGGGCGTCCGGCTCCAGCGGCTGCAGGCCGGCCAGCGTGAACGCCTGCCACCGCGGGCCGCCTTGCCAGTACAGCGGCGCCTGCCATTGCTGGCGTTGGCACACGTCCCAGCCTTCGGACAGCCACAACTCGGGCCGCTGGTAGCCACCATCGGCGATGAAGGCCGCGTATTCCGACTGCGTCACCAGCCGGTCGGCCAGCTCGAACGGCGCCAGCCAGACCTTGTGGCGGGGTAGCTCGTTGTCGAAGGCAAAGCCGGAGCCGGCATGCCCGATCTCCACCAGCCCACCCTCGAACGGCAGCAAGCGCAGCGGCGCCGGTTCACGCGGCGGCACGGCGGCGGCCGCCCGATAGGCCGGCTGCAGCGGATTGCAGGAGAAGTGGTGCTTCAGGTCGGTGAGGATCAGCTCCTGGTGCTGCTGCTCATGGTGCAGGCCCAGCTCGGCCAGGGCCACCAGGGCCGGGTCCGCGCCCGGCCGCAGCCACTGGGCGAGGTGCTGGTCCACATGCTGGCGGTAGGCCCGCACTTCAGCCAGCGACGGGCGTGACAGCAGCCCGCGCTGTGGCCGCGGATGGCGCTGGCCCACGCCCACGTAGTAGGAGTTGAAGAGCACCTTGTAGGCCGGATCGGGCGAGCGGTAGCCCGCCAGGCCGGGTTGCAGCACGAAGGTCTCGAAGAACCAGGTGGTGTGGGCCAGGTGCCATTTCACCGGGCTCGCATCGTCCATGGACTGCAGCTGGCAGTCCTCCGCGCTCAGGCCTTCGCACAACGCTTCGGTGGTGCGCCGCACGCCGAGCAGGCGATCGAGCAGCGTGGTCACGATGAGACCGCTCCAGGTGCGGCGACGAACACACCGAACCAGCGCTGTTCGTCGGTCCAGTGCCGCACCGCGCCGAAGCCCGCCTCGGCGAGCAACTGGGCAAAGGCTTCCGCGCTGTGTTTGTACGAATACTCGGTGACGATGGCCTCGCCTGCATCGAAGCGGCGCTGCAGGCCGTCGGCCAGCCGCACCTGCGTAGGCCGGTTGGCCACCAAGTGCATCTCGATGCGGCTGTGGGCGTCGTTGAAGACCGCACGATGGTCGAACTGAACCAGCGGGAAGTCGCTGCCGAGTTCACGGTTCACCACGCGCAGCACATTGCGGTTGAAGGCCGCGGTGACACCGAGTGCGTCGTCGTAGGCCGCCAGCAGGGGCGCCATCGGCTTGGGGGTGTCCACGCCGATGAGCAGCCGGTCCGCGCCACGCAGGTGATGCCGCATCTCGCGCAGCAGGCGCAGCGCCACGGCGGGCTCGAAGTTGCCGATGGACGAGCCGGGATAGAAGAACACACAAGGCTGGTCCGGCCGCAGCACCGACTGCAGGCTTAGGCCGCGGGTGAAGTCGGTGACCACGCCATCGAAGCTGACCTGGGGAAAGCGATGCGCGCCGCGCTGCAGCGTGGCCCGCAGCCACGGTTCGGCGATGTCCACGCCGACGTAGCGCTGCACGCCCAGCGCCTCGATCCAGCGCCAGGCCTTGGCACCATCGCCACAGCCCAAGTCGACGAACTGCGCCTCGCGTGGCAACGCTGCCGCGATGTCGCGCTGATAGCGGTCGAAGATGGCGGCTTCGGTGCGCGGTGGGTAGTACTCGTCGAGCGCGCAGATCGCTTCATACAGCGCCGAGCCTTGCGCGTCGTAGAAGAACTTGGGCGGAATGCGCGCAGGGCGGTCGAGCAGGCCGGCCAGCAGCTCCTGGCGGCGCTCTGCGGGTGTGTCGATGCGTTGCACGAAGAGGTGCGAGCCCTCGGCCATCTGCGTCTCCTGCGGGTGGCGCCACAGGATAGCAGTGCATGCGAATGCATGCAGGCGGCGCCAAGGCCTCCAGGGCAGGGCGTGTGCCTGCCCTTTGGCTGCCCCCTCAGCGCTTGTCGCGCGGCACCCGGCCCAGCAGGTAGAACTCGTCGTTGGGCCGCATGCTCACGAGGTTGGCCATGCGGTTGGACAGACCGAACAAGGCGGTGATGGCCCCGATGTCCCAGATGTCTTCTTCCGAGAATCCGTAGGCCTTGAGCGCGTCGAAGTCCGCTTCCACGATGTTGGCGGAGTCATTGCAGACCTTGAGGGAAAAACCCAGCATCGCCTTCTGGCGCGGCGTGATGTCCGCCTTGAGGTAGTTGGTGGCGATCTGGTCGGCCAGCAGCGGGCTCTTTTCGTACACCCGCAGGATCGCGCCATGGGCCACCACGCAGTACAGGCAGCGGTTGGCGCCCGAGGTGGCCACGATGATCATTTCCTTTTCGCCCTTGCTCAAGCCCGATTCGCGCAGCAGCAGGGCGTCGTGGTAGGCCACGAAGGCGCGGAACTCGTCCGGCCGGTGCGCCAGCGTGAGGAACACGTTGGGAATGAAGCCGGCCTTCTCCTGCACCTGCAGCATGCGCTCGCGCACGTCCTCGGGCAGGTCCTTCAACTCGGGCACGGGATAACGGCTGATCGGGTGCGTCATGGCACGGGCTCCTTCAGGTTCTGAACTGCATCGCATGCAGGCGGGCATAGAGGCCGCCATGGGCCAGCAGCTCGGCATGTGTGCCTTGCTCCACCACGCGGCCGGTTTCCATGGCGACGATGCGGTCGGCCCGCTCGATGGTGGACAGCCGGTGCGCGATGACCAGCGTGGTGCGGCCATGCATCAGGGTGTCCAGTGCCTGCTGCACTGCGCGCTCCGATTCCGAATCGAGCGCCGAGGTCGCTTCATCGAGGATCAGGATGGGCGCGTCCTTGTAGATCGCGCGGGCGATCGCCAGGCGCTGGCGCTGGCCGCCGGAGAGCTGGCTGCCGTTGTGGCCCACGGGTGTGTTCAGGCCCTCTGGCAGCGACTCCACGAATTGCAGCAGGTTGGCGCTGCGCAAGGCCTCGCGCACGCGGGCTTCGTCGATTGCATCGCCCAGCGCCACGTTGGCAGCCACGGTGTCGTTGAACAGCACCACGTCCTGGCTCACCAGCGCGAACTGCGCGCGCAGCGCGGCGATGTCCCACTCGGCGAGCGGATGGCCATCCAAGGTGATCTGCCCGCCGCTGGGGTCGATGAAACGCGGGAGCAGGTGCACCAGCGAGGACTTGCCTGCTCCGGAAGGGCCCACCAGCGCCACCGTTTCACCCGGGTGGATCTGCAGGCTGAGCCGGTCCAGCGCGGGCGCATGGTCCTCGCGATAACGCAGGCTCACCTCCTGCAGTGCGATCTCGCCGCTGGCGCGCCCGCTGGGCCGGTAGCTGCCACCGGACTCCGCCGGCGTGTCATGCAGCAGCCCCATGCCGCGCTCCAGGTAGGCCAGGCCGCGGGTGATGGGCGTGGTCACGTCCGACAGGCGCTTGATCGGCTGCAGCAGCGCCATCATCGCGGTGACGAACTGCACGAAGCCGCCCACCGTCATGCTGCCCCGCGCCGACTGGTGCAGCGCGACGGCGATCACCACGGACACCGCGGTGGCCGCCAGCAACTGCGACAGCGGTGTGAGCGCTGCGCCCGCGGCCACCGACTTCAGCATCAGCCGGCGCAAGGTGGTGGTGCGGCGCTCGAAGCGCTCGCGTTCCACCGGGGCGGCGTTGTGCAGCCGCACCACGCGCCAGGCCAGCACGTTCTCTTCCACCACGTAGGCCAGATCGTTCACCGCGGCCTGGCCCTCGAGCGTGAGCCGGCGCAGGCGCGGCGCTGCCAGCCGCATCACCACCCCCACCCCGGGCACCAGCAGTGCGACGATCAGGGTGAGCTGCCAGTTCATGAACAGCAGCAGCCCCAGCATCACGGCCACGGTGAGCGAATCCTTGAACACCGTGAGGATGGCGCCCACCAGCTGCTGCACGCCGGCCTGGGTTTCGTGCACCACCATCGCGGTGAGGCTGCTGGCGGAATGCCGCGTGAACAGCGCCGGCTGCACCCGCAGCAGGTGGTCGAACACATGCCGTCGCATGGCTTCGATGCCGCGCTGCGCCGACCAGGCCAGCGCGCACTCCGCCAGGTAGCCCGCCAGTCCGCGGGTGGCGAAGATGCCGATGATGGCCGCGGGCACCGCCCACACCGGCAGCCGGTTGCCGGTGAAACCCTCGTCCAGCAGCGGCTTCATCAGCCAGGCGAGCGCGCCCTCGCTGGCGGCGGACACCAGGGAGCCGATCGCGGCGACCGCCAGTCCCAGTCGGCCGGCGGCAAAGTACGGGGCAAAGCGGGAAAAGCGCTGGCGAAGGGACGGCATGGGTGCGGAACACGAGCGGACACCCATTATGGAAGCCGGGTGCCTACAATCCCGCGGGCTCGCCGCTGTGGCACGCCGTTTGCGGCATGGGCGCGACACTCAGTGAACCAATTGCCCTGCAAGGAGTCATCAGTGCCGATGTGGCAAAGAAGAGCCTTCCTGGGCGCGGCCTCCGCCGCGCTCGCATTGCCGGCTGCGGCGCAGTTCCGCGTGGAGATCAGCGGCGTGGGCGCCACCCAGCTGCCGATCACGATCGCCCGCTTCCGTGACGAGGACAAGTCCTCCCAGGCCATCTCGGCCATCGTGCGGGCCGACCTGGAGCGCAGCGGCGTCTTCCGCGGCATCGACGTGCCCGGCGTGATGGACGAAACCGTGCAGCCGGTGTTTGCGGAGTGGCGCTCGCGCTCGGCCGATGCCCTGGTCACTGGCTCGGTCACCCGCCTGGCCGATGGCCGCTTCGACGTGCGCTACAAGCTCTGGGACGTGGCCAAGGGCACCGACCTGGGCGGCCAGAGCCATGCGGTGACCGTGCCCGACCTGCGGCTGGCGGCCCACCGCATCGCCGACACGGTGTACGAAAAGCTCACCGGGGAGAAGGGCGTGTTCTCCACCCGCATCGCCTACGTCACCCGCGCCGGCCGCCGCTTCACCCTGCGCATCACCGATGCGGACGGCGAAGGTGGCCAGGCAGCGCTGGCCAGCCCCGAACCCATCATCTCGCCGGCCTGGTCGCCTGACGGCCGGGAACTGGCCTACGTGTCCTTCGAAACGCAGAAGGCGGTGGTCTGGGTGCAGGACGTGTCCAGCGGCCAGCGCCGGCCGATCGCCAACTTCCGCGGCTCCAACAGCGCCCCCGCATGGAGCCCCGATGGTTCGCAGCTGGCGCTCACCCTCACGCGCGAAGGCGGCTCGCAGCTGTACCTGATGTCGCGCGAAGGCGGCACGCCGCGCCGCATCACCCACAGCAGCGGCATCGACACCGAGCCGGTGTTCTCGCCCGACGGCAAGCAGATCTTCTTCGTGAGCGACCGCGGCGGCGGCCCGCAGATCTACCGCATGCCGGCCGGCGGCGGCAATGCCGAGCGCGTCACCTTCAGCGGCAGCTACAACATCAGCCCGTCCATCAGCCCGGACGGCAGGCTGCTGGCTTACATCGCACGCCAGGGCAACTCGTTCAAGCTCGCCACGATGGACCTTGGCTCCGGCACGACGACCCAGCTCACCGACACCACCGACGACGAGAGCCCGAGCTTCGCGCCCAACGGCAAGCTGCTGATCTACGCCACCCGCGCCGGTGGGCGTGACGTGTTGATGACCACCACCCTGGATGGCAAGATCAAGACCCGGTTGTTGTCCAGCGGGCTCGATGTGCGTGAGCCGGTGTGGGGGCCCTACGGTCGTTGATGCTGTCCTTGCCCCTTTGAATTCGATCCCATAAGGAGAAGACGATGTTTGCACTGCGTGCTAGCGCGGCCGTCCTGTTTGCGGCCGCCCTGTTGGGCGCCTGTTCCTCGAGCGTGCCGCTGAACGACAACAAGGCCCAGGTCGAAACCCGCACCCCCACGCCCGCCGGGCAGGGCGCCGGCACCGGGGCCACCAGCCAGAGCCAGGTGACCGGCGTGGACCTGGGTGCGGGCAACGCAGCGGCGGCGGACACCCTGCCGCGCACGGTGTACTTCGATTTCGACAGCTACGTGGTCAAGGACGACTATCGCCCGGTGATCGAGGCCCATGCCAAGCGCCTGTCGGCCGATCGCAAGAAGCGCATCACCGTGGAAGGCCACACCGACGAGCGCGGCGGCAGCGAATACAACCTCGCGCTGGGCCAGAAGCGCGCCGAAGCGGTAGCCAAGTCGCTCAACACGCTCGGCGTGGCAGACAACCAGGTCGAGGCGGTGAGTTTCGGCAAGGAGCGGCCCGCGGTGCAGGGCAGCGACGAATCCGCGTGGGCCAAGAACCGCCGCGCCGAGCTGAAGGACCGCTGAAGTGCGCTTTGCACGCCACCCCCGCGCTGCCGCTGCCGCCTTGCTGCTCGGCGCTGCCCTGCAGGCGCAGGCCGGCATCCTGGAAGACGACGAGGCCCGCAAGGCGATCCTCGAGCTGCGCAACCGCGTCAGCCAGATGGAGGCGCGGCAGGCCGAGCAGGCCAGCCAGCAGCGCGAGGAGCTGCAGCAGCTGCGGCGCAACCTGCTGGACGCCAACAACCAGATCGAGGCCCTGCGCGCCGAACTCGCGCGAATGCGCGGGCAGGACGAACAGCTCGCACGCGACGTGGCCGAACTCCAGCGCCACCAGAAGGACATCGCGCAGGGGGTGGAAGAGCGCATCCGCAAGCTCGAGCCGCAGAAGGTGGTGGTCGACGGCAAGGAGTTCATGGCCGACGCGGAGGAAAAGCGCCTGTACGACGAGGCCGTGGCCCCGTTGCGCAGCGGCGACTTCGCCGGCTCCGCCGCGGCGCTGGTCAACTTTATGAAGCGCTTTCCGAACAGCGGCTTCATCGATTCGGCGCGCTTCTGGCTCGGCAATGCGCAGTACGGCAAGCGGGAGTACCGCGAGGCGATTGCCAGCTTCCGTGCCTTCGTGTCGGCCGCGCCCCAGCACCCGCGCGCGCCCGAAGGCCTGTTGGCGATTGCCAATTGCCAGATCGAGATGAAGGACAACAAGTCCGCCAAGCGCACGCTGGAAGAGCTGGTGCGGGTGTACCCGCAATCCGAGGCGGCGCAGGCCGCCAAGGAACGGCTGGTTTCGCTGAAGTAGCCCCGTGTGAACGCTGCCTTGCCCTTGGCCGACCTGCCGCTGCTGGACGCCGACCTGGAGCGCCGCTTCGGCGGCCTGCAGCGCCTGTATGGCGAGCGTGGCTACCGCACCTTGCGCGGGCTGCGCGTGGCGGTGGTCGGCCTGGGGGGCGTGGGCTCGTGGGCGGCTGAAGCGCTGGCGCGCAGCGGCGTGGCCGGCCTCACGCTGATCGACCTGGACCATGTGGCCGAGTCCAACATCAACCGCCAGATCCAGGCGCTGGGCAGCACGCTCGGCATGGCCAAGGGCGACGCGCTCAAGGCCCGCATTGCCGACATCCACCCCGGCTGCCATGTGCAGGTGGTGGACGAGTTCGTGGCACCCGACAACTGGCCTCAGCTGCTGCCTTCGCCGGTGGACGGCGTGATCGACGCCTGCGACCAGCTGCGCGCCAAGCTGGCGTTGGCAGCATGGGCGCTGCGCGAGCAAGTGTTGTTCATCAGCGCGGGTGCGGCCGGCGGCAAACAGCTGGCGCATGGCGTGGAAGTGGCTGACCTCGCGGAGGTGACACACGACCCCTTGCTCGCCGGCTTGCGTCAGCGCCTGCGGCAGCAGGCCGGTGCGCCGCGCAAGGGCCGCATGGGCGTGCGTTGTGTGTTTTCGCGCGAGGCGGTGCAGCCACCGGCCGATGCCGCCTGCGCGGTGGACGGCAGCCTCAACTGCCATGGGTATGGCTCCAGTGTGGCGGTGACCGCCACCTTCGGCATGGTGGCGGCTGGTGAACTGATTCGCGAGGCACTGGCGCGGGCGCAAAAAAACCAGCTATAATGCGAGGCTCTGCAGACGCGAGCGCAAGCTTGAAAGTCGGGTCGTTAGCTCAGTCGGTAGAGCAGCGGACTTTTAATCCGTTGGTCGCGTGTTCGAGTCACGCACGACCCACCACGCGACGGTAGAAAAATTCAGGGCTCTTAGCTCAGTTGGTAGAGCAGCGGACTCTTAATCCGTTGGTCGAGTGTTCGAGTCACTCAGGGCCCACCAACAAAGAAAAGAAGGGGTTAGCAGCTGCTGCTAACCCCTTTTTTCATGGCCGGCACCGCCGGCCGCGTCAGTACAGCGTGTTGCGCTGGCGCGTGGGCAGCTCCGCATCGTAGGCAGCACCATCGATGCGGTCGCCACTCAGCGTCTGCAGCACGGTGCCGATCGAGGGCAGGCTCGCACGGTCCACCTGGCGCGTTGCGTCCCACAGGCCGGAGCGCAGCATGGCGCGCCCGCACTGGAAGAACACTGAGCGCACGCGGATCACCAGCACGCTGCGCGGCGGCTTGCCGTCCACCGCCAGGCGCGACAGCAGCGCGGGCGCCACCGAGATGCGGGCACTGCCGTTGACCCGCAGCGCCTCGCGACAGCCGGGCACCAGGAACAGCAGCGCCATGCGCGGGTCGTGCACGATGTTGCTCAGGCTGTCGATGCGGTTGTTGCCCCGCCGGTCGGGCAGCAGCAGCGTCTTGTCATCAGCGATCGTCACGAAACCCGGTGCGTCGCCGCGTGGTGATGTGTCCAGGCCGTGGGGCCCCAGCGTGGCCAGCACGGCAAAGGGCGACGCTTCGATGAACGGCCGGTACAGCGGATGCACGTGGTCGGCGACCTTGGCGGTGGCTGTTTCTGCCGGCTCGCTGTACAGGGCCCGCAGGCCGGCCAGGCTGCGCAGGTCGTGGCTGTCATCGTCCCAGTCGTTCATCGGGGCTCCGCGGGGTCGCAATAATGGATGCATTGTGCTGCCCGTGTGGGTGGGGGCGGCAGGAGGCGAAGATGAAGCTGTTGTCCTGCATCGCGCTGCCGCTCGCTGCCCTGGCCGCGTGCGCGCCTTATGCGCCAAGCCACCTTAGCGCCGGCGCATCGATGGCCGACGTGACCCGTGAACTGGGCTCACCGACAGGCCGTTATGCATTGCCCGACGGCGGTACGCGTCTGGAGTTCGCACGTGGCCCTTATGGCAGGCACACCTATATGGTCGACCTGGATGCGCAGGGCCGCGTGCTGCAGTGGCAGCAGGTGCTCACCGAGGCCAACTTCAACCAGGTGCGCGCCGGCGAGAGCGGCGAGGAACTGCTGCGCCAGCTCGGCCGGCCCTCCGAGCGCCGTTCCGGCGACTGGCAGGGCGGGCAGGTGTGGTCGTACCGTTATGAAACCCTGATGGGCCTGTGCCAGTGGTTCCAGGTGTCCGTGAACGATCAGCAGACGGTCACGAGCAGCGCCTATGGCATCGACCCACGTTGCGACGTGAACGACAAGGACAGATCGCGCGAATGACCGCCATCACGCTCTACGGAATCCCCAACTGCGACACCGTCAAACGCGCCCGCGCCTGGCTGGCCGACCACGGCATCGCCGTCACCTTCCACGACTACAAGAAGGCTGGCGTTCCCGAGCCGCGCCTGGACGCCTGGCTGCAGGCGCTGGGATGGGAGCCGCTGGTCAATCGCCAAGGCACCACCTGGCGCAAGCTGGATGACGCCACCAAGGACGGCGTTCACGATGCCGCCAGCGCCCGCGCGCTGATGCTGCAGCAACCGAGCGTGATCAAGCGCCCGGTGGTCGAATGGGCCAACGGCCAGGTGACGGTGGGCTTCCAGCCCGACGACTGGTCGGCACGCTTGGGCTAGCTAGACCAACAGATCGAACTCCGCCGCAGCCATCGTCTGGCCGTTCACCAGCAGCTCGATGCGGTGTCGGCCGGCGTGGTAGCGCCGGGTGGTGATCAGCTTGAACGAATGCCGCTTGCTCAAGCGCCGAGTCTCACCCGGCGCCAGCTCAAGGCGCCAGCCCTTGAACACCTTGGGGCTGGTGCTGCCATTGGCCTTGACGTGGTGCACGGCGTAGTCGATCACCAGGTTCTGCGACGCACGCTGGCTGGACTTCAACATCACGTCGATCTGCAGCGCGCCGCCCACCGCCACCGCGGCGGGGCTGATCTCCACGCTGGCCTTCCCTCGCAAGGGTGCACCCAGGCCCCAAGCCTGCAACACGCCGGCATGCCCCTGTTTCACCAACGTGCGGCTGGCGTGGCGCAGCAGCGCCTGTCGCTGCGCAGAGGCATCGGGCAAGTGCTCCGCAGCCAGTGCACCACGAGCTCGGGATGGTCCTTCGCGATGTCGTTGAGATGATTGGCGACGCTGCGGCGAACATACTCGCTGGCATCGTCCTGCAGCGCCCGCAGCAAGGGCAGAGTGGGCGAAGGGTCGGCAATCAGCGGCTTGAGCACCATGCCCCACGGCAGGCGCGGCCGGCTGCCTTCGCTCACCAGGCGGCGCACATGCGCGCTCGGATCGCGGGTCCAGCGCTGCAGCGTG
Source organism: Ideonella sp. BN130291 (assembly GCF_036231905.1). Taxonomy (NCBI): domain Bacteria; kingdom Pseudomonadati; phylum Pseudomonadota; class Betaproteobacteria; order Burkholderiales; family Sphaerotilaceae; genus Ideonella; species Ideonella sp. BN130291. Next base: position 124,129 of record NZ_JAZARE010000002.1, on the reverse strand, counting down.
TCGAAGCTCAGATCCGGATGGCGCAGGATGAACGGCCGCACCGCCCATTCGGCGGAGAATCGCTGCGTCATCGCATGCAGTGTCTGCAACGCCAGCGGCACGTCGCCATGGCCATGACGCGCCACGTACTCCGTCATCGGCCACACCGCCCAACCCGCCAGACCGGCGTCGCTGGTGCGCAGGCTCGCCAGGTCGTCTCCCACCCCGGCAGGGCCGAGAGCGGCGACCAGCACTTCGGCCGCTTCGTCAAAACTTTGAGGCAAGGTCGCCTCCAGCGCATCGCACACCCGATGCGCGCGGGCCTTGAGTTCCAAGGCCTGCAGGTCGTGCAGAGCAAGGGCCTCAAAGCGGACGCGGTCGAAAGCCGGCCAGACACGTTGCAGGTGGATGCCCATGGACTGCACCAGGGCGGGACTGATGAGGTTCTTGAACGGTTCCATGTGGCGTTGCTTGTCTACTGCGACGTATCGTGCGTGCCGAGGCCGACGGGTGACCCCGCTTCGCTCATGTCCCCCGGTGCGGGCTGCGCCCGCCCCTCCTCCTTTACTTCGCTACGGGGGTCACCCGCCGCCCTCGGCAGGACACGCTGTCCCACTTCCACCGTCGAGAGCCACAGTGGTGGTGGATCGGGTCGGTGGGGCGTTCTGCGGAGCGAAGTAAAGGAGGAGGCGGCGGCCGCAGGCCGACGCCGGGGGACCTGAGCGCAGCAGAGCGCCCCACCGACCCGATCTCGCTCCTGCCTTCACGCGAAAGCCATCCAACTCAAATCACACTGCGTTCGACAAACGGCTGTGCACTCAACACTCGCTCGAACCGAAAGGCAGCCAGGTCCAACGACCGATACCCGCCCTCGAGAATCAGCTCCGCCACACCGCGCCCCGCCGCCGGCGCATGCTGCAGCCCGTGCCCCGAGAAGCCGTTGGCGAAGAAGAGGTTGGTGAGCTCCGGATGCCGCCCGAGGATGGCGTTGTGGTCCAGCGGATGCACCTCGTAGTAGCCAGCCCAGGCGCTTTGCATCCGCAATGCTTCGAACGCCGGCACGCGCTCGGCCAGGGCCGGCCAGAGGCGCTCCTCGAACAGGTTCAGGTCCGCATCCAGCGGCAGGTCATCCGGGTCGGCATCGTGTTCGCCGGGTGACCAGCCGGCGAGGAAACCATCGCCTTCGCTGCGGAACCACACGCCGCTGGTGTCGATGACCAGCGGGGTGCGGGGCAGGGCGGTCGGGCAGCTCAGCTTGAACACGGTGCGCCGGCGCGCGAACACCGGCAACGTGATGCCTGCCATCGCGGCCACTTGGCGCGCCCAGGGCCCGGCGGCGTTGACGAACACGTCGGCCTCGATGCGCTCGCCATCGGCGAGCTGCGCGGCGTTGATGCGGTCGGCATCGCGCGACAAGCCGGCCACTTCACCCCGCACATACACCGCGCCCAGCGCCTGGGCTTCGCGCTTGAGCGCCTGCGTGAACGCATAACCGTCGAACCAGCCTTCGCCTTCCAGGCCGAGGCTGGCCAGCGCCACGCCCTCGGTGTTGATCCACGGCAGGCGCTCGCGCAGTTCATCGGGCGTGAGCAGCGCTACCGGGGCGTGCAGCGCACGCTGTACCGCATGGTTCTCGCGCAGCACCTGGGCGCCCGGCACAGTGGCCAGGAAGAGGTAGCCGGACTCCACAAAGCCCACGTCGAAGCGGCGCACCCATTCGAGCCCGAACTGCGACATCTGGACATTGATGGCGTTGGAGAACTGCTGGCGGATGGAGCTCGCCGACAGCGCCGACGACGCGCGTGCATAAGTGGGGTCGCGCTCGACCACCTGCACCTGCAGGTCGCAGCCGCCCAGGCGCATCAGGAACAGCGCCACCGCCGAGCCGACGGCGGCGCCGCCGATGACGCAAACCCTCATGCCAGAGCCTTACTGATGGCGCTCGCGGGCCGGCCGGCCCGCGATGCCATGTCGCCCGCCATGGCGGGGCCTGCCCTACGTGCTCATGCCGCCCACAGCTGCCTGAGCACGGAGGGCAGGATCCCGCCGTGCCGGTAGTAGTCGATCTCGATCGGCGTGTCGATGCGCAGCTTCAGCGGCACTTCCAGCTTGCCGCCGTCGGGCCGGGTGATCACCAGCCGGGCATCGCCTTGCGGCTTGATGTCGCCGTCGATCACCACGTCGACCAGCTCGTCGCCCTTGAGCCTCAGGGTGGACCAGCTGTCCGCCGAGCGGAACTGCAGCGGCAGCACGCCCATGCCCACCAGGTTGGAACGGTGGATGCGCTCGAAGCTCTTGGCGATGACGGCCTTGATGCCCAGCAGCTGGGTGCCCTTGGCGGCCCAGTCGCGCGAGGAGCCGGTGCCGTATTCCTCGCCGGCGAAGATGACGGTGGGCACGCCGGCGCTCATGTACGCCATGGCCGCGTCGTAGATGAACATCTTGTCGCCCTTCTTCGGGCCGCCGCCTTCGATGCCCTCGTGCTGGAACACGGTGAGGCCGCCTTCCTCGCGGCTGCCGTCGGCGCGCGCCGGAATCATCAGGTTCTTGATGCGCACGTTGGCAAAAGTGCCGCGCATCATCACCTCATGGTTGCCGCGGCGCGAGCCGTAGGAGTTGAAGTCCTCCTTCATCACCCCGTGTTCCTTGAGGTACTGGCCGGCGGGTGTTGCTTCCTTGATCGAGCCGGCCGGCGAGATGTGGTCGGTGGTGATGGAGTCGCCGAACAGCGCCATGATGCGCGCGCCCTTCACGCCCACGGCTTCAGCCGCCGGCGGGCGCATGGTGAAGCGGTCAAAGAAGGGCGGTTTGGCGATGTAGGTGCTGGTAGGCCAGTTGTAGACCTGGCCGTCCACGCCGTGGATCTTGGCCCACAGCTCACCCGGGTTCTTGGCCACCTGGTCGTAGTTGGCCTGGTAGGCGTTGGCGTCCAGCGCGTACTTCAGCAGGTCATGCACTTCCTGGCTGGTGGGCCAGATGTCCTTCAGGTACACCGGCTGGCCGTTCTTGCCGTTGCCCAGCGGCTCGGTCATCAGGTCGCGCGTGACGTTGCCCGCAATGGCATAGGCCACCACCAGCGGCGGGCTGGCCAGGAAGTTGGCCTTGATGTTGGGGTGGATGCGCGCTTCGAAGTTGCGGTTGCCCGACAGCACCGCAGCACACACCAGGTCGTTGGCCATGATGGCGTCGTTGAACTCCGGCGCCAGATCGCCCGCGTTGCCGATGCAGGTGGTGCAGCCATAGGCGGCCACGGTGAAGCGCAGCTGCTCCAGGTAGGGCAGCAGGCCCGCCTTGCCCAGATATTCGGTCACGATGCGCGAGCCGGGGGCGAGCGAGGTCTTGATGTGCGGCTGCACCGTGAGGCCCGCTTCCACCGCCTTCTTCGCCAGCAGGCCGGCGGCCAGCAGCACGCTGGGGTTGGAGGTGTTGGTGCAGGAGGTGATGGCGGCGATCAGCACGTCACCGTTGTGCAGGGTCACGCCGTTGGCCGCCGGGAAGTCCTGCTTCAGCTTGGCGGGCGGCTGGCCGAACCCGTTGGAGTCCACCGGCTTGCTGAACAGGTCGGTGAAGGCCGAGGCCAGCTTGTCGAGTTCGATGCGGTCCTGCGGGCGCTTGGGGCCGGCCAGCGAGGGCACCACCGTCGAGAGGTCGAGCTTCACGACCTTGGTGTATTCGATGTCCCCTGGCTTGGGCACGCCGAACAGGCCCTGCGCCTTGAAGTAGGCCTCGAAGGCCTCGATCTCCTCGGTGGTGCGGCCGGTGCCGCGGAAGTAGTCGATCGTCTTGCCGTCCACCGGGAAGAAGCCCATGGTGGCGCCGTATTCCGGCGCCATGTTGGCGATGGTGGCGCGGTCCGGCACCGCCAGCGATTCGGTGCCTTCGCCGAAGAACTCGACGAACTTGCCCACCACCTTTTCCTTGCGCAGGATCTCGGTGACGGTGAGCACCAGGTCGGTGGCGGTCACGCCCTCGCGCAGGGCGCCGCTCAGCTCGAACCCCACCACGTCCGGCGTGAGGAAGTACACCGGCTGGCCCAGCATGCCGGCCTCGGCCTCGATGCCGCCCACGCCCCAGCCCACCACGCCGATGCCGTTGATCATGGTGGTGTGGCTGTCGGTGCCCACCAGCGTGTCGGGGTAGTACACACCGTCGGCACCCTTGTGCACGCCGCGCGCCAGGTATTCCAGGTTCACCTGGTGCACGATGCCGAAGCCGGGCGGCACCACGCGGAAGGTGTCGAAGGCCTGCATGCCCCACTTCATGAACTGGTAGCGCTCCAGGTTGCGCGAGAACTCCAGCTTCATGTTGAGGTCCAGCGCATCCTTGGTGCCGTAGTGGTCGATCATCACCGAGTGGTCCACCACCAGGTCCACCGGCACCAGCGGCTCGATCGTCTTCGGGTTCTTGCCCATGTCCTGCGCCACGTTGCGCATGGCGGCCACGTCGGCCAGCAGCGGCACGCCGGTGAAGTCCTGCAGCACCACGCGGGCCACCACGAAGGGGATCTCGTCGGTGCGCGCGGCCGTGGGCGCCCAGGCGGCCAGCTGCTTCACATGCTCCTCGGTGACCTTTTTGCCGTCACAGTTGCGCAGCACCGACTCCAGCACGATGCGGATGGACACCGGCAGCTTGTTGACCTGTGGATACGTCTCGGCCAGCTCGGGCAGCGAGAAGAACCGGCCCTGCGTGCCCGACGGCGTGGTGAATGTCTGCACGCAGTGCGGGAACGCGTGCTCGGGCGCCTTTGCGGGAACGGTCGTGGCCATGGCAGAAACCTCCGGTGATGGTTGCTCGGGGGGAGCAGGCAATTATTGTGTCCGGCCCCCTTCCTGGGGCAAATGAAGGGTACTGCAGCCGTTTCCGCGCCGGGTGGGCCGCTGTTTTTGTTACCGTGCCGCCCAAGCAAGACAAGAGGTGGTGAATGGTCCGTTGGCTGGGATGCGCCGTACTGGCGCTGGGAATGAGCCTGTGCGCGCAGGCACAGGCGGCGGAGCTGCCGCCGAACCGGGCCCTGCATGCGCTGTTCGAACGCGAGTTCCTGCGTGGCCTGCAGGTGTCGCCGGAATCGGCCACCTTCGTGGGCGTGGAGGGCTTCAACGACCGGCTGGACGACCGCAGCCCGGCCGCCGTGGCGGCGGAAAAGGCGCATGGCCGGGCCCTGCTGCGCGAGCTGCTGGCGGTGGACGGCCGCCGGCTGAACACGCAGGACCGCATCTCACGCCAGCTCATGGTCGAGCAGCTGCGCAGCACCCAGGCGGTGGACGCGCTGTACGGCAGCCTGCCCTTCAGCGGCCGCGACGGCTGGCTGGTGGTGGGCCCCGACAGCGGGCCGCAACATGAATTTGCCGCACTCGCCAAGGCCAGCCCGTTTCGCCGCACGCGCGACTACGAGCACTACCTGCAGCGACTGGCGGCGATGCCGCGCGCGCTGGCGCAGATGACGGCACTGATGCGCCAGGGCATGCGCTCGGGTTGGCTGCCACCGGCCGAGGTGATGGGTGGCGTGCCAGGGCAGTTCAGCGCCTATGTGGCGGCCGACGTGGGCGCCAATCCGCTGTTCGCGCCCTTCAAGTCCTTCCCCGTGAACATGCCGGCGCCCGAGCAGGAGCGGCTGGCCGCGGCGGCTCGCCAGGTGCTCAGCGAGCAGGTGCAACCGGCGTTCGCTGCGATGCGCCGCTTCCTGGAGCAGGAGTACATCCCGGCGTGCCGCCCGTCGCTGGCCGCCTCCAGCCTGCCGGGCGGCCCGGCCTATTACGCGCTGGCGGTGCGTGACAACACCACCACCGAGCTCACACCGCAGCAGGTGCACCAGATCGGCCTGGACGAGGTGGTGCGCATCGGCGCCCGGATGGACAAGCTGATCGCGCAGATCGGCTTCCAGGGCACGCGCTCCGAGTTCATGCAGAGCACCAAGCGCGACAAGCGCTTTTACTTCACCGATCCGGCCGAGATGCTCAAAGCCTACCGCGACATCGCCAAGCGCGTCGATGCGGAGCTGCCCAAGCTGTTTGCCGAGCTGCCGCGCCAGCCCTACGGCATCCGTGCGATGGAGGCTTACGAAGGTGACGCGGCCGAGCACTACAGCTCAGGGGCGCTGGACGGCAGCCGGGCCGGCTTCTTCGAGGCCAACGTGCTGAGCCTGGACACGCGGCCGAGCTACGACATGGAGAACACGCTGCTGCACGAGGCGGTGCCGGGCCACCACCTGCAAAGCGCCCGCGCGCTGGAGATCAAGGGCCTGCCGGCATTCCGCCGCTCCGGCTGGTACGTGGCCTATGGCGAAGGCTGGGCGCTGTATGCCGAAAGCCTGGGGCCAGAGCTGGGGCTCTACAAGGACCCGTATGCGCGCTTCGGCGCGCTGACCTGGGAAATGCTGCGTGCCGCCCGGCTGGTGGTGGACACCGGCTTGCACGCTTTTGGCTGGAGCCGTGCGCAGGCGGTGCGCTATCTGGTGGACACCGCCGGCATCAGCGAGGGCTTGGCCGTGGCTGAGGTGGACCGCTACGTCGTCACTCCCGGCCAGGCGCTGGGCTACAAGATCGGCGAACTGAAGATCAAGGCCTTGCGCCGCAAGGCTGAGGCCGTGTTGGGCGAGCGCTTCGACATCCGGCGTTTCCACAACGCGCTGCTGGACGACGGGCCGCTGCCCTTGACGCTGCTGGAAGCGCGCATCGACGAGTGGATTGCCGGCGAGCAGCGTCAGCTGGCGCAGCGCGGATCGGCCGTGCGCCGGGCGCGGTGAGGGTCAGGGCTCATTGAGGAACTGCAACAGTGCCGCGGCCAGCTCCTCCGGCCGTTCCTCGGCCATGTGGTGGCCGCAGTCAAGACTGCGTCCCTGCAGCGCGCCGGCCCAAGGCCGCCACACGTCGAGCGGGTTGCCGTACAGCCGCTCCATGTCGTCGCGCAGCGCCCACAGCACCAGCAGCGGGCAGCTGAGCCGGCGGCCGGCAGCGCGGTCGGCCTCGTCATGCGCGCGGTCGATGCCGAGGCCGGCGCGGTAGTCCTCCAGCATGGCGTGCACCGTGGCCGGGTCGTGGATGGCGGCCTGGTAGTCCGCGTAGGCTTGCTCGCCCATCTGGGCTCTCTTCGCGGGCGTGTTGTTGTACCAGGCGTCGGGGTCGGCGAGGATCGCGCGCTCCGGCTTGTGCGGCTGCGCAAAGAAGAACCAGTGCCACCAGGCCGCGGCAAAGCGCGTGTCGCAGCGCTCCAGCGCTTCCACGATGGGCACCGCGTCCAGCACAGCCAGTCGCTCCACCTGGGCCGGGTGGTCCATCGCGGTGCGGAAGGCGGCATACGCGCCGCGGTCGTGGCCGACCACGCTGAAACTTTCGTGGCCCAGGTGCCGCATCAAGGCCACGCAGTCCGCGGCCATCACGCGTTTGCTGGCCTGCGCATGGTCGGGCCGGGTAGGGGGCTTGGACGAGCGCCCGTAGCCGCGAAGGTCGGGGCACACCACGGTGTGGCGGGCCGCCAGCAGGGGCGCCACCTTGTGCCAGGTGGCATGCGTGCGCGGGTGGCCGTGCAGCAGCAGCACCGCGGGCCCGTGGCCGCTGTGGCGCATCCGCAGCGTCACCTCGCCCAGCGCCACATCCTCGAGCTGGAAGCCGTCGAACATGGGGCGCTCCTTGTCAGCGCTTGCGCAGCAGGGTGAGGCCGTCGCTGATCGGCAGCAGCGACAGGTCCACCCGCTCGTCGGCATGCAGCTTGGTGTTGAGCGCCTGCAAGGCCAGCGTGTCCTTGTCCTGCGCAGGCCGCGCGACCGCGCCGCTCCACAAGGTGTTGTCGATCGCGATCAGGCCGCCCGGGCGCAGCAGCTGCAGGCAGCGTTCGTAGTAGGCGTCGTAGCCGGTCTTGTCGGCGTCGATGAAGGCGAAGTCGTAGCGGCCCGCACCGCCTTCGGCCAGCTGCGTATCCAGCGTCTGCAGCGCCGGTGCCAGGCGCAGGTCGATCTTGTGCGCCACACCGGCGGCCTGCCAGTGCGGGCGGCCCACACGCACGTACTCCTCGCTGATGTCGCAGGCCAGCACCGTGCCGTCGTCGGGCAGGGCCAGCGCCACGGTGAGGGCGCTGTAGCCGGTGAACACGCCGATTTCGATGGTGCGGCGCGCGCCCATCAGGCGCACCAGCAGCGCCATCAGCTGGCCCTGCTCCGGCGAGATCTGCATGCCGGCATGCGGATGGTGGCGGGTGGCCTCGCGCAGCGCCGCCTGGGCCGGATGCTCGCGCACCGAATGCGAAAGCACGTACTGGTAGAGCGTGTCGTCGAGGTTGAGCGTGCGGTTGGACATGGGGCTGGGCCGGGAGGTGGTCGATGGCGCAGTATCCGGCGCTGCACAAACCCCTGTCCGCACGGCCGTTACCTGTTCGACAACGCGCGCCCCGCCGCTTCAGCCGCCGCCCAGCGGCTTTTCCATGAACACGCTGTGCGGATCGTCCCAGTAGTCGCCGTAGGGCCCGCGGCTGCGATAGCCCAGCCGCCGGTACAGCGCAATCGCCTCCGGCTGGCGCGGGCCGGTCTCCAGCATGAGGGTGCTGCAGCCGCGCTGCAGAGCTTCCTGCTCCAGCGTGGTGTGCAGGGCCTGGCCGATGCCCTGTCCGCGGCAGGCCGGGTCCACGTACATGCGCTTGAGCTCGCCGTACTCGGGCATCAGCAGCACGGCGGCACAACCCACCGCGCGGCCTTGCGCATCCCGCGCCACCGCGAAGAGCACGTTGGGTTGCGTCAGCACGCCGATGTCCACGCCGTGGTGGCTTTCCTCTGGATACATCGGCCGCTGGTAGGCGTCCAGCGCATCGATGAGGGCGATGACCTCGGGCTGGTCGGGTGATTCGAGGGCGATGTGCATGGGTCAACGGTGGGTGGGAGAGGGGGCTGCCTTGCGCACCACCACCAGGTAGTGCGTGGTGGTGGCGGTGGGGTTCTCGAAGGTGTGGCCGTGTTCCAGCGACATGCGCGCGCAGTCGCCGGGGTGCAGGTTCAGCACCTCCTTGCCGATCAGCAGGCGCAGTTCGCCCTGCAGTACCAGCACCTGCTGCTCGTAGCGCGTTCGCGTGTCCGGCGCATAGGGCACCCGCGCGCCGGGCGGCAGGTCCACCGCCACGATGTCGGTGTCGCCTTCGGCCGCGGCGGGCGACACCAGGCGGCGCAGGTAGCCGGTTTCGGGGTCGCGCCACACCAGTTGCTGGTCGCGCCGGTTCACGCTGGCCGGGGCACCGGCCGCGTCGCTCATCAGCGCGGACAGCGTGATGCCCAGCGCATCGCACAGGCGCGACAGCAGGCCCGCGGTGGGGCTGGAATCCTGCCGCTCGATGCGCGAGATCATGGCGCGGCTGACACCCGAGCGCTGGGCCAGGTCGTCCAGCGACCAGGCCTGGGCCATGCGATGCTCTTTCAGGCGTTTGGCGATGATGGCTTCGATGTCCATCCGTCCACTATACGAGAAACTAATCTAATATAGAAGACATGCCCACAAAGACCGCACCTGCCCCTACCGAGGAGCCCCTGCGTTTGCACGACACGCTCGCCTGGGAACGCTGGCTGAAGCGCCACCACGCCGGCAGCGACGGCGTGTGGCTGGAGATCGCGAAGAAGGGCGCGCCCGAGCCCACGCTCTCGTATGCCGAGGCGCTGGAAGTGGCGCTGTGCTACGGCTGGATCGACGGGCAGAAGAAGGGCGGCGAGCCCTACTGGCTGCAACGCTTCACCCCCCGGCGCGCACGCAGCATCTGGTCCAAGGTGAATCGCGCGAAGGCCGAAGCCTTGATCGAGCAGGGCCGCATGCAGCCGGCCGGCCTGAAGGAGGTGGAGCGCGCCAAGGCCGACGGCCGCTGGGCCGACGCCTACGATTCCCCCAGCCAGGCCAGCGTCTCGCCGGAGTTGCAGGCGGCGTTCGATGCCAACCCCAAGGCGGCCGCGTTTTTCGCCACCTTGGACAGCACGAACCGGTATGCGGTGTTGTGGCGTGTGCAGACGGCGAAGCGGCCGGAGACGCGGGCCAAGCGCATTGCGCAGTTGGTCGAGATGCTGGCTCGGCATGAGAAGCTGCATCCTTAACTGCGTTGTGCATGCGGAGGCCCGGCGCTGATCGGGTCGCTGGGGTGCTCTGCTGCGCTCATGTCCCCCGGCGTCCGCCTTCGGCGGCCACCTCCTCCTTTACTTCGCTACGCAGAACACCCCACCGGCCCGATCCTCCACCACTGGGCTGTTCGACGGCTGAGCGCACCGCTGCGTCCTGCCAAGGGCGGCGTGTGACCCCCGTAGCGAAGTCGCCTCCGAATTCCATGTCCGAATCAGGCGAGCCCCCAACGCCGCCGGCTTGCAGACTTGGGGCCACACAACGGAGAAAACAAATGCATGTGGCCTGTGAACCCGCGATCCTGTACTTCGGCACGCCGGTGGTGCTGATCAGCACCCTCAATGAAGACGGGTCCAGCAACCTGGCGCCCATGTCCTCCGCCTTCTGGCTGGGATGGCGCTGCATGCTGGGGCTGGGCGCCTTGTCCAAGACCGCGCAGAACCTGCGCCGCACCAAGCAGTGCGTGCTCAACCTGCCGTCGGTGAACGAAGTGGCCGCGGTGAATCGCCTGGCCCTGACGACGGGCGCCGATCCGGTGCCGAAGGCGAAGGCTGCGCGGGGTTATCGGCATGTGGCCAACAAGTTCGCGAAGGCCGGGATGAGTGAGCAGGCCTCCCAGACCGTGGCACCGCCCCGCGTGCAGCAGTGCCCCGTGCAGATGGAGGCGGTGGTGGAGGCGATTCACGGCGTGGCCGACGACGATGAACGGCTGCGCGGCGGCATCCTGTGCTTCGAGGTGCGCATACAGCGCGTGCACGTGGAGCAGGCGCTGCTGATGAAGGGCGAGCCCAACCGGGTGGACCCCGACCAGTGGCGGCCGCTCATCATGAGCTTCCAGCACTTTTATGGCCTGGCGCCCGGCGCCCTCCACGAGTCCAGCCTCGCGAGCATTCGGGAAGCGATGTACCGCAGCCCGGACGTGGACCGCGCGCGGCGCGAAACGGCGGCCGCTGAAGCCGGCTGAAGCCGGGCCATCGCGGCCAGCCCGCGCCTGCCGGCGGGCCGCTGGGTCAGATGCCGGCCATGGCGGCCAGCTCGCCGGTGTCCACTGCGCCGGCATGGGTGCCGTAGACGCCCGTCTTGCCGTTCTTGAACACGATCAGCGGCACGCTTTCGGCGCCCAGCTGGTTGAACAGCGCGGTGTTGTTTTTCACCTTGGCCAACACGTCGTCCGGCAGCGCCGGGTTTACCGCAATGCCCGGCCCGCGCGCCATCACGGACGCCTCGTTCTGCGCCATCGCCGCGGCCGGGTCGGCGGCGCTCAGGATGGTGGCGCCTTGCGGGCCGGAGGTGCTGCGCAGCAGGCCGATCGGCATCCACACGATCTTCAGGCGCGGCTGCAGCGGCTTGGCCTGCTCCCACAGGTGGGCGCAGTGTGGGCAGGCGGTGTCGAAAAACACGTACACCGTGTTGGCGGCCATGATGGGGCCCACCGTGAAGCCGCTGCCCTTGGCGGCCAGCGCGTAGGCTTCCTGGGCCGTGGCCTTGGTGGGCGGGGCCTCGGCCAGCGCGGCCGCTGCGGGCGTGGCGGCGTTGGTCTTGTCCTGGCAGGCCGCCAGGGCCAGCGTGGCCACCAGGGCGATGGCGGCGGGGTGCAGAAGGCGTCGGTTCAAGCGCATGTCCTCGTCGTTGTCGGGGCTGTCACAGATGGGAACGGCAGGCGGTGGCCAAGGGTCTATCGTGGCCGCTGCATCACTGGGAGTCCGGCATGTCGCCTTGGTTCAACGCAACCACCCACTCGCCGGAGCGGCGCCCGGCGCAGGAGCCGCCGCCCGGCAAAGTATTGCCTGGCCAGCCGGTGGAAGACCCGATCCCGCCCGAGATGTCGCCCGACGAGGACATGCCGGAGCTGCCGCACCCCGGCCCGGAGCGCTGAAGCGTCCTCGCTTGGACCTCAAGCGCCCTGGGCGGCGATCCAGGCGTTGATCTTGGCTTCCAGCATCGACAGCGGCATGGAGCCTTCGCCCAACACCTGGCTGTGGAAGGCGCGGATGTCGAAGCGCTCGCCCAGGCGGGCGCGTGCCTTTTCGCGCAGCTCGATGATCTTGAGCTCGCCCACCTTGTAGGCCAGCGCCTGGCCGGGCCAGGCCATGTAGCGCTCGGTGGCCCGGCGCGCGGAGTCTTCCTTGGAGCCTTCCATCTCCATCAGGTAGCGGATGGTCTGCTCGCGTGACCAGCCCTTGGCATGCAGGCCGGTGTCTACCACCAGGCGCAGGGCGCGGTGCAACTCCATGAACAAGCGGCCCAGGTAGGCGTTGGGGTCGTCGTACAGGCCCATCTCGCGCCCCAGGCCTTCGGCATACAGGGCCCAGCCCTCGCCATAGGCGTCGTACCAGGCCCCCTTGCGGAATTTGGGCACGGGCAGTTCCTGCTGCAGCGCCATCTGGTAGTGGTGACCGGGCTGCCCCTCGTGCAGGAAGAGCGAGGTCATGCCGGTGGTGCGGTAGGTGGCAGGGTCCTTTACCACGGTGTAGAACATGCCGGGGCGCGAGCCGTCGGTGGCCGGCGGCGAGTAGTAGTCCGACGCGGTGTCGCGCCGCATGGGCTCCACCGCATGGATCTCCAGCGCCGCCTTGGGGGCACGCTCGAACAGCTTGGGCAGAGCGGCGGCCACCCGCAGGTTGAGCTTGGCAAAGGTGTCCAGCACCTCGCGTTCGTCGTGGAAGGGCGTCAGCTCGGGCCGGTTGTCCAGCGACTTGAAAAAGGCGTTCAGGTCGCCCTCGAAGCCGAAGCGGGCCTTCACCTTCTCCATCTCGCCGCGGATGCGCGCCACCTCCTTCAAGCCGAGTTCGTGGATCTGCTCCGGCGCGAGGTCGGTGGTGGTGCTGTCCTTCACGTTGGCGCGGTACCAGGCCGCGCCGCCGGGCAGGGCGCCCAGGCCGGCGGTGTCGCGGCACTTGGGCAGGTAGCGTTCGTGGAGGTAGCTGCGCAGCCGCTGAATCGCCGGCGCGATCGACTGGTCCACGGTGTTGCGGTAGGCCGCGCGCAGGCGCTCCTGGTCCTCGGGCGCGATGCCGGCCGGGAACTCGCGGGTGGCCAGCAGGTAGGGGCTTCGTGCCGGGTCGGCGGGCAGCAGGGCATCGAGCTGCGGCATCAGGCGCTCGATCAGCGCACGCGGCTGCACGATGCCTTTGGCGATGCCCTCGTCCATGTTGGCCATCGCCTGGTCGATCCAGGCCGGCAGGTGCTTCAAGCGTGCCAGGTAGTGCTCATAGTGCGCCGCCGTCTTCATCGGCTGCGGGCCGGTGCCGCTGGCCCATTGCGCCAGGCGCACCGGCATGCTGTTCATGTGCTCCAGCGGCAGCAGGTGGGTGGGGAAGGCCAGCATGGCCAGGCGCTGCTGCGCCTCGTACTTCAGCAGCTCGTAGGTCACGCGTTGCTGCCGGTTGAAATGGCGCGGGTCCACGCCCTGCAAGGCCTTCAGCGTGCGCTCGTACAGCGCCTTCTGGCGTGCCCGGTGTGCCGGTGCGATGTCCACCTCGAAGGCAGCCTCGTATTGCGCCTCGCCGAGGTTCTCGGTCGCCGCCATCGGGAACAGGCCGAAGTAGCCCTCGTAGTAACGATCGGCCACCTCGGCCAGGCGCTGGGCGGGCTGGGGTGCTGCCGTCTGCCTGGCCAGCGCGGGTTGCACCGCGGCGGGAACGACGATCAGCGCCAGGGCGCCATGGAGAATGAAAGAACGCGAGGTGCGACGAAGCATCGGAGGGCAGCCTTGTGAGCCAGGGGACGCGCCGCAGGGCTTCGGCCGGTGGGCGGCCGCGGCGCAGCAAGCGCGCAGCATCGCACGATCGCGCGCCGGCTGCACAGTGCGGAAATTCGGAAGAAGCAGCGCAGTGGCAGCGCTGCACGTCGCGGTCCGCCCGCGGCGCCGCCCGGCCGAGCTGGCCAGGGCGGCGCGGTGGGTCAAGCCGTCAGATCGACTGCACCGCTGCACGCACCGCCGCAGCCGCGGGAGAGGGCGGCCGCCGCACCGCCGCATCCGGCGCCGCCCCGGTTTCCCCAGCGGCCCGCTTGAGCGCGCTCGCCAGGTCCTCCGCTTCGCCGGCCAGCTTGTCGGCCAGCCCCAGCGCACAGGCCACCAGCCAGGAGCCGGTGCCCTTGTCCTCGCTGCTGTCCTGGTCCAGGAAGTGGTCGGCCGCGCGGGTGGCGGCGTGCAGCTGGTGCGCGCGGGTGCGCAGCTTGGTCAGCGCCTGGCTCATGCCGGCGTCGCTGGCCCGGGGCTTCCAGGTACGTGCCAGCCCGTCCAGGTCGGCGGTGATGTCCTCGGCGAGGGTGACCGCGCAAGAGATCAGCCAGACGCCGGTGTCGCGGTCCTCGCTGGCGTCCTGCGCCAGGAAGCGGTCGCCCGCGCGGGTGGCCGCGCGCAGCTGGTAGCCCACGCCGGCCAGCCGGCGCAGCAGGTGATACGCCTCGTCGAGCCCCGTGCCGGGCGAGCCGCCCGGCTTGGTGGCCGCGGGGTTGTTGCCGAGCGGGGTTGCCGCGGTTCTGTCTTCCGCCATGGATGCCTCCTGCTGGGAATGCGCGGGTGTACCCGCATGGTCAGGCCGGCTGGGCGGCTGGCCTGGCAAAGCCTGTGTGCGGCCGTGACATTTGCCGCGTGACGTGTCAAAACACCGCCCACTGCAGCAACCGCCGTGCCGTTCCCCTGTTCCGGGGGGGTGTGCAGGCCGATAACGGAGCAGCACCTTGCGGCCCGCTGGGCCGGGCGTGCCCGCCTTCCTCCATGCGCAAACTGCTGCCGTTCACCGTTGTCGCAACTGTGGGATCCCTCGTGAGCCTCTCGCTGGCGGCATGGTGGCCGTTGCTGGGGCTGGCCGCCCTGCCGCTCGCGCTGCTGGGCGCGGGTGCGGGGTGGCAGGAATGGCGCCGTCGCCGGGCCGAGCGCCTGGCGCTGGAATCCACGGTGGCGCACCTGTCCGAATTCCGCCTGCCGCTGCCGCCGGAAGTGATGCAGCGCCTGCCTGACCTGATCCGGCCGCTGGTGGCGGGCTACGAAACGGTGTTTGCCGAAATGCACCGGCGCGAGGCCGCGCTCACCGCCCGGGTGGAGCGTTATGCCTTCATGGAGATGCACACCGAGGACATGGTGATGCAGGCGGACGCCAAGGGCCTGGTGCAGTACGTGTCGCCCTCGGTGCAGGCGCACCTGGGTTTCACCCCGGAGGAGCTGGTGGGCCAGCGCGTGCTGGAGTGGCTGCATCCGAACCAGCGCGAAACATGGATGACGGCCCTGAAGGGCGCGGCGCGCACCCGCAGCGCATTGCTGCTGGAGGGCGACTGGCGCCACAAGGACGGCCACTACGTCACGCTGGAAATGTCGCTGCGCCATGCCTATGGCCTGAACGGCAGCGTGGTGGAAACCATCAGCATGGCGCGCAACGTGGAGGCCCGCAACGCGCTGCGCGACCAGCTCACCCGCGCCGCGCTCACCGACCACCTCACCGGCCTGCCCAACCGCGCTGCGCTGGTGACGCAGCTGGAGCGCTTCCGCGCCGGCAGCGCGGAGAAGCCCTTTGTGCTGTTCCTGTTCGACCTGGACCGTTTCAAGCAGGTGAACGATTCGCTGGGCCACGCGGCCGGGGACGAGTACCTGATCGAAACGGCGAACCGGGTGCGTTCCATCCTGCGCCCGGGCGACACCCTGGCCCGCATGGGCGGCGACGAGTTCGTGGCGCTGTTCGAAGGCGTGGACACCGAAAGCGGGGCCCGTTCGATCGCCGGCCGCATCCTCGACGCCGTGGGCCAGCCCTACTCCTGCCAGGGCGCGCTGCTGCATCCCAAGACCTCCATCGGCATCGTGCTGTGCGACGGGCCCGACGTGGCATCGGACGAGCTGATCATGCGCGCCGACCGGGCGATGTACGCGGCCAAGCGCCAGGGCGGCAACCTGGCCATCGTCTACAACGGCAGCCACAGCGATTCGATGCGCAAGGACTTCGACGTCGAGCGCGCCCTCACGCTGGCCTTGCAGCAGGAGCGGCTGGTGCTGCACTTCCAGCCGATCGTGGACACCCGGACCAAGCAGCCGGTGCTGGCCGAAGCCCTGGTGCGCATGCGCGCCGAGGACGGCAGCCTGCGTTCGCCGGCCGAGTTCATCGACGTGGCGGAAAAGACGGGCCAGATCCTGCAGGTGGGCCAGTGGGTGCTGGAGCAGGCCTGCTGGCACGCCCGCCGGCTGGAGGAGGCCGGCACGCCCACCGCGATCAGCGTGAACGTGTCGCCGCGCCAGCTGATGCACGTGAACTACGTGCGCAGCGTGGAGACGGTGCTGGAGCACACCGGCGTCTCGCCCTCGTCCATCCTGCTGGAGGTGACCGAGTCGGCCGTGATGGAGGACGTGGACAAGGCCAAGGCGGTGCTCAACCACCTTCGCTCACTCGGCTTCCGCCTTGCGCTGGACGACTTCGGCACCGGTTATTCCAGCATCTCGATGCTGAAGACACTGCCCTTCGACATCCTGAAGATCGACCGCGCCTTCGTGCGCGAGGCCGAAGGCCTGGCGCCGGGCCCCACGACGCTGGGCGCCATCATCGACATCGGCAAGAGCCTGAACCTGACCATCATTGCCGAAGGCATAGAGACCGCGGAGCAGAGCCTGGGGCTGGAGCGGCTGGGCTGCGACCTGCTGCAGGGCTTTCGCTTCCACCGCCCGATGGACGCGGACGCGCATGCGAGGCTGATGGTGCAGGCGGCATCACCCGTCCCGCACCTTCGCCTGGCCTGAGCATCAGGGCAGCATCTCGGCCAGCACCAGGGTCACCTGGCGTTCGGCGTTGTCGCGCTTCACCGTGAGCTTTACCTCGGTGCCCACGGCCTCGGAAAGCCGATGGTTGAACGCCCGGCCGCTCATCTCGCGGGCGGGCATGCCGTCCACCGCCAGGATGCGGTCGCCGCGCGCCAGGCCGGCGGCCTCGGCCGGCGAGCGCGGGGACACCAGCATCACCTCAAGCGCCTCGGGCGTGGTCTTCAGCGCCCGCAGGCCCGAGCGGTTGAAGGGTCGCGGCTCGTAGCCGGGCTGGTGCTCGAACCAGATCACGCCCTTGGCGTAGTCGAAGTCGAGCACGAAGTGCGACAGCAGCTCGGTGCCGATGTTGGCTGCCTCGGTGCGCGAGCTGAAGGAGCCCGCGGTGTCCTCGGCATAGCGCACCACCGGCCGCGCGATGGTGACGCCCGCGATCTCGATGGCGCCCACCCGGGTGGCCCAGTTGCGCGATTCGCCGCCCGCGCCGTAGGACACGGTGGCGATGCCCTCGCGTTTCATGCGCTCCGCCAGCCCGTGCGCTCGCGCCCACACATGCTGGATCACCGTGCTGCCGCCGTTGCCGGTGTCCAGCCCCAGCAGGCCGGGCTGCCCGTTGATGCGGCCTTGCAGCAGCGGCATGTCGTCGTCAAAGGCGATGGGCACCGCGGTGCCGCCGCCCTGGTGGCGATAACCGGCCAGCTTGCGCAGCGTGAGCGTCCTGGCGCGGTAGTCCAGCCGGATGCCGAAACGCTCGAACAGCTCCAGCCCCAGCAGGCCCGCCACCGGCGGGCGGCTGCCGCGCTCCACGGTGGAGTAGGGGAAGTGCAGCACATAGAAATGCTGGTCCTTCAGCGTGGCCTTGCCGATCTGCACCGTCTGCACCCGCAGGTACTGCTGCGCCGTTTCGCCCGCCCCAGCGCCGCCGCTGGCGCCCTGGCCCTGCGGCACCAGCCCCAGCGCCTTCGCCACGGCCGGCGTGATGATGTTGTGCCCGCCGGTGTCCAGGATGAAGTCGAAGTCCTGGCCGTTCAGGGTGGCCCGCACCACCGGCCAGCCGTCGATTTCCAGCGGCACGGTGGTGTCGCCGTACAGCACCACGTCGTCGGGCATGGGGGGCTGCACGAAGTCGCGCGCGGCCGGGCGCTGGATGCGCCACTGCTGCACCTGCACCCGCTCCACGTCGGAGCTGCCGGAGTCGCTGGACTCGATGGAGAAGGGCAGCCACAGGCCCTTCACCGGCCGGTGGTCGGCATACCGCACGGTGAGCACGGAGATCGGCATGGTGCGTTCGGTGCGCGCAAGCTGGTGCGTGGCCGCCTCGAACCACAGGCTCACCGGCTGCCCGCCCTGCGGCTGAACCTCCACCACGTCATAGGTTGTGCCGGCGTCCACGCGGCGCTGCGGCTCACCGACCTTGGCATGGTCCGCCGCTGCACGCAGCCAGCCGCGGCGGGTGAGCCAAGCTTCGGTGACGGCGGCCTGGCGCGCAAAATCCGCATTCAGCCGGTGGACCCCGCCGGAGGGATCCTGGCGCCAGCGGCCGCGGCCGTCATCGCCCTCGGCGGTGCGGAACACGCCCATGTCGGTGCGCAACAGATAGCGCCCGCGTTGGAGGTCTTCGCGCCGTTCCCAGCGGCCCTGCAGGGCGGACGCGTCCACCCTGCCTTCAGCTTGCAGGCCGTGAACGCCATCCCAGGCGCTGCCGCCTGCGGCGGCGCGCGCCTGGGCCAGCAAACGCGGGCCGGTGGCCTGCGCCAGCGCGCCCAGGGAGATGCACATTGCGCTCAGGCCGAGCGCCCAACTCCATCGCTTCATGAGCCGACCTTTTGTGAATGACGGCTGCAGCGTAGGGCGGCCGGGCCGCGGCGTCTTGAACGCGGCTTGCGCGCCTAGAACCCGGCTTGCATTGCGCGCCGGCGCGCACCCGGGGAGACGCCCACCTGGCGCGTGAAGACGCGGGTGAAGTGCGCCTGGTCGGCAAAGCCCGCGGCCGCGGCAATCTCGGCCAGCGTCAGCTCGCCTGCGAGCGCGCGCTCGGCTTCTTCCACCCGGCGCCGGCGCACGTAGTCGCCCAGGGTTTCGCCGCGGGCCTGGCGGAAGCAGCGCGCCAGGTGCGACGGATGCAGCTGCAGCGCGCCGGCCAGCTCGCCCAGCGTGGGCGCATGCGCGAGGTCGGCCTCGATGCGGTTGATCGCCTCGGCGATCCAGCGCGGCTCGGGTGCCGGCTGGTCGGCCCGCATGGCGAGCGCCAGCAGCTCGATGGCCGCCGAAGCGACCGCCAGCGATGCGGCCGTGTCGCTGGCATGCATCTCGTGCGCCAGCCGGCGCACCACCGGGGCGTCCGCCGGCAGCGCGACGTGGCGAAAGTCCGCCAGCCAGGCCTGCAGGGCAGGGTCCCGCACCCAGGCGTCGCCCAGGTGCAGGTTCAGGCACCGGCCTTCGAGCGGCCCGAACCGGTTGGCATGCGCATGGCCTGCGGGATGTGCGATCACGCTGCCGGCCGGGCAATCCCGCGCCCGCGCCGCCTGCATCTCGAAGCCGCCGGCCAGCACGATGCACAGGTACGGGTTTTCGTGTTCATGGCGCGGCACCACCATGCCGGGCGCGTGCTGCGCGGTGTTCACCACCAGGTCGGCGCTGGCCACGCGATGCGTCATGGCGCCGAAGTTCTGGCCTGCATTGAGCCGGCCGGCCAGCGAGGCAGCCGGTGTGTCGGGGGCAGGGTGCGCGGCCATCGCGGCCGATTCTAGGCGTGGGGCGCGCCGCAAAAGGAAGGGCCCGCATGCGCGGGCCCCGGGGTGCTGAAGCGGTGTGTCAGGCCGTCAGGCGGTGACCGCCTTGCCCACCGTGTTGAACTCCTCGATCTGGTCGAAGTTCATGTAGCGGTACACCTTGTCGCCGTCCTTGTTGATCACGCCCATGTCGGCGTGGTATTCGGCCACCGTCGGGATGCGGCCCAGCTTGGAGCAGATGGCGGCCAGCTCCGCGCTGCCGAGGTACACGTTGGTGTTCTTGCCCAGGCGGTTGGGGAAGTTGCGGGTGCTGGTGGACATGACGGTGGCGCCTTCGCGCACCTGGGCCTGGTTACCCATGCACAGGCTGCAGCCCGGCATCTCGGTGCGCGCACCGGCGGTGCCGAACACGCCGTAGTGGCCTTCCTTGGTCAGCTCGGCCGCGTCCATCTTGGTGGGCGGCGCCACCCACAACTTGACCGGAATGTCGCGCTTGCCTTCGAGCAGCTTGCTGGCGGCGCGGAAGTGGCCGATGTTGGTCATGCACGAGCCGATGAACACTTCATCGATCTGCGCGCCCTGCACATCGCTCAGGGTCTTGGCGTCGTCCGGGTCGTTGGGGCAGCACACCACCGGCTCGGTGATCTCGGCCAGGTCGATCTCGATGACCGCGGCGTACTCGGCGTCGGCATCCGGCTCCAGCAGGCTGGGCTTGGCGAGCCAGGCTTCCATGCCCTTGATGCGGCGCTCGATGCTGCGCTTGTCCTCGTAGCCGTTGGCGATCATCCACTTCAGCAGCGCGATGTTGCTGTTGAGGTACTCGATGATCGGTTCCTTGTTCAGGCGCACGGTGCAGCCAGCGGCGGAACGCTCGGCTGACGCATCGCTCAGCTCGAAGGCCTGTTCCACCTTCAGGTTGGGCAGGCCTTCGATCTCCAGCACGCGGCCGGAGAACACATTTTTCTTGCCCTGCTTGGCGACGGTGAGCAGGCCCTGCTTGATGGCGTACAGCGGAATCGCGTGCACCAGGTCGCGCAGGGTGATGCCGGGCTGCATCTGGCCCTTGAAGCGCACCAGCACCGATTCCGGCATGTCCAGCGGCATCACGCCAGTGGCTGCGGCAAAGGCGACCAGGCCGGAGCCGGCCGGGAAGCTGATGCCGATGGGAAAGCGGGTGTGGCTGTCGCCGCCGGTGCCCACGGTGTCGGGCAGCAGCATGCGGTTCAGCCAGCTGTGGATCACGCCGTCGCCCGGCCGCAGGGCCACGCCGCCGCGGTTGCTGATGAAGGCCGGCAGCTCGCGGTGCATCTTGACGTCCACCGGCTTCGGATAAGCCGCGGTGTGGCAGAAGCTCTGCATCACCAGGTCGGCGCTGAAGCCCAGGCAGGCCAGGTCCTTCAGTTCGTCACGCGTCATCGGGCCGGTGGTGTCCTGCGAGCCGACGGTGGTCATCTTCGGTTCGCAGTAGGTGCCCGGGCGCACGCCCTGGCCCTCGGGCAGGCCGCAGGCGCGGCCGACCATCTTCTGGGCGAGGGTGAAGCCCTTGGTGCTCGCCGCCGGCGCCGTCGGCAGGCGGAAGACGGTGGCCGCAGGCAGGCCGAGGAAATCACGCGCCTTGGCGGTGAGCGAGCGGCCGATGATCAGGTTGATGCGGCCGCCGGCGCGCACTTCGTCGAGCAGCACGTCGCTCTTGAGCGCGAAGGTGGCGGCGACAGCGCCGTTCTTCTCGATCTTGCCGTCGTAGGGGTACACGTCGATCACGTCGCCCATCTCGAAGGCGGACACGTCCACCTCGATCGGCAGCGAGCCGGAGTCTTCCTGCGTGTTGAAGAAGATGGGCGCGATCTTGCCGCCCAGGGTGACGCCGCCGAAGCGCTTGTTGGGCACGAAGGGGATGTCTTCGCCGGTGGCCCAGATCACGCTGTTGGTGGCGCTCTTGCGGCTGGAGCCGGTGCCCACCACGTCGCCCACGTAGGCGACGAGGTGGCCCTTCTTCTTCAGGTCCTCGATGAACTGCATCGGGCCGCGCTTGCCGTCTTCTTCCGGCGTGAAGGCCGCGCCGGCGCGGGTGTTCTTCAGCATCGCGAGGTAGTGCAGCGGGATGTCCGGGCGGCTCCAGGCGTCGGGTGCGGGCGACAGGTCGTCGGTGTTGGTCTCGCCGGGCACCTTGAAGACGGTGACGGTGATCTTCTTCGACACTTCCGGGCGCGAGGTGAACCACTCGGCGTCGGCCCAGGACTGGATCACTTCCTTGGCGACCGCGTTGCCGGCCCGGGCCTTCTCGGCCACGTCGTGGAAGTAGTCGAACATCAGCAGCGTCTTCTTCAGCGCTGCAGCGGCAACGCCGGCGACTTCGGCGTCGTCCAGCAGGTCGATCAGCGGCTTGACGTTGTAGCCGCCCACCATGGTGCCCAGCAGCTCGGTGGCCTTGGCGCGCGAGATCAGCGGCACGGCCACGTCGCCATGCGCCACGGCGCTCAGGAAGGAAGCCTTCACCTTGGCGGCGTCGTCCACGCCCGGCGGCACGCGGTGCGTCAGCAGCTCCACCAGGAAGGCCTCTTCGCCGGCCGGCGGGTTCTTCAGCAGCTCGATCAGGTCGGCGGTCTGCTGGGCGGACAGGGGCAGCGGCGGGATGCCGAGCGCGGCGCGTTCGGCGGCATGTTGACGGTAGGCTTGCAGCATGTGGGGCTCCGGGTGGGGGCGAAAAGCGGCCCGCCGGGGCTCCATACGGCCAAGCGCCGGCGACTCCAATATTTTATGTCTTATATAAGACTTGGCGCTCAATCCTGAGTGCCGCAGCGGCACAAAAAAGCCGCCCGGAGGCGGCTGTTTGTCGCACTTGGCTTCGGCGCCGCGGCTTACTGAGCCGGGGCCGAGGCGGGGGCCGAGGCCGCCGGTGCCACCTGCAAAGCGGCGCTGGAGGCCGGCAAGGAGACGGACACCGCCGCAGACGCAGCTGTCGCCGCCGCGCTGGCGGCCTGCGATGCCACGGCGGCGGCCGAAGCGGCGGTTTGTGCGGCCGCTGCCACGGCGGCCGTGGACGGCTGGCCTGCGAAGAGGCTGCCTGCCACAGCGGCAGAGGCGGCGTTGGTGGCGGCGCTGGCGGCGGTGTCCGCCGCCGCGGCCGCCACGCGAGCCTGCTCGATCGCCTCCACCGCCGCGCGCTGCTGCGTGTGCTGGCAGGCATCCACCATGCGCTGGGCCGCCTTGTTGTTCATGAGCATGGACTTCACCGGGATCTGCAGCCACACCACGTCGGCCTTGCGGTCGTGCAGGCGCACCGCGCCGGTGGTGGTCTCTTCCGGCACCATGTCAAAACGCTGCTTGCCGAAACTCACCTGGAAGTGGCCGGGGCGACCGTCCACCGGCTGCACGTCCACCGCCTGCTTGAACTCGCAATCGGCGCGGCCGGTGAACACGCGGCCGGCCATGGCCAGCTGCCCTTCGCTCAGGGTCTCGGGCGGCTCGGCGGCCACCGGCTTGGGCTCGGCCTTCTTCTTGGTGGCGGCCGGTTTGGCGGCTGGTTTCTTGCTGGTGGCCGCGTCCACGATCATCGGCATGGCGGCAAACACCACCAGCGACAGGGCAGCGACGGGGGCAAGCAGGCGGGTCATGGAAAACGCTCCGGGATTTCTCGAAAGCGGCGATTGTCGGCAAGCCGGCGGGCCGCACGGAGGCGGACAACCCCCGGTCAAGGCAACAAACTGCAAGCCGCCTGGCGCCGGAAGCTCGCCGGGTCGAGCCGGTACAGCACATGGCGCTGCATCGGGTGGCCTGCCGGCACACGGGGATGGTCGAAGTCGTCGCGCTCGTCGCGCCGCATGCCCAGGCGCTCCATCACCTTGCGCGACGGTGCGTTGGCCGGGATGGTCACGGCAATGATCTCGTCGAGCGCCAGTTCGGTGAAGGCGAACTGTGCGGCCGCACGCGCCGCTTCGATGGCATAACCCTGGCCCCAGGCGTCCCGGCAGAGGCGCCAGCCGATTTCCACCGCCGGCATGAAGGGCGCCTCGTAGGCCGGCACGATGAGCCCGACGGCGCCGGCAAACGGCAGCCGCCCGGGGATCTCCAGCGCCCAGAAGCCCCAGCCGCGCTGGCCAAGGGCTTGCCGTATCCGGCCCGCTTCGCCCAGCGCCTCCTCCGGCGTGTGTACGGAGGGAAAGTGCTGTCGCACCTGAGCGTCGGCGTTCATCTCGCACCAGGCGGGCAGGTCGCTGTCTTTCCAGGCGCGCAGCAGGGTGCGTGCGGTGCGCAGCTCCAGCGGGTGCGGGTAGGTCTTCAGGATCAGCATGCGGGTCAGGCCGTCGCTTCGTTGAAGAACGCCTGCCGCACTTCGGTCGGCAGCTGCGGCCCGTCCGCGAACGACGTGCGATGGGCACGCGCCAGCACATGCCAGAAATAGCGGAAGCTGGCCCGGTCGTGCAGGGTGTCGCGGTGCCGTATCGGCGCCCAGTTCGCGTCGCGCGCGGCCATCAGGATCTCGATCGCCTGGTCCACCTCGGCGACGGTTGGAGAGAAGGCGTCCACGATGGTGCGGATCTGCGCGGGGTGGATGCTCCACATGCGGGTGTAGCCGAACTGGCGCGCCGCCTTGTCGGCCGCCTGCGCCAGCGCACGTTCGTCCTTGAACTCGGTGACCACGCAGTGCGATGGCACCTTGCCCGCAGCATGGCACGCCGCCGCGATCTCCAGCTTGGCCCGCACCACCAGCGGATGTTCGAACTGGCCGGTAACGCTCATGCCGCTTTGGGGAATGGCGCCGCGGTGTGCCGACACGAAGTCCATCAGCCCAAAGGACAGTGATTCGATGCGTGGATGGGCCGCGATCGCCTGCACGTGTTGCAGGGCACCGTGGGTCTCGATCAGCGCATGCAAGGGGATGCGGCGCGCCAGGTGCGCATCCACGCTGAGCCGGTCCACCTCCTGCGCTGCCCGCTCCACGTCCGCCAGGCTGCGCGGCTTCGGCAGCATCAGGTAAGCCAGCCGGGCGCCGGCATCGCGCACCAGGGTCTTGGCCACGTCGGCAAAGGCTGGATGATCGACCGGCAGCATGCGAGCGCCGACCCGGCCGAAGCGGTTGGCCGGCGAGGTGACGAGCTCGGCGATCAGCTGTGCATGCTCGCGCTCACCGCCCACTGGCGCGCCGTCTTCGTTGTCCAGCGTCACGTCTAACACGGGCCCCAGTTCGGCCTGCAAGTCAAGGCTCTTGCGCATGCGGGCTTCGACGCCCGCATAGTGGTCGCACACCGGCAATGACACGGCGGCTTCGCTGGCGTCGAACAAGGCATCGCAGGGATGCACGGAGGTGGTGCTCATGGGTCAGGCGCCGCGCTGGGCGACGATGAACAAACGGGGAAAGGCGAGCAGCCGGCTGCCGTCAGCGCGTCGCGAATAGGCGTGGCCGATGCGCTGCTCGTAGTCATGGAGGAATTCTGCCTGCAGCGGCGCGGGCAGCGCGTCGACAAAGGGCTTGAGGCCGGTGCCGCGCAGCCACTGCACGATGTCGGCTGGCGAGCCCATGCGGTGGTGGTAGGTGGTGCGCCAGATGTCGACCGATGCGGCGCCGGGCGCCAGCAGGTCGTAGTACGCGTCGGCGGGCAGGATGCGGGCGCGCAACGTGGCGGCATCGCCGATGAGCGCGGCCCAGCGGGCATCGGCGGCCGTCTCGCGCATCAGGCGGTGCGAGGGTTCGTCGAGGTTGTCGGGCATCTGCACGGCCAGCACGCCGCCGGGTGCCAGCATGCCGAACAGCCGGGGCAGCAGCGTGTCGTGGCCAGGCAGCCATTGCAGCGAGGCATTGGCGTAGATAAGGTCCGCGGCCTCCGCCTGCCAGGTGCGGATGTCGCTGAGCTCGAAGCGCACCTGCGGCAGCCGCGAGCGGGCCGCTTCCAGCATGGCGGGCGAGTTGTCCGTGCCGACCACGCTGGCCTGCGGAAACCGCCGCACCAGCAGTTCGGTGGAATTGCCCGGGCCGCAGCCCAGGTCGAAGACACCTTGGGCGGCCTGCAAGGGCACGCGGGCGAGCAGTTCCACCGCCGGCCGGGTGCGCTCATCCTCGAAGCAGGTGTAAAGGGCAGGGTTCCAGTCGCGCATGGCGGTCCCCCAACAAAAAAGCCGGCTTTCGCCGGCTTGGTTGCTGTGCTTACAGCAGGTGCTTCACGCCTTCCTGCTCTTCGAGCAGCTCCTTCAGCGTGACGTTGATGCGCTCGCGGCTGAACTCGTCGATGGGCAGGCCTTCGACGATCTTGTACTCGCCGTTTTCCACCGTGACCGGGTAGCCGAACATCACGTCCTTGGGGATCTCGTACTGGCCGTCGCTGGGAATGCCCATGGTGACCCACTTGCCGTTGGTGCCCAGGGCCCAGTCGCGCATGTGGTCGATGGCGGCATTGGCAGCCGATGCGGCGGACGACAGGCCGCGCGCCTCGATGATGGCCGCGCCGCGCTTGCCGACGGTGGGCAGGAACGTGTTCTTGTTCCATTCCTCGTCGTTGATCATCTGCTTGACCGGCTGGCCGTCGATGGTGGCGAAGCGGTAGTCGGCATACATCGTGGGCGAGTGGTTGCCCCACACGGCCATCTTCTCGATGCTGGCCACCGGCTTGCCGGTCTTGGCGGCGATCTGGCTGAGCGCGCGGTTGTGGTCCAGGCGCAGCATGGCGGTGAAGTTCTTGCGCGGCAGGTCGGGCGCGCTCTTCATCGCGATGTAGGCGTTGGTGTTGGCGGGGTTGCCCACCACCAGCACGCGCACATTGCGCGAGGCCACGGCATTCAACGCCTTCCCCTGTGCAGTGAAGATCTGCGCGTTGGCGCTCAGCAGGTCCTTGCGCTCCATGCCGGGGCCACGCGGGCGGGCGCCGACCAACAGGGCGTAGTCGGTGTCCTTGAAGGCGGTGTTCGGGTCGCTGTGCGCTTCCATGCCGGCCAGCAGCGGGAAGGCGCAGTCTTCCAGCTCCATCATCACGCCCTTGAGCGCCTTCTGCGCCTTCTCGTCCGGGATCTCCAGCAGCTGCAGGATCACGGGCTGGTCCTTGCCCAGCATTTCGCCGGAGGCGATGCGGAACAGCAGGGCGTAACCGATCTGGCCGGCGGCGCCGGTGACGGCGACACGGACGGGCTTCTTGCTCATGGGGAAGGCTCCAAGGAGGTTGGTGGAAAGGTCTGGACCACCGGTGAGTTTACGGCGACTCTAAGGGTCTACCCCTGCTCTGTCAATGGTCTTATGTCTTATATAAGACATCTTTCATGAGTTGGTGGACGTGCGGGCGCGCCGTGTGCTGCAATCCGGGCCATGGCCTCCGTTTCACCTTCCAGCGGCGCTTCCGCGGCCGACGCCCCGGCCGCCGAGTCCGGCCCGGCGTTCAGCCCGCTCTACCAGCAGATCAAGGCGCTGATCACGCGCAGCCTGCAAAGCGGCGAGTGGAAGCCGGGCGAGGCGATCCCGAGCGAAATGGACCTGGCGGCCCGCTTCAAGGTGAGCCAGGGCACGGTGCGCAAGGCGATCGACGAGCTGGCCACCGAGAACCTGGTGGTGCGGCGGCAGGGCAAGGGCACCTTCGTGGCCACCCATGCCGAGCAGAAGATCCAGTACCGATTCCTGCGCCTGATGCCCGACGACGAAGGCGCACCGCGCGGCACCGAGCGCCGCATCCTCGAATGCCGGCGGCTGCGCGCCCCGGCCGACGTCGCGCGCGTGCTGGAGCTCAAGAGCGGCGATGCGGCGGTGCAGATCCGGCGCCTGCTGCTGTTTGCCGGCAAGCCGGTGGTGCTGGACGACATCTGGCTGCCCGGCGCGGCCTTCAAGGGCCTGACCGCCGAGCGCCTGGCGGAGACCCGCGGGCCGCTGTATGGCCTGTTCGAGACCGAATTCGGCGTGCGCATGATCCGCGCCGAGGAAAAGATCCGTGCCGTCGCTGCGGACGCGGCCACCGCCCAGCTGCTGGAGTTGCCACCCCACGCGCCGCTGTTGAGCGTGGAGCGGCTGTCGTTCACCTACGGCGACAAGCCGGTGGAGCTGCGGCGTGGCCTGTACAACACCGAATCGCACTACTACCGCAACGAATTGAGCTGACAGCGGGAACCACGCATTCGTTGTCAGGCTCGCGACTGTTGCATTGCAATAAAATCATTTGGTTTCACGCACGCAAGGCTCGTAATGGCACAAGTACAAGCACCGAAGCAGAGACCGGGCGAGATGAAGCTGATCGACGCGCTGACGGGCTACCGTTATCCGTTGGCAGCCATCGTGTCCATCCTGCATCGCATCAGTGGCGGCATCCTGTTTGTCCTGCTGCCCCTCATCATCTGGCTGTTCGACACCAGCGTCACGTCCGAGTTCTCCTTTGAGCGCTTCCGCGCCGCCTTCGTCAGCGGCATCGGCGTGGTACCGGGCTGGCTGGTGAAGCTGGTGGTGCTGGCCATCATCTGGTCCTACCTCACCCACTTCATCGCCGGCGTGCGCCACCTGTGGATGGACGCCACCCACTCGGTGTCCAAGGAGCAGGGCAAGGTGTCCGCCCAGGTCACGATGGGCCTGAGCCTGCTGCTCACGCTGCTGTGCGCCGCCAAGCTCTTCGGCCTGTACTGAGGAACCAAAAGCATGGCCATCAATCACGGATCCAAGCGCCTGGTCGTCGGCGCCCATTACGGTTTCAGCGGCTGGCTCGCCCAGCGCATCACCGGCGTCGCGATGGCGCTGTTCACGCTGGTGCTGCTGGTGCAGCTGCTGCTGCCGGGGCCGCTCAGTTATGAAAAGTGGGCCGGCATCTTCGCGGCCCAGTGGATGAAGGTGCTCACGTTCACGGTGATCGTTGCGCTGGCCTACCACGCGTGGGTGGGCATGCGCGACATCTGGATGGACTACATCAAGCCGGTCGGCATCCGCCTGGCGATGCACGCGCTGACCATCATCTGGCTCGTGGGCTGCGCCGGCTGGGCAGTCCAGGTCCTCTGGAGACTTTGAACATGACATCGGGTTCTTCCCTGCCGCGCCGCAAGTTCGACGTGGTCATCGTCGGCGCCGGCGGCTCCGGCATGCAGGCGTCGCTTCAGCTGGCACGCGCCGGCCTCAACGTGGCGGTGCTGTCCAAGGTGTTCCCCACCCGCTCGCACACGGTGGCCGCGCAAGGTGGCATCGGCGCCTCGCTGGGCAACATGAGCGAGGACAACTGGCACTACCACTTCTTCGACACCGTCAAGGGGTCGGACTGGCTGGGCGATCAGGACGCCATCGAGTTCATGTGCCGAGAGGCGCCCAAGGTCGTGTATGAACTGGAACACCAGGGCATGCCGTTCGACCGCAACCCCGACGGCACCATCTACCAGCGCCCCTTCGGCGGCCACACCGCCAACTACGGCGAAAAGCCGGTGCAGCGCGCCTGCGCGGCCGCCGACCGCACCGGCCACGCGATGCTGCACACGCTGTACCAGCAGAACGTCAAGGCCCGCACCCACTTCTTCGTGGAGTGGATGGCGCTGGACCTGATCCGCGACGCCGACGGCGACGTGCTGGGCGTGACCGCGCTGGAAATGGAAACCGGCGACGTGCACATCCTGGAAGCGAAGACCACACTCTTCGCCACCGGCGGCGCAGGGCGCATCTACGCGGCCAGCACCAATGCCTTCATCAACACCGGTGACGGCCTGGGCATGGCGGCTCGCGCCGGCGTGCCGCTGGAGGACATGGAGTTCTGGCAGTTCCACCCCACGGGGGTGCACAACGCCGGCGTGTTGCTGACCGAAGGCTGCCGTGGCGAAGGCGCGATCCTGCGCAACAGTGATGGCGAGCGCTTCATGGAGCGTTATGCGCCGACCCTGAAGGACCTGGCGCCGCGTGACTTCGTGTCGCGCTGCATGGACCAGGAGATCAAGGAAGGGCGCGGCTGCGGTCCCAACAAGGACTACATCCAGCTCGACATGACCCACCTGGGCGCCGAGACCATCATGAAGCGCCTGCCCAGCGTGTTCGAGATCGGCCATAACTTCGCCAACGTCGACATCACCAAGGAGCCGATTCCGGTGGTGCCGACCATCCACTACCAGATGGGCGGCATCCCGACCAACATCCATGGCCAGGTGGTGGTGCCGAAAAACGGCAACCCGAATGCGGTGGTCAACGGCTTC
Organism: Ideonella sp. BN130291; assembly: GCF_036231905.1. Classification (NCBI taxonomy): domain Bacteria; kingdom Pseudomonadati; phylum Pseudomonadota; class Betaproteobacteria; order Burkholderiales; family Sphaerotilaceae; genus Ideonella; species Ideonella sp. BN130291. Next base: position 94,478 of record NZ_JAZARE010000002.1, on the reverse strand, counting down.
TACGCGGTGGGTGAATGCGCCTGCGTGAGCGTGCACGGCGCCAACCGCCTGGGCACCAACTCGCTGCTGGACCTGCTGGTGTTTGGCCGTGCGGCGGGCCACCACATCATCGATTCCAACCTGAAGAACAAGTCGCACAAGCCCCTGCCGGCCGATGCCGCCGACCGCGCGCTGGAGCGCCTGGCGCGGCTGGATGCCACCAGCGAAGGCGAATACGCGCAGGACGTGGCCAACGACATCCGCACCTCGATGCAGAAGCACGCCGGCGTGTTCCGCACCCAGGCCATGCTCGATGAAGGCGTGAAGCAGATCGCCGCCCTGCGCGAGCGGGTGAAGGCCATCACGCTGAAGGACAAGTCCAAGGTGTTCAACACCGCGCGCATCGAGGCGCTGGAGGTGGACAACCTGATCGAGGCGGCCCAGGCCACCATCGTGTCCGCGGCCGCCCGGCGCGAAAGCCGCGGCGCCCACACGGTGAACGACTACGCCGACAGCCCCGAATACCCGAACGGCCGCAACGACAAGGAGTGGATGAAACACACCCTGTGGTTCAGCGACGGCAACCGACTGGACTACAAGCCGGTCAACCTCAAGCCGCTGACGGTGGAATCCATTCCGCCCAAGGTGCGTTCCTTCTAAGCAGGATCCCCCATGTCGCAACAAAAGCGCACGTTCCAGATCTACCGCTACGACCCGGACAAGGACGCCAAGCCCTACATGCAGACGCTCGAGGTGGAGCTCGACGGCTCCGAGCGCATGCTGCTGGACGTGCTGATCAAGCTGAAGTCGATCGACCCGACCTTGTCGTTCCGCCGCTCCTGCCGCGAAGGCGTGTGCGGCTCCGACGCGATGAACATCAACGGCAAGAACGGCCTCGCGTGCCTGACCAACATGCGCGCGCTGCCTGCCACGGTGGTGCTCAAGCCGCTGCCCGGCCTGCCGGTGGTGCGCGACCTGATCGTCGACATGACGCACTTCTTCACCCAGTACCACTCGATCAAGCCGTACCTGGTGAACGAGATGCCGCCGCCCGAGAAGGAACGCCTGCAGACGCCGGAAGAGCGCGACGAGCTGAACGGCCTGTACGAATGCATCCTATGCGCGAGCTGCTCCACCAGCTGCCCCAGCTTCTGGTGGAACCCGGACAAGTTCGTCGGCCCGGCCGGCCTGCTGCAGGCCTACCGCTTCATCGCCGACAGCCGCGATCAGGCCACCAACGAGCGCCTGGACAACCTGGAAGATCCGTACCGCCTGTTCCGCTGCCACACGATCATGAATTGCGTCGACGTCTGCCCCAAGGGCCTGAACCCGACCAAGGCGATCGGCAAGATCAAGGAACTGATGGTCCGCCGCGCGGTTTGACCGGTCGGTGCGCACAGGTTTAGACGCCGCGTTCAGCCTCCAGAAAGCCAATTGATGGACACTGCGCTGGACCCCCGAGCCTTGAGCAAGCTGAGGTGGCGCTGCCGCCGCGGCCTGCTCGAGAACGACCTGTTCATCGAGCGCTTCTTCCGTCGCCACGAGGCGGCGCTCACGGTGCGGCAGGCCCAGGCGCTCGAAGCGCTGATGGCGCTGCCCGACAACGACCTGCTCGACCTTCTGCTGTCGCGCAAGCAGCCCGAAGGTGAACTCGACAGGGCGGACGTCAGGACCGTGCTCGCGATGATGAGAACACCGGTTTGAAGAATTGAAGCAAAGAAAGGAACTGCGATGACGATGACCCAGTCCGACGTGAAGGCCACCCTGTCGTTCAGCGACGGCAGCGCGAGCATGGACCTGCCGATCTACAAGGGATCGGTCGGCCCCGATGTCATCGACATCCGCAAGCTCTACGCCCAGACCGGCAAGTTCACCTACGACCCGGGCTTCATGTCCACGGCGGCGTGCAACTCCACCATCACCTACATCGACGGCGACAAGGGCGAACTGCTGTACCGCGGCTACCCGATCGAGCAACTGGCCGAGAACTGCGACTTCCTCGAAACCTGCCACCTGCTGCTGTACGGGGAGCTGCCCGACGCCGCCGGGAAGAAGGACTTCGTGGCCCGCGTGACCAACCACACGATGGTCAACGAGCAGATGCAGTTTTTCCTGCGCGGCTTCCGCCGCGACGCGCACCCCATGGCGGTGATGACGGGCCTGGTGGGCGCGCTGTCGGCCTTCTATCACGACAGCACGGACATCAACAATCCGCAGCACCGTGAAATCGCGGCGATCCGCCTGATCGCCAAGATGCCGACCCTGGTGGCCATGGCCTACAAGTACAGCGTGGGCCAGCCCTACATGTACCCGAAGAACAAGCTGAGCTACACCGCGAACTTCATGCACATGATGTTCGCCACGCCGTGTGAGGAATACGAGCCCAACGACGTGCTGGTGCGCGCGATGGACCGCATCTTCATCCTGCACGCCGACCACGAGCAGAACGCATCCACCTCCACGGTGCGGCTGTGCGGCTCGTCCGGCACCAACCCCTTCGCCGCCATCGCGGCCGGTGTGGCCTGCCTCTGGGGCCCGGCGCACGGTGGCGCCAACGAAGCGGCGCTCAACATGCTGGAGGAGATCCAGCGCAACGGCGGCGTGGAGAAGATCGGCGACTTCATCAAGCAGGTGAAGGACAAGAACTCCGGCATCAAGCTCATGGGCTTCGGCCACCGGGTGTACAAGAACTACGACCCGCGCGCCAAGCTGATGCGCGAAACCTGCCACGAGGTGCTCAACGCACTGGGCCTGCACGACGACCCGCTGTTCAAGCTGGCGATGGCGCTGGAGAAGATCGCCCTGGAAGACGACTACTTCGTGTCGCGCAAGCTGTACCCGAACGTCGACTTCTACTCCGGCATCGTGCAGCGCGCCATCGGCATCCCGGTGAGCCTGTTCACCGCCATCTTCGCGCTGGCCCGCACGGTGGGCTGGATCGCCCAGCTGAACGAGATGATCGGCGACCCCGAGTACAAGATCGGCCGTCCGCGCCAGCTGTACGTGGGCGCGAACCGCCGCGACGTGAAGCCGATCGGCCAGCGCTGATACTGCCGACTTCGCAAGATACGGGGCCTTCGGGCCCCGTTTTCATTGGGAGTCGGAGGTGCTCGGTCGATCAGCCGCCGGCGGCCGCCAGCCCGTTCTCGAAGTGCGCACGCATCAAGCGCTGAGCCTTCGCGGCATCACGTGCTTCCAGTGCCTGCATCACCGCGCGGTGCTCCGCCAGCGACTCCGCCAGCCGGCCCGCCTTGAACAGCGAGTGGTGGCGGTTGAGCTTCATCACCTTGCGCAGGTCGGCAATGATCTGCGTGCGCCAGCGGTTGCCGGCGATCTCCAGCAGGCGCATGTGGAAGCGCTCGTTGGTGACGAAGAAGGACTCACGCTGCTTCACCTGCTTTTCCAGCTTGTCGTGCAGCGTGCGCAGTTCGGCGATGTGGTCATCGCTCGCATGGGCTGCCACCTCGGCGGCCGCGTCGCTTTCCAGCACCGCCAGCAGGTGGTAGACCTGCGACACGTCCTGTGCCGACATCTCGGTGACGTAGGCGCCGCGCCGCAGCTTCATGGTCACCAGGCCTTCGACGGCCAGCACCTTCAGCGCCTCGCGCAGCGGCGTGCGGCTGATGCCCCATTCGGCCGCCAGGCGCTGCTCGTCGATCCAGCTGCCCGGCTCCAGCGCGCGGTTGAAGATCTTCTCGCGCAGCCGCTCTGCCACTTCCATGTACAGGGCCCGTGTGGGCAGCATGGAAGCAGCGGCTTTGGGCAGGGCGGACACGGGCGGGTGCATTGCTCGGGATTTTGAATTCTGAATTATGCATCAGGTATCATGCCGCCCAAGCGTTTCAGGAGCCACTTGCATGTCCGCACCGTCCAAGGAATTCGCCAGCGCCACCCTGGAGCAGTGGCAGAAGGCTGCGGCCAAGTCGGCACCGGGCGGTGACGTCGCTGCGCTGAACTGGGTGACGCCCGAAGGCATCGCCGTCAAGCCGCTGTACACGGCGGCCGACACGGCCGAGCTGCCCTACGCCGACACGTTGCCGGGCTTCGAGCCCTTCCTGCGCGGCCCGCAGGCCACCATGTACGCAGTGCGTCCCTGGACCATCCGCCAGTACGCCGGCTTCTCCACCGCCGAGGAGTCCAACGCCTTCTACCGCAAGGCGCTGGCCGCCGGCGGACAGGGCGTGTCGGTGGCCTTCGACCTGGCCACCCACCGCGGTTACGACTCTGATCACCCGCGTGTCACCGGCGACGTGGGCAAGGCCGGCGTGGCGATCGATTCGGTGGAGGACATGAAGATCCTTTTCGACGGCATCCCGCTCGACAAGGTGAGCGTGTCCATGACGATGAACGGCGCGGTGCTGCCAGTGCTGGCGGGCTACGTGGTGGCCGCCGAAGAGCAGGGCGTTGCGCAGGACAAGTTGAGCGGCACCATCCAGAACGACATCCTCAAGGAGTTCATGGTCCGCAACACCTACATCTACCCGCCCGAGCCGAGCATGCGGATCATCGGCGACATCATCGAGTACACGGCGAAGAACATGCCGAAGTTCAACTCGATCAGCATCTCCGGTTATCACATGCAGGAGGCGGGCGCCAACCAGGCGCTGGAGCTGGCCTTCACCCTGGCCGACGGCAAGGAGTATGTGAAAACCGCGCTGGCCAAGGGCCTGGACGTGGACGAGTTCGCCGGTCGCCTGAGCTTCTTCTGGGCGATCGGCATGAACTTCTATCTCGAGATCGCCAAGATGCGCGCGGCGCGCCTGCTGTGGTGCCGCATCATGAAGGGCTTCAATGCGAAGAACCCCAAGAGCCTGATGCTGCGCACCCACTGCCAGACCTCGGGCTGGAGCCTCACCGAGCAGGACCCGTACAACAACATCGTGCGCACCACCATCGAGGCCATGGCAGCGGTGTTCGGCGGCACGCAGAGCCTGCACACCAACAGCTTCGACGAAGCGATCGCGCTGCCCACCGAGTTCAGCTCGCGCATCGCGCGCAACACCCAGCTCATCATCCAGGAAGAGACCCACATCACCAACGTGGTGGACCCATGGGCCGGCTCCTACATGATGGAAAAACTCACCCAGGACATGGCTGAGCAGGCTTGGGGCCTCATCGAAGAGGTGGAGGCCATGGGCGGCATGACCAAGGCGGTGGACTCCGGCTGGGCCAAGCTGAAGATCGAGGCCAGCGCTGCCGAGAAGCAGGCCCGCATCGACAGCGGCAAGGACGTGATCGTCGGCGTCAACAAGTACCGCCTGGCCAAGGAAGACCAGCACGACATCCTGGAGGTGGACAACGTGAAGGTGCGCGAGCAGCAGATCCAGCGACTGCATCGCATCAAGTCCACGCGCGACGACACCAAGGTGCGCGCTGCGTTGAAGGCGCTCACCGAGTGCGCCCAGTCCGGCCAGGGAAACCTGCTCGACTTGAGCATCCGGGCCGTGCGCCTGCGCGCCACCGTGGGCGAGGTGAGCGATGCGCTCGAAACCGTGTTCGGGCGCCACCGCGCCGACATCCAGAAGGTGACCGGTGTGTATGCAGCTGCTTATGACTCTGCCGAGGGCTGGGAAAAGCTCCAGACCGAGATCGCGCAGTTTGCCGACGAGCAGGGCCGCCGCCCGCGCGTGATGATCGCCAAGCTGGGCCAGGACGGGCATGATCGCGGCGCGAAAGTGGTCGCCACCGCATTCGCCGACCTGGGCTTCGACGTGGACATGGGCCCGCTGTTCCAGACTCCCGAAGAATGCGCCCGCCAGGCGATCGAGAACGACGTTCACGCAGTGGGCGTGTCCACCCTGGCGGCCGGCCACAAGACGCTGGTGCCGGCCATCATCGAGGCGCTGAAGGCCCAGGGCGCCGACGACATCATCGTGTTCGTTGGCGGTGTGATCCCGCAGCAGGACTACGGCTTTCTCTACGACGCGGGCGTGAAGGGCATCTATGGCCCCGGCACGCCGATTCCTGCCAGCGCGAAGGACGTGCTCGAGCAGATCCGCCGCGTGCACGCCGCTGCCTGAGCATCGTGCTGCCCGCAGCGGATCAGGCGCTGGTGGATGCGGTGCTCGGTGCGCCGGGCGCGGCGCAGCGGCGCGCCATGGCCAAGGCCATCACCTTGCTGGAGTCCACCCGCGCGGACCATCGGCTGCGCGCCGATGAGCTGCTCAACGCCTTGCTGCCGGCCACCGGCCAATCGCTGCGCCTGGGCATCTCCGGCGTGCCCGGCGTGGGCAAGAGCACCTTCATCGAGGCGCTGGGCCTCTTCCTCATCGGCCAGGGCCATCGCGTGGCGGTGCTGGCGGTGGACCCGTCCTCCAGCGTGTCGGGGGGGTCGATCCTCGGCGACAAGACGCGCATGGAGCACCTGTCGGTCCACCCGCAGGCCTACATCCGCCCCAGCCCGGCCAGCGGCACGCTGGGCGGCGTGGCGGAGAAGACGCGCGAGTCCATGCTGGTGTGCGAGGCGGCTGGCCACGACATCGTCATCGTGGAGACCGTGGGTGTGGGCCAGAGCGAAACCGCGGTGGCCGGCATGACCGACATGTTCGTGCTGCTGCAGCTGCCCAACGCGGGCGACGACCTGCAGGCCATCAAGAAGGGCGTGATGGAGCTGGCCGACCTGGTGGTGATCAACAAGGCCGACCTGGACGAGGCGGCGGCCACGCGGGCGCGGGCGCAGATCACCAGCGCGCTGCGCCTGTTTGGCCAACACGGCCACCCGGACCACGCAGTCCACGACACCCAGCTGTGGCATCCGCAGGTGCTGCAGCTCTCGGCGCTGAAGGGGCTGGGCCTGCCCGAGTTCTGGCAGCAGGTCACCCGCTTTAGGCAACTGCAGGGCGACAGCGGCCGCCTGGCGGAACGCCGCCGCAGGCAGGACCAGGCCTGGATGTGGGAACGCATCGATGCCGGCCTGAAGCAGCGCTTCCGCCAGCACCCTGCGGTGAAGGCCGCCCTGGATGAATTGAACGCCGACGTACGCGCCGGCCGCACCGCGGCCTCGGTGGCGGCACGCCGCCTGCTCGACCTTTTCCATTGAGGAGACACATTCCATGCACGACATCCAGCAGATGCTCGAAGAGAAACGCGCCAAGGCCCGGCTGGGCGGTGGCGACAAACGCATTGCCGCCCAGCATGCCAAGGGCAAGCTCACCGCGCGCGAGCGGCTGGAGCTGCTGTTCGACGACGGCACCTTCGAGGAATGGGACATGTTCGTCGAGCACCGATGCGCTGACTTCGGCATGGCCGACAACAAGGTGCCCGGCGATGGCGTGGTCACCGGCTACGGCATGATCAGCGGCCGCCTGGTGTTCGTGTTCAGCCAGGACTTCACCGTGTTCGGGGGCGCGCTCAGCGAAGCGCACGCCGAGAAGATCTGCAAGATCATGGACCAGGCGATGAAGGTGGGCGCGCCGGTCATCGGCCTCAACGATTCGGGTGGCGCCCGCATCCAGGAAGGCGTGGCCTCGCTGGGTGGTTATGCCGACGTGTTCCAGCGCAATGTGATGGCCTCGGGTGTCATCCCGCAGATCAGCCTGATCATGGGGCCGTGTGCCGGCGGCGCGGTGTATTCACCCGCGATGACCGACTTCATCTTCATGGTGAAGGACAGCTCCTACATGTTCGTCACCGGCCCTGACGTGGTGAAGACGGTGACGCACGAGGAGGTGACCGCCGAAGAGCTGGGCGGCGCGGCCACCCACACCACCCGCTCGGGGGTGGCCGACCTGGCCTTCGACAACGACGTGGAAGCGATCCTGATGCTCAGGCGTTTCTTCAGCTACCTTCCGCTGAACAACCGCGAGAAGGCGCCGGTGCGCCCCAGTGGCGACCGCGCCGACCGGCTCGACATGTCGCTGGACACCCTGGTGCCCGACAACCCGAACAAGCCCTACGACATCAAGGAGCTGATCCTCAAGGTGGTGGACGACGGCGACTTCTTCGAGCTGCAGCCGGAGTACGCCAAGAACATCGTCATCGGCTTCGGCCGCTTCGATGGCCAGACGGTGGGCATCGTGGCCAACAACCCAATGGTGCTGGCCGGCTGCCTGGACATCCGCAGCAGCATCAAGGCGGCGCGCTTCGTGCGCTTTTGCGACGCCTTCAACATCCCGGTGGTGACCTTCGTCGATGTGCCGGGCTTCATGCCGGGCACCAGCCAGGAGTACGGCGGCATCATCAAGCACGGCGCCAAGCTGCTCTATGCCTACGCCGAGTGCACCGTGCCCAAGGTGACGGTGATCACCCGCAAGGCCTACGGCGGGGCCTACGACGTGATGAGCTCCAAGCACCTGCGCGGCGACGTCAACTTCGCCTGGCCGAATGCCGAGATCGCGGTGATGGGCGCCAAGGGCGCGGTGGAGATCATCTTCCGCGAGGACAAGAACGATCCGGCCAAGCTGGCGGCGCGCGAGGCGGAATACAAGGCCCGCTTTGCCAACCCCTTCGTGGCCGGCGCCCGCGGCTTCATCGACGACGTGATCCAGCCGCACGAAACGCGCAAGCGCATCTGCCGTTCGCTGGTGATGCTGCGCGACAAGCAGCTTGACAACCCGTGGCGCAAGCACGGCAACATCCCCCTGTGAGGCGCGGCGCCATGTTCAAGAAGATCCTGATTGCCAACCGCGGCGAGATCGCCTGCCGCGTCATCAAGACGGCCAAGAAGATGGGCATCGCCACCGTGGCGGTGTATTCCGAGGCCGACAAGGACGCCCGCCATGTGGAACTGGCCGACGAGGCGGTGCTGATCGGCCTCGCGCCCAGCCGCGAGAGCTACCTGCAGGCCGACAAGATCATCGCCGTCTGCAAACAGACCGGTGCGGAAGCGGTGCACCCGGGTTACGGCTTCCTGTCGGAGAACGAAGCCTTTGCCCGGCGCGTGGAGGAAGAGGGCATCGTCTTCATTGGCCCGAAGCACTATTCCATCGCGGCCATGGGCGACAAGATCGCCTCCAAGAAGCTGGCCAACGACGCCAAGGTCAGCACGATTCCCGGCTACAACGAAGCGATCGACACGCCCGAGCAGGCGGTGTCGATTGCGCGCGAGATCGGCTACCCGGTGATGATCAAGGCCAGTGCCGGCGGCGGCGGCAAGGGCCTGCGTGTGGCCTACAACGACAAGGACGCCTTCGACGGTTTCACCTCCTGCCGCAACGAGGCGCGCAACAGCTTCGGCGACGACCGTGTGTTCATCGAGAAGTTCGTCGAGGAGCCGCGCCACATCGAGATCCAGGTGCTGGGCGACTCACAAGGCAACGTGGTCTACCTCTGGGAGCGGGAGTGCTCCATCCAGCGCCGCCACCAGAAGGTGATCGAGGAAGCGCCGTCGCCCTTCATCAGCGAAGCCACCCGCCAGGCGATGGGCGCCCAGGCGGTGGCGCTGGCCAAGGCGGTGAAGTACCAGAGCGCGGGCACGGTGGAGTTCGTGGTCGGCAAGGACCAGAGCTTCTACTTCCTTGAGATGAACACCCGCCTGCAGGTGGAGCACCCGGTCACCGAGTGCATCACCGGGCTCGACCTGGTGGAGCTGATGATCCGCGTGGCCGCCGGCGAGCCGCTGCCCTTCACGCAGGAGCAGGTGCAGCGCCGCGGCTGGGCCATCGAGTGCCGCATCAATGCGGAAGATCCCTTCCGCAACTTCCTGCCGTCCACCGGCCGGCTGGTGAAGTACCAGCCGCCGCACCCGAGCATGGAAGCGGCGATGCCGGTGCCTGAAGGCGGAGGGGTGCGCGTAGACACCGGCGTGTTCGAAGGCGGCGAGATCCCGATGTACTACGACTCGATGATCGCCAAGCTCATCGTGCATGGCACCGACCGAGCCGACGCGATCGCGAAGATGCGCGAGGCACTGGACGCTTTCATCATCCGCGGCATCTCGAGCAACATCCCGTTCCAGTCCGCGCTGCTGGCGCATCCGAAGTTCGCTGCCGGCCAGTTCAACACCGGCTTCATCGCCGAGCACTACGCCAAGGGCTTCCGGCCGGAGGACGTGCCACACGACGATCCGGACTTTCTGGTGGCGCTGGCCGCGGCGGCGAACCGGCGCTTCCTGGAGCGCGCGGCCGGCATCAGCGGTCAGCTGCCCGGCCATGGCGTGCAGATCCGCGAGGACTTCGTGGTGCTGGTCAAGGGCGACGCCGGCCAGCACACCCACCACCCGGTGAAGGTGACCACCAACGGCGCGGTGGTGGTGCTGGTGGGCGACAAGCGCTACGAGCTGGCGAAGGACTGGCGCATCGGCACCATCCGCGCCAGCGGCGTCTGCAACGGCCGGCCGTTCACGGCGCAGATCGAACGCCAGGGCGTGTGGATCCGCGTGGCGCATGGCGGCAGCCGCATCGACACGCTGGTGCTCACGCCGCGTGCGGCTGAGCTGGCGAAGCTGATGCCCTACAAAGCGCCGCCGGACACCAGCAAGCTGTTGCTGTCGCCGATGCCGGGGCTGCTGGTGGACATTGCGGTGCAGCCCGGCCAGCAGGTGCAGGCCGGTGAGCGCCTGGCGGTGGTGGAGGCGATGAAGATGGAGAACATCCTCACCGCCACGCAGGACGGCGTCGTGAAGGAGATCACCGCCAAGAAGGGCGACAGCCTGGCCGTGGACCAACCCATCCTGAGCTTCGAATGAGCGACAACAAACCGTTCCGCATCCTCGGCATCCAGCAGATCGCCATCGGCGGGCCAGACAAGCAGCGGCTGAAGTCGCTGTGGGTGGACATGCTGGGGCTCACGGTCAAGAGCACTTTCGTGTCCGAGCGCGAGAACGTTGATGAGGACATCTGTTCTCTCGGTGATGGCCCTCACGCTGTGGAAGTTGACCTGATGCAGCCGCTCGATCCGGACAAGAAGCCGGCGGTGCATACGACGCCGCTGAACCACGTCGGGCTGTGGGTGGACGACCTGGCGAAAGCCGTGGAGTGGATGGCTGCCAACGGCGTGCGTTTTGCGCCGGGTGGCATCCGCAGAGGAGCGGCGGGCCACGACATCTGCTTCATCCACCCGAAGGGCAACGACGAGTTCCCGGTAGGCGGGGAAGGCGTCCTGATCGAGTTGGTGCAGGCGCCGCCGGAGGTGATCGCCGCACTGACCTGATTTCTGTGTTGACCGAAATAAGCGAAGCGCCTAGACTGGCCGCATGGAACTGAGCGACATCGGCAAGCGCTTCGTGCTGCACTGGGGTGAGATGGGCACGGCCTGGGGCGTCAACCGCACGGTGGCGCAGATCCATGCGCTGCTGTTCTTTCATGGCAAGCCGCTGAACGCCGAGGACATCTGTGACGCGCTGGGCGCAGCGCGCTCGCATGTGAGCACGAGCGTGAAGGAGTTGTTGAACTGGAAGCTGATCCGCGTGGTGCACCTGATGGGCGATCGGCGCGATCACTTCGAGACCTCCAGCGACGTGTGGGAACTGTTCCGCACCATCGTGCGCGAGCGCAAGGAGCGCGAGTTCGATCCCACGGTGCGCGTGCTGCGCGAGATCACGGGCTCGCCCGCCTTTCCCGGCGAACCGCAGGACACGCAGGACCGGCTGCAGGAAACCCTGCGCTTCATGGAGGCGCTGGGCGCCTGGTCCGACGAGATGCTGAGGTTGACGCCGGCGACCTTGGAAAAGGTGCTGAGGATGGGGGCGTCGATTCAGAAGTTCGTGCGTGGGCCTGCGGACGCGGGGACCGCGAGCGCCGGGCTTCCGACGCCGCCATATGTGTGAGGAGCCAAAGGTTCCTTTTTTTGGCCATGAATTTCTGTACTTACCGAAACTAAAGAAGGAGGGCGATGATGATCGCCAGATCCGTGTATCCGCTGACGCTCTATTACGAGTCGGCGTGCGCGCTGTGCAATGCGGAGATGACTAACCTCATGCTCCGCAACCACGCCGGGCTGCTGCACTTCGTCGATGTGTCGGCGCCCGGTTTTGACGAGCCGCCGCCGGGCGTGACGGTGGACGAACTGCTGGAGCTGATTCATGCCGTGCAGGCGGACGGCACGGTGATTCGCGGCGTGCCGGTGTTCGAACACGCTTATCGCGCTGTCGGCCTGGGTTGGGTGATGGCCCCGGTGCGGCTGCCGGGCATGCGAGCGCTCGCGGACCGCTTGTACCCCTGGCTCGCGCGCAACCGGCATCGTGTTCCGCGCGCCCTGGTGCATGGCCTGTTCGAAACGTCGGTGCGGCGGGCGGCCGAACGTGCAGCCGGGCGACGCTGCGACGCCGGCGGCAGCTGCCGGCTGTAACACCCCTTTGCTTCAACCCTGGAGGTCCTCATGAACACGTCGTTTTTCCTGCTCTCGCTGTGCCTGCCGGTCTTTGGGCCGCTGCTCGCCGTGACCTATCTGCGGCCAATCCTGATCAAGGTCTTGCGTGGCTTCTGCGACGCCGAGGGTGGCGCCGAGTTCTGGGTGCGCAGTGCCTACCTGCTGGCGGTCTGCGGCACCTTGCTGCTGTGGCTGAGCTTCGGATTCTTCGACAGCGGGGTGGATCCGCTCGTCGCCTTGCGCCGCACGCTGTGGCTGGTGCTGGCCGGCGTGTTCGCCACGGTGGCGTTCATTGCGACCAAGGTGTGGTCGCAGGTCAGTGCCCTGTTGGGGAAGCGCTGGGTGGCCGCGGCAGACGGAGCCGCGCCTTGAACGCGCGGTTCCGGGGCACCGCTGTCACCCCGTTCCCACCAGGGTGAGCTTTCGTCGCACACGAAGCGCTGATTCACAATCGCCCAAACACAGCGGTTCCTGCGAAGGCTACTGTAGCGGCTGCGAGGTGCTCGCCGTTGCGGGTTCACCGATCTGCTGAGCACGACCCGGCCTCCACGTTCACCGATGTGAGGGGCGGGGCTGATACAGCACCTCGCATCCCGGCCCACCATGCGCTTCGACCTCGTCACCCTCAACCTCGTGCTCGCCATTGCCGAAACCCGCAGCATCACGCGCGGGGCGGAGCGTGAGCACCTGGCGCTGGCCGCGGCCAGCAAGCGCCTCTCCGACCTGGAGACGCGCCTGGGGGTACCACTGTTCGAGCGGCGAGCGCGCGGCGTGGAGCCTACCGAGGCCGGCCGTTCGCTGGTGCGCCACATCCGATCGCTGAACGCGTCGCTGCATGCGCTGGAAAGCGAGGTGGTGGAGTTCGCGCGCGGCGTGAAGGGCCACTTGCGCATCGTGGCCAACGTGTCGGCCATCGCCGACTGCCTGCCACCGGACCTGGCGGCTTTCTCCCAGGCGCATCCGCTCATCCGCATCAGCCTGGAAGACCTGACCAGCGCCGATGTGCAGGCGGCCGTGGCGGAAGGCCGGGCCGACGTGGGCATCTTCGTGCCGCCGCTGCTGGAGAACCGGCTCACCACCTGGCACTACGCCAGTGGGCAGCTGTCCGTGATGGTGCCGCTGCAGCATCCGCTGGCCGGGCGCGACGAGGTCGCCTTCGACGACCTGCTGGACTACGACATGGTGGGCCTGCAAAGCGGCGCCGCGGTACAGGAACAGTTGCAGCAGCTGGCCAGCGCGCGCGGCCGCACGCTGAAGGCGCGGCTGCAAGTGCGCGGGTTCGACGCCATCGCACAGCTGGTCGAAGCGGGGCTGGGCGTGGCGGTGCTGCCCACCGCGGCGGTCGAGCGTTTCAGCAAGCTGTTCAAGGTGAAGCGCCTGGCGCTGAAAGAAGACTGGGCCGAGCGCGACTACCTGCTGGCCGTGCGCACGCAGGAGGTGCTGCCCACGGTCGTCAAGCGGTTCGTCGAGGCCCTGTGCCCCCAGGCGTTCGCGGCGGCGCGCGACAATTCCACCCTTCCACCGAGCAAGCCATGAGCGGACGCACCCTCTACGACAAGATCTGGGACGAACACGTCGTCCACACGGAAGAGGACGGCACCGCCGTGCTCTACATCGACCGCCACCTGGTGCACGAGGTCACCAGCCCGCAAGCCTTCGAAGGGCTGCGGCTGGCCGGGCGCAAGGTCTGGCGCGTGAGCTCCATCGTAGCCACCGCCGACCACAACACGCCCACCACGCACTGGGAGCGGGGCTACGACGGCATCGCCGATCCCATCAGCAAACAACAGATCACCACGCTGGACGCCAACATCAAGGCGTTCGGCTCGGCGGCGTACTTTCCTTTCATGGACAAGCGCCAGGGCATCGTGCACGTGATCGGGCCGGAGCAGGGCGCCACCCTGCCGGGCATGACGGTGGTGTGCGGCGACTCGCACACGTCCACCCACGGCGCCTTCGGCGCGCTGGCGCACGGCATCGGCACCAGCGAGGTGGAGCACGTGCTCGCCACTCAGACCCTGCTGGCCAAGAAGGCCAAGAACATGCTGGTCAAGGTGGAAGGCCAACTCACCCGCGGCTGCAGCGCCAAGGACATCGTGCTGGCCATCATCGGCCGAATCGGCACCGCCGGCGGCACCGGCTACACCATCGAGTTCGGCGGCAGCGCGATCCGCGCGCTCAGCATGGAAGGCCGCATGACGGTGTGCAACATGGCCATCGAAGCCGGCGCACGCGCGGGCCTGGTGGCGGTGGACGAAACGACGATCAACTACGTCAAGGGCCGGCCGTTCACCCCTGCCGGCGTCGAATGGGAGCAGGCGGTCACCTACTGGCGCACGCTCCAATCCGACCCTGATTCGAAGTGGGATGCGGTGGTGGAGCTGGACGCCGCGCAGATCAAGCCGCAGGTCACCTGGGGCACCTCGCCGGAGATGGTGCTGTCCATCGACGACCGCGTGCCCGACCCCGACAAGGAAAAGGACGCCAACAAGCGCGGCGCGATCGAACGCGCGCTGCAGTACATGGCGCTGGAACCCAACAAGCCGTTGGCCGACGTGCGCATCGACAAGGTGTTCATCGGCTCCTGCACCAACAGCCGCATCGAGGACCTGCGCGAAGCCGCGGCCATCGTGCGGCGCGTGGGCGGCAAGGTGGCGTCCAACGTGAAGCTGGCGATGGTGGTGCCGGGCTCCGGCCTGGTGAAGCAGCAGGCCGAGAAGGAAGGCCTGGACCAGGTGTTCAAGGCGGCGGGCTTCGAATGGCGCGAGCCGGGCTGCTCGATGTGCCTGGCCATGAACGCCGACCGGCTGGAACCGGGCGAGCGCTGCGCCTCCACCAGCAACCGCAACTTCGAAGGCCGACAGGGCGCCGGCGGCCGCACCCACCTGGTGAGCCCCGCCATGGCGGCCGCGGCCGCGATGGAAGGCCACTTCGTCGACGTGCGCCGCATCAGCTGAAGGACACACGATGGACAAGTTCACCGTTCACCAGGGCCTGGTTGCGCCCATGGACCGCGAAAACGTCGACACCGACGCAATCATTCCCAAGCAGTTCCTCAAATCGATCAAGAAGTCCGGGTTCGGCCCCAACCTGTTCGACGAATGGCGCTACCTCGACCCCGGCCAGCCTGGCCAGGACCCGGCCACGCGCAAGCCGAACCCTGATTTCGTGTTGAACCAGCCGCGCTACCAGGGCGCATCCATCCTGCTGGCGCGCAAGAACTTCGGCTGCGGCTCCAGCCGCGAGCATGCGCCCTGGGCGATCGAGCAATACGGCTTCCGCGCGCTGATTGCGCCCAGCTATGCCGACATCTTCTTCAACAACTGCTTCAAGAACGGCCTGCTGCCCATCGTGCTGCCCGAGCATGAAGTGGCGACGCTGTTCGACGAGGTGAACGCCTTCGTCGGCTACCAGCTCACCATCGACCTGGAGCGCCAGGTGGTGGTCAAGCCGGACGGTGCCGCGATCCCGTTCGAGGTGCAGCCTTTTCGCAAGTACTGCCTGCTCAATGGCTTTGACGACATCGGGCTGACCTTGCGGCACGCCGACAAGATCAAGGCCTTCGAAGCCGAGCGCCTGGCGCGCAAGCCCTGGCTGAACCAGCGGCTGCCCGGCTGACCCACGAGGAACTGGAAAATGAAGATTGCGATCCTGCCGGGTGACGGCATCGGCACCGAAATCGTCGCGGAAGCGGTGAAGGTGCTCAACGTGCTGGACCTGAAGTTCGAGACCGAAACCGCCCTGGTTGGCGGCGCCGCTTACGAAACCCATGGCCACCCGCTGCCGGAATCGACGCTGAAGCTGGCGCAGCAAGCTGATGCGGTGCTGTTCGGTGCTGTCGGCGACTGGAAGTACGACAAGCTGGAGCGCGCCCTGCGTCCCGAGCAGGCCATCCTGGGCCTGCGCAAGCACCTGCAGCTGTTTGCCAACTTCCGCCCGGCCATCTGCTACGAAGAGCTCACCCATGCGTCCAGCCTGAAGCCCGAGCTGGTGGCGGGGCTGGACATCCTCATCATCCGCGAGCTCACCGGTGACATCTACTTCGGCCAGCCGCGCGGCCGCCGCGAAGCGCCGGATGGCGCGTTCAAGGGCGCGCCCGAAGCCTTCGACACCATGCGCTACTCGCGCCCGGAAATCGAACGCATCGCCCACGTCGCTTTCCAGGCCGCCCGCAAGCGCGGCAAGAAGGTGACCAGCGTTGACAAGGCCAACGTGCTGGAGACCTTCCAGTTCTGGAAGGATGTGGTCACCGAGGTGCACGCCGAGTATCCGGACGTGGAGCTGGACCACATGTACGTGGACAACGCGGCCATGCAGCTGGTGAAGGCACCGAAGAAGTTCGACGTCATCGTCACCGGCAACATGTTCGGCGACATCCTGTCCGACGAAGCCGCCATGCTCACCGGCTCCATCGGCATGCTGCCGTCGGCCTCGCTGAATGCCGAGAACAAAGGCTTGTACGAGCCCAGCCACGGCTCCGCACCCGACATCGCGGGCAAGGGAATCGCCAATCCTTTGGCTACAATCCTGTCCGCTGCCATGATGCTCCGCTTCTCCCTCAACCAACCCGAAGCCGCCGCACGGATCGAATCCGCGGTGCAGGACGTGCTCGCGTCCGGCCTTCGCACGGGGGACATCTGGTCGGAAGGCACGACCAAGGTGGGCACACGCGAAATGGGCGACGCCGTCGTGGCCGCCCTGACCGGCAAGACCATCAAAACCATTACCAAGAGCTAGCAAGCTCCGGTTCGTCTCGCCCCCACAACTCCCAAGGTAGTCCGGCGAACGAGCCGGGGGAGTCAGAGGTTTCCAACCACAGCGGATGAAAGGGCGAGAGATGAAGGTCGTAGGTCTGGTCGGATGGCGCGGAATGGTCGGTTCCGTGCTCATGGATCGCATGCAGGAGGAGGGCGACTTTGCCCTCATCGAGCCGGTGTTCTTCAGCACCAGCAATGCAGGCGGCGCCGCGCCCCAATGGGCGAAGAACGAAAGCAAGCTGAAGGACGCCTACGACATCGAGGCGCTCAAGCGCTGCGACGTGGTGATCACCGCACAGGGCGGCGACTACACCAACGACGTCTTCCCCAAGCTGCGTGAGTCGGGCTGGGCTGGCCACTGGATCGACGCAGCCTCCAGCCTGCGCATGAAGGACGACGCCGTCATCGTGCTGGACCCGGTGAACCTGCCGGTGATCAAGAGCGCGCTGGCCAAGGGCCAGAAGAACTGGATCGGCGGCAACTGCACCGTGAGCTGCATGCTCATGGGCGTGGGCGCGCTCTACAAGGCCGGCTTGGTCGAGTGGATGAGCACGCAAACGTACCAGGCGGCCTCCGGCGGCGGCGCGCAGCACATGCGCGAGCTGCTCACCCAGTTCGGCACCTTGAACGCCGAGGTCAAGGACCTGCTGGCCGACCCCAAGAGCGCCATCCTCGACATCGACCGACGCCTGGTGGCCAAGCAGCGCTCGCTCACCGAAGCGGAAACCGCCAACTTCGGCGTGCCGCTGGCCGGCTCGCTGATCCCCTGGATCGACCGCGACCTGGGCGACGGCATGTCCAAGGAGGAGTGGAAGGGCATGGCCGAGACCAACAAGATCCTCGGCCAGGGGCCGGGCTTCGGCTCGGCTGCGGTCCCGGTCGATGGTTTCTGCGTGCGCATCGGCGCCATGCGCTGCCATAGCCAAGCACTCACTTTCAAGCTCAAGAAGGATGTGCCGCTCGCCGATATCGAGGCCATGATCGCCGCGGACAACGCCTGGGTGAAGGTGGTGCCCAACAGCCGCGAAGCCACCATCCGCGACCTGACGCCGGTGGCTGTGACGGGCACGCTCACCATCCCGGTGGGCCGCCTGCGCAAGCTGGCCATGGGCCCGGAGTACCTGGGGGCGTTCACCATCGGCGATCAACTGTTGTGGGGTGCGGCGGAACCGCTGCGCCGCATGCTGCGCATCCTGCTCGACGCCTAAATCGCGCGAACGGGTGCAAAGCGCGGGGAGGCAGCGGCTTCGTTGCCTCCCCGCGACATTTCGTGAATAACTTGGGTGACACGAACCACACCCGACCGGACATCAGGTTTTGCGTGAGCTTGTAAGCGTATATGCTTGATGTTATTGTGATTTCCACCGTTACGGCCTGAGGAAGGCAAGTGCGGAACACAGCACACACGATGTCGTTGGGCGGCGGACTTTGGAAACCAGTCCGCCGATCGCATTTGGGAGACGCCTTGAAAGACAGCTCGATCAACGCAGGGCGCTTCGCCCTGTCGGCGGTGGCCGCCGCCACCCTGGCCCTTGCAGCCACCCATGCCTCGGCGCTGGGCCTGGGCCGGCTGGCGGTGCAGTCGGCCCTTGGCGAAACCCTGAAGGCGGAAATCGACGTCACCAGCCTGACGCCTGAAGAAGCCTCCACGCTGAAGGTGCGCATCGCGCCGGCCGAGTCCTACCGCGCCGCGGGCGTGGACTACAACGCCGTGCTCACCAGCACCTCGGCCACCCTGCAGCGCCGCCCCGATGGCCGCACCGTGCTGCGCCTGTCCAGCGACCGCGCCGTGCAGGAACCCTTTGTGGACGTGATCCTCGAGGTGTCCTGGTCGACCGGCCGGCTGGTGCGTGAATACACCCTGCTGTTCGACCCGCCCGTGCGCACGCCGGCGCCGCCCGCCATGGCGGCAGCGCCGTCGATCTCACCCGCACCCGCCCCGGCGCCGGCCGTGACCGCCGAGGCGCCCGCTCCGCGTGCGCAGCCCTCGCGTCCCGCTGCGGTGCCCACCCCTCCCGCGCCTGCTCCGGCCACCGCCCGTGCACCCGCACCGTCTCCTGCGCCCGCGCCGGTCGCGTCCTCGCAGGGCGGCGACGAGTACACCGTGCGCAGTGGCGACACGCTGTTCCGCATCGCCGCCAAGACGCAGCGTCCCGGCGTCTCGCTGGACCAGATGCTGGTGTCGCTGTACCGCGGCAACCCGTCCGCCTTCCTCGGCGACAACATGAACCGGCTGAAGTCCGGCGTGGTGCTGTCGGTGCCCTCGGCCGAATCGGCCCAGCAGGTGTCGCCGTCCGAGGCCAAGCAGATCATCCAGGCCCAGAGCGCCGACTTTGGCGCCTATCGCCAGCGCCTGGCCGGTGCCGTGCCGGCCGCCAAGACGGAAGAGCCGGGTCGCCAGGCCACCGGCAAGGTGCAGGCCGCTGTGGAAGACCGCAAGCAGGCCACGCCCACGCCCGACAAGCTGACGCTGTCGCAAGGCGCGCTGAAGCCGACCTCGCCTGAAGTCAAGATCTCCAAGGAAGCCGAGCGCAAGGAGGCCTCCACCCGCGTGGCCGAGCTGTCACGCAACGTGGAAGAGCTCAAGCGGCTGTCCAGCGCGTCCAGCGCGGCGGGTGCCAAGCCGGCGTCTGCGGCTGCCACACCGGCGCCCGCGCCTGTGGCCGCCGCCAAACCCGCGCCGGCACCTGCGCTGCCCGTGCCCGCCGTGCCGGTCAAGCCGGCGCCGGTGCCTGTGCCCGCCCCGGCCCCCGCGCCGGCTCCCGTGGCTGCAGCGCCCGTCGCGCCGCCGGCTGCTTCGGTGCCGGCATCCCCGGCTCCGGCCCCGATCGCGGCCGCCAGCCAGCCGCAGGCCGCCTCGGCCACCGTGCCGGCGTCGGCGCCGCGGCCTGCCGTGGCGGCATCGCGCCCGCGTCCCCGCCCGGTCCCCACGCCGGTGCCGGTGGAAGAACCCAGCCTGTTCGACAACCCGTTCATGCTGCCGGCAGCGGCGGTGCTGCTGCTGGGCCTGGGTGGCCTCGGCTTCTATCGCTGGCGCAGCCGCTCCAAAAAGGACAGCGGCGAAACTTCCTTCCTGGAAAGCCGCCTGCAGCCGGATTCGTTTTTCGGCGCCAGCGGCGGCCAGCGCATCGACACGCGTGACGCCAGCGGCGTGTCCTCGTCGATGAGCTATTCGTTGAGCCAGCTCGACGCCATCGGCGACGTGGATCCGGTGGCCGAAGCCGACGTCTACCTGGCCTATGGCCGCGACCTGCAGGCCGAGGAAATTCTCAAGGAGGCGATGCGCGGCAACCCGGACCGCCTGGCCATCCGCTCGAAGCTGCTGGAGGTGTATGCCAAGCGGCGCGACACCAAGGGCTTTGAGCTGCTGGCCACCCAGCTGTTCGCGCTGACGCAGGGCGAAGGCGAAGACTGGCAGAAGGCGCAGGACCTGGGCCGTCAGATCGACCCGGAGAACCCGCTGTACCAGCCGGGCGGCCAGCCGGTGACGGCCGAAGGCCAGCCGGCGGTGGAGCCGCTGGGTGCCAGCACGATGCCGCACTCGGTGCTGCCATCCGGCCCCAGCTCGTACGCTGCCCCGGCACCCGAGCCGATGGACGAGGCTTCCGCAAGCACCGACCTGGACCTGAACCTGGACGCGCCGGTGGCTGAAGCGCCGGCGCCGGAAAGCGCCCGTCCGCTGTCCGGCTCCGCCAGCCGCGCCGCGCAGGACGTGAGCCTGGACTTCGACCTGCCCACCATGGACGCACCCCCGGCCCGACCGGCCGCAGCGCCCTCGCCGATGGAGTTCGACCTCGGCTCCCTGTCGCTGGACCTCGATTCGCCGAGCGGCGCAGCGCCGGCCGCCCAGCCGGAGTCGCTGCCTGACCTGGACCTGCCCGGCATGGAAGGCGGCAGCGTTGACGATGCCGCTGACCCGCTGATGCGCAAGCTGGAGCTGGCCGAGGAGTTCCGGCAGATCGGGGACATGGAAGGCGCCCGCGACCTGCTCGAGGAAGTGGTGGCCAAGGCGAATGGTTCCTTGAAGGCCAAGGCGCAAGGCATGCTGGAAACGCTTGCCTGAGCTTGAAACGCGGGCGGCCGAGCGGCCGCCCGTTCGCATCGCCCTGGGCATCGCCTACCGTGGCGAGCGCTACCACGGCTGGCAAAGCCAGCCGGGTGGGCGCACCGTGCAGGACACGCTGGAGCGTGCGCTCTCGGAGTTTGCCGCCCAGCCGGTGAGCACCCTGTGCGCCGGCCGCACCGACACCGGCGTGCATGCGCTCAACCAGGTGGTGCACGTCGATGCGCCGGTGGAGCGCGAGGCTTTCTCCTGGGTGCGGGGCACCAACCGCTACCTGCCGCCTGACATCGCGGTGCAGTGGTGCCAGCCGGTGCCGCCCACCTTCCACGCCCGCAACAGTGCGAGGGGCCGGCGTTATCGCTACCTGCTGCTCGAATCGCCGGTGCGCCCGGCGATCGAACAGGCGGGTTGCGGCTGGACCTTCCGCCCGCTGGACGGCGCCGCGATGCAGGCCGCGGCACGGCACCTGATCGGCGAACACGACTTCAGCAGCTTCCGCTCTTCGGAATGCCAAGCCGCCTCCCCGGTGAAGACCTTGCGCAGCCTGCAGGTGAGCCGTCGCGGCGCCTACTGGCGCTTCGACGTGGACGGCAGCGCCTTCCTGCACCACATGGTGCGCAACATCATGGGCTGCATGGTGGCCGTGGGCAGCGGAGCGCGAGCGCCGGACTGGATGGGCGAGGTGCTGGCCGCACGCAGCCGCGACGCCGCGGCGCCGACCTTCGCCGCGGATGGTCTGTACTTCGTCGGCCCGTACTACGATGCCGAACTCGCCATCCCGCAGCACACGCCGGCGATGGACTGGTTGCCCTGAACTAGGCCCCTCGCGCGGCGCCGGCTGCACGACATGGACCCTGCGATGAACCCCCAACGAACCCGCATCAAGATCTGCGGCATCACCCGCGAAGCCGACCTCGACGAAGCCGTGGCGGCCGGCGCCGATGCGATCGGCCTGGTGCTGTATGAGCGCAGCCCCCGCCATGTGAGCCTGGAAAAGGCGGTGGCGCTCGCACAACGGCTGCCGCCCTTCGTGACGCCGGTGTGCCTGCTCGTCAATGCACCGGCCGATCGGGTGGCGCAGGTCACCGGTGCGCTGCCGCAGGCGCTGCTGCAGTTCCATGGCGATGAAACGCCGCAGCAGTGCGCCGCACCCGGGCGCCCCTTCCTGCGGGCGGCGCGCATGGCGCCGGGCTTCGATTTGTTAGACTTTGCCGTGCAGTACGCACACGCCACCGGCCTGTTGCTCGACGCTCATGTCGAAGGTTACGGCGGCGGCGGAAAGGTCTTCGATTGGTCTCTCATTCCACCCAGCGTCCCCTCTCCGGTCGTTTTGTCTGGTGGGTTGAATCCTGCAAACGTGATCGATGGGGTGTTGCACGTCCGGCCCTGGGCCGTTGACGTGAGCTCCGGCGTGGAGAGCGCAAAGGGCATCAAGGATGCCGCGCTCATGCGCCGGTTCTGCGAGGCGGTGCGCGAGGCGGATGCCCGCATCGCCGATGCCAGCACCTGAACCGAGATCACACCATGTTGAACTATCACCAGCCCGACGAGCGCGGGCATTTCGGGCCCTATGGCGGCACCTTCGTCGCCGAGACCCTGATCCATGCCCTGGACGAGTTGAAGGCGGCCTACGAGCATTACCGGGCCGATCCCGAATTCATGGCCGAATTCCGCCATGAGCTGAAGCACTTTGTCGGTCGGCCGAGCCCGATCTATCACGCGGCGCGCACCAGCCGGGAACTCGGCGGCGCGCAGATCTACCTGAAGCGCGAAGACCTCAACCACACCGGCGCGCACAAGATCAACAACGTCATCGGCCAGGCGCTGCTCGCCCGGCGCATGGGCAAGCCGCGCGTCATCGCCGAAACCGGCGCTGGCCAGCACGGTGTGGCCACGGCCACCATCTGCGCCCGCTACGGCATGGAATGCGTGGTGTACATGGGCAGCGAGGACGTCAAGCGCCAGTCGCCCAACGTGTACCGCATGCACCTGCTGGGGGCCAAGGTGGTGCCGGTGGAATCGGGCAGCAAGACCTTGAAGGACGCGCTCAACGAAGCGCTGCGCGACTGGGTCACCAACGTCGAGAACACCTTCTACATCATCGGCACGGTGGCCGGCCCCGCACCGTACCCGGCCATGGTGCGCGACTTCCAGGCCGTGATCGGCGAGGAATGCCTGGTCCAGATGCCCGACATCGTCGGCCGCCAGCCCGACGCGGTGATCGCCTGCGTGGGCGGTGGCAGCAATGCGATGGGCATCTTCTATCCCTACATCGGGCATGAAGGCACCCGGCTGATCGGCGTGGAGGCCGCTGGCCAGGGGCTGGCATCGGGCAAGCACGCCGCGTCGCTGTCGGCCGGCTCGCCGGGCGTGCTGCATGGCAACCGCACCTACCTGCTGCAGGACGACAACGGCCAGATCACCGAAACCCATTCCATCTCGGCCGGCCTGGACTACCCAGGCGTGGGCCCAGAGCACGCCTACCTCAAGGACATCGGCCGGGCGGAATACGTCGGCATCACCGACGACGAGGCGCTGGCCGCATTCCATCACCTGTGCCGCACCGAAGGCATCATTCCGGCGCTGGAGTCCAGCCATGCTGTCGCTTACGCGATGAAGCTGGCCAGGACGATGCGGCCCGACCAGCACCTGCTGGTCAACCTCTCCGGCCGCGGCGACAAGGACATCGGCACCGTGGCCGACCTGTCGGGCGCCGAATTCTACTGCCGGCCGTCGTGCCGGGGGCAGAGCGTGAAGGGAGGGTTGTGATGAGCCGCATCCGCAACGTGTTCGCCGCCCTGCAGGCCGATGGCCGCAAGGCGCTGATTCCCTATGTGACCGCCGGCGATCCCTACCCGGACGCCACGGTGCAGATCATGCAGGGCCTGGCCGATGGGGGCGCCGACGTCATCGAACTCGGTGTGCCGTTTTCGGACCCGATGGCCGATGGCCCGGTGATCCAGAAGGCCTCCGAACGCGCGCTCGCCAAGGGCATCGGCCTGGGGCAGGTGCTGGCTTACGTGAAGGCTTTCCGGCTCGGCAACGACCGCACGCCGGTGGTGCTCATGGGTTATGCCAACCCGGTGGAGCGCTACGACCAGCGCCTAGGGGAGGGCGCCTTCCTGCGCGATGCGGTGGCCGCGGGCGTGGACGGCGTGCTGATCGTGGACTACCCGCCGGAGGAGTGCGAAACCTTTGCCCAGCGCCTGAAGGCCGCTGGCCTCGATCCGATCTTCCTGCTGGCGCCCACCTCCACCGAGCAGCGCATGAAGGACGTGGGCCGCATCGCCACCGGCTATGTGTACTACGTGTCGCTCAAGGGCGTGACCGGCGCCGGGCACCTGGACACCGCCGCGGTGGCCGCCATGGTGCCGCGCATCAAGGCCCACGTGAACGTGCCGGTGGGCGTGGGCTTCGGTATCCGCGACGCGGACACCGCCCGGGCGGTAGCGGCGGTGTCGGACGCCGTGGTGATAGGCTCGCGGCTGGTCCAGATCCTGGAATCCCAACCGCGCGACAATGTCGCCCTGGCCGGCCGGCAGTTCATCGCCGAGATCCGCGCCGCCCTGGACAGCATCAAAGAAGGAGCTACTGCATGAGCTGGCTTGAAAAACTGCTCCCGCCGAAGATCCAGCAGACCGACCCCGCCGAGCGCCGCTCGGTGCCCGAAGGCCTGTGGATCAAGTGCCCCTCTTGCGAGACGGTGCTCTACAAGACCGACCTGGAGCAGAACCAGAACGTCTGCCCCAAGTGCAGCCACCACCACCGCATCGGTGCGCGGGCGCGGCTGGACTTCTTCCTCGACCCCGAAGGCCGCTACGAGATCGGCCAGGAAGTCATCCCGGTCGACCCGCTGAAGTTCAAGGACAGCAAGAAGTACCCCGACCGCCTGAAGGATGCGATCGAGAACACCGGCGAGACCGATGCGCTCATCGTGATGGGCGGCGCGGTGATGAGTGTGCCGCTGGTCGTGGCCTGCTTTGAGTTCGACTTCATGGGCGGCTCCATGGGCTCGGTGGTCGGCGAGCGCTTCGTGCGCGGCGTGGAAACCGCGGTGGAGCAGAAGGTGCCCTTCGTGTGCTTCACCGCCACCGGGGGCGCCCGCATGCAGGAAGGCCTGTTGAGCCTGATGCAGATGGCCAAGACCAATGCCGCGCTCACGCGCCTGGCGAAGGCGAAGCTGCCCTACATCAGCGTGCTCACCGATCCCACCATGGGCGGTGTGTCGGCCAGCTTTGCGTTCGTGGGCGACATCGTCATCGCCGAGCCAAAAGCACTGATCGGCTTTGCCGGCCCGCGGGTGATCGAGAACACCGTGCGCGAGAAGCTGCCGGAAGGCTTCCAGCGCTCGGAGTTCCTGCTCACCAAGGGCGCGCTGGACATGATCGTGGACCGGCGCGAGCTGCGCAAAACCGTGGCGCATTCGCTGGCCATGCTGCAGCGGCAGAGCGCCGACGCGGTGGCCTGAGCGCGCCGCACACCATCCAAGGGCGGCCCGCGGGCCGCCCGTTTCGCTTCTGAACCGATGACTTCCCATCCGCAGACCCTGGACGACTGGCTGGCCCATTGCGAGCGCCTGCATCCGGTGACGATCGACATGACCCTTGACCGCGTGGCCGCCGTGCGGGACCGGCTGGGCCTGTGCTTCGAGGTGCCGGTGATCACGGTCGCGGGCACCAACGGCAAGGGTTCCACCTGCGCGATGCTGGAGTCGATCGCGTTGCAGGCGGGCTACCGGGTGGGCCTGTACATCAAGCCGCACCTGGTGCACTTCGAGGAACGTTGCCGGCTCAACGGCGCGCCGGTGGCCGCCGACGCGCTGCTGCCGCATTTCGAGGCGGTGGAAGCGGCGCGCGAGGGCACCACGCTCACCTACTTCGAGTTCACCACCCTGGCCATCCTGCGCGCGCTGTCGCAGGCCGAACTCGATCTCGTGATCCTGGAGGTGGGCCTGGGCGGCCGGCTGGATGCGGTGAACGTCATCGATGCCGACTGCGCGGTGGTGACCAGCATCGCGCTGGACCACACCGAATACCTCGGGCCGGACCGCGAGAGCATCGGCCGCGAGAAAGCCGGCATCCTGCGCACCGGCCGGCCGGCGGTGTGCAGCGACCCCCAGCCGCCGCAAAGCCTGCTGGACCGTGCGCGCGAGATCGGCGCCGACTTGCGCGTGAGCGGACGCGACTTCCATTTCACCGGCGACCGTCAGCAATGGAGCTGGACCGGGCGCCAGCGCCGCTATGCCGGGCTGGCGTATCCGGCGCTGCGCGGCGCCAACCAGCTGCTCAATGCCGCCGGCGCACTGGCAGCCTTTGAGGCCCTGCACCAGCGCCTGCCCATCACGGCGCAGGCGGTTCGCACCGGGCTGGCACTGGTGGAGCTGCCGGGCCGGTTCCAGATCGTGGCCGGACAGCCGGTGCTGGTGCTGGACGTGGGCCACAACCCGCAGGCGGTGGCGGTGCTGGCGCAGAACCTGGACCAGATGGGCTTCTATCCGCGCACCCATGCGGTGTTCGGCGCCATGCGCGACAAGGACCTGGCTGGCGTGCTGAAGCCCGTGGCACCGCTGGTGGACGCCTGGCACCTCACCGACCTGCCGATCGCGCGTGCGGCCACCGCCGAGGCGCTGCGCCCGGTGGCCGAGGCGGCCAGCGCGGGCCGCGAAGTGCCGGTGCATTGCCACGCCAGCCCTGCGGACGCCCTGCGGGCAGCGGTCGCCGCAGCAGACCCCGCTGATAGAATCGTGGTCTTCGGTTCGTTCTACACCGTGGGTGGCGTGTTGAAGGACGGTCTGCCTCGGCTGAGCGCTCCTCACGTCGGCTGACGGCCCGCTTCTGTCGCTCCCTGCCTGTGGCCTGCAACGGGCCGCCTCACCCTCCCCGAGCTTTGCGCCACGCATGGGTCTCAAGTCCTTCTTCCAACGCAAAGACAAAGACGCCGACGCGGCACCTGCGGCACGCACGCGGCGCAATGCGCCCGCCAGCGAGTCGGCCGATGCAGTGCAGCAGGCCCGCACGCGGGCCCGCCAGCGCCTGATCGGCGCCGTGGTGCTGCTCGGCATCGGCATCATCGGCTTCCCGCTGCTGTTCGAGACCCAACCGCGTCCGATTCCGGTGGACCTGCCGATCGAGATCCCCCGCAAGGAAACCGCGCCGCCGCTGCAACTGCCCGCACCGCGCGTGGCCGTGGCGCCGGCGGCGTCCAGGACGGCAGCCGACCCCCGGCCCGCTGCGGCCAGCGCGCCGGTGATCGTGGAAAGCCCGGCCGATGCGGGGCGCGACGTGACACCGCCCGCCGCAACCGCGCCGGTGGTGGCGCAGGCGGCCTCCACGCCCAAGCCGACCGCTGAGAAGCCGCCGGCGGACAAGCCCGCCAAGCCGGCCGCCGACAAGCCGGTGGCCGCCGCCAGCCATGCCACGACCGCCAAGCCCGCTGCCACACCCGACGATGCAGCGCGTGCAAAGGCCTTGCTCGAAGGCAAGCCCGCCGCCGATACGGCACCGGGGCGTTTCATCGTGCAGGTGGGCGCCTTCGCAGAGGCCACCGCGGCCCGCGAGGCACGCGTGAAGGTCGAGAAGCTGGGCCTGAAGACTTACACGCAAAGCGTGGACACCGACAGCGGCAAGCGCATCCGCGTGCGGGTGGGGCCTTTCAGCTCGCGCGACGAGGCCGACAAGGCCGCGGCGAAGATCAAGTCCGCCGGGCTCGCGTCGGCCGTGCTCACGCTCTGAGCGCCATGGACGCCCTGGGCACCGTCGACTGGGTTTTGCTGGCGGTCCTCGGCCTGTCGGTGCTGATCGGGCTGTGGCGCGGGCTGGTGTTCGAGGTGCTGTCGCTGCTGGGCTGGGTGGCGGCCTATTTCGCGGCACAGTGGTTCTCGCCCGCCATGGCGGAGCATCTGCCGGTGGGTGCGCCGGGCTCCGCGGTGAACCACGCGGCGGCGTTCGCCGTCACCTTCATCCTGGCGCTCATCGTGTGGGGCCTGGCTGCGCGCCTGATCCGCATGGCGGTGACCGCCTCGCCCCTCAGCGTGGTCGATCGCCTGCTGGGTGCGGTGTTCGGCTTCCTGCGCGGGCTGGTATTGCTGCTGGTCGTCGCCACCTTGGTGGCCATGACGCCAGTGAGAAGGTCGCCGGCGTGGGGCGAATCGCATGGCGCGGCATGGCTGGACGCCCTGTTGCAGCAATTGAAGCCGGTACTGCCGAGCGAAGTCGCTCGGCACCTGCCCGCGTGATCGATCGTTTTTCGAGGACCGAAGTATGTGTGGCATCGTCGGAGTGATTTCCAAGGCGCCGGTCAACCAGCTGATCTATGACGCGCTGCTGCTGCTGCAGCACCGCGGCCAGGACGCCGCCGGCATCGTCACCATGCAGGGCACCAAGTGCTTCATGCACAAGGCGCGCGGCATGGTGCGCGACGTGTTCCGCACCCGCAACATGCGCGGCCTGCCCGGCACGGTGGGGCTGGGCCAGGTGCGCTATCCGACGGCGGGCAACGCCTACAGCGAGGAAGAAGCACAGCCCTTCTATGTGAATGCGCCCTTCGGCATCGTGCTGGTGCACAACGGCAACCTCACCAATGCCACTGCGCTGAAGCAGGAGCTGTTCGACATCGACCGCCGCCACATCAATACCGAGAGCGACACCGAGGTGCTGATCAACGTGCTGGCGCATGAGCTGGAGCGCAGCGCGCGCGACCTGCCGCTCACGCCGGAGGCGATCTTTCGCGCGGTGGGCGAGGTGCACAAGCGCATCAAGGGCTCGTATGCGGTGATCTCGCTGATCGCGGGCTACGGACTGCTGGCCTTCCGCGACCCCTACGGCATTCGCCCGCTGTGTTTCGGCGAGGTGCAGACACCCGAGGGCATGGAGATCATGGTCGGCAGCGAGACGGTGGCGCTCGAAGGCACCGGCCACAAGGTGGTGCGCGACGTGGCCCCGGGCGAAGCCATCTTCATCGACATGGAAGGCCGCATCCACGCCCAGCAGTGCGCGGAATCACCCACGCTCAACCCCTGCATGTTCGAGTTCGTGTACCTGGCCCGGCCCGATTCGGTGATGGACGGCATCTCGGTGTACCAGGCCCGCCTGAACATGGGTGAGACGCTGGCGCAACGTGTCATCTCCACCATGCCGCCCAACGAGATCGACGTGGTGATCCCGATCCCCGAATCGAGCCGGCCGTCGGCCATGCAGCTGGCCCACAAGATCGGCAAGCCCTATCGCGAAGGCTTCGTGAAGAACCGCTACGTCGGCCGCACCTTCATCATGCCCGGGCAGGGCGTGCGCAAGAAGTCGGTGCGCCAGAAGCTCAACGCCATCGCCTCCGAATTCAAGGGCCGCAACGTGCTGCTGGTGGACGACTCCATCGTGCGCGGCACCACCAGCAAGGAGATCGTGCAGATGGCGCGCGAAGCGGGCGCCCGCAAGGTCTACATGGCGTCGGCCGCGCCGCCGGTGCGCTACCCCAATGTGTACGGCATCGACATGCCCACCAAGAGCGAGCTCATCGCCCACGAGCGCAGCATCGAGGAGATCCGCGAGTTCATCGGCGCCGATGCGCTGATCTACCAGGACGTGGACGCGATGAAGCGCGTGGTGAAGGCGCTGAACCCCAGGCTGAGTGGCTTCGAGGCCTCCTGCTTCGACGGCGTGTATGTCACCGGTGCTGATGTCACCGCCGCCGACTTCGCCGCCATGGCCACGCAGCGCAGCTCGCAAGGCGAGGAAGAAGAGGGCGGCGACCGCTCGCGCCTGGCGCTGCAGAACGCCACGGAGGGCACCTGATGGCTGAACCCACCAAGAAGACATTGCCGCGGGTGGACCTGCCGGCCGACGTGCGCCTGGACACGCTGGCGGTGCGCGAGGGCCTGCCGCCGTCCCCCTGGGGCGAGAACTCGGAAGCGCTGTTCCTCACCAGCAGCTTCGTGCATCCCGATGCAGCCACCGCGGCCGCCCGGTTCGCCAATGAAGAAGAGGCCTTTGTCTACAGCCGTTTCTCCAACCCCACCGTCACCATGATGGAGCGCCGCCTGGCGGCGCTGGAAGGCACCGAGGCCTGCATCGGCACGAGCAGCGGCATGTCGGCCATCCTGCTGCTGGTGATGGCGCTGCTGAAAGCGGGCGACCATGTGATCTGCTCGCAAAGCGTGTTCGGCTCCACCATCAAGCTGCTGCAGGGCGAGTTCGGCAAGTTCGGCGTGCAGACGACCTTCGTGCCGCAAAGCGATGTGGGCGCCTGGGCCGCGGCCGTGCAGCCCAACACCAAGCTGCTGTTCGCAGAAAGCCCGACCAACCCGCTCACCGAGGTGTGCGACATCCGCGCGCTGGCCGAGATCGCGCATGCCAACGGCGCGCTGCTCGCGGTGGACAACTGCTTCTGCTCGCCCGCGCTGCAAAAGCCCGCGGCCCTTGGCGCTGACATCATCATGCATTCGGGCACCAAGTACCTGGATGGCCAGGGCCGCGTGATCGCCGGCGCGCTGTGTGCATCGGCGGCCATCGTGAACGAGAAGTTCGTGCCCGTGATGCGCAGCGCCGGCATGAGCCTGTCGCCCTTCAATGCGTGGGTGGTGCTCAAGGGCATGGAAACCTTGAGCATCCGCATGCAAGCCCAGAGCGCACGCGCCCTGCAACTGGCCGAGTGGCTGGAGGCGCAGCCGCAGGTGGCGCGGGTGTACTACCCCGGCTTGAAGTCCCATCCGCAGCATGAGCTGGCCATGGCACAGCAAGGCGGCTCAGGCGGTGCGGTGGTGTCCTTCATCGTGAAAGGCGAGGGCGCCGAGGCGGGCCGCAAGAACGCCTTCCATGTGATCGACTCGACGCGCATCTGCTCCATCACCGCCAACCTGGGCGACACCAAGACCACCATCACCCACCCGGCCAGCACCTCGCACGGCCGGGTCACCGAAAACCAGCGCCTGGCCGCCGGCATCACGCAGGGCATGATCCGCGTGGCCGTGGGCCTGGACGACATCGCCGACATCCAGGCCGACCTCGCACGAGGCCTGAGCACCCTGACCGCATGACCTCGCCCGTACGCACCCGCTTCGCCCCCAGCCCCACCGGCTTCATCCACCTGGGCAACATCCGCTCGGCCCTGTACCCCTGGGCTTTTGCGCGCGCCAACAAGGGCACCTTCATCCTGCGCATCGAGGACACCGACCTGGAGCGCTCGTCGCAGGCCGCGGTGGACGTCATCCTGGAGAGCATGCAGTGGCTGGGCCTGGACCATGACGAAGGCCCGTACTACCAGATGCAGCGCATGGACCGCTACAAGGAAGTGCTGGCGCAGATGCTGCAGCAAGGCCTGGCGTACCACTGCTACATGAGCACGGCGGAGCTCGACGCCTTGCGCGAGCGCCAGATGGCCAACAAGGAAAAGCCGCGCTACGACGGCACCTGGCGCCCCGAACCCGGCAAGACCTTGCCGCCGGTACCCGAAGGCGTGCAGCCGGTCATCCGCTTCAAGAGCCCGATCGGCGGCAGCGTCAGCTGGGACGACAAGGTGAAGGGCCGCATCGAGTTCAGCAACGACGAGCTCGACGACCTGGTGATCGCGCGGCCGGATGGAACACCGACCTACAACTTCTGTGTCGTGGTGGACGACATCGACATGGCGATCACGCACGTGATCCGCGGCGACGACCATGTGAACAACACACCGCGTCAGATCCACATCTTCCGTGCGCTCGGCAAGGAGCCGCCGGTGTATGCGCACCTGCCCACCGTGCTGAACGAGCAGGGCGAGAAGATGAGCAAGCGCCATGGCGCCAAGCCGGTCACGCAGTACCGCGAGGACGGCTTCCTC
Source organism: Ideonella sp. BN130291 (assembly GCF_036231905.1). Lineage (NCBI taxonomy): Bacteria > Pseudomonadati > Pseudomonadota > Betaproteobacteria > Burkholderiales > Sphaerotilaceae > Ideonella > Ideonella sp. BN130291. The sequence continues at coordinate 62,624 of NZ_JAZARE010000002.1, read as the reverse complement.
GCTGATGCGGTGGTGAACTACCTGGCGCGCCTGGGCTGGAGCCATGGCGACGACGAAATCTTCTCGCGCGAGCAGCTGATCGAGTGGTTCAACCTCGATCACCTGGGCAAGAGCGCGGGCCAGTTCGACGAGGCCAAGCTGCGCTGGGTGAACGCGCAGCACCTGAAGCACACCGACGATGGCGTGCTGGCCCCCATGGTCACCTTGCAGTTGTCCAGGCGCGGTGTCACAGCGCCCGTTGACGAGCGGCTGGCGCGCATGTGCGGCCTGTTCAAGGACCGTTGCGCCACCACGGTGGAGCTGGCTGACTGGCTGGCGATGTACTTCAGCGCCGTGTCGCCTTCGGAGGGGGATCGGGCAACACACATCACCGATGCGGTGAAGCCGGCCTTGCAGTCACTGCATGCCCGTCTGATGCATTGCGACTGGAACAAGGCGGCCATCAGCCAATGCATCAAGGAGACCTTGGCCGAACACGGCTTGAAGATGCCGCAGCTGGCAGCGCCCGTGCGCGTGCTGGTGTGCGGCCGTGCGCAGACGCCATCGCTCGATGCGGTGCTCGAGTTGTTCTCACGCGAAGAAGTTTTGAGCCGCTTGCAGACTCATTAAAAGTCTGCCTATAATCGCGGTCTCGCTTGAACAGCGTTGTTCCTGAAGAGTTTCAGATTTTTGGAATTCCGGAGGGGGTATAGCTCAGCTGGGAGAGCGCTTGCATGGCATGCAAGAGGTCAGCGGTTCGATCCCGCTTACCTCCACCAAAACCCGAAAGGGCGGTGGCGCGCGGTTCAAGTTGGTGAAGGATTAAGTCCCCTTCGTCTAGAGGCCTAGGACACGACCCTTTCACGGTTGTAACAGGGGTTCGAATCCCCTAGGGGACGCCAAGTTTGGCTGCGCTTGCGGAGTAATCCGAAATGCGGCTGCCACTGCGGAGTGGTAGTTCAGTTGGTTAGAATACCGGCCTGTCACGCCGGGGGTCGCGGGTTCGAGTCCCGTCCACTCCGCCAAAAACCTCAAAAAGGACAGTCGCTTCGCGGTGACTGTCCTTTTTGCTTTGCGGATTTTGATGCCTGGCAGGATGCTTGGCTTCGTCGTCCGGAACGCGGTCGATGTTTCGCACAACCGCTCACCGTCAACATTCGTTGACGACCGCCGCCGCGTCAGCTATTGTTGACGACATGCGGCTCCCGAAGAGTCTTCCCGATCCACGCCAGACGGCCGATGCGCTGGCTGCCGTGCTGGGCTTGCGCCGGATGGCAGACGACCTGGAGGCAAAGGCCGTCCATTCGGCGCTTCGCCAAGGATGGTCATGGTCCGAGATCGCGGAAGCGCTGGGAGTTTCCAAGCAGGCCGCCCACCGCCGACTGTCGCACCTGCAATCGAAATAGCGCGGAGGGCTCAGAAGCTGTGAATCAATCGGGCGCACCCGAGCAGGCCAAGCACTTCGTCCTTGCTCCGCTGGCACTGCCCGATCGAACGGCGGCGCAGGCCCTTCCTTGAGCGGAGAGCCGGCGTGGTTACTTTCTGTCACGCCGCCGGCGATTTACTTTTGAAGACACACCGGTAGTATTCGCCCGCCTCCGGCCAAGCCGGGGACCACGACCAAGACCACGGCGGCGCTGGCCGCAGCATCCATCGGGAGATCCGCTCACATGACCGAGAACCTCAAGTCCCCCCGCCGACGCCAGATGTTGGCGGGGAGTGCCAGTGCGTTGGCGGCTGCCGGCGCAGGCGCCTTCGCCTTGCAGGCCCGTGCCCAGGCTCCCGCTGCAGCGGCCGCGGCGTCTGCCGCCCCCGCCGCGCCGCAGGCCAAGCCGCTGCCCGGCTACGCGGCGTGGAAGGACAGCAACAGCCTGATCGTGCACACCAGCAACACGATCGAGACCAAGCGCTCCGCCTTCGGCACCAGTGTCATCACCCCCGGCGAGCGCCTGTATGTGCGCAACAACCTGCCGCCACCGGACGCCGCCATCCTGGCGAACCGCGATGCCTGGGAGCTGTGGGTCGACGGCGTGAAGAACCCGCGCAAGCTGACCTTGGCTGAACTGAAAAGCCTGGGCGTCGAGACGGTCGCCACCGTGCTGCAGTGCTCCGGCAACGGCCGCGGCTACTTCGCCAGCAAGCCCAGTGGCACGCCGTGGCAGGTGGGCGCCGCCGGCTGCGTGCTGTGGAGCGGCGTGCCGGTGCGCGCCGTGGTGGAAGCCCTGGGTGGGGTGGCCAGCGGCATGCGCTTCATGACCGGCACTGGCGGCGAAAAGCTGCCCGATGGCGTGGACCCGAAGACCGTGGTGGTCGAGCGCTCGCTGCCGCTGTCCGCCATGGGCGACGCGCTGCTGGCCTGGGAGATGAACGGCGCGCCGCTCTCGCTGGCGCACGGCGCTCCGCTGCGCCTGATCGTGCCGGGCTACAGCGGCGTCAACAACATCAAGTACCTGCAGCGCCTGGCGTTCGCGGCCAGCGAGTCAGATGCCAAGATCATGAGCCACGGCTACCGCATCACGCCTCCTGGCGGCAAGGCGGACCCGAGCCAGCCCTCGGTGCTGGAGATGCAGGTGAAGTCCTGGGTCAACACCCCCGGCGGCGAAGAGCCGGCCAAGGCAGGGCGCACCATGGTGACCGGCGTGGCCTTCAGCGGCGGCAGCCCGATCAAGCGCGTGGAGGTCAGCGTCGACGGCGGCCGCAGCTGGCGTGACGCCAAGCTCGTGGGGCCCGACCTGGGCAAGTACGCCTGGCGCCAGTTTGCGCTGCCGGTGGACTTGGCCGCAGGCACGCATGTGATTGCCAGCCGGGCCACCGACGCGGCCGGCAACGTGCAGCCGGAGCAGCGCCTGGAAAACGTGGGCGGCTACAACAACAACAGCTGGGCCGACCACGCAGTGAAGGTCACGGTGGCATGAACAGGCCGGCGCCGCGCGGCCGGCGCGCGCTGGCTTCAGGGCTGGCGCTCGGCCCGCGTGGCGGCGCAGCACGGTGGAAGCAGCAGGTCGGCGCGCTGGCCGGTGCTGCCGCGGTCTTGTGGGCTGGCGTCGCACAAGCCGCTGAGCCGGCGTCGCTGGACGTGGGCCGCAAGCTGTTCCAAGCGGGCGCTCAACCGGCCTGCGCGGTGTGCCATACCTTGAAGGACGCGGGCAGTGAAGGCGCCGTCGGCCCGGTACTGGACGAGCTGAGGCCCGACGAACAACGGGTGGCCACCGCGCTGCGCAACGGCCTGGGCAGCATGCCGTCCTACAAGGCCCTGCTCACGGAAGAGCAGATCGCCACGCTGGCGCGCTATGTCTCCTCGGTGGCCGGCCGCTGAACATCCAGCGGCCGCATCAGCACGCGCGCCTGCATCGGCAGGCCCATGCATTTCAAGGGCGGCCAGAGAACATCGGTGCGATGCCGCACCATGAGCCCGGCGCTCTGTTCGCTGCCAGACGGAAGTGCGCTGCCATTCGCGTGCAGGATGCACGATGGCTGCCACACCCCGCCCCGCTGAAGGGCGCAATACCCTCATCGACGCGCTTGCCGCGCGCGATCGTGCACGCCTGCTGGCCGCGTGCCGGCCGATGGAGCTGGTGGCCGATGCGGTGTTGTGCAAGCCCCGCGAGCCGTTGCACGAGGCGGTCTTTCCCACCAGCGGTGCGATCTCGTTGCTCACCGATGCAGCCCTCGGGCCTTCATTCGAGGTGGGCCTGATCGGGCGTGAAGGCATGCTGGCCGTCGAACTGGCATTGGGCCTGCAGGCGGCCACCCTGCAGGCGGTGGTGCGGGTGGCAGGGCAGGCCTATCGCGTTCCCGTCGTCGCGTTGCGCCGTGAGCTCGCCTCGAGTGCGGGCCTGCGGCGCGTCATGGCCGGTTATCTCCAGGCTCAGCTGTCGCAGCTGGCGGGCGAACCCGCTTGCGTGCGCTTCCACTCGGTGGTTGCGCGTCTGGCGCGCAGCCTGCTGCTGGTGCAGGACAGGCTGCACAGCGAGCACTTTCACCTGACCCAGGATTCGCTCGCCCGCACCCTGGCCGTACGCCGGGTGAGCGTGACCAATGCGGCTTCTGCCTTGCAGCGCGAGGGCATCATCCGTTACCGGCGCGGTGACATCACCGTGACGGACCGGCCGGCCCTGCGGGCCTGGGCTTGTGGCTGCTACTCCGGCGGCGATGCCGGGCCGGGCGCCAAGGCACGCTGAGCCTGCATTTCCCCGCTTTCACGGCCCGGGCGCTTGAGGGGCGGTGACGTCCGCGTCGCGCAGCATCACCGGCTCGCGCGAACCGGCGGCCGAGCGGCGCCGCACGGCGTCGTCGATGCGCTGGCGGTTCACCTCGTAGGTGCCGATCGCGTTGTCGCCGTTGCTGTCGGCATGGAAGCAGTAGTGCAGCGTCTGCTTCGTGATGGTGGCGCCGATGTACTGCCCATCCGCCTGCAGCACCCAGAAGCGCAGGGCCCCCGTGCCGCTGTGGAAGAAGGGTTCGAAAGGCGGTGGTGCTGCCGCGAGGCCGTGAATGTCCATGCGGGGAGTGTGTGCCCGCCCACAGCCGGGCGTCTGTGCACTACCGTACTTAGCAGGGGCCCATGATGGGCCTGCCGCCGCCGGCCAGAGTGCCTTCGCACCTGCCGGCGTCGATGGAGCCTTCATGCCAGAACCGATGCCGACCGCGGCAAGCCACAACCGCCTGCTGCAGGCCCTTCCCCGCGACGCCTGGGAGCGCCTGTCGCCACACCTGGAGCCGGTCGAGCTGCCGCTGGGCGCGGTGCTGTATGAATCGGGCGTCCAGCTCAACCACGTGTATTTCCCCACCACCGCCATCGTGTCGCTGCTGTACATGCTGGCCGACGGCGCCTCGGCCGAGATCGCGGTGGTGGGCTTCGAAGGCGTGGTCGGTATCTCGCTGTTCATGGGCGGGGGCAGCACCCCCAGCCGGGCTGTGGTGCAGAGCAAGGGCGAAGCCCTGCGCCTGGGCGCCCACGTGCTGAAGCAGGAGTTCGAGCTGGCAGGCCCCACCATGCACCTGCTGCTGCGCTACACGCAGGCGCTGATCACGCAGATGGCGCAGACGGCGGTGTGCAACCGCCACCACTCGCTGGAGCAGCAGTTGTGCCGCTGGTTGCTGCTCAGCCTGGACCGCCTGCCGGGCAACGAACTGGTGATGACGCAGGAGCTGATCGCCAACATGCTGGGCGTGCGCCGCGAGGGTGTCACCGAAGCCGCCGGCCACCTGCAGGACGCCGGCATCATCAGCTACCGGCGCGGCCACATCACGGTGCTGGACCGGCCGGCACTGGAGACGCACGTCTGCGAGTGCTACAGCGTCGTCAAGCGCGAGACCGACCGGCTGCTGCCTGCCACGCCGGCCAGCTGAGCCAGCGCTGCCCTCGCACGCGGCGCCATGTGGACTGTGCGCTGGCGCACCGACAAGCCGCATCGCCGGCCCCATGCTGTACCTTTCATCGGAGCCAGCATGAACAACATTCGAACTGTCGGCATCGGCGCCACCCTGGCGGCCGTCCTGCTCATTGCCACCACCGGCTGCGCGGTGACGCGCGGCCAGGAGAGCGTAGGCGCCTACGTGGACGACGCGGCCATCACCACCGCCGTGAAGGCACGCTTCGTCGACAACAAGGACGTCGATGCATCCAACATGCACGTCGAGACATTGAACGGCACCGTGATGCTGTCGGGCTTTGCCAAGAACGCCACCGAACGCACCACGGCAGAGAGCCTCACGCGCAAAGTCAACGGCGTGAAGTCGGTGAAGAACGAGATCGCCGTACGGCCGTGACGCCGTGGGGGCGGGCGTTCTGGGGGGACATGGAGCGCCACATCCTCCAGCGGCCCACACGCTGGGCTGCCGCTTCGGCCGTCCTCACACCATCACGCGGTTGCGCCCGCCACTTTTCGCGCGGTACAGCGCCGCATCGGCGGCCTGCGTCAAGGCCTGCAGGTCGTAGGGCGGCGCGGTGGACAGCCCGATGCTCAGGGTCACGCTGAGGCCGGGCGCCAGGCCGGCCCAATCGTGCGCCTGCACCTGCGCGCGCAGGCGCTCGCACACCTCCTGCGCCACCGGCAGGGCGGTGTCGGCCAGCACGATCAGAAACTCCTCGCCGCCCAGGCGCGCCACCACGTCGTTGCCGCGGGTGTTGTCGCGCAGCAGGTCGGCGATCTTCACCAGCACGCGGTCGCCGGTGGCATGGCCGAAGCGGTCGTTCACAAGCTTGAAGTGGTCCAGGTCGATCAGCGCAGCGGTGAGTGGCTGGCCACCGTTGGCCGCCGCGGCAAAGAGGGCGGGCATGCGCTTGTCCAGGTAGCGCCGGTTGCCCAGCCCGGTGAGCTGGTCGCGTTGCGCATCCGCTTCGAACTCCGCCGCCCGCAGGCGCTCCACCTGCACCTCCAGGCGGGCGCGTTCGGCCTCCACGCGCGTGACGAACAGGCGCGACTGCGCCTGCAGCTGCGCCACCACGCGCCGCCGCTCCAGCGCTTCATAACGCTCCAGGTGCAGCAGCGCGCGTGCGGGGTCGCCCAGGGCGCGCCAGCCGCGGTAGAGCGCGTCGTGCACGCGGGTGAGGGTGTTGGTCTGCTCGCTGCCAGCCATCTCGGCGCACAGGGCCTCGAGCTGGCGGCTGGCTTGCCCGGCGTCGCCGCGGGCCAGCAGCAGCTCGCCCGTGGCATAGCGGATGCGCCAGCTGCGTGTGGCGTTGCCTTGTTCGGTCACCCGCCGCAGTGCGGTGGTGAGCAGTTGCTCGGCTTCGGCCGTCTCGCCCAGGTGCAGCAGCGCCTCGGCCAGGTTGCCTTCCAGGATGGCCGCGAAGAAGGGATTGCCGGGCACACGCGCCACCAGTGGCATGGCTTCGCGGGCGTGCGCTTCGGCCGAACGCAGCACCGCCGTCACCTCCGTGCGGCTGCCGCCGTCGCGCAGCAGGTAGAAGGCGCCGATGTAGGCGGCGCACAGGTTGTTGAGGATCACGCACTGCGTGTTGGGGTCGTCCACGCCCTGCATCAGGGTGCGTGCTTCCTCCATCAGGCGGTGCGCCTGCCAGGGGTCGCCCATGCGTTCGATGCAGATGCCCAGCGCCACCAGCGACAGGGCCAGCTGGGCCCGGTCCCCGGCGGCTTCGGCCAGCCGGCAGGATTCGTTGGCGCTGTACAGGCCGAGGTCGAAGCGGCCGGTCTCGCAGGCAGCCAGCGTCATCCAGCGCCGCACCTCCACCCGGCGGGCCATCTGGTCCGGTGCTTCCAGCAGCGGCAGCGCCTGTTCGCCTGCCTGCAGCACGGCCGCCCAGCGCCCGAGCCGGTAGTGCGCCATGCAGAGCAGGTAGCCCGCTTCGGCGCGCGCGTCGGAGCCGTCGGGCAGGGCGGCGAAGGCCGCCTCGGCGTGGCGGCTGGCGTCGTCCATGCGGCCATCGGCCAGCGCGTTGCGCGCAGCCTCCAGCGGGGCGGTCTCACTCGTACTGCTGGCCATTCGGTGGCATCGTGATCACGTTAGCGTCTTATCGGCAGGCGGGCGCTGAACCTGATGCACTTTGCACGCTAGACTGGATGTTTGAACAGTCCCTCCTACACTGTCGCCGTCCGTGCGCTGTGCGAATTCACCGCCAAGCACGGCGACCTCGATCTCCGCTTCACGCCGGCGCCCACGGCGCTGCAGGGCATCGAAGGCCACCAGGTCGTGGCCGCGCGCCGTGGCCCGGGCTACCAGGCGGAGCTGCCGCTGTGCGGCGAATTCGGGCCGCTGCGGGTGCGTGGCCGCGCAGACGGTTATGACGCGGGCCGCAACCGGCTCGAGGAGGTGAAGACCTTCCGCGGCCGCATCGACCGCCTGCCGGAAAACCATCGTGCGCTGCACTGGGCGCAGGCCATGGTGTACGGCTGGCTGCTGTGCGAGTCGAAAGGGCTGCCGGACATCGAGCTCGCGCTGGTGTACTTCGACGTGGGCAGCCAGCGCGAGACGGTGTTCACACAACAGTGCACTGCACACCAGCTGCGGCAGCACTTCGAACAGCGCTGCGCGGCCTTCCTGGCCTGGGCCGAGCATGAGCTGGCCCACCGCGGCGCCCGCGACACCGCCTTGCAGCAGCTGCGCTTTCCGCATGCGGGCTTTCGTGAGGGCCAGCGGCCGCTCGCCGAAGCCGTGTACAACGCGGCGCGTTCCGGCCGCTGCCTGATGGCGCAGGCGCCCACCGGCATCGGCAAGACGGTGGGCACCCTGTTCCCGCTGCTGAAGGCCGCGCCGGGGCAGGCGCTGGACCGGGTGTTCTTCCTCACCGCCAAGACCTCCGGCCGTGCGCTCGCGCTGGACGCGGTGGCCCTGATGCGCCAGGCCGATCCGGCGCTGCCGCTGCGCACCCTGGAGCTGGTGGCGCGCGACAAGGCCTGCGAGCACCCCGACAAGGCCTGCCATGGCGAGGCCTGCCCCCTGGCGAAGGGCTTCTACGACCGCCTGCCCGCCGCGCGTGAAGCGGCTCTGGCGGTGCCGGTGTGGGACCGGGCGGCCGTGCGCAGCCTGGCGCTGGCCCATGAGGTCTGCCCGTATTACCTGACCCAGGAGCTGGCACGCTGGAGCGACCTGCTGGTGGGCGACTACAACCACTACTTCGATTCCGCCGCGCTGCTGCACGGCCTGGCCAACGTGCAAGGCTGGCGCGTGGCAGTGCTGGTGGACGAGGCGCACAACCTGGTGGAGCGGGCCCGCGCCATGTACAGCGCACAGCTCGACCCCGGCGGGTTTGCGCTGGCGCGGCGCGGCGCGCCGGCGGCGCTGAAGCGGCCGCTGGGCCGGGTGCAGCGCCAGTGGCGCGAGCTGTCCGCCGGGCTGGAGGGCGACTACGCCGTGCAGCCGCTGCCCACCACGCTGATCGAGGCGCTGCAGCAGGCGCTGGCCGCCATCACCGACCACCTGGCCGAGCACCCGACCGCGGTGGACGCTGCGCTGCAGGCCTTCTACTTCGATGCGCTGCAGTTCACCCGGCTGGCCGAGTCCTTCGACGAGCATTCGCTGTTCGACCTGACCCGCACGCCGCGCGGCGGCTGCGTGCCGTGCCTGCGCAACGTGATCCCCGCGCCGTTCCTGAAGCCGCGCTTCCAGGCGGCCCACACGGTGACGCTGTTCTCCGCCACCTTGCACCCGGCCGGCTACTACCGCGAACTGCTGGGCCTGCCCGAGGACACGGCGGTGGTGGACGTGGCCTCGCCCTTCGCGGCGCACCAGCTGTCGGTGCAGATCGCCGGCGACATCTCCACCCGCTTCCAGCACCGCGGCACGTCTCTGGCGCCGGTCGTGCAGCGCATGGCGGCGCAGTACGCGGTGCAGCCGGGCAACTACCTCGCGTTCTTCAGCAGCTTCGATTACCTGGAGCAGGTGGCCGAGCTGTTCACGGCGTCTCACGCCGACGTGCCGGTGTGGCGCCAGTCGCGCGGCATGACCGAGGAGCAGCAGGCCGCCTTCCTGGCGCGCTTTGCGCCCGGTGGCCGCGGCATCGGCTTCGCGGTGCTGGGCGGCTCGTTCGCCGAGGGCATCGACCTGCCGGGTGACCGGCTGATCGGCGCCTTCATCGCCACCCTGGGCCTGCCGCAGGTGAACCCGGTGAACGAGCAGATCCGGCGCCGCATCGACCAGCTCTGCGGCACCGGCTTCGACTACACCTACCTCTACCCCGGCCTGCAGAAGGTGGTGCAGGCCGCAGGCCGGGTGATCCGCACCCCGCAGGATCGCGGCGTGGTGCACCTGCTGGACGACCGCTTCCTGCGCCCGGCAGTGCAGCGCCTGCTGCCGCGCTGGTGGCAGGCACCGGGCTGCACACAGCGCGGCTAACCAGCCTTCGCGCCGCATCAGAGGCTGCGCGGCCGCCCGCCGACGCTGGGGTCAGCCCTGCTGCACCGCGCGTGATGCCATCGCGGCGCTGGCCGAGGACAGCACCGCATCCAGGCGCGCCCCGTCCGCCGGCTTGGTGAGGTGGTGGTCGAAGCCGGCCTGGATCGCGCGCTGCTTGTCCTCGCGCTGGCCCCAGCCCGTCAAGGCGGCCAGCACCATGCGCTGGCCGTGAGGCTGGGCGCGCAGCCGGCGCGCCACCTCGTAACCGTTCATGCCGGGCATGCCGATGTCCAGCAGCACCAGGTCAGGCAGGAAACGCAGCGCAAGGTCCAGCGCGGTGGGGCCGTCGTGGGCCAGCGCGACCTCGTGGCCGGTGAGCTCCAGGATCATGGCCAGGCTCTCGGCGGCATCCCGGTTGTCGTCGACCACCAGCACCCGCAGCACGGGCGCCTGCCCGCCCGGCCCCGGTGCGATGCTTGCGCCGGGCTCGGCGGCGCCGGCCGGCAGCGGCAGGCGCACCACGAATTCGCTGCCCTGGCCCGCGCCGGCGCTGTGCGCCTCGATGCTCCCGCGGTGCAGCTCCACCAGGCCCCGGGCCAATGCCAGGCCGATGCCCAGCCCACCCTGGGACCGCTCCAGCGCGGGCGCCACCTGCGAGAACATCTCGAACACCGTGGGCAGGTGCTCGGGCGCCAGGCCGATGCCGGTGTCGCGCACGCGCAGCACCGCCTGCGCGTCTTCGCACCCGGCGCTGACACGGATGTGGCCGCCGCGCGGGGTGTACTTCGCGGCGTTGTTCAGCAGGTTCAGCAGCACCTGGGTCAGGCGCGTCGGGTCGGCGTCCAGCCACAGCGTGTCGTGCGGCAGCTGCACCTCCAGCGTGTGGCCGGAGGCATCGATGAAGGGGCGCGCGGCTTCCACTGCACCTTGCACGATGGCCGCCGCGTCCACCCGCTCGATGCGCAGCTCGATGCGCCCGCGCGTGATGCGGGCCACGTCGAGCAGGTCGTCCACCAGCCGGGTCATCTGGCGCACCTGGCGGTCGATCACGTCGCGGGTCCAGCGCACGGCCGGGTCCACCGGGTTCTTCAGGCGCAGCACCTCCAGCGCATTGGTGATGGGCGCCAGCGGATTGCGCAGCTCGTGCGCCAGGGTGGCAAGAAATTCGTCCTTGCGCCGGTCGGCTTCGGCCAGCTCGGCGTTCAGGCGCCGCAGCTCCTCCTCGGTGCCTTTGCGGGCGGTGATGTCGATGCCCAGGCCGTACAGCATGGTGGGCCGGCCATCGGGGCCGTACACCGCGCGGCCGCGGCCTTCCATCCAGCGCCACTGGCCGTCGGCGTGGCGGAAACGGAACTCGACCGCATAGTCCTCGCGGTTTTGCAGCGCTGCGCCGATGGCGGCCTCCATCGCCGGCCGGTCGTCCGGGTGCACCATGCTGCGGAAGGTGCTGGTGGTGCCATGGAAGCCGCCCGGCGGCAGGCCGAAGATCTCCTCCAGCTCCCGGCTCCACCACACCCGCTCGGTCAGCAGGTCGCGCGACCAGGCTCCCATGCGGCCGCCGCGCATGGCCAGCGACAGCACATTGCGGCTCTCGAGCAGCTGGGCCTCGGCGCGTGCCGCCTCCACCGCGAACCAGGTGCGTTCCGCCACCTGCTCCACCAGCGCGATGTCGGCCGGCTCCCAGGGCCGCACGGCTTGGTGCAGCAGCATCAGCGCGGCCACCAGCCGGCCCTCCTTGACCAGCGGCACACAGAGCATGGCCCGGGCCTGCAGGGCTTCGAAGGCCTGGCGCTGCACCGGGCCGCTGGTGCGCGGGTCCTGTGCCAGGTCAGCGATGGCCACGGTGCGGCCGGCCTTCATGTCGGCCAGCAGGCCGGCCGCCAGGTCTGCCAGGCGATGGCTGGCGGGCAGCGGCGCCACACCGTCGCTGTGATCGCGCGCGATGTGCAGCGTCTCCTCGCTGGGATCCACCTCGCCGTAGGTGCAGCGGCTCACTGCGAAATGCCGGCCCACCAGCGACACGATGTCCGATTGCAGCTGCAGCGGGTCGCGCTGGCCGCGGCCGGCGTCCTGCAAGGCGAGCAGCAGGCGTTGCGCCTCTTCGTCACGGCGCAGCGCTTCATGCGCGGCGCGCCGGGCGGACACGTCGTGCACCAGGATTGCAACGCCCTCCACCGCGCCGGTGGGCGCACGGTGCGGGATGTAGCTGATCTCCACCCAACGCGGGCCCACGCCGGGGTAGTGCAGCTGCACCTCGAACAGCTGCGCCTTGCCGGCCAGCGCGGCCTGCATGCGCGGCTGCAGCTGCTCCCAGTTGGCGGGGCCGCACACGTCCTGCACCAGGCGGCCGGTGATCTGCTCGCGCGGCTGGCCGAACCAGGTTTCATAGGCGCGGTTGTTGAGGCGGTAGCGCATCTCCCGGTCGACGTACGAGATCAGCACGGGCAGGTTGTCGGCGATCAGCTGCAGCAGCTCCTCCGCGAGCACGCGCTGCAGTTCCTCGCTGCGGGCCTGCGCCTGCCGGGCCTGCGCCAGGGCGGCCGCCACCCGCCGCTCCAGCATGTCGTTGATCTGCGCGGCCTGCACGCCGGCGCGATGCAGGGCGGCCCCCACGGCGTCGGCTTCCACCAGGCCGGTGGGTTCGAGCGCCGGGGTGCGGTCGCGCGCCAGCTCCTGCGCGGCGCGCTCCAGCGCCTCGATCGGGCGGCGGATGCGGCCTGCGCTCCAGATCGCCAGCCCGGACGCAAAGGCGGCCAGCGCGGCGGCAGCGATGCCGGCCGTCCAGGCCGCCCGCCTGGCGGCCGCCGTCAGGCGCGCCTGCGGCACGCCGATGATCACGGTCCAGCCATGGGCAGGCGAGCGGCTGAAGAAGGCGCGCACCGGAATGCCGTCCAGCGCCATCGACTCGATGAAGCCTTCGGGACGCTCCTGCACCGCGGCCACCAGGTCGGGCTGGGACGGTTTGCCCACCCAGGCCTGCGGGTCGGGTGTGCGGCCCACGACGGTGTATTCGCGGTCCACGATCGCGGCCACCCACCCGGCGGGCAGGCGCTGCTCGGTGAGGATGGCCTGCAGTGCGGCGGGCGTGAATACCACGCCGACCTGGAAGTGCGCCGGCACCACCCGCGGCACCGGCGCGAACACGGTGATCACGCGGGTGCGTGTGGCCGGGTCCAGGCGCAGGCTGGACACGCCGGTGGCCCCTTCGGTCCGGGGGCTGCCCGAGCCGTCCGCACGCGCCGGCAGCCCGCTGCCGAAGGGCACCGAGGTGTCCACCAGCTGGTTCTGGTCGTCCACCAGCACCACCCAGTCGCCGGTGCCCTGGGTGGCCGCCTGCGCCTCGTCGTAGAAACGCCGGTGGTCGCCCTCCTGGATGCCGGAGGTGATGGCCAGGGTGCGGGCCACGGCGCTGCGCTTGTCCAGCTCCCGGTCCACCACCAGGGCCAGCGCATGCACGGTTTCACGCAGGTGCTGGCGTTCGCTGTCGAGCTCGCGCTGGTAGGTGGCGACGACGATCCATGCAAACAGCGCTGCCGTGGGCAGCAGCACGGCGAGCATCAGCAGCAGCAGGCGTCGACTCAGGGTCATGAGCCGCCGATTCTTTCATGCCGGTCGCCCCCGTGGCAGGCGCGCTGTTTGCATCTGCTCATGCATTTGGGAACCCGGTTACAGGCTTGGGCACAGGGGTTGCCGATTCGGTTACGCCGAGACTTTGGCGCGTCTTCCATTTCCGGGGAGCGACTCTGTAGCGAGCATCGAACCCATCCTTCCATCCTTCCGCAACAGGAGTCTTCAAGATGAACCCAATTTCCAAGAAGCTGGCCGTCGCCGCAGCCGCCGCATCACTGGCTGCTGCCGTTGGCGTGGCCTTTGCGCAGTCCGGCAGCACCGGGGGCACCTCGGGCTCCGGCACCTCCGGCTCCACCAGCACCGGCACGTCCACCTCCAGCCCCGGCCCGGGCACCGACACCGCCACCAACCCCAGTGCGACCAGCGCCACGCCGGGCACCGCGAACCCCGCCAACAGCAGCACGTCGGGCAGCGTGGGCACCTCGGGCACCAGCTCCTCGGGCACCAGCACCGACACGTCCAGCACGGCCACCGGCACCTCGGGCACCTCGTCCACCACCAGCGGCACGACGGGGACCACCGGAACTGCCGGCACGACGAGCTCCACGCCCAGCAGCACCAGCTCCACGATGGGCAGCACCACCACCTCCGGCAGCAGCACGGACACGTCCAGCTCGGCCACCGGCTCCAGCACCGACACCTCGTCCACCGCGTCGGGCTCGCGCAGCTCGCGCCGCAGCGCTCGCGCCGACCGCGGCTGATCGCAAAGGGCCCTGGCCCAAAAGAAAACCGGGCCTCGGCCCGGTTTTTTCATTGTTTGCGCGAAGAGGGTGGTGCGGCGCTGGCCAGCCCGGCGCGCGTGCCGGCCACCCGGGTGGCGGCCAGGCCGGGGAAGGTGGCGGTCAGCGAGCGGGTCTCGGGCAGCACGTAGATCAACGGGCGTTCGGTGCTTAGCGTCTTGAGCACCACGTTGGAGAAAAAGGCCTTCGGCACGTTGACGCAACCATAGGAGATGCGGTTGTCGGCCACGCCCGGCGTGGCCAGCCGGTGCAGGCGCCGCTCCTTCGCATTGGTGGTGAGCACGGGGTGCATCGACACGGCGGCGTCGTAGTCGATCCAGAGGATGTCTTCCTTGCGCAGGTTGGTGCCGTGCTCGGCCACGAAGCGGCCGGCGGGCGTGGTGCGCTCGGACGGCTTCACCTGCGACAGCGGTTTCTCGCCGATGCCGGGCACGGTGTCGTCGCCGCGCGCCAGCCCCAGCAGCACCGGTGCGCTGCCGCGCAGGCGGCCGCCGGCGTCGTACACCATCAGGCGGGCGTTGCGCTTGTCGATGATGGCGAAGGGCTGGGCCTGGTTGTCGCGCGAGCTGGTGATCCACTGCACCAGGCGGGCGGCGTCCGGGGTCTGGCGCGGCGCACTGGCCGCGCTCGTTCCAGCACGCGCTGTGGGCGCCGGCAGCGCGGCAGCGGGCAGTGCCAGGGCAGCCATCAGCGCAGCGCCGGCGACTCGGCCCAGGAGCGGGAAAACGGTGTGATCAGGTGACATGGCAAGCCGGGGAGGAAAGGGGCCCAACGCGGTGACTTCGGGTGTGGCCGACCGGCCGCAACAAAAAGTCTCACCTTGGCTCAGGGAGCAATCGGCGCTCCCGTAGTCTCGGCCCGCAGCGGCTTGGTGCTTCGTGCAGAACGCTTTACCGAGGCGTCGGCGGGCGCGGTGGTCCGGATGCCGGCGAGATAGGTGGCCAGCACCTGCTTGCCCACCCGCACGAGGTCGAAGGCCTCGGGGTCCAGCATCCAGTTCTGGATCAGCCCGTCCACCAGCGCGTGCAGCCCCAGGCCGATGGAGCGTGCAGGCACCTTGGTGCCGATGAGCCCGCGCCGCATCGCCGACTTGAGCTCGCGTTCCACCTCGGCCAGGCATTCGTTGCGGCCGGCGAGGTGGCGGTCCCGCACCGCCAGCAGCTCGTCCACGTACTCCACCTTGTGGGTGGCGATCTCGAACACCCGCCGTGTCTGCGGATGGGTGGCGGTCAGGCGCAGCGCCTCCACCAGGCGGCGCTCGATGAAGGCCAGCGGATCGTCGCCGACCGGGCATGCGCCGCACTTGCCGAGCGACTCCTCCATTGGCATGCTGGCGCGTTCCATCATCGCGTTGAAGAGGTCGGCCTTGTCCTTGAAGTGCCAGTAGATGGCACCGCGGGTCACTTCGGCGGCCTGGGCGATGTCGTGCAGCGAGGTCCGGGACACGCCGCAGCGCTGGAACAGCAACTCCGCCGCATCCAGGATGCGGTGGCGGGTGGCGAGGGCGTCTTCCTTGGTGCGGCGAACCATGACTGCTCGGGTGGTGGAGTAATGAATTGTCCGCGTTCGACCCGGAACGCGGCTGGCGGTTCACCCTACTGTCATTCATACATTCACGCATGTATGTAAACTCCGCCGCACAGAACCCATCAAGGAAGAGGATTGCGCATGCACGCGTATCGCCTGGCCGTTGTGGCCGCTCCGCTCGTACTGACCGCCGTGCTGGCCGCCTGCGGCCGGGCCGAAGGATCCAACCCGCCGGGCGCCGGCGGCCCGCCCCCCGCGGCCGTGGCGGTGGAGAAGGTCACCGCGAGCAACCTGCCCGCCGTGTTCGAGTATGTCGGGCAGACGGCCGGCTCGCGTGACGTGGAGGTGCGCGCGCGGGTGTCGGGCATCCTGCTCAAGCGCAATTTCGGCGAAGGCGGCGTGGTGAAGAAGGGCCAGTCCCTCTACAGCCTGGATGCGGCACCGTTCCAGGCCGCGCTCAACCGCGCCGATGCCGATGTGGCCGCCGCCGAGGCTCGCCTGGGCCAGGCCAGCCGGTCGCTGGCGCGCCTGAAGCCGCTGTGGGAAGCCAAGGCCACCAGCCAGCGCGACTATGACGAGGCGGTGTCGGCCGAAGCGGTGGCACGGGCGGAGCTCAAGCGCGCGCAGGCCCAGCGCGCCGAGGCCGCGCTCAACCTCGGCTACACCAAGGTGGAGTCGCCGATCTCAGGCCAGGCCGGGCGCTCCCAGGTGTCCGAAGGCACGCTGGTGTCCGGCCCGCAGGTGCTGCTGACCACCGTGACGCAGACCGACCCGATCAAGGTGCGCTTCGGCATTGCCGACACCGACCAGATGCGCTGGCGCTCCGAGTCCGCGGCCGGGCAGCTGCAGCTGCCGCAGCACGAGGCCTTCGACATCGAGGTGAAGCTGGCCGACGGCAGCACCTATCCGCGCAAGGGCAAGCTGCTGTTCTCCGACACGCGGGTGTCCGGCACCACCGGCACCGTGGAAGCCGAAGCGGAGATCCCCAACCCCGATGGCGCCTTGAAGCCGGGCCAGTTCGTGCGTGTGCGCCTGCTGGGCGCGCAGCGGCCGAATGCGGTGCGTGTGCCCACGCGCGCCGTGCTCGAAGGCCCGCAGGGCAAGTTCGTCTACGTGGTGGCCGACGGCAAGGCGCTGCCCAAGCCCGTGACGGTGGGTGACCAGCTCGCCGACGGCTGGATCATCAGCAAGGGCCTGGCTGCTGGAGACCCGGTGATCGTGGACGGCATGGCGCGCATCTTCTTCCCCGGCGCGCCGGTGCAGGTGGGCGCGGCTGCGGCCTCGGCCCCGGCTGCCCCCGCGTCCAAGTAAGGAGCGCCGCATGTTCTCCCGCTTCTTCATCGACCGGCCGATCTTTGCGGCCGTGTTGTCCATCTTCATCGTGATCGCCGGCCTGGCCGCGTCGCGCGCCCTGCCGATCGCGCAATACCCCGAGATCGCGCCGCCGGTGGTGAGCGTGACCGCGGTGTACCCGGGTGCCAGCGCAGAGGTCATCGAGCAGACCGTGGCCGCGCCGCTGGAAAACGCGATCAACGGCGTGGAGCACATGATCTACATGGGCTCCACCTCCACGTCCAATGGCGTGGTCACCATCCAGGTGACCTTCGACATCGGCACCAACGTCGACCAGGCGGCGCAGATCGTCAACAACCGCGTCAAGCAGGCCGAAGCCAAGCTGCCGCAGGAAGTGCGGCGCCAGGGCGTGACGGTGGAGAAGGGCAGCTCCGCATTCCTGCAGGTGCTGGCCTTCTTTTCCGACGACGGCAGCCGCGACGACCTGGCGATCAGCAACTACGTGACGCTGAACGTGCTGGACGCGCTCAAGCGCGTGCCCGGCACCACCAACGTGCAGATCTTCGGCGCCAAGGACTACGCCATGCGCATCTGGCTGCGGCCGGACCGGCTGGCGCAGCTCAAGCTCACCACCGCCGACGTGGCACGCGCCATCAACGAGCAGAACGCGCAGTTCGCGGCCGGCAAGGTGGGCCAGTCGCCCACCGGCGGCCCGCAGGAGATGGTCTACACCATCACCACGCAGGGCCGGCTGTCCGACCCCAAGCAGTTCGAAGAGATCATCGTGCGCGCCGATGGCGACGGCAGCTCGGTGCGCCTGAAGGACGTGGCCCGGGTGGAGCTGGGCTCCAAGGACTACGACTTCATCGGCCGCATCAACGGCAAGCCGGCCACCCTGGTGGGCGTGTTCCTGCAGCCGGGCGCCAATGCGCTGGACGTGGCCAAGGAAGTCGAGGGCACCGTGGCCACGCTGGCCAAGCGCTTCCCCAAGGGCATCACCTACTCGGTGCCCTACGACACCACGCGCTTCGTGAAGGTGTCCATCGAGGAGGTGGTGAAGACGCTGCTCGAGGCCATGGTGCTGGTGATCGCGGTGGTGTTCCTGTTTCTGCAGAACTGGCGTGCCACCCTCATCCCGGTGGTGGCGGTGCCGGTGTCGCTGATCGGCACCTTTGCTGGTCTGCTGATGCTGGGCTACTCGATCAACACGCTCACGCTGTTCGGCATGGTGCTGGCCATCGGCATCGTGGTGGACGACGCGATCGTGGTGCTGGAGAACGTCGAACGCATCATGCATGAGGAGCACCTGGGCGCGCGCGAGGCGGCGATCAAGGCGATGCGCGAGGTGTCCGGCCCGGTGATCGCGATCGTGCTGGTGCTGTGCGCGGTGTTCGTGCCGATCGCCTTCCTGGGCGGCCTCACCGGCGAGCTGTATCGCCAGTTCGCCGTGACCATCGCGATCGCGGTGGTGATCTCGGGCATCGTGGCGCTGACGCTCACCCCCAGCCTGTGCGTGATGATCCTCAAGAAGGAGCACCGGTCGCCCGGCCGCTTCTTCACGGCCTTCAACAACTTCTTCCACAAGATCACCGGCCGCTACGTGGCGGGCGTGGGCTTCCTGGTGCGGCGCGCGGGCATCGGCCTGCTGCTGTTCGCCGGCATGGTGGCGCTGGCCGTGGGCCTGTGGCGCATCACGCCGGGATCGCTGGTGCCGGAAGAAGACCAGGGCTTCTACATCTCGGCGGTGATCCTGCCGGACGGCGCTTCGCTGGAGCGCACCGACAAGGTGGTCAACGAGGTGATCGGCATCATGAAGTCCAACCCGTTCAACCAGGACGTGGTGGCCTTCACCGGCTTCGACTTCCTGGGTGGCGGCTACCGCAACAACGCGGCCACCATCTTCGTGACGCAGAAGCCCTGGGACGAACGGCCGGTGCCCGTGCAGGCGCTGGTGGGTGAGCTGTTCATGAAGACCGGCCACATCAAGGAGGCGCTGGTGCTGGCCTTCAACCCGCCGCCGATCTTCGGCCTGGGCACGGCCGGTGGCTTCGAGTTCTACATCCAGAACCGCGGGGAGGGCGGGGCCAAGCGCCTGGCCGAGGTGATGCAGCAGTTCCAGGGCGCGGTGTCGCAGAGCAAGCTGCTGGCCGGCGTGCAGAGCCTGTGGCGCGCCACCTCGCCGCAGCTGTACGTGGACGTGGACCGCGAGCGTGCCAAGTCGCTGGGCGTGCCGGTGGACGAGGTGTTCAACACCTTGTCATCCACGCTCGGCAGCTACTACGTCAACGACTTCAACAAGTACGGCCGCACCTGGCAGGTGTTGATGTCGGCCGAGCCCTCGTTCCGCAAGCGGCCGGATGACATCGGCCGCATGTGGGTGCGCTCGAATACCGGGCAGATGGTGCCGGTGTCCGCGTTGGCGACGGTGAAGTTCTCGTCCGGCCCGGAGACGCTGGACCGCTTCAACAACCTGCCGGCCGTCAAGCTCTTCGGCCAGGGGGCACCGGGCGTGAGCTCGGGCCAGGCGATCGCCGAAGTGGAGCGCATCGCACGCGAGACCTTGCCGCCCGATTTCAGCTTCGACTGGGGTGGTGCGTCCTACCAGGAGAAGCGTTCGTCGGGCACCTCCGGCATCGCCCTGCTGCTGGGCGCGCTGATGGTGTTCCTCATCCTGTCGGCGCAGTACGAACGCTGGTCGCTGCCGCTGTCGGTGCTGTTCGCGCTGCCCTTCGGCACCTTCGGTGCGCTGGCGGCGGTGTGGCTGCGCGGCATGACCAACGACGTGTATTTCCAGATCGGCCTGGTCACGCTACTCGGCCTGGCGGCCAAGAACGCAATCCTGATCGTGGAGTACGCCTCGCTGAAGCACCACGAGGGCATGAGCGCATCGGCCGCCGCGCTGGAGGCGGCGCGGCTGCGCTTCCGGCCCATCATCATGACCTCGCTGGCCTTCATCCTCGGCGTGCTGCCGCTGGCCTTGTCGTCCGGCGCCGGCGCGGCAGCGCGCCGCTCCGTGGGCACTGGCGTGATGGGCGGCATGCTGGCCGCCACCTTCCTGGCCATCTTCTTTGTTCCCATGTTCTTCAAGATCATCACCGCCCGCAAACTGCGCGAGGCGCGCAGCACGGCCGAGATCCAGGCCGAAGCCGAACGCGCGCGCCGCACCGGCCATGGCACGGCGCTGCAGCATCCCAGCCATCACGGCACAGGCCCGGTGGCCGGCGCACAAGGAGAGCCGGCATGAGGGCGCTGCTGTTGACCGCGGTCGCCGCGGCGGTGCTGAGTGCCTGCGCCGTGCCCGGTGGCACTGTGCATGAAACGCCCGCGCTGGAGCTGCCCCAGGCCACCGCCACCGTGCCCCCGGTGGCGCCCGACTGGTGGAAGCAGTTCGGCGATGCGCAGCTGGATGTGCTGGTGGACGAGGCGCTGAAGAACAACCGCGACCTGGCGCGCGCGATGGCGCGCATCGACGAATCGCGTGCCGCGCTGCGCTCCGCGCGTGCGGGGCAGTTGCCGAGCGTGAATGCCAACCTGACCGGCGCCCGCGCACGCGCCAGCCAGAACGGCGCTGTGCCGCTGGGTGACGCTTCCCCGGTGGGCAACAGCTACCAGGCCACGCTGGGCATCGCCTATGAGCTGGACCTGTGGGCCAAGGCGGCCAATGCGACATCCGCCGCGCGCGAAGAGCTGCTGGCCAGTGAGTACGGGCGCGAGACCCTGCGCACCGCACTGGTGGCGCAGGTGGTGCAGTCGTATGCGGCGCTGCAGTCGCTGGACGCGCAACGTTCGCTGTTCGGCCAGGCAGTGGACGCGCAGCGCGACAGCCTGCGGCTGCAGCAGCTGCGCTTCAAGGGTGGCGACATCGGCGAGCTGGACATCCGCCAGCTCGAAGCCGAACTGCTGGCCAACGAAGCGCTGCTGCCCAAGCTGGACCGCGCCCGCGGCGAGGCGGAGCGTGCCCTGTCGCTGGTGCTGGGCCGTTCACCGCGCGCGCTCATCGAAGGGGCCGTGGCACGCAGCACCACCCGGCCGGTGGTCATCGCCAGCCCCTTGCCCGCGGGCCTGCCGTCCGATCTGCTGTTGCGGCGCCCCGATGTGCAGGCGGCCGAAGCGCGGCTGCGTGCCGCCGGTGCACGGGTGGACGCGGCGCGTGCGGCCTACTTCCCCAGCATCGCGCTCACGGCCGACGTGGGGCGCGAAAGCGTGGCCTTGTCGCGCCTGACCGATGGCCCGTCGCTGATCTGGAGCGTGGTGGCCTCGCTCACCCAGCCGATCTGGAACGGCGGGCGCATCGATGCCCTGAACGAGGCCGCCCGCGCGCGGCGCATGCAGGCGGAGCTGGACTACCGCGACAGCGTGGCCAATGCCTTCAAGGAGGCGCGCGATGCGCTCGCTGCGCACGAGGAGGCCCGCGCCAGCCTGCAGACCGGGCAGCAACGGGCCCAGGCGCTGGTGCGTGCGGCCGACCTCACGCGGCTGCGCTACCAGGGTGGCGAGGCGAGCCGGCTGAATGTGATCGAAGCCGAACGCGCGGCCCTCACCGCACAGGCGCAGAACGCCGACACGCAGCGTGCGCTGGCCGCGGCGCAAGCGGATGTGTTCCGTGCGCTGGGCGGGGGCTGGGCAACGACGGAACAGCGCGGTGCCGCGGGGCAGTGAGGCGTCAGCGGCCGCAGCGGGGCGGCCACGCCTCGCGGGCCGCAGGCACCAGGTCGACCAGGAACATCTCGCCCGAGCGTTCGCCATCCTGTTGTGCAAACAGCAGGCGCTCGCCATCAGGCGACAACAACGGGCCGACCTGGAACACGTCTGCGCGGGCCGGGATACGGCCTTGCTCGCGCCAGCGGCCGTCCGTGTCGCGGGCATAGCGATAGAGGTGCGAGCGGTCACCCCGGTCGGCCACCACCACCATGGTGCGGCCGTCACGCGACAGCTCGGCTTCGTACTCGTTGTCAGAGGTGCTGATGGGCGGGCCCGCGTTGTCCACCCGCCAGCTGCCGTCGGCCTGGGGCGTGGCGATGTAGATGTCGCCCTGACCGAAACCGCCCGGCCGGCTGGAGCCGAAGAGGATGCGGCCGGCGGAGTCCACGCGCGGCAGCAGCTCGGACGCGCTGGAGTTCACCGGCTCGGGCAGGCGGCGCGGCGCGCCCCAGCGGCCATCGGCGCCGCGGTCCACCACCCAAATGTCCAGGTCGTCGCCTCCGTTGATGGCATGCGCGTGGCGCGACGATACGTAGTAGAGCTGCCGGCCGTCCGGAGTGACGAAGGGGTCGGCCTCGAGCACCGGTGCCGGGGCCGCAAATGGCGGCGCCTGCGGCGCACTCCAGCGCCCGTTCTCACAGCGCGACCACAGCAGGCGATAGCTTTGGAACTTCCGGTCAGCCCGCATGAAGAACAGCTCCCGACCGTCTGGCGTGAAGCTGGGCGAGGATTCGTACTGATCGGTGGACAAGGGCGCCGGCGTCCAGCGCTGCGGTGTCCCAGTCTCTGCGGCCGAGGCGCCATCGGCGGCCAGGCAGGCAAGCGCCACCGCGGCCAGGCGCAGGCGCAGAGGCTTCATGCGGCGGCCACAGCCTCGATCTCGAGCAACCAGGCTTCGTCGTAGATCCCCGTGATCACGATGGTGAGCGCTGGCGAGCGCGGCCCCAGCACTTCGGTGCGCACTTGGTAGTTCTCTTGCCGATGGCGCCGGTCGGACAGGAACACGGTCACCTTCACCAGATCGTCCAGCGCCATGCCGGCCGCCTCCAGCTGCGCCTGCACATTGCGCCATGCCAGGCGGCACTGGCTGCGGAAGTCGGGCGGCACGCGGTCGTCGGCGTCGGCGGGCACCTGGCCGCTCACGAACAGCAGGCGCGAGAAGCCGCTCACCTCGTGGGCCTGGCAGTACGACACGCCGGTCGGGTTGATCGCGCGGTGCCGGGCGCTGCGTTGGGATGGCGCCTCGCTGTGAGAAGGGGTGGATGCGGCAACAATCAGTCCCATGGTGGCGGCCCTGCGGTACATGGCCCCACTCTCTCATGCCAGGTGGTGCCGACGCACCGCCGCTTTGACGGATCGGCCGTCGTTTTGACGGCCGGCGCACCACAGTGACGCCCAGCCATGGACGACAAGGACCTTCAGATCCTCCGCTTGCTGCAGCAGGACGCTCGGCTGCCATTGAAGACCATCGCAGGGAAGGTAGGGCTGGCGCGCAGCTCCGTGCGCGAGCGCATCGCCAAGCTGGAGCAGGCGCGGGTGATTCGCGGCTACCGTGCGGAGCTGGCGCAGGACGTGGCCGGTGCCGGCGTGCGGGCCTTCGTGCTGCTACGCCTGCGCCGCACGCCGCTGCCGGACACCATCCGCAGCATCAATGCGATGCCGGGCGCACGGCGCTGCTATTCGGTGAGCGGTGACATCGACCTGGTGGTCGAGCTGGCGGTGGGCTCGATGCAGGAGCTCAACGACCACCGCGACCACATCGCCCGCCTGGAGGGCGTGGCCGACGTGACCACCATGCCCATCCTGCGGGTGGAGCAGGAGTGATCAGCCTGCGGCAGCCAGCTGCCGCAGCGCGCGCTCGAACACGTCCACCGGCTGGCCGCCCTGGATGAGGTGACGGTCGTTGATGATCACGGCCGGCACGGCGTGGATGCCGTGCTCCTGGAAGAAGCGCTCACGCTCGCGCACCTCGTCGGCATAGGCGCCGCAGGCCAGCACCTCGCGGGCCTTCTCCGCATCCAGCCCGACCGCCGCCGCGCGCCGCACCAGCACCTCATGGTCGCTCGGGTTCTCCCCGTCGGTGAAGTAGGCCTCGAAGAGGGCGTGCTTGAGCTCGCGCTGGCGCCCTTCGAGTTGCGCCCAGTGCAGCAGCCGGTGCGCGTCGAAGGTGTTGTAGATGCGCTGGCGCTTGTCCATGTTGAAGGTGAAGCCCACCGACTCGCCGCGCTGGCGGATCGCCTCGCGGTTGGCCACCGCCTGCTGCGGCGTGGTGCCGTACTTGCGGCTCAGGTGCTCGGTGACGTCCTCACCCTCCCTGGGCATCTGCGGGTTGAGCTCGAACGGCTGGAAGTGCAACTCCGCCTGCACCTTGTTGCCTACGCGGGCCAGTGCGCTTTCCAGCGCATTCAGGCCGATGGCGCACCAGGGGCACGACACATCGGAGACGAAATCGATCTTCATGAGACTCCCTTTTTGGTGGCGATGCCACTTCTCGCGTCAAGTGCATCGGTTCACGGTGTACTATGCGCGCCGTAGGTATGCACAAGACCCCGTCTCTTTGAAGGTCTCCTCTGTTTTCCGTCAGCGCTCGCTGGCGGGTCCGGTCGAATCTCGTATTGATGATTTTCTTGGCGTCTCTGCACTGCGTCGGCATGTGCCGGCGCATCACTTGAAAGGAATCGATATGACGACTCAAACCGGCACCGTGAAATGGTTCGACGAAGGCAAGGGCTTCGGCTTCATCACCCCTGATGGTGGTGGCAAGGACCTCTTCGCCCATTTCAGCCAGATCCAAGGCGGCGGCTTCAAGAGCCTGTCCGAAAGCCAGCGCGTGGAATTCGAAGTGACGCAGGGCCAGAAGGGCCCCCAGGCTTCGAACATCCGTCCGGCAGCCTGATTGGCCACCGCGGCCCGTTCACGCGGGCCACATGAAAACCGCGGCCTTCAGCCGCGGTTTTTTCTTTTTGGGGACAGCGATGAAGAACCTGCAAGACGCAACCGAACGGATCTGCGAACTGAAGGGCAGCCTCGTTGCCCTCGATGCCCTGGTCACCGCCTTGCTCAGCCAGCTGCCGCCTGAGATGCGTGCAGGCCTGCTGGGGACCTTCGAACACAACGCCGAGGTGGCCCGGACGGTGCTGCTGCACACGCCGATCTCGGAGCACACCATCGCCGCCTTCGAGCGCGACGTGCGGCGCACGGCCGCACTGATCGCCGAGTGAGCGGCTCAGCCCAGGCGGGAGGTCAGCTGCTTGCAGACGTTGTCGCCGGTGGTGGTCAGCCGCAGGCCGCCACCGTTCCATTCCAGCCAGTTCAGCGCCACGTAGGCGTCGATGTCGTCCTCGGCGATGTCGCTGGCGCGGCGGCGTTTCAGCAGGTCGACCGTGGCGAGCAGCGTGTTACGCAGGGCTTCTTTGCGGGCAGCGGCCGGCGCGTCGGTCGTAGTGGTCATGCATGTCCTTGTAAAGCACCGACCATAGCATTGGCAGACCCGGTGTACCTCTGTCGATGCAAGGGAGAAACCCCATGCCCGTGATCGAACCCCTGTTGCTCACTGCCGCGCGCATCGGCACCTTCGACGGCCCGCGTGCGCTCACCAATGCCAGCGGCTTCTTCTTCCAGCGCGACAGCCGGCTCTTCCTGGTGACCAGCCGCCATGTGCTGATCGACGAGCCGAGCAAGCATTTCCCCGACCGGGTGGAGATCGAGGTCCATACCGACGCCCGCAACCTCACGCGGTCCACCGGCTTCTCGGTGCTGCTGTACCGCGACGGCAAGAGCATCTGGCGCCAGGGCACCGACGCGGCCGGCGAGATCGACGTGGCGGTGATCGAGCTGGATCGGGCGGCCTTTCCCCGGCCCAGCGCCGTCCAGGTGTTCACACCGGCCCACCTGCAACGCTCGTTCGACGAGATCGAGGTGGGCTCGCCGCTGCTGATCGTCGGCTTCCCGCTCGGCTTCCACGACACGCTGCATCACCTGCCGGTGGTGCGGCAGGCGGTGATCGCGTCCTCCTTCGGCCTGCGCTTCCAGGGCCAGGGCTACTTCCTCACTGACGCCCGCACCCACCGGGGCACCAGCGGAGCGCCGGTGGTCATGCGCCAGCAGGGCGCCGTCACGGCGGCCAATCCGCTGCCCTGGAAGCTGCTGGGCGTGCACTCGGCACGGCTGGACATGGGCAACCGCGAGGCGCAGGACGAGTCGCTCGGACTCAACTGCGCCTGGTACGCGGACATCCTGCTCACACTGACCGAACCGGCAGGTGGTAAAATCCGCCATTCGCCATGATGGCGTGCTGCCTGTACCTCCGGGAACGCGGCATTCCGAACGCCATCGGCGTCTTCAGTACCAGCGCCTTCTTTCCCGATCAGGGCCGCCGATTGCTTCGGTAGTGTCAACAGGCCCGATCGGCCATGTCCTCGCAGCGAACAGCCCTGCAAGGCAGCACCCAAGAAGGCCTGGTGTCCTCGGCCTGCCATTGGGCAAGCCTGTTTTTCGCAAGATCCCCGCAGTGGCCGACGAGCCGCGCCGCGGGCCGCTGAAAGTACCGCATCAAGACATCGATCGAAGTAGGCAAGTACCTTGTCTCACCGCTGACCAAACGACTGGACGACGGCCGCTACGCCGCCTCTGTGTCCATCCGAACCGGCCGCGGCAGCGCCACGCATGACCGTGTGCTGCGCCTCGTGCCCTTGTTCGACACCCCCCAAGCCGCGATCCGCTACGCCACCGACCAGGGCCTCACCTGGGTCGGCGGCCCCGCCGTCGCCGCCAACGAACCCGCATCCCTGCAACCTTAGGAGAACCGCCCCATGGCCAAGGAAGAACTGATTGAAATGAACGGCGTGGTCAATGAGATCCTGCCGGACTCGCGCTACCGCGTCACGCTGGAAAACGGCCACAAGCTGGTGGCCTACACCTCCGGCAAGATGCGCAAGCACCACATCCGCATCCTCGCGGGCGACAACGTGTCGCTGGAGCTGTCGCCCTATGACCTGAGCAAGGGCCGCATCACCTTCCGCCACCTCGAGCGCCGCGGACCGCCGCCGGTGCAGCAGCGCCGTCCCAACTAAGGCACGCATCGTGGGCGCTCTCGGCGCGGCGTTTGCGCCCGCCCCGGCAGTCCGCCCACCGCGCTGCATCCCGCGCCGGCACCTGCCGGGCGCGACTTGGCCGCACCGCTGTGGCGTGCGACGCCCGTAAAGCCTATTCCTTGGCGAGTTGCATGCCGTTGGTCTCCCATTCGGGCATGCCGCCACGGAACCAGTAGACCTGCTTGAAGCCCTTGGCCAGGGCCGCGCGGCTGGCCTTGTAGGACTTCCAGCACTCGGGCCCGTTGCAGTGGAAGATGGTCGGCTTGGATGGGTCCAGCTTGTCCAGCCCGGAGAAGTCGTCCAGCGCGGGGTCGTAGGCCACGTCCTTGAGGCTCTTCTCGTGGTAGGGCACGAAGAGCGCGTTCGGAATGTGCTTGGCCTTGTATTCCTTGTCGTTGCGGGTGTCCACCACCACGGCGCCCTGGGCCATCATCTGCATCACCTCGCCGGCGCTCACCACGGTGGCCCCTGGCAAGGATTTGGGCGTGAAGGTGCCGAGCTGGGCCACCGCCTTGTATTCGGTGAGTTCCGCGCGCGAGGCCACCGGCTTCATGCCGCAGGCCGGCGCCGACGTGGCGAACCACTTGGCGATCTTGGTGCGCACGTCGGGCGGCAGATCCTTCTTGACCGCCACCGAGAACCCGCCGGGCACCGCTCCCGAGGTGGCCAGCACCTTGCCGGCGCCTGGGTTCTCCTTCACCCAGGCGTCATAGTCGCCACGGCGGATCACGGTGGCGTCCGACAGCCCCAGCATCAGCGCCGTCAGGCCCGCCTGCGGGTAGCGCGCGAACTCCACGGTGCGCAGGTCCTTGAACGACAGGCCGCTCTGGTTGAGCATGCCGCGCGCCATGTAGGTGTAGATCGAATCCTGCTGCGGCAGGTAGATGCGGCCCTTGCGCATGTCGCCGGTGGAGGCGATCTGCGGCTTGCCGACCATGACGTACTGCTCGGACGGCTCGGTGGAGCCGATCAGCTCGTAGCCGTGGGCCAGGGCTGACGCCGCCACCTGGGCCGGCGCGATGAACAGGTCATAACCGCCGCTGCGCGTGGCGCGCATCGCGTCGGTGAGGTCTTCCGTCGTGGTGACGTTCACCGTCTGGCCGGTGAGCTTGCCGAGCTGCGCTTCCAGGGCGGGGCGCGACAGCATCAGGCCGTCCTTGCGCGAGGTGGGCTCGATGGCCACCACGGCCGAGAGGTCGGCCCATGCGGGGCTGGCAGCCAACCCGGCCAACGCCCACAGCAGCAACTGCCGGGGCTTGAATGTGCGTGTCATGGCGGAACTCCTTGCTTGATTCGAGTTGTAGAAGGACGACGCACGACGCTGCACTCGAGGTGCAGCGCCGGTGTCCGTTTCTTGTTGTGAGGGATCCCGCTCGGCGCGGCAGACGATAGCGTCAGCCGATCGATGCGCCAATGACACAAAGGTGATCAAGCGTGACTTACGGCCCTGCTGAAACAATCAGTGACGTAAGCGGAGTTAACAGGCCTGCGGCGGCTCGCGGTTGAAGGCCGGCTGTGGGACTGAGCCCTGCTCAGAGCTTGGGGATGTGCAGCGTCTTGCTAATCATCGCGGTGCCCGACAGCGCATACAGCAGCGCCAGCGGATGCAACTGCCACGGGCCCAGCTGCCACCAGCCGCCGTAGAGCTGCTCGCCCACATGGCCCTGCCAGGCCGCAAAAGCGAGCACGGCCGTGATCAGCACGCTGGTGGGGATGGGTGTGCCTTCGAAGTAGGCCACCTTGTCGGCACCGGCCGAGAGGCTTTCGGCGGTCACGTTGTAGCGCGCCAGCCGGCTGACGCCGCAGCACACGAAGTACACCAGCGCCACAACGTCCCAGCCGCCTTGCAGCCCCACCGCGAAGCCCAGCGCGGCGGGCGCCACGCCGAAGGAGATCACGTCGGCCAGCGAATCGAGCTCCCGGCCCAGCGCGGAATGCTGCTGGCGCCAGCGCGCCACCCGCCCGTCCAGCACGTCGAAGGCCAGCGCCGCGGGTGCCATCGCCGCTGCCCACAACAGGTGCGCCAGGCTGGGGCGTGCCATGTAGAGCATCGCCAGGAAGACCGCCCCCGCGCCACACGCGGCATTGCCCAGGGTGAGGAAGTCGGCGAGGTGGAACCCCCGGATCATCGAGAAATGCCGGGGGCGCTGCGGGCTGTCGGTCATCGTGGATTCGGCCATGAAACAAACCAGCAGTTTGCATGCCGAAAGGCCCCTGGTCAGGGGGTGACCGCTCATCCAGGGCATACGGCTTGCCCAGCTGTAACAGTTAAGCTGCCCATGACTTGAGCCACAGGTGCCCCATGAAGCCGTCGGTTGTTGAACTGTTCGCCCATGCTGCGGACAGAGCCAGGGATGTTGCCACCATGATGGAGGCGGCACGCGCACTCACCGTGCTGGGGCGCGCGCGCCTGGCTGGCGACGCCGAGGCGGACACCAGCCCCGGCAGCGCGCTGCAGGTGATGGCGCTGTACCAGACGGCCGAACGCCTGGGCCAGCATGTGCGCCAGATGTCCAGCGAAGCGCGCAGCCTGCTGATCACCGCCAAGCAGATGCTGGACGCCGACCCGCAGGTGCAGTGCCAGGTGCCGCCGGACTTCGACGAGGTCTGCAAGATGATGGACGAGGCGATGGACCGTGCGGTGGAGGCCATCGAACGGCTGGACGCGATGCGCTTGGCCGCGGCGCCCGCGTCGGGTGGCCGCAACGAGCCGCTGGACGCACCGCCCGAGGTCCTCATCGCAGCGGACGACCTGTTCCAGCGGCTGCGCCAGGCGGGCTCGCGCTCCTAGCGCTGGCGACGCCTGCCGCAGCGGGGCAAGCACATCCTCTGCATCGGCATGTCCATGCTCGGTGGTTGAGCAAGGGGCGGTGGCAACATCGCCTCTTTCCTCCACTCATGAACACACCGATGAAGACCTCCCTGTCGTCGTTTCTTCGTGCTGCCGGCGTGGCGCTTGCGCTCTGCGCCGGGGTGGCAGCCCATGCCGCCGACCTGCTGGACGAGGTGAAGCAGCGGGGCAGCCTGCGCATCGCGCTCGAAGGCACCTATCCGCCCTTCAACTACCGTGACGAACAAGGCAAGCTGACCGGCTTCGACGTGGAAATCGCCCAGGCGATCGCCGGCAAGCTGGGTGTGAAGCCCGAGTTCACCACCACGGAGTGGAGCGGCATCCTGGCCGGCCTGCAGGCGGGCAAGTACGACGTCATCGTCAACCAGGTGGCCGCCACCGACAAGCGACGCGAGACCTTCGACTTCAGCGCACCCTACGTGGTGTCTGCCGCGCAGCTGATCGTTCGGGCCAACGAGACGCGCCCCATGGCCACCAAGGCCGACCTCAAGGGCAAGAAGATCGGCGTGGGGCAGGGCAGCAACTATGCCGAGCTGGCCCGCGGCATCGAAGGCGCCGAGGTGAAGGTGTACCCCGGCGCGCCGGAGTACCTGCAGGACCTGGCCACCGGCCGGATCGACGCTGCCATCAACGACAGCCTGCTCATCCCCTACCTCGCGCAGAAGACCAAGCTGCCGGTCAAGGCCGGTGCGCCGTTGGGCGCGGTGGAGAGCAACGCGATCCCCTTCCGCAAGGGCAGCCCCAAGTTCAAGCAGGCGATCGACAAGGCGCTGGATGAGCTGAAGGCCGATGGCAGCTTCGCGAAGATTTCCATCAAGTGGTTCGCGCGCGACGTGAGCAAGCCGCCCGTGGCGCCCTGAACCGATGGAACTCTCGGCGCTGTTCCAGCTGGCTGCGCCGGTGATGCTGCGCGCCACCGGCTACACCTTGCTGTTCGCGGTATCCGCCATGGTGCTGGGCATGTCGCTGGCGCTGGTGATCGCGCTGGTGCGGGTGCTGGCGGTGCCGGTGCTGGACGTGCTGGCGCGGCTGTACGTGAGCGCTTTTCGCGGCACGCCGCTGCTGGTGCAGGTGTTCATCGTGTACTACGGCCTGCCCAGCATCGGCATCGAGTTCTCGCCACTGACCGCCGGCATCCTTGCGCTCACGCTCAACGTGGCGGCCTACCTGTCGGAGAGCCTGCGCGGCGCGGTGGCCGCGGTGGGGCGCGGGCAGTGGCAGGCCGGCACCAGCCTGGGGCTCACGCACCTGCAGACCCTGCGCCACATCGTGGCGCCGCAGGCCTTGCGGGTGGCTGCGCCCAGCCTGTCCAACAGCCTGATCAGCCTGATCAAGGACACCTCGCTGGTGTCGGTGATCGCAGTAACCGAGCTGATGCTGGCCACCAAGGAGCTGATCTCCACCACCTTCCAGCCGTTTCCGCTCTACATCGCGGCGGCGGGTGTGTACTGGGTGCTCAGCCTGGCCTTCGAACAACTGCAGCGCTTGCTGGAAAAGCGCCTCGCGTTCCCCCACTGAACCGCCAGGTCAGCGCGGCGCCGGCCCTGGCCCCGGCCGCGCGCCCGCGCGGCCGAACAGGTAAGCGCCCGCGGCCATCGCACCCGAGGCCATCACGATCGCGCTTTCGGGGAAGGAGCGCAGGGTGTTGGATGCGATCTCCCCGGCGTGCGAGCCCAGCAGTTGCAGGCGCCGGCGCGTCATCTCCGCGCCCAGGTCGCCTAGCCGCTCGCACAGCAGGCGTTCGGCCGCCGGCAGCAAGGTGGTTTCCTCGTCGGCCACGTGGTGCATCACGTCGCGCATCAGCTCCATGAAGGCGTTGTCGTATTCGGGGTCGGTGGGCACCATGCCGCGCAGCCGGGTGATCAGGCGCCGCATCTCGCTGTGCTCAGGAAAGCTCTTTTCGACGATGGTGGTGTCCGAGGCAAGCTCTCGCAGCGCGGGGTAGAAGATCTCCTCTTCGAGCTGCGCATGGATCTCCAGCGCCAGGCAGGCGCTTTCCACCAGCGCCTGCTTCTTGCGCACGCCGGTGCCGGCATGGAACTGCTGGAACGTGGCCAGCACATGCGCATGGTCCATGCGGATCAGGTTGGTGACACTGGGCGACAACTTGCCGATCAGGGTGCTCATGGGGACATCCTCCGTGCTG
This sequence comes from Ideonella sp. BN130291, assembly GCF_036231905.1. Taxonomy (NCBI): domain Bacteria; kingdom Pseudomonadati; phylum Pseudomonadota; class Betaproteobacteria; order Burkholderiales; family Sphaerotilaceae; genus Ideonella; species Ideonella sp. BN130291. Next base: position 30,866 of record NZ_JAZARE010000002.1, on the reverse strand, counting down.
GGCACTGCGCAGATCGCCTCGGCAGGGCAGGGTGGCCCCCGCGGGCTCCGGGACGTGCATCAGGGCAAGCGGCAAACCGTATTCCCTCAGTCCTCCGACTCTGCGAGCGTCACCGCCACCTTGCGGGACTTGCCGGCGCGTGACACCGTCAGCGTGGCCTTGTCGCCGGGCTGCAGGCGCTCCAGTGCGTTGAGCATGTCATCGAGGGTGTCGATGGTCTCCTCGTTCACGGCGGTGATCACGTCGCCCTGCACGATGCCCTGGTTGCCGCGGGTGAAGGGCTGCAGCCCCGCCCGCTGCGCCGGCCCGCCGGGCTGCACGCGCACCAGCGCCACGCCCGCGGGCAGGCCGAGCGCGCGGTTCAGGCTGGGCGGCGCGGCGGTCACGCCGAGGGTGGGACGCACCATGCGGCCGTCGCGGATCAGCCGCGGCACGATGCGGTTGACCTCGTCCACCGGGATGGCGAAGCCGATGCCGGCGCTGGCGCCTGACGGGCTGTAGATCGCGGTGTTCACGCCGATCAGCCGGCCGGCCGAATCGAGCAGCGGGCCACCGGAGTTGCCGGGGTTGATGGCCGCGTCGGTCTGGATCGCGCCACGGATGGTGCGCCGGGTCACCGATTCGATCTCGCGGTTGAGCGCGCTCACGATGCCGGTGGTCAGCGTCTGGTCCAGCCCGAACGGGTTGCCGATCGCGTAGACCTTCTGACCGACCTGCAGGTCCCGGCTCACCCCCACCGGAATTGGCGGCAACTTGGCCATGGGCGCATCGATCTTCAGCACTGCCAGGTCGCGGTCGGGGAACACGCCGACCAGCTGCGCGCGATAACTGGTCTGGTCGGCGAGGGTCACGCGCGCGGCATTCGCTTCCTGGATCACATGGAAGTTGGTGACGATGTGGCCCTTGTCGTCCCAGACAAAGCCGGTGCCCGTGCCGCGCGGCACCTGCTGCACGTTGGTGGAGAAGAAGTCGCGTTCGTAGCCCAGCGCGGTGATGTTCACCACCGAGTGCGAGGCGGCCTTGAAGACGGCGATGTTGTTGAGCTCGTCCGCCGCGAGTGGCCCGCGCGGGGCGACTGCGCGGGGTGCGGCCGGTGGGGCCGCAGCTTCAGCGGGCAGGGAGGTGCTGAGGGCGGCGCTGAACAGCAGCAGCCAGCGTGCGGTGCGAAGCGTCAGTTGCATCGGCAGACGGTGTAGCAGCGGACGGATCGGGATCATAGGGGCAGGGCCGGGGTGCCTGCATGCCACGACCGAGCGAGCCAAGCCATCGGACGGGCAGCCGCCGGCGCTTCATCTGCCGGCGCTCGCTGCGCGAGGGTGCCCTCCGATCAGCCAGGAGCCGCGGGGTGCAGCACCCGCTGCAGCAACGGCCCAAGCTCTTCGGCGATGTCCTGCTTTTGCAGTAGCGCCGGCACGCCGGCCAGGGCGGCTTCTCGCTCGAGCTGCGCGGTGATGTGGCCCGAGGTGATGACGACCGGCAGGCCGGGGCGGATGCGGCCCAGCGCGCGCGCCACCTCGAGCCCCGAGCTGCCGGGCATGTTGAAGTCGGTCACCACCGCGTCGATCGCGGCGGGATCGCTGCCCACCAGCTCCAGCGCCTGCTGCGCGTCGTTGCAGGTGCACACGCGGTAGCCGAGCCGGCGCAGCATCGCCTCGACCATCATCACGATCACGTCGTCGTCGTCCACGTACAAGATGCGTTCGCCTTGCCCGCGTGCGGCTTTGCGCGACGCGGTCGGTTCGCCGGCGGCGGGCCTCTCGCACGCGGGAAGATACACATGGAACGTGCTGCCCGCGCCGGGGCTGCTGTCGACGAGGATGCAGCCCCCGTGCTCGGCGACGATGCCACGCGTCACCGACAGGCCCAGCCCGGTACCGCCCCCAGTGACCTTGGTGGTGAAGAAGGGCTCGAAGATGCGCGCGCGGGTCGCTTCGTCCATCCCCATGCCGTCGTCGCGCACCCAGAGATGAGCGTGTCGTTCCGACGCATGGCACCCCAGCCGCTGCGCATCCGCCGCGTTGAGCAGCATCGGTTCGATCCCGACCTCGATGCGCCCGGTGCGATCGGGCAAGGCCTGCCAGGCGTTGGTGACGAGGTTCATCACCACCTGGGCCACCTGCGTGGGGTCGACGACGGCGTGCACCGGCTGCGGGTGCAGCACCAGGGCGAGCTGCACGCTGGAGGGCAGGGTCGTGCGCAACATGTCCACCGCATCGCGCGCCAGCGGTCCCAGGGCAGTTTGCACCAGCCGCTTGGGCTGACGCCGCGCGAACGCCAGGATCTGCTGCACCAGCTTGCGACCGCGCAGTCCCGACTTCTCAATCTGTTGCAGGCGGGCAGATGCCGGGTGCGCGGGGTCCAGGTCTTCCAGGGCCAGCGACACATTGCCCAGGATCCCGGCGAGCACGTTGTTGAAGTCGTGCGCGATACCACCGGCCAGCGTGCCGATGGCCTCCATCTTCTGTGATTCGCGCAGCAGATCCTCGGCCTGCTTGCGGCGCGTGATGTCGCGGCTCACGCTGAGCACGCAGGGCCGCCCGCCGTAGTGCACCAGCGTGCCCCAGGCCTCGAGCCAATGCCACCGGCCATCGAGGTGCTGGTAGCGGAAGGTGGTGTAGCGTGGCGTGCCGCGCACCACTTCCTCCCAGGCACGCCGGCCCATCGCCTGGTCCTCCGGGTGGAAGCGCTCAAGCAGCATCTCCATCGACTCCGCGGGCGGGCGGCCCATCAGCCGTGCGAACGACGGGCTGCCGTAGATCGGCGTGCCGTCGATCTCGCGCAGCGTGATCAGGTCATTGGAGTTCTCGGCCAGTAGCCGGTGCAGCTCTTCGCTCGTGCGCAGTGCCTCGACCGTGCATCGCGCCTCGGTAACGTCCTGCACCACTCCCAGCAGCGCCAGCAGCCGGCCCCCGGCGTCGCGCATCGGCGCAGCGTGCAGCTCCAGCCAGCGTCCGGGGCCGCCGGGCGCGCCGAGTTCGAACTGCAGCGCGCCTGTGTCGCCGTTGAACACGCGGTGGATCAGATCCCGCAGCGCATCTCGATGCGGCTGCGCCAGGCCGGGAAGCAGGTTGTGGCCCACGCCGGTGGGGGCCTGCAATGCACACGCCAGCACCGCCAGCGCTGCGCGGTTGAGCGTGAGCACCGCCCCCTCGCGATCGAGCAGCACCACCCCGTGCGGCAGGTTGTCGTAGATGAACCGGTAAGCCTGGTTCGGGTCCATGGTGCACGACCGATCGCGGCGTCCAGTCCACCTCGCGCAGGCTGGCGCCGCTGTAGGGGTTCGAGAAGGCGTGCAACCGGCATGCCCATTCCGGGCCTGGCCAGGAGGCGACTTCCGCCTGCGCACCGCCCGGGCGCGCGCATGCGCCGGTGATCAAGCGGCCTCGATCGCCTCCTTGACGAAGTCGGCGTACCTGCGCAGCGGGTGCCCCAGGATCTCCTCCAGCCGGTCCACCGTTGCTTCGGCTCCGTGCATGCCGATCGTCTGGATGCCCGACATCATCAGGCGCATGTCATAGGCAAACCACGACGGGCTGAACTGCGCCATCTGGCCTTCGAAGGCCACGACGTCGTTGCCGCCGTAGCCGATCTCACGCTCCAGCGCCGCACTCCAGGCCTTGGCCGCGGAGTGACCGGTCAGCACTTCCGGACCGGTGAGGTCGAGCGTCATGCGTGGCAGTGCGTCGGCGGCCTTGTCGCGTCGCAGCAGTTCGGAGACGGCGATGTCGGCGATGTCTCGCGCGTCGACCATCGCGACACCTGCCGACCCGATCGGCATCGGATAGACGCCATAGCTCCGGATCACTTGCTGGACTGTCAGGTCGTTCTGCATGAAGTACGCCGGACGCAGGATGGTCGCGGGAATGTCCATGCTCTCGATCATTCGCTCCACGGTGTGCTTGCCGGTGAAGTGCGGCACGTTGGTGTACGGCTCGGCGTGGATCACTGACAGGTAGACGATGCGCTCGATGCCCGCCTCGCGTGCCAGGTTGAGTGCAACGAGCGCCTGCGTGACTTCGTCGGCCGTCACCGCATTGAGCAGGAACAAGGTGCGCACCGACGCGAACGCTGCTCGCAGCGAGGGCACATCGGTCAGGTCACCGACCACTTCGGTGACACCTTCAGGAAAGCGCTTCCTGCCTGCTGTGCGGACGAGGGCCCGGACGTCGGCGCCTGCAGCGGCCAAGCCTTGAACGACGAGGGAACCAATGGTGCCGGTGGCACCGATGACGAGGACGCTCATTCGAATCTCCTGGGAAGGGTTGGTGTGTGAGATCAAACGATATGTCGTTCCGGGATCGGAACGAAGACGGCAGAATCGAGACACCTCGTTTCACTATTGGAACATCATGGATCTCAATGCGCTGGCCGACTTCGCTCTGGTGGCTTCGAGCGGCGGTCTCGGCAAGGCCAGCCGCGCCAGCGGCCGGTCCAAGGCCACCTTGTCGCGCCGCATCGCCGGCCTCGAGGAGGCACTGGGGGTGCGGCTCGTGGAGCGCAGCGCTCGCGGCATCCAGCTGACCGAGGCCGGCGAGCTGCTGGCGGCGCGCACCGAAGGGCCGATGCACGAGATGGTGGACGCGGTGACGGCCGCACGAGAGGGGCAGGCCACGCCGCGCGGCCGCCTGCGTGTCGCGGCGCCGGTGCTGTTCTCCCAGCTCGCGATGGGATGCATCTGCGCCGAGTTCTGCGCGGCCTACCCCGAGGTCACTTTCGAGGTGGTGTCGGACGACCGCATCGTCGACCTGGTGGAAGAGCAGTTCGACGTCTCGGTCCGGGTCAACCCCTCGCCGGACAGCAGCCTGGTGGGTCGCTGCTTCGCCAAGGACCGGCTGGTGGTCGTGGCGGCGCCTTCGGTGCCGATGCCCGAACCCGGCGCCGTCCTGCCGGTACCGGCTGTCGTGTCTGCTAACTTCCAGCCGACGCACTGGCGCTTGGACGGAGGGCGCCTGGTGATCGAGCCGCTGCCGAAGCTGCGGCTTTCATCGTTTCTCATGATCCGCGACGCAGCGGTGGCCGGCGCGGGCGCGGCGCTGATGCCGCAGTCGATCGCGTGGGACCAGCTCAGCCGCGGAGAACTGGTTCAGTGGGGCGCCGTCTCGGACGTGGAGGTCGCGCTGTGGGTCTTGCACACGTCTCGTCGCCTGCCCTCGCCGAAGGTGCGCGCGTTCGTGGAATTCATGTGCGCGCGATACCCGGAAGGGTCGCTGGTTCTGAAAGGCTAGCAACTGCGCCGCGAGGGCCAGCGGATGAGGCGCACGCGGCCGCCCGTCCGGGGCTTTGCTTCGAACGTTCGTGGCAGGAGACCATCGACCACCCGCTCAAGCAGCGAACAGCCGCGCATCCTAGGGGGAAGGCGAGCATGCACCGCCCGCACGGCTGCCACGACAATCGCGCCCGCCCTTCAACCCCAGCACCCCCGATGACCCGCCCGCAACGCCGCCCGCGCTTCCTGCGCACCGCCGTGCTCACCGCCTGCCTGGCCGCCGCGGGCGCCTTCACCTTGGCCCGCGCGGCCGACAGTCCAGCCGAGCAGCCCATCCAGGCCGTGCGCCTGCAGCCCGACGAGCACATCGTGCTGGACGGCACGCTGGCGCATCCGGCCTGGCAGCGCGCTCCGGTGTTCGAGCGCACCTATGTGATCCAGCCGGTGCGCGGCGTGGCGCCCACTCACAACACCCAGGTGCAGGTGCTGTACGACGACAAGGCGCTATACGTGGGCGTGACGGCGCTAGACCCGGAACCCCAGCGCATCCGCGCGCCGCTGGTGCGCCATGACCAGGTGAACCGCACGCAGGATTTCGTGGTGCTCTACGTCGACCCGATCGGCGCACGCAAGGCGGCCCAGTTCTTCCGCGTCAGCGCCTCGGGCTCCACCGGCGACGGCCTGCACACGGCTGCCAACGACAGCGAGGACTTCTCACCCGACTTCGACTTCGACAGCGCGGTGTCGCGGCACGACAAGGGCTACACCGTGGTGTTCCGTGTGCCGTACTCGTCCTTGCGCTACACGGCGCGCAGCGGCAGCTGGCGCCTGATGGTGGGCCGGCGCATCCCGCGCGAGAACGTCACGCTGACGCTCACGGTGCCCTTGCCGCAGGAGGCGTTGTCCTTCATCGACATGCTGCAGCCGCTGCAGGGCTTCGAGCCGCCGGTGGACAGCAACTTCCTGCAGGTGCGTCCCACGCTCACGCTGCGCCGCACCGACGACCGGCCCCACGATGCGCCTCGCGACACTGCCAGCGAAGCCAAGGCCTCGCTCGACCTGAAGTGGCGTCCCCGCCCGGAGCTGGTGCTGGACGCGACCATCAACCCCGATTTTTCCCAGGTGGCGCTGGACGAGCCGCAGCTGTCGCGCAACACCCGCTTCGCGCTCTTCCTCACCGAGAAGCGGCCGTTCTTCCTGGAGTCCAGCGACCTGCTGGTGTCGCCCACCGACGCGCTGTACATGCGCAGCATCAACGACCCGCGCTGGGGCGTGCGCGGCACCTGGCGCGGCGAAGGGCTCACCGCGGCCGCGCTCGCCCTGCGCGACAAGGGCGGCGGCCTCACGCCGATCCCCGGCGCCTATGGCACCGGCTTCGCCCTGCAACCCGCCAATGACGCGGTGATGTCGCGCGGGCTGTGGCACCTGGGCAGCGTGTCGCTGGGCGGCATCGTCGCCGGGCGGCGCTATGACGATGCCGCGGGTGGCAGCGCGGGCGACAACATGGTGGCGGGGGCCGACGGCCAGTGGCTGATCACCGACAGCTGGCGCCTGAAGGCGCAGGCGATGGGCTCGCGCACCACCGCCTTCGCCGACCCGGAGGGCGTGCTGCGCCAGGGTGCGGCGCGCAGGGGCGGGCTGGCCTACCTCGACCTCTACGGCCGCACCGACAACAGCGAAACAGATGTGAGCTACCAGGAGATCAGCGAGGGCTTCCGCAACGACGCCGGTTTCGTGGCCCAGGCGGGCATCCGCAAGCTCGTCGCAAACCACGGCCACCAGTGGTTCAGCCTCGGGCCCTTCAACCAGGTGAACCTGTACCTCAACACCCAGCGCACCGAGGAGCGCAGCACCGGCCAGGCGGTGCTGCAGCGCTGGGTGCCGGGCCTGTGGGTGGCGGGCGCGCACAACAGCGAGGCCATGATCGAGCTGGTGCCCGATGAAAAGCTGCGGGTGCGCGCCGGGGCTCCCTTGCAGCAGGCGCGCTACGTGCACCTCTGGGGGGAGACGACGCCGGCCGAATGGGTGCCGCTGGCCGAAGCATGGTTCGACACCGGCCGCATGGTGGATGTGTCCGCCAATGCCGACGGCCGCGTGGTCAGCGGACGCAAGTTCGGCGTCGACATCCAGACCCGGCCTCTGCGGTGGCTGGAACTGCATCCGCGCCTGGAGGCGCTGGTGCTCGACAACCCGGTGGAAGGGCGCTACGAGGAAACCGCGGTGCAGCTGCTGGGCGTCTGGCATGTGGCTGCGCGGCAATCGGTGCGGCTCATCCTGCAGCGGCGCAGCTTCGAGCGTGCCGGCAGCGGCAAGGATGCGGAAACCGCGCAGTCGCTCACCTATGCCTGGCGGCGCTCTGCTGGCACGGTGCTCTACGTGGGTGCCACACGCGGGGCCACCGGCCTGCCGGCTGCACCCAGCCGCAGCACCGAGGTGTTTGCCAAGCTGCAGTTCGACCTCGGCGAACTGCACTGGTGAGCGGCGCCGCCGGCGCGCACCATCACGCCCGGGCTTCCACGAACAGGCTTTCGCGCTCCCGGTTGTCCAGCGCCACGATGTCGGGCCACTCGCTCGTGGTCTCGCCAAAGGCGCAGCGGCGGATGTTGGAATAACCGGCGTTTTCCAGCAGTTCCTCCGCGAAGCCGTAGGTGAACGGCGTGAACACCGAGCCGTACCAGATGATCTGCGTCACCAGCTTGGCGCCGATGCTGCGGGCGTGTTCGTCTGGCACGTAGAAGTAGGCGGCGTCGCCGCGGCGGTAGGCGTCGATGGCCCGGTCCAGGTCCGGCAGGGCCAGGCGCAACACCGCGCCGGGCTTGAGCACCCGCCGGATCTCGCTCAGTGCGTTCGGGATGTCGGGCCAATGCAGGTCCTGCAGGAAGTGGATGGCCACCGCGTAGTCGATGCTCGCGTCGGCCAGCGCCAGGCCGTCGCGGATGTCACCCACCAGCTGCACGCCCTCGGCCGCCCTGCTGTCCGCATTGATCCAGCCGGCCGGCGGGTGCGGCCCGCAGCCGAGGTTCAGGCGCTGCACGTTCATGAGACCCCCTTGGCGCTGCGCGCCGTCCCCCCAAGGAGGAGCGAGCACCTTCGGAGCGGCCGTGCGGTGCTCATTGGGCCCCCTTGGCGCTGCGCGCCGTCCCCCCAAGGGGGAGCGAGCACCTTCGGAGCGGCCGTGCGGTGCTCATTGGGCCCCCTTGGCGCTGTGCGCCGTCCCCCCAAGGGGGAGCGAGCACCTTCGGAGCGGCCGTGCGGTGCTCACTGGACGGTTTTCACCAGTTGCCCCGGCGCTGGCTCGCCGCCGCCATAAAAGCCGTTGAGCAGGCGCAGGTGGCGCTCGGCATGGGGCAGCGGCGACTGGCGCGCCAGCTCCGCGAAGCCGCCGCGCGGGTAGGGCACGGTGCGCACGGTCCACGGCCGCGCGGCGTTGCGGTCGGCCGCGCTCAGCGGGCGGAAGGAGGCTTCGGCTTCGCGCATCTGGCCGTGGGCGCGTTGCAGGCTGGCCGCGTCCGCGCCGCTGTAGGCCAGCAGGTAGTTGCGCCCTGAGGGGCCGCTCACCACGGTGGCTTCCACCGGCTCGGCGCGGCCTTGTTCGTTGCGCCGGGTGCCGGCAAAGTGGGTGGCCGGCATGCCGTTGATCGAATAGCGCTCGGTGCGGCCCTGCTCCGGTTTGATGACGTTGCGCAGGATGTCCTCGGCGCTGCTGCCGGCCTTCTCCGGCACCATCTGCAGCACCAGGCCGGCGGTGCTGTCCGGGTTGACCAGCGCCACCGCGTTCGGCTCGTTCTGGATCTTCCAGCCGGCCGGCGCGGTGATCGCAAAGCCCAGCGGCTCGTGATAGAAGTTGCGGCCGCGCGTGACACCCTGCTCGCGTGTTTCGCCGAAGGCCATGCCGTTGATCAGCTGCTGGTAGCGGGCGCGACCGTCGTCGCCGTAGCTGCCGCGGTAGTTGGCCGCAATGGAGGTGATGTCGTGCAGGCGCTGCTCGTTGCTCGGGTGGGATGCCAGCCAACTGGGCCCTTGCTGCGCCGTGCGGCCCTCGCTGCGCGCCACCTCGGCAGCAAACTGGTCCTGGTAGCGCAGCAGCTGGATCACGTCCACCATGTTGCGCGGGTTGTAGCCCGCGCGTGACAGGTATTCGGCCCCCAGCCGGTCGGCCTGCAGCTCCTGGTCGCGGCTGTAGTGGGCGATGTAGCCGGCCGCGGCGGTCTGCGAGATCTGCGAGGCCACCTGGCCGGCACCGCTCACGCCGCGCCCTTCCAGGATGGCGCCCAGCACCGTGGCGGCCAGCACGCCCAGGCCGGCGGTCTGCTGCTTGGTGGCGCGCTGGGCGCCATGGCGGGCGGTCACGTGGCCGATCTCATGGCCCATCACGCCGGCCAGGTCCGCCTCGCTGTCCATGTAGGCCATGATGCCGCGCGTCACGTACACATAACCGCCGGGCAGGGCGAAGGCGTTCACCTCCGGGCTGTCCAGCACGGTGAAGTGCCAGTCCAGCTGGGCGCGTTCGGACTGGCGCGCCAGGCGGCGGCCGAGCTCCGTGACATAGGCCTGCACCCGCGGGTCCTGCACCGTGCCGTATTCGGCCAGCACCGCCTGGTGCTCCTTGGCGCCTTCCTGCACCTCGCTGCGTTCGTCCATGACCGTGCGTTCGGGCTGGCCGGTCACCGGGTTCTGCACGGTTGTCGTGCAGCCGCAGGCCAGGGCGATCACGAGCGGTACGAGGGCGTGGCGCATGACGGTCTCCCGCGCTGCACCTGCAGCGCTGCTGCCACTTCGGCAGCTACTGTGCCCACTTCGAGGGCGCGGCGCTTGCTGGAGACCTGAACCCCCCGAACAGAGGAGCCCTGCCTTGAAAAAACCCGGACACCTGGTGATCGTTGGTGGCGCCGAAGAGCGCGAGGGCGACATGCCCGTGCTGCAGCGCTTCGTGGAACTGCTGCCGCAGGGGCAGGGCCCGGTGCTGGTGCTCACGGCCGCCACCGAGGAGCCGGAGGAAATGTGGAAGATCTACCGGCGCGGCTTTCACGAGATCGGCGTGAAGCGGGTAGAAGCCCTGCACGTGGACCAGCGCGACCAGGCCAACGACGCCGAGCTCTATGAAAAAGTGCGTCAGGCGCGCGGCGTCTTCATGACCGGTGGCGACCAGAAGAAGCTGCTCGCGCTGGTGAGCGGCACCCGCCTGTGCGAGGCGATGCGCGAGTCGTACATCGAGCGCGGCATCTGCATCGGCGGCACCAGTGCGGGCGCGTCGGCCATGTCCGAGCACATGCTGGGCCACATGGCCAGCGGCGAAAGCCCGATCACCACCGACGTGAGCCTGGTGGTGGGCCTGGGCTTCGTGCTGAACGCGGTGATCGACCAGCACTTCTCCGAGCGCGGCCGCCTGAGCCGGCTGCTGGCGGTGGTGGCCCACAACCCCAAGCTCATCGGCGTGGGCATCGACGAGAACACCGCGCTGGTGGTGTCGCGCGGGCGCGGCATCGAGGTGATCGGCGCCGGCGCGGTGACGCTGGTGGATGGCCGCGAGATGCGCACCCGCATCGTGGGCGAGGACGACAAGCAGGTCTTCCAGGCCACCGATGTGCGCGTGCACCTGCTGCCGGCCGGTGGCGGCTTCATCGCCGCGCATCCGAACACCAAGGCCGAACTGGTCAACGGCGACGTCTCGCCCCACGTGCAGGCCCTGGTGCAGCTGCTGGCCGGCAAGGACGCGGTGGACACCCAGTTCCGCACCGACGACTGAAGTCCCGCGCCGGGCGCCTGACTTTGCGGGCCAGGCTCGCTGCCCGGCGAGCCAGCGGCCGGAGGCCGCCCTTGGCGCGCCGCCGGGGCAGCGCCATACTCCGCCGATGAGTGCGAGGCGCCAATGGCGGTGGGGAGCTCTGGCGGGTGCCGTGGGGCTGGTGGCGCTCGCGGCCGCCACCTGGTGGCCGCAGCCGGCGCCCGCCACCCGGTGGCCCGCCGCCTCTCCAGTGGACGCGGCGCAACGCCAACCCGCCCGGGCTGTCACGCCCGCCCAAGCGGCCACCTTGCCCGCAGGCCCTGTCGCCAGCGATGCTGCAAACGGCGCCCCGCCCGGCGTGACCGCCGCCCAGTGGGCGCGGCTGCGCGCAGAGCTCGCCGGGCGCAGCGACGGCCCCGCCGAGCTGCAGCGCCTGGCCGACTACTTCCGCTTTGCCGACGCTGCCCAGCGCTTCCGGCGCCTGCGCACGGAGCAACCAGGCTCCGCGCAGCTGGTGCCGCTGGCGCGCGAGCTCGATGCAGGCTTGGCGGCGCGGCTGCAGCGGCGCGAGGTGTCCGGTGGGGAGGCGCGCCTGCTCAAGCTGGCCCTGCTGGAGGTGCTGCAGAGCGACCCGGTGCAGCGTGAGCGTGAGCTGGCGGCGTGGCAGGCCACCGTGCAGCCGCCCGCCGCAGCCACGGGCGCCGCGGCCGCTACCGCCGCCCGCGATGCGGAGTTCCTGCGCCGGCAGTCCGAGCTGGTCGCCGCCTGGCAGGCCCGCCCGCCGGCGCAGCGCAACCCGCGCGAGCTGGAACAGCAGATCGAGGCACTGCGCCGCAGCAGCTACCCCACCACCGGCCGATGACGGCCGATATCCATCAGGAGGACGACATGACGCTTTGCAAACGCAGCTTGCTGCGCACCCTCGGCAGCCTCACCCTCGCCCTGGCCGCGCCGCTGGCCAGCGCGGGCCTGCAGCAATGGGACATGGTGGAGCTGCCGGTGGACAGCGGCGCCGCCTGCGGCAACGGCACGCCCTACCGTTTCTTCGTCAACCGGGCGGCAGCCTCGAACAACACGGTGATCGTGTACGAAGGCGGCGGCGCCTGCTGGGACCAGAAGGCCTGCATGGGCCAGGGGCCGCTGAGCGCGGCCAACCCGGACGGCATACCGCCGGACTACATGCAGCACCTCACCAACATGGCGGCCAACGGGCTGGTGACGCCTTTCAGTGCACGCACCGACCCCTTCCAGGCGGTACAGACCCAGTCCTGGAACATCGTGTACCTGCCGTACTGCACCGGCGACGTGCACAGCGGCAACAAGATCACGGTGTACAGCGACGCCGACCCGGCGCATCCCCGGGTGGAATACCACCGCGGCCAAGTCAACGTGCGCGGCGCGGCGCAGTGGCTGCGCCAGAACCTGGGCCAGCCGGAGAAGCTGCTGCTCACCGGCTTTTCCGCCGGCGGCGTGGGCTCGACCGTCACCTATGCGCTGATGCGCGACACCCTGCAGCCCACCGGCAAGGTGTCCCTGCTGGCCGACTCCGGCCCGCTGATGCCGGCACCGCGCAGCGGCACGCCGGAGCAATACCCTTCCTTGCCCCTGCACGAGAAGATCCGTTCCGCCTGGGGCCTGGATGAACCCGAAGGCCTGGTCACGCAGTTTGGCGGCATGCCGGGCTTCGATGTGAACAACCTGGGCTCGGTGAGCGGCGCGCTGGCCCAACGCTATCCGCAGGACCGCTTCGGCTACATGGTGTTCCAGGCCGACGGCAACTTCTCGGCCTTCAGCTACGCGAAGTTCTATGACGACATCGCCAACGCGCCGGACGCCCGCGCCTACCGGCAGGCGCTGTACGGCCGCTGGACACCGGACATCAACCGCTGGATGGCCGAGCTGCAGCAGTACGGCAACGTGTCGTACCACGTGCCGTTCTTCCGCAACTTCAACCAGTCGCACTGCCTGACCATCATCGACTTCTCCGGCACCGGCATCGAGGACGCGGGTGTGGAGAGCCTCGCGCCCTTCGTGGACAACACGCTGGACCGCGGCCCGGTGATGCGCCATGCCGAGGCCGACCATGTGAGCGACTTCTTCCAGCCCTTGAGCACGGCGATCCGCCTGTTCAAGCTGCTCACCCGCATCCTGGGTTGAGTCGCTGCGTGTTCAGCGCGTGGTGCCGGGCGGCACCACGCCGCGGCGCACGATCGGCGTGGAGAACACGATCGAAGTGCGCGTCTCGCCGTAGCCGTTGATCGACGCGAGAAAACGCTCCAGGTCAGGCAGGTCGCGTGCGATCACCGTCATCACATAGGAGTCGGCGCCGGCCACGTGGTGGCATTCCAGCACCTCGGCCGCGCGCTTGAGCTTGTCGATGAAGGCCTTCTTGCCCGGCTGCAGCACGGTGATGCCCACGATGGCGCGCACGCCGTAACCGGCACGGGCCGGGTCCACCTCGGCGCCGATGGCACGCACCACGCCGGCCTCCTGCAGGCGCTTCAGGCGCTCCACCGTGGCGGGGATGGAGAGCCCTGCCGCGGCGGCCAGGGCCTTGAGCGGGCTGCGGCCGTCCTGCTGCAGGGCCAGCAGCAGCTTCCAGGCCTTGTCGTCCAGTTGCAGCGTTTCGGTCATCGATGGATTTCACCTGAAATTCGCGTGGCATGGGCGGCAGCGGCCTGAAATTCACGCTGTGCCGGCCGGCGGCCGCTGAGCAGAATCATGGCGATGGACTCGACCGCCACCCTCTTTGCGCAGTCGCTGCTGATCGGCCTGTCGATCGCCGCGCCGGTAGGCCAGATCGGCGTGCTGGCGATCCAGCGCACGGTGGAGCATGGCCGCGCGGCCGGCCTGGCCACGGGCCTGGGCGCGGCCTTCGCCGACGCGGTCTACGGCGCGATCGGCGCCTTCGGCGTCACCACGCTGATCGCCTGGCTCGTCGGCATGAAGACCTGGTTCAGCCTGTTCGGTGCGGCCTTCCTGCTCTGGCTGGCGTGGCGCATCGTGCGCCAGCCGTTGCGGCCGCGCGGTGCCGCCCACACGCCGCCGGACGCGCTGCTGCGCTACCTGGCCAGCACCTTCGTGCTGACCTTGTCCAACCCCACCACCATCCTGTCGTTCCTGGCGATCTTCGGTGCGCTGGCCGGCCGCGCCGCGGTGGCGTCGCCCTGGGCCATGGTGGCCGGCGTGCTGGTGGGCTCGGCGCTGTGGTGGCTGGTGCTGGCCACGCTGGTCGGCCTGGTGCGCGAGCGCTTCGACGAACGCTGGCAGCGCGCCATCAACCACTGCTCGGCCTTGCTGCTCGCCGGTTTTGCGCTGTGGCAGCTGTCCCAACTCTTCTGATCACAACATCGCCATGCCGCTGCACACCGACGCCAGCCACACCATCACCATCGAGGCGCCGATCGAGCGCTGCTTCATGTTCTTCACACCCGCCGGCGAGGAGCTGTGGGTGGACGGCTGGCAGCCGCAGTACCTGTGGCCGTCGGACGGTCGCACCGAAGCGGGCATGGTGTTCACCACCGGCCAGGGCGAGGAGCACACGATCTGGATGCTGGTGGACTTCGACCGCAGGGCCCACCGGTCGCGCTACGCGCGGGTGACGCCGGGCTCGCGCACCGGGCTGGTGGAAGTGCGCTGCCGCGCGCTGGACGCCGAGCGCACCGAGGTCAGCGTGAGCTACATGCTCACCGCCTTGAGCGCGGCCGGGGCCACGGCGCTGCAGGCGTTCGAGGGCGAGGCGTTCGCCCGCATGATCGACGGCTGGGCGGTGCAGATCGCGGCCCGTCGCGACGCGCTGCTGGCGGCGCACATCCGCTGAATCGGCTCGCGCTGCTGCGCCGCCGCATGACGCGAGCGGCGCCCGACGTACCATGCCTGCTGCCCGCCTCCTTGCCGCAGCATGCTCACCCCCGGTTCGCGTCCATCGCAGATCCTCCAGCACCCGGGCGCCTTCGTCTGGCGCACGCTGAAGGCGTTTCGCGCCAACCAGGGCTTCCTGCTCGCCGGCGCGGTGGCCTACTACGCGCTGCTGTCGCTGGTGCCGCTGCTCATCCTGGTGGGCATCGTGCTGTCGCACGTGATCGATCAGGGCGATCTGCTGGCCGCGCTGCAGCGCTACCTGGAGTGGCTGGTGCCGGGGCAGTCCAAGGCGCTGGTGGCGGAGCTCGCCACCTTCCTGGCGCACCGCGACGTCATCGGCTGGCTGCTGCTGGTCACCATGCTGTTCTTCAGCTCGCTGGCGTTCACGGTGCTGGAGAACGCGATGTCGGTGATCTTCCATCACCGGGTGGCCATCCGGCGGCGGCACTTCATGGTGTCGGCGGTGATGCCGTACCTGTGCATCCTGTCGCTGGGCATCGGCCTGCTGCTGGTGACCTTCGTCGCAGGCAGCCTGCAGGCGATGGGGCAGGAGCGCATCGACTTCCTGGGCATCGACCGGTCGCTGCGCGGCGTGTCGGGCGTGCTGCTGTACCTGCTCGGGCTGGCGGGCGAGATCGCGGTGCTGACCTCCATCTACATGGTGATGCCGGTGGGCCGGCTGTGCCTGCGCCATGCACTGGTGGGTGGGGTGACCGCGGCGCTGCTGTGGGAGCTGACCCGCCATCTGCTGGTGTGGTACTTGGGCACGCTGTCGCAGGTGAGCGTGGTCTATGGATCGCTGACCACCGCCATCGTGGTGCTGCTCAGCCTGGAGATCGGCGCGACCTTGCTGCTGCTGGGTGCGCAGGTCATCTCCGAGTTCGAGCGCCTGGGCAAGCCCGGCGCCGATGCGCCGCCCGTCGGCTTGCGTACCACAGACCCGGACGACCCCCCGCCGCCGCCCGCCCGGTAAACTCCGCGCCTTTGTGCGGTAGCTCCCAAGTCCGATGGCTGTTCCCCCGACAGGAAGCGCTCCTGCCGTATTCGACCTGAAGAACACCAGCCTGCCGCTGGTGTCGGTGGCGCTGCGCAGCGCTGACCTCGATGTACTGCGCGAGGCGCTGGACCAGCGGCTGCGTGACACGCCCAACTTCTTCAACCACGACCCGGTGGTGCTGGACATCGCGGCCTTGCGCAGCGAGCCGGCGGTGATCGACTTCGCGGCCCTGGTGCAGCTGCTGCGCCAGCACAAGATGCAGCCGATCGCGGTGGCCGGCGCCAGCGCGGAGCAATTGGAGGCGGCGCTCGCTGCGGGCCTGTCGGAAGCGCCCGCTGCGGCGCCCGCGCCGCAGCCGCGGGTGGAGACGGTGGTGCGCGAAGTGATCAAGGAAGTGGTGCGCGAGGTGCCGGGCGTGGCACCGCCCACGCTGGTGATCGACAAGCCGCTGCGCTCGGGCCAGCAGGTGTATGCCAAGGGCGGCGACCTGATCGTGCTGGCGGCCGTGAACTTCGGCGCCGAGGTCATCGCCGACGGCAATGTGCATGTGTACGCGCCGCTGCGCGGCAAGGCGATCGCCGGCGCCCGCGGCAACACCGAGGCGCGCATCTTCACCACCTGCCTGGAGCCGGAGCTGATCGCCATCGCAGGCGTGTACCGCACCACCGAAACCGCGATTCCCGCCGAGGTGGCCGGCAAGGCCGCGCAGATACGGCTGGTGGGCGACAAGCTGGTGATGGAACTGCTCGAAAGCTAATTCAAGGAAACAAGGACCCTATCCGATGGCAAAAATCGTTGTCGTGACCTCCGGCAAGGGAGGGGTGGGCAAGACCACCACCAGCGCCAGCTTCTCGTCCGGCCTCGCCCTGCGCGGCCACAAGACGGCGGTGATCGACTTCGACGTCGGCCTGCGCAACCTCGACCTCATCATGGGCTGCGAACGCCGCGTGGTGTACGACCTGATCAACGTGATCAACAACGAGGCCAACCTCAACCAGGCGCTGATCAAGGACAAGCAGTGCGACAACCTGTTCGTGCTGCCCGCCTCGCAAACGCGCGACAAGGACGCCCTCACGAAGGAGGGCGTGGAGCGCGTGCTGAAGGACCTGGCCGAGATGGGCTTCGAGTACATCGTGTGCGACTCGCCCGCCGGCATCGAGACGGGCGCGCTGCTGGCGATGCACTTTGCCGACGAGGCGCTGGTGGTCACCAACCCCGAGGTCTCCTCGGTGCGCGACTCCGACCGCATCCTCGGCATGCTGAGCAGCAAGACCAAGCATGCGATCGACGGCACCGGCCCGATCAAGGAGCACCTGGTCATCACCCGCTACAACCCCAACCGGGTGCAGGAAGGGCAGATGCTGTCGCTGCAGGACATCCAGGAGATCCTGCGCATTCCGCTGCTGGGCGTGGTGCCTGAATCGGAGACGGTGCTGCAGGCTTCCAACCAGGGCGTGCCGGCCATCCACCTGAAGGAAAGCGACGTGTCCGAGGCCTACACGGACCTGGTGGCGCGCTTCCTCGGCGAAGACAAGCCGATGCGCTTCGTGGAGGCGGTGAAGCCCGGCTTCTTCAAGCGCCTGTTCGCGGGGAGGTGAGTGATGTCCTTTCTCTCCTTCCTGCTCGGAGAAAAGAAGAAGACGGCCACCGTCGCCAAGGAGCGGCTGCAGATCATCCTGGCGCATGAGCGTTCCGGCCGTTCCGGTGCCGACTACCTGCCGGCGCTGCAGCGCGAGCTGGTGGCGGTGATCTCCAAGTACGTGTCCATCAACCCGAACGACATCAAGGTGCACCTGGAGCGCCAGGACAACCTCGAGGTGCTCGAGGTCAAGATCGAACTGCCGGAAGCCTCGCGCTGACGCTGGGCTGGGCACGGCGTGTGCTGCGCAAGCAGCCATGCCGACCCTGCGCACCCTGGGCCGTGTGGCCCTGATTTCGCCCCACCTGGACGACGCGGTGTTCTCCTGCGGCCAGCTGCTGGCCGCGCACCCGGACAGCACGGTGGTGACGGTGTTCGCCGGTGAGCCGCCAGCCGACACACCGCTCACCGAGTGGGACGAACGCTGCGGCTTCACCAGCGCGGCGCAGGCGGTGGCCCTGCGGCGCGAGGAGGACCGCATCGGCCTGTCGCTGCTGGAGGCGCGCCCGGTGTGGCTGGACTTTGCCGACAGCCAGTACGGTAGCTCGCCGCGGCCACAGGAGGTGGGTGCAGCCTTGCAGCAAGTCCTGCTCGAGCTGGCGCCCGACAGCGTGGTGTTTCCGCTCGGGCTGTTCCACTCCGACCATGCCCTGGTGCATGAGGCGGTGGTGCACATCGTGCCCACGCTGCCGGATATGCGCTGGCTGGTGTACGAGGACGCCCTGTACCGCGGCCTTCGTGGCCTGGTGCAGCTGCGCCTGATGGCGCTGGCGCAGGCGGGGGTGTGCGCCACCCCGCTGCGCCTGGCTGACGAAGGCTCCGCGCTGCTGAAGGCCCGCGCGGTGCAGGCCTATGCCAGCCAGCTGCGCGGTTTTGGCGAAGGCGGCTACGACGACCTGGCCGCGCCGGAGCGCTGCTGGCTCTACGAGCCGGCCGGGCAGGGGTGAGGCGCATGGCCGCCGACCCCCGCACCACGGTGGTGGTGCTCACCCACAACCGGGCTGCCGAGCTGCTGCACACGCTGTGGCGGCTGACGCAATTGCCCGAGCAGCCGCCGGTGGTGGTGGTGGACAACGGCTCCACCGATGGCACCGCCGAGCGGGTGCGCGAGGCGTATGCAAAGGCCTGGCTGGTGCGCTCGGAGCGCAACCTGGGTGCCGCCGGCCGCAACCTGGGTGTGGACCAGGTGCACACGCCTTACGTGGCCTTCTGCGACGACGACACCTGGTGGGCACCGGGCGCGCTCCGGCGCGCCGCCGATGTGCTGGACGCCCACCCGACCGTCGGTGCGCTGGCCGCGCGGGTGCTCGTCGGGCCACAACAGCGCGAGGACCCGACCTGCAGTGCCATGGTCCACAGCCCCTTGGACGCCACCGGCCTGCCCGGCCCGGGGCTGATCGGCTTCATGGCCGGCGCGGTGGTGATGCGCACGCAGGCCTACCGGGCCGTGGGTGGTTACGAGCCGCGGCTGTTCATCGGCGGCGAGGAGCGCCTGTTCGGGCTGGACCTG
Source organism: Ideonella sp. BN130291 (assembly GCF_036231905.1). NCBI lineage: Bacteria > Pseudomonadati > Pseudomonadota > Betaproteobacteria > Burkholderiales > Sphaerotilaceae > Ideonella > Ideonella sp. BN130291. Next base: position 11,928 of record NZ_JAZARE010000002.1, on the reverse strand, counting down.
GCGGCACGCGGCTGGCGCATGTGCTATGTGCCCGAGGTGGTGACGCACCACCATCCCTCGCAGCAGCGCGACGCCGGCGGCCGGCGGGTGCTGGTGGCGCGCAATGAACTCTGGATCGCCTGGATGCGGCTGCCCTGGCGGGCGGCCTGGCAGCACACGCGGCAGGTAGTGAAACAAGCGGCGGCGCAGGGGCTGGCGGTCGAGGTGCTGCTGGCCGCGCTGCCCGGCCTGCCCTGGGCCTTGGGGCACCGCCGCGTGGTGCCGCCCGCCGTCGAACGAATGCGCCAGCAGGTGCTGGGCCAGCCGGCGCAGTCCCGTAGCGAACCTCGAACTGCCGAGGCCTGAGCCAGTGATGCGGGGCCTGCGCTGGCTGGGCCTGGGCCTGCCGCTGGCGGTGCCCTTCGCTGCACTCTGGGCCCGGCAGCGCGAGGCCCGCATCCTGCGCACCGGGCGGGCCCTCACCGAAGACGAACAAGCCATCGCCCGGGCGATGGGCGTGGCGCAGCCCGAGCGGGTGCGGCTGCTGCAGCTGTCGCGCTGGCCGTTGCCGATGCGCTGGTTCAGCCGCCATGTCACCGCGATGGCACTGGGCCACTCGATCTGCTGCGTGGGCGACGAGGTCACGCCTCGCCTGCTGGCCCATGAACTGCGCCATGTGCAGCAGGTGGAGGCAGCCGGTTCGCTGCGCAACTTCCTGACGGTGTACCTGGCCGAGGTCGCCCGCCACGGCTACTGGCATGCGCCGCTGGAGGTGGACGCGCGCCGGGCGGCGCAGGCCTATTCGGACGTGGCCGGCCGGCCTTCCTGAGCGAGGTATTGCTCCACGTCGCTGGCGCGGTCGCCGGCCACTTCCACCACCTTGGCCAGCACCTCGGCCGAGACGCCGAGCTTGCGGGTCCAGTGCTCCACGTCCGCACCATCGCGCAGGTTGATGCGCGCGTCGCCGGAGCGCTCGGGTGCTTTGGGGTCGTCTGCCATGGGGTGCTCCTGATGGGGAATCAGGGCAGCGCGGCAAGCCGCGTGCGCGGCCCTCAAGGCGTGTGGCGTCGCTCGTTCAGCAGCAGCACTGCGTCCATGGCCGCGCGGCTCAGTTCGTCGCGCTGCTCGGGGTCGGCCAGGCGCTCGCGGTCCGCGGGCGACAGCTCGGATTCATCGCCGCCCAGCAACGCCACCGGCACCAGCGCGGCGCCCAGTTGCGGATCGTCGAACAGCGGCTCCCATCGGTCAGGCGCGAGCGCCACCGCCTGCAGGAAACCCACGCACCAGTCCTCCGCGTCCACCACCTCGCGCTCCTTGGTTTCGGCCACGCTGAACACCGGCTGCCAGTGGTCGGGGTGGTCGCGCAGCTGGCAGTGGATGCTCTGCAGGTGGCGCAGCACCAGCACGGTGGCGCGCTTGCGCTGCTTGCCGCTGGCAAAGGGCGCGTTGCCTTCGCCGTCGCCGCCCCACACGGCGGGCAGCCAGTCGGCGGTGCGCAGGGTGGTGAGCAGCGGCGGGCCCACCAGCAGGGCGGTGAGGTAGCCGTCCAGGCCTTCGACATTCATCGCGTTGTCGCCGGGCACGGCCTGCAGCAGCTCATCGAGCGCCTGCAGTTCCTCGTCGGTGAGCGGCTGGTCGGCGATCTGCGGGTTGTATTGGGGGTACTCCATGGGCCGGATTGTGGCGCGCCGCCGCGCCGGCCCGTTCATGCGTTCACTGCGCCGTCCAGCCGCCGTCCATGGTCCAGGCCACGCCGCGCACCTGTGCGGCCGCCTCGCTGCAGAGGAAGGTGGCCATGGCGGCCAGCTGCTCGGGCGTGACGAAGGCCTGCGAGGGCTGCTTCTCGGCCAGCAGCTGGCGCTCGGCCTCGCGTTGCGGCAGCCCGCGTTCGGCCGCGCGGGCGTCCACCTGTTTCTGCACCAGCGGCGTGAGCACCCAGCCGGGGCAGATTGCGTTGCAGGTGATGCCGGTGGTGGCGGTTTCCAATGCCACCGTCTTGGTGAAGCCCACCAGCCCGTGCTTGGCCGCCACGTAGGCCGATTTGCCGGAGCTGGCCACCAGCCCGTGCACCGAGGCCACGTTGAGGATGCGGCCCCAGTTGCGCTTGCGCATGCCGGGCAGGGCCAGGCGCGTGGTGTGGAAGGCGGAAGTGAGGTTGATCGCGATGATGCGGTCCCACTGCACCACGTCGAAGTCCTCCACCGGCGCCACATGCTGGATGCCGGCGTTGTTGACCAGCACATCCACGCCGCCCACGTGGCGTTCGGTAAAGGCCATCAGCGCCTGGATCGCCGCCGGGTCGCTCATGTCCGCCGGATGGTGCTCCACCAGGGTGTCACCGCTGCGCGCGGCCTGCACCGCCTGCACGGCCTGCGCAGCGTCGCCAAAGCCGTTGAGCACCACATGGGCGCCCTGCTGGGCCAGGGCCTGCGCGATGGCGAGGCCGATGCCGCTGGTGGAGCCGGTCACCAGGGCGGTCTTTCCGTTCAACATGGACAAGGTCTCCTACGAGGTCGGGGGATCGGATGGATGGGCGCTTGCACGGGCGCGGTGGCCCAGGCCCAGCTGGGCCATCTTTCGGTACAGGGTGGCGCGGCCGATGCCCAGGCGCTTGGCCGCCGCCGCCACGCTGCGGCTTTCGGCCAGGGCGCGTTCGATCAGCTGGCGCTCGTACTGGCTCATGGCCTGGGCATGCGGCTCCGCAGGCGCCGTAGGGGCGGGCGGAAACGCGGGCGCCGGCTCGGCTGGCGCGGGTGCACTGCCGGCGCCGGAGGCGTTCAGCGCTGCCTGCACTTCGGCCGCGCCCAGCAGCGGTGAATCGGACAGCACGATGCTGCGCTCCAGCACGTTGCGCAGCTCGCGGATGTTGCCGGGCCAGCGCTGGCGCGCCAGCAGCGCCAATGCGTCGGGCTGCAGCTCCCAGGCCTGGCCGGGCCGCAGGTCGGCAAAACCCTCCAGCACCGCTTCGCAGATCAGCTCCAGGTCCTCGATGCGGTCGCGCAGCGGCGGCACCCGGATGGACAGCACGTCCAGCCGGTAGTACAGGTCGGCCCGGAACTCGCCCGTCTTCACCAGCTCCTGCAGGCGGCGCGAGGTGGCCGCGATGATGCGCACGTCGGCGCGCACCACGTCGTTCGACCCGATCGCCTCGAACTCCTTTTCCTGCAGCACGCGCAGCAGTTTGGCTTGCACGGCCAGCGGCATGTCGCCGATCTCGTCGAGGAACAAGGTGCCGCCCTGCGCGATGTGCAGCTTGCCCTGGCGCTCGCGCCGGTCCGCGCCGGTGTAGGCGCCCGGTGCCACGCCGAAGAGTTCGGCTTCGAGCAGCGCGTCCGGGATGGCCGCCATGCTGATCGACACGAAGGGCTTGTGCGCGCGCGGCGAGGCGCCGTGGATGGCATGCGCCAGCAGCTCCTTGCCGGTGCCTGTTTCGCCCAGCAGCAGCACCGGCGACTGCGTGGCCGCGGCGCGGCGGGCGGTGCGCTTGAGCTCCAGCGTCACCGGCGACACACCGACGAAGCTGGAGAAGTTGTACTTGGCCTGGCGTGCCGGCGCACGGGCCTTGCGCGCGGCGGCCAGTTCGTCCTGCATGTTCAGGAAGCGCGAGACCAGCGGCGACAGCGAGGCCCATTCGTCGAAGAGGGCGAAGCCCACCGCGCCGATCACCTCGCCGTCCTCCTTCAGCGGCAGGCGGATCACCACCAGCGGCTTCTTGGGCGCTTCCAGGATGTCCAGCAGGATCGGCTGGCCGGTGGTGACCACCTCGCGCATGCGGCTGTTGGGGATCACGTCCTCCACGCGCCGGCCCAGCACCGCACGCGGGTCGTCGAAGCCGAAGCGCAGTGCATGGCGTTCGCTGATCCACACGATGCGGCATTCGCGGTCCACGATCAGCGTGCCTTCGCTGGCGCGCTCGAACGCGCGGAACAGCGTCTGCATGGCCGAGGCGCGCAGCGACGCGAAGTCATCCAGGCGCCTGCCGTCGGCCGCGGCCCACAGGTCGAAGGTGTCGTCGGCCACGGCGCGCCCGGCCAGCATCAGGCCGGCTTCTTGTTCGGCAGCCGGTGCAGCAGCTCGCCGACGATGCCGCGGCGGAAGGCGATCACGCACACCACGAAAGTGACACCGATGATGACCGTGACCCAGGAGCCCACCCGATCAGCCAGGAAGTCCTGCAGGCCGACGATGGTGAAGGCGCCCACCACCGGGCCGGCGAAGGTGCCCATGCCGCCGAGCAGTGTCATCAGCACCACTTCGCCCGACAGCGACCAGTGCACGTCCGACAAGGTGGCAAAACCGAGGATCAGCGTCTTCAGCGCACCGGCCAGGCCGGCGATGGCGGTGGACAGCACAAAGGCGAGCAGCTTGTAGCGGTCCACGTCGTAGCCCAGCGAGATGGCACGCGGCTCGTTCTCGCGGATGGCCTTGAGCACCTGGCCGTAGGGCGAGTGCACGATGCGCATGATGAAGAGGAACACCGCGACAAAGACCACCAGCACGAAGAAGTACATCGCCAGGTCGTTGCCCAGCGGCAGCAGGCCGAACAGCTGACCGCGCGGCACGCCCTGCAGGCCGTCCTCGCCGCCGGTGAAGGGCACCTGCAGGCAGACGAAGTACACCATCTGCGCCATGGCCAGTGTGATCATCGCGAAGTAGATGCCCTGGCGCCGGATGGCGATCAGCCCCACCACCAGGCCCAGCAGCGCGGCCAGCCCCACACCGGCCAGGATGCCCAGCTCGGGCGAGAAACCCGCGCTGCGCACCAGCCAGCCGGTGGCATACGCCGCCGAGCCCATGAAGGCCGCATGCCCGAAGGACAGCAGGCCGGTGTAGCCCAGCAGCAGGTTGAAGGCGCAGGCAAAGATCGCAAACGCCAGCCCCTTCATCATGAACACGGGATAGATGCCGATGAAGGGAGCGGCGATCAGGAAGGCCAGCACGGCCAGCCAGGTGGCTTGATGGCGGTTCATTCAGCGCTCCTGGCCGAACAGGCCGGCGGGACGGATCATCAGCACGATGGCCATGATGACGAATACCACGATGTTGGATGCCTCGGGATAGAACACCTTGGTCAACCCTTCGATCACACCCAGCCCCAGGCCGGTGAGGATGGCGCCGAGGATGGAGCCCATGCCGCCGATGACCACCACCGCGAACACCACGATGATGAGGTTGCTGCCCATGAGCGGCGTGATCTGGATCACCGGCGCGGCCAGCACGCCGGCCAGCGCGGCCAGCGCGGCGCCGCCGGCATAGGTGAACATCACCATCACTGGCACGTTGATGCCGAAGGCCTGCACCAGCGCCGGGTTCTCGGTGCCCGCGCGCAAGGTGGCGCCCAGCGGCGTCTTCTCGATCAGGAACCAGGTGCCCAGGCAGATCACCAGCGAGGCGGCCACCACCCAGGCGCGGTAGTTGGGCAGCACCATGAAGCCCAGGTTGGTGGCACCTTGCAGCAGCTCGGGCACCGGGTACTGCTGGCCCGACACGCCGAACTGCTCGCGGAACAGGCCCTCGGCGATGAGCGCCAGGCCGAAGGTGAGCAGCAGGCCGTACAGCGGATCGAGCTTGTACAAGTGCTTGAGCAGGGTGCGCTCGATCACCACGCCCAGGGCGCCCACCACCAGCGGTGCGAGCACCAGCGCGGCCCAGTAGTTGAGGCCGAACTTCTCCAGGCTGACCCAGGCCACGTAGGCGCCGATCATGTAGAGCGCGCCGTGCGCGAAGTTCACGATGCCCAGCAGGCCGAAGATCACCGCCAGGCCGAGGCTCAGCATCGCGTAGAACGAGCCGTTGACCAGCCCCAGCAGGAGCTGGCCCAGGAAGGCCTGGATGGGGATGCCGAAGATCTCAGTCATGTGGAACCGATGGTGGTTGTAGACGGGGCGGGCCCGAACGCCGGGCCGCCCCAAGCCGCGCCCGACCCCCCGCGGGGGGTCAGACGCGGTACCCCGCGGCTGGGGGGCTCACTGCTTCCAGGCGGCGCATTTGGACTCCGCCTTCGTGGTGAAGGCCGCATCGCCCTTGATGGTCTCGGCCACCTTGTAGTAGTCCCACGGCTCGGTGGACTCGGCCGGCGTCTTCACCTGCATGAGGTACATGTCGTGCACCATGCGGCCGTCGGGGCGGATGGTGCCGTTCTTGGCAAACACGTCGTTGACCTTGCTCTTGCGCAGGTGATCCAGCACCTTGTCGCCGTCGTCCGAGCCGGTGGCCTTCACGGCGTTGAGGTAGTTCAGCGCCACCGAGTAGTCGGCCGCCTGCAGCGACGACGGCATGCGCTTGATCTTCTCGAAGAACTTGCGGCTCCAGGCACGGGTTTCCGCGTCCTTGTTCCAGTACCAGCTGTCGGTGAGGTACATGCCCTGCGTGGTCTTCAGGCCGAGGGAGTGGATGTCGTTGATGAAGACCAGCAGCCCCGCCAGCTTCATGCCCTTGGTGACGCCGAATTCATTGGCCGCCTTGATGGCGTTGATGGTGTCGCCGCCGGCGTTGGCCAGGCCGAGGATCTGCGCCTTGCTGCTTTGCGCCTGCAGCAGGAAGGAGGAGAAGTCGCTCGCGGCCAGGGGGTGGCGCACGGCACCGACAACGCTGCCGCCCGCGGCCTTGACCACGTTGGAGGTGTCGTTCTGCAGCGCCTGGCCAAAAGCATAGTCGGCGGTCAGGAAGAACCAGCTCTTGCCGCCGGCGCGCACCACCGCACCGCCCGTGCCCTTGGCCAGCGCCATGGTGTCGTACGCCCAGTGGATGGTGTAGGGCGAACACTGTTCGTTGGTGAGCGCGGAGGTGCCTGCGCCCACGGCGATGAAGGGCTTCTTCTTCTCGGCCGCTACCTTGGCCATTGCCAGGCTGGTGCCGGAGTTGGTGCCGCCGATCAGCAGGTCCACACCCTGGGTGTCGAACCACTCGCGCGCCTTGGCGCCGGCCACGTCGGCCTTGTTCTGGTGGTCGGCCACGATCAGCTCCACCTTCTTGCCGTTGACGGCACCGCCCATGTCGGCAATCGCCATGCGGATCGCTTCGGCGCCGGCCGGGCCGTCGATGTCGGAATACAGGCCCGACATGTCGGTGATGAAGCCGATGCGGATCACGTCGCCCGACACCTGGGCCTGGGCGCTGGACAGGGCCGCCAGGCCAAGGGCGGAGGCGGCGGCAATGGTCTTGAGTTTCATCATGTCTCCTATGGGAACGTAAGAAAGAGGGGTTCAGACCCCGAGTGTTTTCTGCAGCTGTTCCAGGCGCTCGGGCAGTTGCGCCTGGGTGAACTCCTGGGTGATGACGCCGTGCTCCATCACGAGGAAGCGGTCGGCCAGCGGGGCGGCGAAGCGGAAGTTCTGCTCCACCATCACCACGGTGTAGCCCTGCTGGCGCAAGGTCTTCACCATCTCGGCGAGCTTCTGCACGATCACCGGCGCCAGGCCCTCGGAGATCTCGTCCAGCAGCAGCAGCTTGGCGCCGGTGCGCAGGATGCGCGCCACCGCCAGCATCTGCTGCTCGCCGCCGGACAGGCGCGTGCCCTGGCTGCTGGCGCGCTCGCGCAGGTTGGGGAACATCGCGTGGATCTGTTCCAGCGGCATGCCGCCGGGTTTCAGCGTGGGCGGCAGCAGCAGGTTCTCGTGGGCCGACAGGCTGGAGAAGATGCCACGCTCCTCGGGGCAATAACCCAGGCCCAGGCGTGCGATGCGGTGGGTGGGCAGGCCGATGGTTTCGGTGCCCATCACGCGGATGGAGCCCTTGCGCGAGCCGGTCAGGCCCATGATCGCGCGCAGGGTGCTGGTGCGGCCGGCGCCATTGCGGCCGAGCAGGGTGACCACTTCGCCTTCGTTGACGCTGAAGTTCACGCCATGCAGCACATGTGACTCACCGTACCAGGCGTGCAGGTCACGCACTTCGAGGAATGCCGCCATCTCAATGCGCTCCCACGAGTTCGGTGCTGGCGCTGCCCATATAGGCCTCGATCACCGCGGGATTTTTTGACACCTCGGCATACGGGCCTTCGGCGAGCTTGGCGCCGCGCGCCAGCACGGTGATGGTGTCGGCGATGCTGGAGACCACGCTCATGTTGTGCTCCACCATCAGCACGGTGCAGCGTGCGGACACCTTCTTGATCAGCTGGCGGATGCGGTCCACGTCCTCCATGCCCATGCCTTGCGTGGGCTCGTCCAGCAGCATGAGCTCGGGCTGCATGGCCAGCGTGGTGGCAATCTCCAGCGCGCGCTTGCGGCCATAGGCCAGGTTCACGGTCAGCGTGTCCGCATAGCTGGCCAGGTCCACCTCCTGCAGCAGCGCGTGGGCGCGCTCGTTCAGCGTGTGCAGCGTGCGTTCGCTGCGCCAGAAGTGGAAGGAGGTGCCCAGCTGGCGCTGCAGGCCGATGCGCACGTTCTCCAGCACCGTGAGGTGGGGGAACACGGCCGAGATCTGGAACGAGCGGATGATGCCGCGGCGCGCAATCTGCGCCGGCGCTTCGCGCGTGATGTCCTCACCCTTGAACTGGATGGTGCCCGAGGTGGGCGTGAGGAACTTGGTGAGCAGGTTGAAGCAGGTGGTCTTGCCCGCGCCATTCGGCCCGATGAGGGCATGGATGGTGCCGGGCAGCACGTCCAGGTCCACCGCGTTCACCGCGGTGAAGCCCTTGAATTCCTTGGTGAGGCCGCGTGCGGCCAGCAGGGGTGCGGTCACTTCAGCAACTTTCCGGATGAGTTGATGACGGTCACCTCGACGAAGCGAGAGCCGATGCGGTTGTCGGGCGAGAAGCTCACGGTCAGGCCGCCCAGGTCGTAGGCGCGCAACGATTCCAGTGCCTTGATCACGGCTGCGCGTGTGGGCTTGGGGCCGGCGCGGCGCAGGGCCTCCACCAGCACCTTGGCGCCGAGGAATTCCTCGAAGTTGGTGTAGTTGATCGCCGCGCCGGGTGCGAACTGCTTCATCAGCTGGTGGAACTCGCGCACCGCCGGCAGCAGCGGCTGGTAGGGGTAGGGCACCACCTGGCTGATGCCCAGCCCGCGCACGGCGTCGATGCCGCCCAGGCGCACGAGTTCCGCCGGGTCCACCACCGAGATGCTGAAGATCTGGCCGCCGCCCCCGTTGCGGTAGCGCTTGACAAAGGCCGCCGCAGGTTTGTTCACGGCGACCATGATCACCGCCTGGGCGTCGGCCTTCTGGATGCTGTCCACCGCGGCTGCCACCTCGTCGGTGTTGCGCTCGTACGAGGCGGCAGCCGCCACCTTGAGCTGGCGCCGGGCCAGGGCCGCCTGCACGCCGGCCAGGCCGGCCTGGCCGAAGGCGTCGTTCTGGTAGAGCACTGCCACGCGGCGTATGCCTTGCGCCGTGAGCTGCTTGACCATGTGTTCGGCCTCGTCGGCATAACCGGCGCGCACATGGAAGATCCAGGGGTTGAAGGGCGTGCGCAGCGGTTCGCCGCCGGTGTAGGGGGCCACCAGCGCAATACCGGCCTGCTCCAGCACCTTCTCCTGCAGCAGCTTGCCGACGTTGGCGGTGCCGGCAAATCCGAACAGCGCCAGCACCTGCGGGTCGGCCACCATCTCCCGCGTGAGGCGCAATGTCTCGTCGACCTTGTAGCCATCGTCAGCCACCACGGTGCGGATCTTCTGGCCGTGCACGCCGCCCTGGGCATTGACCGCGTCGAACAGCACCTTGCCGCCCAGCACCATCTGCTTGCCGGTGCTGGCCAGCACCCCTGACAGCGGCGCCACCTGGCCCACGAGCACATCGGCGCGGGCGCATGCGCTGGCCAGCAGCCAGGGCACGACGGCGATCCAGAGCTTGTGCACCTTGTCTCCTTTGTGGGTGTCTCGCCGGCCATCGGGCTGCGACGAGACAAACGCTAGCGCAAGGGGCGTGCCACATCTTGGTGCGGTGCCCAAGTGCTTGTGGCACAAAGGAAAAGCGGCAGTTTGCCGGGTTTCTACCAGCTGTCTCGCTTTCTGGAATTTGTCCGTCTCACGCTCAGGGTTGTCCCTGAAGTGTCTCGCTAGCGGACACTTCGCTCAGGGCGAGGAAGCCGCCTGGCGCAGCCGGCGCACCATGCGGCGCGCGGCGATCTGGCCGCCGTAGTAGCCGGGCACCTGGCCGGTCTCGGTGAACGCCATGCGGCGGTAGAACGCCAGTGCCGCATCGTTGTCGGCACGCAGCTCCAGGTGCACGGATTCGATGCCCGCCACGTCGGCCGACTGCAGCAGCCAGTGCAGCAGGCGCCGGCCAACGCCAGCCCGGCGCAGGCCCGGCTGCACGCACAGCAGCACCAGGTGCGCCCGCTGGTCACCGAACTGCATGACGGCAAAACCCTGCACCGCGGCCGTGTCGCAGGCCACCAGCACCACGGTGTCGCGGTCGGCCATGAGGCGGTGCATGCGCTGGGGCGAATAGCGCCAGCCCAGGCCGGCCTCGATCAGGTCGCGCGACATCGCGGCCAGAGCCTGCACGTCGTCGGCACGGGCCAGGCGCAAGGTGACGGCATGGGCGACCATGCCGTCATTGTGCAGCGGCGGCCTCAGCAGCCGAGCTTCTGCGGCTCCTTGCGGATGATTTCCTGCGCCTGCTTCACCGCATAGGACAGGGCCTCGAAGGGCGAATTCCAGCGGTGGCCACCGGACATCGCGGTATCGCGGAAGGCCTCGCGGGGGGCGTTCTGCACGCCGCGCAGCCGGCTCACCACCACCGCCGCCACATAGCCGCCCTTGGCTTCCAGCGCGCCGGCGTAGATGCGGTAGTCCCCTTCGTTGCGTTCGTCGAAGTGCATCTCGGTCTCCTTGTTCAGGCCTCGAGCGAGAACTCGGGCATGTACACGTTCCCGGCCAGCATCTGCTTGAAGGCCTGGCGCAGGGTGTCGGTGTCGGCGGTCTTGAGCACGTAGCCGCTCACGCCGAGGTCCACCGAGCGGACGATGGTGGAGTCGCATTCGCTGGAAGCCAGCAGGGCCATCGGGATGTGCGGCCACATCTCGCGCAGCAGCGCGGTGGTGCTCACCGCCCGCACGCCGTGGGTGTCCAGGTCCAGCACCAGCAGGCCGAAGCTGTGCTTGCCGTTGAGCAGGGTCATGGCTTCGGCCATGTGCGTGGCGTCCACCACGTTGGCCACGGGCTGGTGCCGGCTGAGCACGGCCCGCAGGGCGAGCACGGTCAGGGGCTGATCGGAGATCAGAAGGATGTCCACTCGTCGGTCCTCTCGAAAGTCGTTTATTGGTATGGAGGGAATGCTAGGCAGCCACGCTCCGCCTCGAAACCCCATGAGGGGTGTGCGAGGGGCCCACTGATGGGGGAGGCGGGGGCACCCCCAAAGGGGTGGGCGCAGTAAGCTGCGGCGTCTTGACTGCGGGAGATGGCGATGGTCGAACCAACGATCTCGGAGCCGGTGCACGAGGGCCGCTGCACCTGCGGCACGGTGCGCTACCGCATGACCAGCGCCCCGTTGTTCGTGCACTGCTGCCATTGCCGCTGGTGCCAGCGCGAGACCGGCACGGCGTTCGCGTTGAACGCCCTGATCGAGAGCGACCGCGTGCTGCTGTTGGCGGGCGAGCCGGAAGCGGTGGACACGCCCTCGGAAAGCGGCAAGGGCCAGCGCATCGCGCGCTGCCCGTGCTGCCGCATTGCGCTGTGGAGCAACTACGGCGGTGGCGGCGACAAGGTGCGCTTCGTGCGTGTAGGCACCCTGGAGCAGCCCGATCGCCTGCCGCCGGACATCCACATCTACACGATGAGCAAGCAGCCTTGGGTGGTGCTGCCCCCAGGCACCCCGGCGGTGCCCGAGTACTACGACAGCAAGCTCATGTGGCCGGCTGACAGCCTGGCCCGGCGCCGGGCGCTGTTCGGCGCCAGGCCGGCTTCGTAGGAGTCTGGGCGGCAGAGGGAAGGGCCCGCGCCGGGGCGAGTTGGGGTGCCAGGCAAGGCGCCCGCGAGGCCGCGTGGCGGGCCACGCAACGAGCGGGCAACG